>JBNMHZ010000034.1:0-31054 GCA_050873025.1 Faecalibacterium sp. | reverse complement strand
TGGGTCGGCGGCGCTTTGGCAGGTGTCGAGCCCGAAGTCATGGGTCTGGGCCCCATCGCTGCAACCAAGAAGGTCATGGCAAAGACTGGCCTGACCGTTGCTGATATGGACCTGATCGAGGCCAACGAGGCATTCGCAGCACAGTCTGTGGCTGTCGGCGAGGCTCTGGGCTTTGACAAGGAGAAGCTGAACGTCAACGGCGGCGCAATCGCTCTGGGCCACCCGGTCGGCGCTTCCGGCGCTCGTATCCTGGTCACCCTGCTGTATGCTATGAAGCATCGTGGTGCTCACAAGGGTCTGGCTACCCTGTGCATCGGCGGCGGCATGGGCTGCGCTACCATCGTTGAGATGGACTAAGTTCCACCTCTTGGAATCCTGACTGAATGACAGACCCGGGCGAGGGGAGGAACCGGAGAGCCTTCCCTCTGCCCGGGGGCTGTTTTGGATAACTGAAAATTTGAATTGGAGGTTTTCACAATGGCATTTGTAAAAACCGAGGTGCAGGGCGCAGTTGAGATCATCACCATCGACCGTCCCAAGGCACTGAATGCCCTGAACCCCGAGGTTCTGGCAGACCTGAAGGCAGCTTTTGAGGCTGTGGATCAGGAGACCATCCGCTGCATCGTCCTGACCGGCGAAGGCGATAAGAGCTTCGTTGCAGGCGCAGATATCGGTTCCATGAGCACCATGACCAAGGCAGAGGGCGAAGCCTTCGGCAAGCTGGGCAATGATGTGTTCCTGATGATCGAGAGCTTCCCCATCCCCGTCATTGCAGCCGTCAACGGCTTTGCACTGGGCGGCGGAGACGAGCTGGCAATGAGCTGCGACATCCGCATCTGCTCCGATAACGCTGTGTTCGGCCAGCCGGAAGTCGGCCTGGGCATCACCCCGGGCTTCGGCGGCACCCAGCGTCTGGCACGTCTGGTGGGCATGGGCATGGCAAAGCAGCTGGTCTACTCTGCACTGAACATCAAGGCTGACGAAGCTTACCGCATCGGTCTGGTGAACGCTGTGTATCCCCAGGCTGAGCTGATGGAGAACGTCCTGAAGCTGGCAAACAAGATCGCAAAGAACGCTCCCATTGCAGTGCGCAACTGCAAGAAGGCCATCAACGACGGTATCAGCCTGCCCATTGAGAAGGCTGTTGAGGTCGAGGAAAAGCTGTTCGGCGACTGCTTCGAGACCCACGACCAGAAGGAAGGCATGGCCTGCTTCCTGAGCCGTGAGAAACCGAAGCCCAAGGCTGTGTTTACTAACAACTAAAAAATGATGGAATGATGTGATTTTCTTTGAAAATCATGATGTGTGCTCCGCACATGATGTTTCCGCTGTGCGGAAATGCGGGCATTGAGGAAAAGCTCTTCATATGCCCGCGGGCATACATCATTTTGCAGCAAAGCAGCAAGACATCATTTGTCCGCAGGACAACATCATGTTTGAGAATCAAACACATAATTGATTAAGTAAGGAGAGATATCCTATGAAGATCGGTGTTATCGGCGCTGGCACCATGGGCCAGGGCATCGCAAAGGCATTTGCACAGGTTGAGGGCAACACCGTTGCTCTGTGCGACATCAAGCAGGAGTGGGCCGAGAATGGTCTGGCAAAGATCAAGAAGGGCTACGAGAAGCTGGTCGCTAAGGGCAAGATGACCCAGGAAAAGGCAGACGCCATCGTTGCTGCCATCACCCCGGGCCTGAAGGAAGACCTGTGCGCTGACTGCGATCTGATCGTTGAGGCTGCTTTTGAGGATATGAAGGTCAAGCAGACCACCTTCGGCGAGCTGGACAAGATCTGCAAGCCCGAGTGCATCTTCGCTTCCAATACTTCTTCTCTGTCCATCACCGAGATCGGCAAGGGCGTCAACCGTCCTCTGGTCGGTATGCACTTCTTCAACCCCGCAGACCGCATGAAGCTGATCGAGGTCATCGCAGGCTGCAACACCCCTGCTGAGACCGTTGAGAAGATCAAGGAGATCTCCGTTGCCATCGGCAAGCAGCCGGTTCAGGTCAACGAGGCTGCAGGCTTCGTCGTCAACCGCATCCTGATCCCCATGATCAACGAAGCTGCCTTCATCAAGATGGAGGGCGTTTCCGATATCGCCGGCATCGACACCGCTATGAAGCTGGGTGCAAACCACCCCATGGGACCCCTGGAACTGGGCGACTTCATCGGACTGGACATCTGCCTGGCCATCATGGACGTGCTGTACAAGGAGACCGGCGACAGCAAGTATCGTGCATGCCCGCTGATCCGTAAGATGGTTCGCGGCGGCAACCTGGGCTGCAAGAGCGGCAAGGGCTTCTACGTTTACAACGCAGACCGCACCAAGACCCCTGTTGACCAGCTGTAAATTCTGATAAACGTTTCTCCCGACCGTGGGAAAGCGGCCGGGAGGAATTTGTTTGCACCGGGCAATTCCGGTAAATGAAAAAGACCCGTTAGGAGGATATAGCGATGGATTTTACTCTGTCCAAGCAGCAGCAGATGGTGCAGAAAATGTACCGCGAGTTTGCTGAGAACGAAGTCAAGCCCCTGGCAAAGAAGGTTGATGCGGAAGAGTACTTCCCCAAAGAGACCGTCGAGAAGATGGGCAAGCTTGGCATGATGGGCATTTATTTCCCCACTTCTGTGGGCGGTGCAGGCGGCGACGTGCTGTCCTACGTCATGGCAGTGGAAGAGCTGAGCAAGGTCTGCGGCACCACCGGTGTCATCGTCTCTGCTCACACCAGTCTGTGTGCTGCTCCTATTTATGAGAATGGTACTCCCGAGCAGAAGGCAAAGTATCTGCCCAAGCTGTGCAGCGGCGAGTGGCTGGGTGCTTTCGGCCTGACCGAGCCGGGCGCCGGCACCGATGCTCAGGGCCAGCAGACCATTGCCAAGGAAGAAGACGACTGCTGGGTGCTGAACGGTTCCAAGATCTTCATCACCAACGCAGGCTTCGCTGATGTGTTCATCGTCATTGCCGTCACCGACAATGTGCTGGACAAGAAGGGCCGTCCCACCAAGCTGTGCTCTGCCTTCATCGTGGAGCGTACCGACCCGGGCTTCTCCGTCGGCAAGGCTGAGGACAAGATGGGCATTCGCGGTTCTTCTACCTGTGAGCTGATCTTTGAGGACTGCCGTATCCCGAAGGATCGTATGCTGGGCGTGCGCGGCAAGGGCTTCCAGCTGGCTATGGCTACTCTGGACGGCGGCCGTATCGGCATCGCTTCCCAGGCTCTGGGCATTGCCGAGGGCGCTCTGGACGAGACCGTGGCTTACGTCAAGGAGCGCAAGCAGTTCGGCCGTCCCATCGCAGCATTCCAGAACACCCAGTTCGAGCTGGCTGAGATGAAGGCCCGCGTGGAAGCTGCAAAGTACCTGGTCTACGCTGCCGCTCTGAAGAAGCAGGAAGCAATGGACGGCAAGAAGGTCCGCTACAGCGTCGAGGCTGCTCAGGCTAAGCTGATCGCAGCCCGCACCGCCAGCGATGTGACCCGCCGCTGCCTGCAGCTGTTCGGCGGTTACGGCTACACCCGTGACTATCCCATCGAGCGCATGATGCGTGATGCCAAGATCACTGAGATCTACGAGGGCACCAGCGAAGTGCAGATGATGGTCATTTCCGGCGCGCTGCTGAAGTAAGGGAGGCAAGAGTTACAATGAAAGCAATTGTTTGTGTAAAGCAGGTTCCTGATACCTCCGGCAAGGTGTCCGTCAAGCCCGATGGCACTCTGGACCGTGCATCGATGGCTACCATCACCAACCCCGATGACCTGAACGCTCTGGAGGCTGCTCTGAAGCTGAAGGACGCTACCGGCTGCGAAGTGGTTGTTGTTACCATGGGTCCTCCGCCGGCAGAAGGCATGCTGCGTGAGCTGCTGGCCCGCGGCGCTGATAAGGCTGTTCTGGTCTCCGGCCGTGAGTTCGGCGGTTCCGATACCTTTGCAACCAGCCAGATCCTGGCTGCTGCCGTTAACAAGATCGGCGTCGGCCCCGAGGACGTTGTGTTCTGCGGCCGTCAGGCAATCGATGGTGATACCGCTCAGGTCGGCCCCCAGATCGCTGAAAAGCTGCACCTGCCCCAGGTCACCTATGTTGCCGACATCCAGAAGGATGGCAACACCCTGACCGTGAAGCGTATGCTGGAAGACGGCTACATGATGGTCAAGGTGCAGACCCCCTGCCTGCTGACCTGCATCAAGGAGCTGAACCAGCCCCGTTACATGAGCGTGAACGGCATCTTCACCTGCTACGACAAGCCGATGGAAGTGTTCGATTACAACGCACTGAAGGACGATCCGCTGATCGAGGTCGATACCATTGGTCTGAAGGGTTCTCCGACGAACGTCTTTAAGTCCTTCACTCCTCCGCAGAAGGGCGCAGGCACCATGCTGAAGGGCGACGATACTGCCGCACAGCTGGCTGGTATCCTGGCCAAGAAGCACCTGATCTGATGAAAGGAGCATAGGATTACAATGGCTGATTTTAACGAATACAAGGGCGTATGGGTCTTCTGCGAGCAGCGCCAGGGCGCACTGATGCCCACTGATTTCGAGCTGGTGAGCGAGGCCCGCAAGCTGGCTGATGAACTGGGCTGCGAGGTCACCGGCCTGCTGCTGGGCGACAACGTGGAAGGCATTGCCAAGGAGCTGGGCGGCTATGGTGCCGATAAGGTCATGGTCTGCGAAAGCCCCCTGCTGAAGGATTACACCACCGATGCATACGCCAAGGTCGTGTGCGACATGGTCAACGAGTACAAGCCCGAAGTCCTGCTGATCGGTGCAACCAACATCGGCCGTGACCTGGGCCCACGCTGCGCTGCCCGTCTGCACACCGGCCTGACCGCTGATGCTACCCATCTGGATATCGACACTGCAAAGTACATCGACTTCCTGAAGGAGAGCTCCACCATCGACCTGTCCAAGCAGAAGTTCGATATGGAAGACCGCAACCTGAAGATGACCCGTCCCGCATTCGGCGGCCATCTGATGGCTACCATCATCTGCCCCCGCTTCCGTCCGCAGATGTCCACCGTCCGTCCCGGCGTTATGAAGAAGGCTCCCTTCGATCAGGCTAAGGCCGATGCCTGCCAGATCGTGAAGCCCGCATTCGCTCTGACCGCTGACGACATCAAGACCGAGGTGCTGAGCGTTGAGAAGGCAGCTGAGAAGCTGGTCGATCTGATCGGCGCAGACGTGATCGTTTCCGTTGGCCGCGGCATCAGCAAGGATGTCCAGAAGGGCATTGAGCTGGCCGAGCAGCTGGCAGCCGCTCTGGGCGGCGGCGTCGTGGGTGCTTCCCGTGCCGTGACCGACGCAGGCTGGATGACCGCTGACCATCAGGTTGGTCAGACCGGTAAGACCGTCCACCCCAAGATCTACGTTGCTCTGGGCATTTCCGGCGCTATCCAGCACACCGCTGGTATGCAGGATTCTGAGTGCATCATTGCCGTGAACAAGAATGAGGGTGCACCCATCTTCGGTGTGGCCGATTACGGCATTGTGGGCGACCTGTTCAAGGTCGTGCCTGAGCTCATCAAGCAGATCGAGGCAGCAAAGGCTGCTCAGTGATCGTCTGACGCGATAACATTTCATAACATAGCCTGAATTGTGGGAGGGCGGCTCTTCGGAGCCGCTCTTCTTTTTTTGTGTGTGGAAAAGCAAGGCAGGGGGCTTGCTTTTGCCGGCCAGCGGCGGTAGGATAAAGGCACAATAAATTCTGAGGAGGGGACCGGATTGGAACAGTGCGAGCAGAAGCCGGGGCAGGGCCGTTCGCTGACCCGGAAGATCATTGAGGCACATTATGTGAAGGGCAGTCTGACACCCGGGGAGGAGGTCTTTCTCCGGGTAGACCAGACCCTGACCCATGACATCAACGCGGTAATGACCTATCTGGCCTTTGAAGCCATTGGCCTGCCGAGGGTTCGCACCGAGTGCAGTGTGAGCTATCTCGACCATAACCTGCTCTACATCGACCACAAAACACCGGATGACCACATTTACCTGCAGTCGGCCGCCCGGAAGTTTGGCGTGTGGGTCTCACGTCCGGGCAACGGTATTTGTCACGCGGTGCATATGGCACGGTTCGGCGCACCGGGCAAGATCAGCATGGGCGGCGACAGCCACACGCCGCATGGCGGTGCCATCGGGATGCTCTGCATCGGTGTGGGCGGCATGGATGTGGCCACGGCCATGACCGGCGTGCCCATGCGGCTGAAGATGCCGAAGGTGGTCAATGTCCGGCTCACAGGCAGCCTGCGCCCGGGCGTCAATGCAAAAGAGGTCATTCTGGAACTGCTGCGCCGGGTGAGCATCAAGGGCGGGCTGGGAAAGGTATATGAGTACACCGGCCCCGGTGTGGAAACGCTGGAAGTGCCGCAGCGCGCTACCATCGCCAACATGGGTGCAGAGATGGGCGCGACCAGCTCCATCTTTCCGGCAGACGCGCAGGTGAAAAAGTTTCTGACTGCGCAGCACCGGGCGGAGGCCTATACTGAACTGCTGCCCGACCCGGGTGCTGTGTACGATGAAGTGATCGAGCTGGACCTGTCTGCGCTGGAACCGCTGGCGGCCTGCCCGCACCAGCCGGACAATGTGAAGCCGCTGCGGCAGGTAGAAAAGAAACCGGTGCAGCAGGTGTTCATTGGCAGCTGCACCAACACCAGCTATGCCGACGTGGCAAAGGCAGCGCTGGTGTTCCGGGGACATCACGTCAACGAGAATGTCAGCTGCACCTGCGGCATTGCTTCCCGCCAGACCTATCGGGAACTGATGCGGGACGGCTACATTGATATGCTGATGGCCGCCGGCGTCCGGATGCTGGAAATTGCCTGCGGGCCCTGCTGCGCCATCGGGCAGACGCCTGCCACCGATGGCATTGCAGTGCGCACTTCCAATCGCAACTTCAAGGGCCGTGCGGGCAATCCCAACGCAAAGATCTATCTGGTCAGCCCGGAGAGCGCAGCAGCTACGGCCATCTGCGGCACTTTTGCTTCGGCGGAGGATGTGATGGGGCCGGAGGTGGCGCAGCTTGCCGGGATTCACGAGCCGGAGCGCTATCTTGTGGATGATTCCATGCTTTTGCCGCCGCTGCCGCCGGAAGATGCAGCGCAGGTGGAGCTTGTGCGCGGGCCGAACATCCAGCCGCTGCCGGTGTCGGACGTACCTGTGGATCATCTGGAAGCACCGGTCAGCCTGAAAGCGGGGGATAACATCTCCACCGACGATATCACCCCGGCCAGCGCGGAGTTTTCCAGTATGCGCTCCAACATCCCGCTGATGAGCCGTTACTGCTACCACCGCTACGACCCGGACTTTGCCACCCGGGCGAAGGCAATGGGTAAGAGCATCATCGTGGGCGGTGAGAACTACGGGCAGGGCTCCTCCCGCGAACACGCGGCCATCAATCCGATGTATCTGGGCGTGAAATGCGTCATTGCCAAAAGCATTGCCCGCATCCATAAGGGCAATCTGGTGAACCATGGCATCGTGCCGATGCTGTTTGCCGACCCGGCTGATTACGACCGTATCGGGCAGGAAGATGTGCTGGAAATCGAGGACTTCCGGGCGCAGATCGCATCCCGCCGGGTGACCGTGCAGGACAAGACCAGGGGCTTTGCCTTTGAAACAGTGCTGGATCTGACCGACAGCGAGGTGCAGGTGGTGCTGTGCGGCGGGCAGCTGCGCTTCTTAAAGCAGCTGCTTGCAGGAGAAGCGGCGGATCACAGATAAGACTCCGGCAAAGCGCAGAAAAGAAAATACCTTATTATAAGAGAAACCAACCGGAAGGGGAGCTGTGAGAGCAGCGTTCCTTCCGGTTGTTCTTTTTTGCGGCGGTTCCGGAGAACGGATGCGGGTGTGGGTGATGAAGGAACCGAAAAAATGGGGCTCAAAAAGCACACGCATTCTGTTACACTTCTGATATGCATTTAAATGAATAAATATTCTAAAATATGCACCGCAAACATCACATCTAGCGGCACTGCAACACAAACTGCAACACTGAATGTGTGATGAAACATCCTCGAAAACGGTGAAGTGCAACACGTTCGTAACTGTAAAACGGCGTTTGTGATGCGCTTGTTACACTTGTGAAACGCTTTTTTGAGCAGAAAATTTGGCTTTTTTGTATTTTTTCTCGGAAAAATCGACCCAAACCTCTTGACGATGAGGCACTTCTGTGATACTCTTGTGACACAAGAGTTGCAGTTGTGAAACGGAAACGTTGCAGACAGGCTGCAAGACAAACCGTCACAAATGCAAACAAGCTTTTATATGCAAAAAGCTTACGGAGGATGTCTTATGAAGTTCGAGATGCGCACCATGAAGAATATCGCCGCAGCAGCAATGGCACTGGCTGTGGTTTTTGGTGCTGCATCCTTCAAGCCCGTTACTGCAAGCGCAGCGCAGGCTGAGACCGCTTCCGTGATCGAAGAGGAAAATTCCTTCCAGGAAGATGTTTACCAGAATGAGTTTCTCCGTCTGGTCAACAGCGAGCGTGCCAAGGCTGGCCTGAAGCCGGTTCAGCTGGGCGACAGCAGCCGCAACGGTGCCGCTCAGGAGCGTGCCGAAGAGCTGGCAGTTTCTTACTCCTACGTTCGTCCCAATGGTCAGCGTGATTTCACCGTTTTTGCAGAGAACGGCATCGGTGATGTGTCTGTCGGCGAGAACTACATGGCCGGCGTTTCTACTCCCAGCGCAGCAATGGATCAGTGGATGAACCTCGATTTCGCCCGTGAGCGCATCCTGAACGCGGATGCAACCACCATGAGCGTGGGCCACTACGAAGGCGGCGCCTACAATAACTACTGGGTGCTGATCTTCTCTTACCCTGAAAATTCCTACACCAGCGACTACCGTCAGGCAGTTCTGGATCTGGTCAATGCAGAGCGCGCAAAGTACGGCCTGCAGCCCCTGGTCATGGGCGATGCAAAGCTCACCGCAGCTGCTCAGCAGCGTGCCGAAGAGATCGCAACCGTCAATTCTCATGTCCGTCCTAATGGTACCAAGTGGTACACCGTGCTGGGTGAATACAACGTGACCGATGCTGCTGCCGGTGAAAATGCCGCATGGGGCAGCGTCTCTCCCGAAGAAGTCGTGAAGGCATGGATGAACTCCGAAGGCCATCGCGCAAACATCCTGGATCCCGAAGCCCGTGCAATGGGTGTTGGCTACTACTACAACAGCTCCAGCACCTGGGGCCACCAGTGGATCCAGCTCTTTACCAAGTGATCATCTGCTTTCTTCTTAAAAAATCGGCTGAGCCGCAGGGCTTGGCCGATTTTTTATTGCACTTTTTCAGAAATGAAGGAACGGCATCTGGCGCAGAGAATGCGAAAACGCATCCACCGGCAGTTGCACAAAAGTGGATTTATGTTATACTTAGTTTGAATAACAGGCAGGAGGAACAACAGTGGAGGATTACCGCACCATCCGCGGCACAGCTGTGGGAGAATATGAAGAAAAAAAGAGCCGCTTTATTGCGTCGCTTTCCTTTGCGGACAGCGAGGAAGCGGCTGTGGCATTTCTGGAGCAGGTGCGTGCGGCCAACCGCACGGCGCGGCACAATGTGTATGCCTACCGCCTGCGGCAGGGCAACCGGGAACGCTACTCCGACGACGGCGAACCGGCCAAGACGGCGGGCACACCGGCATTGGAGGTGCTGCAGCACAGCGGCCTGACCGACCTGATCGTGGTGGTGACCCGCTATTTTGGCGGTGTACTGCTGGGTACCGGTGGTCTGGTGCGTGCCTACGCTACAGCCACGGCCCGCGCACTGGAAAACGCCGAGGTGGTTACGGTGCGCAGTGTGGTAGAACTGAGTGTGACAGTGGACTATTCCCTGTACGAGCGGGCTTCGCTGCTGATCGACGCCGCAGGGGCAAAGCAGGCCGCACCGCAGTTCACCGACCGTGTGACCCTGAGCTGGCAGATGCCGGAACACACCGAAGGCCCGCTGCTGGAACAACTGCGGGAGCTGACGCGGGGCAGTGCGCAGGTGAGTGTGTCTGACCCGTTCTATGCGCCATTTTAAAAAAGCAAGCAAATTTTGAGAACCGACAGGGAATTTCCCCCTTCGACAGACCGGGTGTGCTACAATTGCCGCGGGCGCAGCAATTGGGATCGGCTGTGCCGGAAAAGAGAGGGGGAATGCTGATAAAAGGGAGGGAATCCTGCATGGATGTACGCAAACGTACCGAAGAAATCGAGCACATGACCTTTGCGCCGTGGGCAACTTTCAGCGACGAGAGCCGCGGGCGTGCGACGCCGGAGGAACAGGATCCCATCCGGCCCGTATTCCAGCGGGACCGCGACCGTGTGCTGCACTGCAAAGCGTTTCGCCGTCTCAAGCAGAAGACTCAGGTGTTCCTTTCGCCGGAAGGCGACCTTTACCGCACCCGGCTCACCCACACGCTGGAAGTTTCGCAGATCGCCCGCACCATTGCCCGCGCTCTGCGGCTCAATGAAGACCTGACCGAAGCCATCAGCCTGGCACATGACCTGGGCCACACACCCTTTGGCCATGCGGGTGAGCGGGCGCTGAACCAGCTCTGCCCGGGCGGGTTCAAGCACTATATGCAGAGCCTGCGCGTGGTGGATAAGCTGGAAAAGGACGGCAGGGGCCTGAACCTGACCTGGGAGGTGCGCAACGGCATCGTGACCCACACCAAAGGCACCTGGGCCGCAACGCCGGAAGGCCGCATCGTGCGCATGGCGGATCAGATCGCCTACGTAAACCACGATATCGAGGACGCAGTGCGTGCAGGTGTGCTGGACCCGGATATCCTGCCGAAGGACTGTACGGCGGTGCTGGGCCAGACCAAGTCTGCCCGCATCACAACCATGATCAACAGCATCCTTGCCAACAGCGATGGAGATGTAAAGGTAGGCGCGGAGGAGAACGAGGCGTTTCTGGCCCTGCGGGACTTCATGTACTCCACCGTGTACGTGGACAAGACTGCCAAGCGCGAGGAACAGAAGGTGGACAAGGTGATCGGCGAACTGTACGATTACTACCTGAACCACGTGGACCGGATGTCCAATTTCTATGTGCAGCTGGCCTATCAGGAGGGCAGGGAACGTGCCGTCACCGATTATATCAGCGGCATGAGCGATGAATTTGCCATCCGAACCTTTGAAGAACTCTTTGTGCCGCAGAAGTGGCATGTCCTATAAATCCGAAAGGTCGTTTGAAAGATCCATGATCCCACACGAATACATTGAAGAACTGACCCGCCGCACCGACATTGTGGAGCTGGTGGGCAGTTATGTGCAGCTCAAGCGCAAGGGCAGGCTGTACGGCGGCTTGTGCCCCTTCCACAGCGAGAAATCGCCGTCATTCTATGTCTACCCGGATACCCAGAGCTTTTACTGCTTTGGCTGCGGTGCGGGCGGTGACGCCATCACCTTTACCAAAAAGATCAACAGCATCGATTACCCGGAGGCCGTCAAGATGCTGGCAGCGCGGGCTGGTATGCCGGAGCCGCAGGAGGACGACAAAACGGGCCGGATGCGCAGCCGCATCCTCTCTATGAACAAGGAGGCGGCCCGCTTCTTCCACGCCTGCCTGAACTCCACCGTAGAGGAAGCCCGGCAGGCCCGTGCTTACTGGCGCCGCCGCGGCCTGGACGATAAGACCATCGTCCGGTTCGGCCTGGGCTATGCGCCCAACGATGGCCAGGCCCTGTACCAGTTCCTGCGTGATAAGGGCTATAACCAGCAGGAACTGGACGCCAGCGGTCTGTTCAAACGCAGTGCGTCTGGCCGAATCTACTGCCTGTTCTGGAAGCGGGTGATGACCCCCATTTTTGACCTGCGCGGCAACATCATCGCGTTTGGCGGCCGTGTGCTGGACGATTCCAAACCCAAGTACGTCAACAGCCCGGAAACGCTGGTGTACCACAAGTCGGAGACGGTGTTTGCACTGCAGATCGCAAAGCGCAGTGCATCCCGCCGGTTCGTGCTGTGCGAAGGCTATATGGACGTCATCAGTATGCATCAGGCGGGCATCGATACTGCCGTGTGTGCCTGCGGTACGGCCCTGACGCCGGATCAGGTGCGGCTCATCAGCGAGTACGCCGATGAGGTGATCCTGAGCTACGACTCGGACGAAGCCGGCCAGAAGGCCACACTGCGCTCGCTGGAAATGTTCCGCAACAGCCCGGTGAAGGTGGGCGTGCTGCAGATCCCCGGAGCAAAGGACCCGGACGAATATATTAAAAAGTATGGTGCCGAACGGTTCAAGGCCCTGCTGGACGGCGTGGGCAACGCACTGGACTTCCGGCTGAAGCGTCTGCGGGATAAGTATGATCTGGCACAGGATGCTCAGCGGCTGGAGTATGTCAAGGAAGCTGTGGAGATGCTGGCCGAGCGTTCCAGCCCCACCGAGCAGGAGGTGTACGCAGGGCGTCTTGCGGAGGAAACGAACATTTCCAAAACCGCCATCATGACCCAGCTGGAATCGGCCGTGAAAAAGGCAAACAGCAAGCGCCGCTGGGAGAAGAAGAACGAGATCCTGCATTCCGGCGAGATGGACCGGATCAAGCCCTCCTATAATGCGGGCGGTGCACAGGCACTGGGCATTGCCAGCGCACAGCAGCGCCTGCTGGCAGCCATGCTGCGGGAGCCGCACTACATTGATTTTGTGCAGGGGCAGGTAAGCGCAGAGCAGTTCATTCAGCCGCAGCAGAAGGAGCTGTTTGAAGCCATGCTGCGCTGCCGGCAGGAGGGCATTGAGATCAGCCTGACCACCCTGCGTGCGTTTGTGAGCGAAGAAGCGCTGAATGAATTGAGCCATCTTGCGGCACAATACAGCGATGTGAATTGCACGCCGGACGATATCCGGCTGTATCTGGACCGCATTGCCCGCGGGATGCCTGTGGCAAGCAAAGCAGCAAACATGTCTGATGAACAGTTGAAGAACTTCATCCAGTCGATGCGCGAAAAAAAGCAGGGAAATATGCCTGTGGAAGAATGATCCCCGCTTTCCCCTCCGGCTGGAGCAGGAGAGGAAAGGAGCAGGAATCATGCAGAAATTGTCGCAAACGGAGGAATTGGCTCGGATGCTGGCTTCCCATGCCCGCCGCCACACCCTGACGCCGGAACAGATCAGCCGAGCCATGGACGAACAGGACTACGATGTGGCACAGCTGGACGAGCTGTACACCGCACTGGAAGCCAGAGGGGTGCATCTGGCGGAAGAGGATGCCGAACTGCCTGCACTGGATGAGAACCAGATCGGCAGGCTGGAACATGAGCTCTCTGCCGAAGGTGTGATGCTGGACGACCCGGTAAAGACCTATTTAAAAGAGATCGGCCGGGTGCCGCTGCTGACGAGTGAACAGGAAACTGCACTTGCCCGCGCCGCACAGGCCGGTGACGAGGACGCCCGCCGGAAATTAAGCGAAGCCAACCTGCGGCTGGTGGTGTCGGTGGCAAAGCGCTATGCCGGGCGGGGCCTGCCCTTCCTCGACCTGATCCAGGAAGGCAACCTCGGCCTGATGAAGGCGGCAGAAAAGTTTGAACCGGAGCGCGGCTTCCGCTTTTCCACCTACGCCACCTGGTGGATCCGGCAATCCATCACCCGGGCCATTGCGGATCAGGGGAGAACGATCCGCATTCCGGTGCACCTTGTGGAAAGCATCAACCGGGTCAAAAAGACGGCAGGTGACCTGCTGCGCAAAAATGGCCGGGAGCCCACGGTGGAGGAGATCGCCGTACAGCTGGATATGGAACCGGACCGGGTGCGGGAGCTTCTGCAGCTGGCGCAGGACCCCATCAGCCTGGAAACACCGGTGGGCGAGGAAGAGGATGCCCATCTGGAAGATTTTATTCAGGATGAAGAGGCGGGCATCCCGGCGGATGAAGCGGGTCGGCAGCTGCTGCGGCGGGAACTGTTCAGCGTGCTCAAAAGCCTGACGCCCCGGGAGGAGCGGGTCATCACCCTGCGTTTCGGGCTGGAGGATGGCCGTGCCCGCACGCTGGAAGAGCTGGGCCGGGAGTTCAACGTGACGCGGGAGCGTGTGCGGCAGATCGAAGCCAAGGCCCTGCGCAAGCTGCGGCATCCCAGCCGGGCGAAGCGCCTGCGGGATTACTTGGACGAGTGAACGATTTTAATTGCCGCCGCGTGCGCTTTGACAATATTAAAGGAAACATTTTATAGTTGCAGCTCAGAAAAGCCTGCGGGCTTTTCTGAGCTGCTTTTTCACGATGAAGAGCCGCAAAGGAAAACGGCATATCCAACTGTAAAAGTCGTACTACAAAACACAAGAGCAAAGATAGACAAATTGCACAAGGGGGTTGTGAACAGGAACGTGCAAAATAAAAAAATCAAGCCCCCAAATGGCAAAATGCAACACGCTGCCGGGCGTACCAAAACAAAAAGAAAAATGATTTTATTTTGGTAAAAAACTGAAAAATGGCTTGACAACAGGACTTTTCGGGTGTATACTACATTAGTATCACATAATGGACTAGTGCGCCAAAAAGGGGAATGTACAGGCGGCAGCGGAACGGGTCAAACCGGAAAGTTTGTAAAAAACGCCGAAACGTTCTCTTCGACGCGGGTCGAATTATGTGTGTCTGCTCAAATTTGACCCGTGTATACGACATCCCGTAGAGTATAAAAGTAAGGAGTGGTTGATTTTATGATGAAAGTCAAGCCCGTAAAGCTCGGCAAAACCGAGCGCATGAGCTTCTCCCACATCGACGAAGTCATCAGTATGCCGAACCTGATCGAGGTCCAGAAGAACTCTTACCAGTGGTTCCTGGACGAGGGCCTGAAAGAGGTCTTCCACGATATCGGCACCATTGAGGACTACACCGGCAATCTGGCACTGAGCTTTGTGGACTTCCGCCTGGATAAGGAACCGAAGTACAGCATCAAGGAGTGCAAAGAGCGCGACGTGACCTATGCAGCACCCCTGCGCGTCACCGCCCGTCTGCTGAACAAGGAGACCGGCGAGGTGAAGGATCAGGAGATCTTCATGGGCGATTTCCCGCTGATGACCGATGCCGGCACCTTTGTGATCAACGGTGCAGAGCGTGCCATCGTCAGCCAGCTGGTGCGTTCTCCCGGCGTGTTCTACGGCGATGCCAAGGATAAGGTGGGCAACGACCTGTACAGCGCCACCATGAACCCCAACCGCGGTGCATGGCTGGAGTACGAGACCGATGCTTCCAACGTGTTCTATGTTCGTATCGATAAGAACCGCAAGCTGCCCGTCACCGTGCTGTGCCGTGCACTGGGTCTGTCCACCAACGAGGACATCCTGAACTTCTTTGGCGACGATGAGCGCATCCTCGCTACTCTGGAAAAGGATACCACCAAGAACCAGGATGAGGGCCTGCTGGAAGTTTACCGCAAGCTGCGTCCCGGCGAGCCTCCCACGGTGGAATCCGCTACCAGCCAGATCAACATGCTGTTCTTCGACCCGCACCGTTACGACCTGTCTCGTTTCGGCCGCTATAAGATGAACAAGAAGCTGTCTCTGGCCCGCCGCATCACCGGCCAGGTGGCCGCTGAGAACGTGGTAGACCCGCTGACCGGCGAGATCCTGATCGAGGCCGGTGCCAAGATCAACCGCGAGCTGGCTGAGAAGGCCGACAATGCCGGTGTGAATCTGGTGGTTCTGAAGGTCGATGATCCTCTGAAGGAAGAGAGCAAGAAGGTCAAGGTCATCACCAACGGCTGCGTGGACGCTCAGGGCTTCTTCTCCTTTGATGTGAAGGAGTGCGGCATCAACGAGCGCTGCTCCTTTGACGAGATCAAGAAGATCCTCGACACCACTTCCGATGTGGAAGAGCAGAAGGAGATGCTGCGCCGCAATCACGACCAGCTGATCGGCCGCACCGTTACCGTTGCCGATATCTTTGCTTCCATCAACTACCTGAACGGTCTGGCCCACGGCATCGGCACCACCGATGATATCGACCACTTGGGCAACCGCCGCATCCGCAGTGTGGGTGAGCTGCTGCAGAACCAGTTCCGCATCGGCTTCTCCCGCATGGAGCGCGTGATCCGTGAGCGCATGACCCTGCAGAGCCAGGATCAGAGCGTCATCACCCCGCAGGCACTGATCAACATCCGTCCTGTGGTGGCCGCCATCAAGGAGTTCTTCGGTTCTTCTCCGCTGTCTCAGTTCATGGACCAGAACAACCCTCTGGCCGAGCTGACCCACAAGCGCCGTCTGTCTGCTCTGGGCCCCGGCGGTCTGAGCCGTGACCGCGCAGGTTTCGAGGTTCGCGACGTTCACTACAGCCACTACGGCCGTATGTGCCCCATCGAGACCCCTGAAGGCCCCAACATCGGTCTGATCTCCTATCTGGCATCCTACGCCAAGATCAACGAGTACGGCTTCGTGGAAGCTCCTTACCGCAAGGTGAAGAAGACCTACGACGAGAACGGCCGTCTGATCGATCAGGTCGTCACCGACGAAGTGGAGTATATGACCGCTGACGTTGAGGACGAGTACGTTGTGGCACAGGCCAACGAGCCGCTGGATGAAGGCAAGCACTTCGTCCGTCCCCGCGTGTCTGCCCGCCGCCGCGACGAGATCCTGGAAATTGACGCAGAGAAAGTCGATTACATGGACGTTTCTCCGCGAATGATGGTTTCTGTTGCTACCGCCTGCATCCCCTTCCTGGAGAACGATGACTGTAACCGTGCTCTGATGGGTTCCAACATGCAGCGTCAGGCAGTGCCTCTGATGGTCACCCAGCAGCCCATCGTTGCTACCGGTATGGAGTATAAGGCTGCTACCGACTCCGGCACCGCAGTTCTGGCCAAGAACGACGGTATCGTGGAGAAGATGGATGCCGATCACGTTGTTGTGCGTAATAACAAGGGCGAGCTGGAGGATTATCCTCTGGTCAAGTTCGCCCGCTCCAACGCAGGCACCTGCATCAACCAGCGCCCCATTGTGGAAGTGGGCGAGAGCGTCAAGGCTGGTCAGGTTCTGGCCGACGGCCCCGCAATGCGCAACGGTGAGATCTCTCTGGGCAAGAACGCTCTGATCGGCTTCATGACCTGGGAAGGCTACAACTACGAGGACGCCGTCCTGCTGAACGAGAAGATCGTGCGCGAGGACGTGTACACCTCTATTCATATTGAAGAGTACGAGACCGAGAGCCGCGACACCAAGCTGGGACCCGAAGAGATCACCCGCGACATCCCCAACGTTTCTGAGGATGCTCTGAAGGATCTGGACGAGCGCGGCATCATCCGCATCGGTGCCGAGGTCAAGAGCGGCGATATCCTGGTCGGTAAGGTCACCCCGAAGGGCGAGACTGAGCTGACCGCTGAGGAGCGCCTGCTGCGCGCCATCTTCGGTGAGAAGGCACGCGAAGTGCGTGATACCTCTCTGCGTGTGCCCCACGGCGCATACGGCATCATCGTGGATGTCAAGGTGTTCACCCCGGAGAACAGCGACGAGCTGCAGCCCGGTGTGCGTGAAGTCGTCCGCTGCTATATCGCTCAGAAGCGTAAGATCAGCGTCGGCGATAAGATGGCAGGCCGTCACGGCAACAAGGGTGTCGTTTCCCGCATTCTGCCGCAGGAGGACATGCCCTACCTGCCCGACGGCACCCCGCTGGACATTGTGCTGAACCCCCTGGGCGTGCCTTCCCGTATGAACATCGGTCAGGTGCTGGAAGTCAACCTGGGCTACGCTGCCAAGGCATGCGGCATCAAGGTCATGACCCCCGTCTTTGACTCCGCTCGTGAGAACGACATCGGCGATACCTTTGATACCGCCCGCGAGATGTGGCACGGTGAGAATGCACCTGCATATCCCACTAAGCTCCCCAAGATCATGGGCGAGAAGGGCCACATCATCGACTTCTCCAAGATCGAGCTGGACCGCGACGGCAAGACCACCGTTTACGATGGCCGTACCGGTGAGAAGTTCGACAACCGCGTCACCGTCGGCTATATGTACTACCTCAAGCTGCATCACCTGGTCGATGATAAGATCCATGCACGTTCCACCGGCCCCTACTCTCTGGTCACCCAGCAGCCTCTGGGCGGCAAGGCCCAGTTCGGCGGCCAGCGCTTCGGCGAAATGGAAGTCTGGGCACTGGAAGCTTACGGTGCTGCTTACACCCTGCAGGAGATCCTGACCGTCAAGTCCGATGACGTCGAGGGCCGTGTCAAGACCTACGAGGCCATCGTCAAGGGCGAGCCCATCCCGCAGCCGGGTATCCCCGAGTCCTTCCGCGTTATGCTCAAGGAACTGCAGTCTCTGGGTCTGGACGTTGTCGTGCAGGATAAGGACGGCAACGAGATCGACATGCGCCAGAACTTCGACGACGAAGAGACCGGCTTTGACATGCGCGATGTGGCCGGCACCGAGACTGTGGTGCAGGAGAGCGAACTGCTCAACGATTATAACATTAAGGACGCCGATGCCGGTTTCGATGATCCTTCCGTGCTGGAGGACAATAACTCCGGTGCCGAGGCTCCGGCTTCCTCTGACGAAGTGGATTTCTGATCCAGATGAACAAACACAGACCTTCTGGCTCCTGTCCGCGTGCTGCGGCAGGGGAGAAGGGCCTGTGATCTGAGAAAAGAAAAGCCGCCTGTATCATCGAGACAACTAGAGATTAAGAAAGGGTTCGTTTCATGGAAAACAACGTTTTCGATTCCATCAAGATCGGCCTTGCCTCCCCGGAGCAGATCCGCAACTGGAGCTACGGCGAGGTCAAGAAGCCCGAGACCATCAACTACCGCACCCTGAAGCCGGAGCGCGACGGCCTGTACTGCGAGCGCATTTTTGGACCTACCAAGGACTGGGAGTGCCACTGCGGCAAGTATAAGCGCATCCGCTACAAGGGCAAGATCTGCGACCGCTGCGGCGTTGAGGTCACCAAGGCCAAGGTCCGCCGTGAGCGCATGGGCCACATTGAGCTGGCCGCTCCTGTCAGCCACATCTGGTACTTCAAGGGCATCCCCAGCCGCATCGGCCTGATGCTGGACATCAGCCCCCGCCTGCTGGAGAAGGTGCTGTACTTTGCAAGCTATATCGTCACCGATCCGGGCGCTACCCGTCTGGAGAAGAAGCAGCTGCTCACCGAGAGCGAGTACCGCGAGATGCGCGACCACTACGGTGATGAGTTCGAGGCTGCTATGGGTGCCGAGGCCATCCAGGAGCTGCTGAAGGAGATCGACCTGGATCAGCTGAGCGCAGAGCTGACCGCTGAGGTGGAAAAGTCCTCCGGCCAGAAGCGTGTGCGCATCCTCAAGCGTCTGGAAGTGGTGGAGGCTTTCCGCATTTCCGGCAACCGCCCCGAGTGGATGGTCATGGATGTGCTGCCCGTTCTGCCGCCTGACCTGCGCCCCATGGTCCAGCTGGACGGCGGCCGTTTCGCCACCTCCGACCTGAACGACCTGTATCGCCGCGTCATCAACCGCAACAACCGTCTGCGCCGCCTGCTGGAGCTGGGTGCTCCCGACATCATCGTGCGCAACGAGAAGCGTATGCTGCAGGAAGCAGTTGACAGCCTGATCGACAACGGCCGCCGTGGCCGTCCGGTCACCGGCCCCAACAACCGCGCGCTGAAGAGCCTTTCTGATATGCTGAAGGGCAAGCAGGGCCGCTTCCGTCAGAACCTGCTGGGCAAGCGTGTTGACTACTCCGGCCGTTCCGTTATCGTCGTCGGCCCTGAGCTGAAGATGGATCAGTGCGGTCTGCCCAAGGAAATGGCTCTGGAGCTGTTCAAGCCCTTTGTCATGAAGGATCTGGTGGAGAAGGGCATTGCCAACAACATCAAGTCCGCACGCAAGATGGTGGAGCGTGCAAAGCCCGAGGTATGGGACAGCCTGGAGACCGTCATCAAGGGCCATCCCGTTCTGCTGAACCGTGCACCTACCCTGCACCGTCTGGGCATTCAGGCCTTTAACCCGGTGCTGGTGGAGGGCCGTGCAATCAAGCTGCATCCGCTGGCATGTACCGCATTCAACGCCGACTTCGACGGCGACCAGATGGCAGTTCATCTGCCTCTGGGCGAGGATGCCTGCCGCGAGGCCAAGATGCTGATGCTGGCTTCCGGCAACCTGCTGAAGCCTTCTGACGGCGCACCTGTTACCGTGCCTACTCAGGATATGATCCTGGGCAGCTACTACCTGACCACCGTCCGCGAGAACGACGAGGGCGCAGGCAAGGTGTTCCGCGACGAGAACGAGGCTCTGATGGCTTATGCAGAGCACATCGTCACCCTGCACGCACCCATCAAGGTGCGCCGCACCATGACCATTGACGGCGTGGAGCGCACCGGCCTGGTGGATGCCACCGTCGGCCGCATCATCTTCAATAACCCCGTTCCTCAGAACCTGGGCTATATCGACCGTACCGATCCCGAGCACTGGCTGGAGTACGAGGTCAGCTTCCGCGTGACCAAGAAGACCCTGCCCGACATCATCTCCCGCTGCATGACCCGCAACGGCACCCGCAAGTGTGCAAAGATGCTGGACTCCATCAAGGCTCAGGGCTACAAGTACTCCACTCTGTCTGCAATCTCTGTCGCTGTGTGCGACGCTGTGATCCCGCCGCAGAAGCAGGAGCTGATCGCTGAGGCTGACCAGCAGATCGCCAAGGTCGGCAAGCTGTTCAACCGCGGCCTGATCTCCGATAACGAGCGTTACAACCAGACCATTGCCATCTGGCAGGCAACCACCGATAAGGTCTCCAAGGCTCTGGCAGACAACCTGCCCAAGGACAACGAGATCTATATGATGGCAGACTCCGGTGCACGTGGTTCTATGAACCAGATCAAGCAGCTGGCCGGTATGCGCGGCCTGCTGGCAAACACCGCCGGCCACACCATCGAGATGCCCATTCGTGCCAACTACCGTGAAGGTCTGAATATTCTGGAATATTTCGTCTCTGCCCGTGGTGCTCGTAAGGGTCTGGCCGATACCGCTCTGCGTACCGCTGACTCCGGTTACCTGACCCGCCGCATGGTCGATGTCTCTCAGGACGTGATCGTCCGCGAGATCGACTGCGGCACCACCGACGGCCTGTGGGTCTCTGAGATCCACGAGGGCAAGGAGAAGATCGAGAGCTTCCGTGAACGTCTGATCGGCCGCTTTGCTGTGGGCGATGTGGTCAACCCCGTCACCGGAAAGGTGATCGTGCCGGAAGGCAAGATGATCGACCTGTACGATGCAAACGAGATCGAGGCTGCCGGCATCACCAAGCTGAAGATCCGCAGCCTGCTGACCTGCCGTGCAAAGACCGGTGTCTGCGCACGCTGCTATGGTTCCGATATGGCGAACGGCGAGCCGGTCCGTCTGGGCGAGTCTGTCGGCGTTATCGCTGCAGAGTCCATCGGCGAGCCCGGTACCCAGCTGACCATGCGTACCTTCCATACCGGCGGTATCGCATCGGCCGAGGACATCACGCAGGGTCTTCCCCGTGTTGAGGAGCTGTTCGAGAGCCGCCGTCCCAAGAGCATGGCCATCATGAGCGAGATCTCCGGTGTCGTTTCTCAGGACGACACCAAGAAGAACGTCGTCATCAAGGTGACCGGCAAGGACGAGAACGGTGCCGAGGTCGTGAAGAGCTACTCCATCCCGTTCACCCAGCACGCACGCGTGATGCCGGGCGACCGTGTGGAAAAGGGCGACATCATTACCCGCGAAGGCGTTCTGTATCCGCAGGATATCCTGGCCATCAAGGGTCTGGAAGACGTTCAGAACTACCTCATCAACGAGGTCCAGAAGGTTTACCGTCTGCAGGGCGTTGAGATCAACGATAAGCATATCGAAG
Organism: Faecalibacterium sp.; assembly: GCA_050873025.1. Lineage (GTDB taxonomy): Bacteria > Bacillota > Clostridia > Oscillospirales > Ruminococcaceae > Faecalibacterium. The sequence continues at coordinate 9,306 of JBNMHZ010000034.1, read as the reverse complement.
TCATCGTCCGTCAGATGTGCCGCAAGGTGCGCGTGACCGACTCCGGTTCTTCCAACCTGATCGGCGGTGCTCTGGCAAGCCGTCTGGAAGTGGAGAACATCAATGCCGATCTGCAGAAGCGCATCGACGCTGGCGAAGAGGGTCTGAAGCTGGTCGAGTATCAGCAGGTGCTGCTGGGCATCACCAAGGCTGCTCTGGCAAACGACTCCTTCCTGTCTGCTGCATCCTTCCAGGAGACCACCCGCGTGCTGACCGAAGCCGCCATCAAGGGCAAGGTCGATCCGCTGGCCGGCCTGAAGGAGAACGTCATCATCGGTAAGCTGATCCCCGCCGGTACCGGTCTGCCGGAAGTCCGTGAGGATCTGAAGAACCGTGAGGCTGAGCGCGATGCAGAGATCGCTGCGGAACTGGCAGCTGCTGCACAGTAAGTTGAACTTCTTTTGAATCATAAATAGCAAACCGCTCTGTGGGCTGCCCGCCTGCAGGGCGGTTTTTGTGTGCCAGAATGCATGAGCAGGGGAGGGAAAAGGCACTTTTTGCATCGGAAAAACGCCAAAAGAAAAAATCTGGAATAAATACAAAAAACTTTGCAAAAACTGTTGACATCCGCCTGCAAAGCGAGTATTATATAACTGTTGCGCGTCCCTCATGGGGATAGTGCGGCAAAAAAGTCGGAAAATATCCGATGTTCATCATTAAGAAAGGAGAAACAAAATGCCTACTTTTAACCAGCTTGTACGCAAGGGCCGTCAGGTTCTGGCTACCAAGAGCACCGCTCCCGCACTGCTGAAGAGCTACAATTCTCAGAAGAAACAGTATTCTGATCTGAACAGCCCCCAGAAGCGTGGTGTCTGCACTGCTGTTCGTACCATGACCCCCAAGAAGCCCAACTCTGCTCTGCGTAAGGTTGCTCGTGTCCGCCTCACGAATGGTATCGAGGTCACCTCTTACATTCCCGGTATCGGCCATAACCTGCAGGAGCACTCCGTCGTGCTGATCCGTGGCGGCCGTGTTAAGGACCTGCCCGGTGTGCGTTACCACATCATCCGTGGTACCCTGGATACTCAGGGTGTGGCAGGCCGTAACCAGGCCCGCTCCAAGTACGGCGCAAAGCGTCCTAAGGCCGGTGCTGCAAAGAAGTAATTGAGGAACGAACCGCCATAAACGGCTTTCCATTATATAAATAACAAGTCCGCTTTTAAAAGCGGAGGGCAACAGTTTATGTAAAGGTCAGCTCTTTGTGACACAACGGGAGTTTTATTACTTTCGAGTACCGATGATATCATTCTGTGAAGGAGGGAAGAAAGATGCCTAGAAGAGGTAACATTGCTAAGCGCGATGTCTTAGCTGATCCTATTTACAATTCCAAGATGGTCACTCGCCTGGTCAACAGCGTGATGCTGGATGGCAAGAAGGGCGTCGCTCAGAAGATCGTTTACGAGGCTTTCTCCATGATTCAGGAGAAGACCGGCAACGATCCTCTGGAGACTTTCGAGAAGGCGATGGAGAACATCATGCCCAGCCTCGAGTGCAAGACCCGCCGCGTTGGCGGTGCTAACTACCAGGTTCCCCTGGAAGTCAGCCCGGCTCGCCGCGAGACCCTGGGTCTGCGCTGGCTGACTGCCTACAGCCGCAGCCGTGGTGAGAAGACCATGGCTCAGCGTCTGGCTGCTGAAATCATGGATGCTGCCAACAACACCGGCAACGCCGTGAAGAAGCGTGAGGATACTCACAAGATGGCAGAAGCTAACAAGGCTTTCGCTCATTTCCGTTATTGATCTGTTCTGTAGGAGGTTAATTTCATGGCTACACCCAGAGAAGTTTCTCTTCAGATGACGAGAAATATCGGCATTATGGCCCATATCGATGCTGGTAAGACTACTACTACCGAGCGTATTCTGTACTACACCGGCATCAACCACAAGATCGGCGAAGTTCATGATGGCGGCGCTACCATGGACTGGATGGTTCAGGAGCAGGAGCGTGGTATCACCATCACTTCCGCTGCTACCACCTGCTACTGGAGCCACTCTGAGACCCAGAAGGATCCGGTTGCATTCAAGAAGAACCGTCACCGCATCAACATCATCGACACTCCGGGCCACGTGGACTTCACTGTTGAGGTTCAGCGTTCCCTGCGCGTGCTGGACGGTTCTGTGACCGTTCTGGCTGCTAAGGGTGGTGTCGAGCCCCAGTCTGAGACCGTCTGGCGTCAGGCTGATGAGTACAAGGTTCCCCGTATGGTGTACGTCAACAAGATGGACACCATGGGTGCTGACTTCTTCCGCTGCATCAAGATGCTGCATGATCGTCTGCATGCCAACGGCGTGGCAATTCAGCTGCCCATCGGTCAGGAGGATACCTTCCGCGGTATCGTTGACCTGGTCGATATGAATGCTGAGGTCTACTACGATGACATGGGCAACGACATGCGCACCGAGCCTATCCCTGAGGATATGGTCGAGCAGGCTGAAGAGTACCGCAACATCCTGGTCGAGGCTGTTGCCGAGAACGACGAAGTGCTGATGGAGAAGTACCTCGAGGGTGAGGAGATCACCCGTGAGGAACTGAAGGCTGCTATCCGCAAGGAGACCATTGCCAATACTCTGGTTCCCGTTGTCTGTGGTTCTTCCTACAAGAATCGCGGCGTGCAGAAGCTGCTGGACGCTATCGTTGACTATATGCCCGCTCCTACCGATGTCCCCGACATCAAGGGCGTGAACCCCGAGACTGAGGAGGAGGAGACCCGTCCGTCTTCCGACGACGCTCCCTTCGCAGCTCTGGCCTTCAAGATCGCTACCGACCCGTTCGTTGGTAAGCTGGCATACTTCCGTGTTTACTCCGGTAAGGTTGAGGCTGGTACTACCGTCTACAACTCCGTGAAGGACAACAAGGAGCGTATGGGCCGCATCCTGCAGATGCACTCCAATCACCGCAAGGATATCGACTGCTGCTACGCAGGTGATATCGCTGCTGTTGTTGGTCTGAAGAACACCACCACTGGTGATACTCTGTGTGATGAGAATCATCCCATCATTCTGGAGTCCATGAAGTTCCCCGAGCCCGTTATCCGCGTTGCAATCGAGCCTAAGACCAAGGCCGGCAACGAGAAGATGGGCATCGCGCTGGCAAAGCTGGCCGAAGAGGACCCGACCTTCAAGACCTACACCGATGAGGAGACCGGCCAGACCATTATTGCTGGTATGGGCGAGCTGCACCTGGAGATCATCGTTGACCGTCTGCTGCGTGAGTTCAAGGTTGAGGCAAACGTGGGTGCACCCCAGGTTGCTTACCGTGAGACCATCCGCAAGGAGGCCAACCAGGAGACCAAGTACGCACGTCAGTCCGGTGGTAAGGGCCAGTACGGTCACGTTAAGATCAAGATCGAGCCCAACGAGCCCGGTAAGGGTTACGAGTTCGTCAACGCTATCGTTGGCGGCGCTATCCCGAAGGAATACATCCCGGCTATCGACAATGGTATCCAGGGTGCTATGAAGTCCGGTGTTCTGGCAGGCTATCCTGTTGTTGATGTCAAGGTCACCCTGTGGGATGGTTCTTATCATGAGGTCGACTCCTCTGAAATGGCCTTCTCCATCGCTGGTTCTATGGCATTCAAGGATGCTATGCGTAAGGCTGATCCTATCATCACCGAGCCTATCATGAAGGTTGCAGTCATCGTCCCCGATGAATATCTGGGCGACGTTATCGGCGACCTGAATGCTCGCCGTGGTCAGATCCAGGGCATGGAGGCTATGGCCGGTACTCAGCGTGTCAACGCATTTGTGCCTCTGGCTCAGATGTTCGGCTACGCTACCGACCTGCGTTCCAAGACCCAGGGCCGTGGCCAGTATGTCATGGAGCCGTCTCACTACGAGCCGGTGCCCAAGAACATTGCTGACCAGATCATTGCTGGCCGCACCAAGGCTTGATCGCCTTAAATTTAAAATGAATTTTGCCGGGGTAGTGTAACCTCGGCAAAATTTCCTGTAAAAGCACTTGATTTTACAGGGCAAATTTAGTAGAATAGCCTTGCAATGCAATCTTTGCATCCGCAGGGTTGTTGTAACCAATATCAAAACCTAAATTAAGGGAGGATATTCCAATGGCTGAAAAGGCAAAGTTCGACCGTTCTAAGCCGCATGTTAACATCGGCACCATCGGTCACGTTGACCACGGCAAGACCACTCTGACCGCTGCTATCACCAAGTACCTGGCACTGAAGGGTGACGCAGAGTTCATGGACTACGCCAACATCGATAAGGCTCCCGAGGAGCGCGCTCGTGGTATCACGATCAACTCCGCTCACGTTGAGTATCAGACCGACGCTCGTCACTATGCTCACGTTGACTGCCCGGGCCATGCTGACTACGTTAAGAACATGATCACTGGTGCTGCTCAGATGGACGGCGCTATCCTGGTCGTTGCTGCTACCGATGGTCCCATGCCCCAGACCCGTGAGCACATCCTGCTGGCTCGTCAGGTCGGCGTGCCCTATATCGTTGTGTTCATGAACAAGTGCGATATGGTCGACGACGAAGAGCTGCTGGATCTGGTCGAGATGGAGATCCGTGAGCTGCTGAGCGAGTATGACTTCCCGGGCGATGATACCCCGATCATTCGTGGCTCCGCTCTGAAGGCTCTGGAGGCTCCCAACGATCCTGAGGATCCTGCATATGCTTGCATCAAGGAACTGATGGACGCTGTTGATACCTATATCCCCAACCCCGATCGTGAGGAAGATAAGCCCTTCCTGATGCCCATCGAGGACGTCATGACCATTTCTGGCCGTGGTACCGTTGCAACCGGTCGTGTTGAGCGTGGTGTTGCAAAGGTTGGCGACGCAATGGAGATCGTCGGCATTAAGCCCGATCGTCTGAGCACCACCATCACCGGCCTGGAGATGTTCCGTAAGTCTCTGGACTTCGCTGAGGCTGGCGATAACATCGGCGCTCTGCTGCGTGGTGTTGATCGTACCCAGATCGAGCGTGGCCAGGTTCTGGCTAAGCCCGGTTCCGTGCACCCCCACAAGATCTTCGAGTCTCAGGTGTACGTTCTGACCAAGGACGAAGGCGGCCGTCACACCCCGTTCTTCTCCAACTATCGTCCTCAGTTCTACTTCCGCACCACCGACGTGACCGGTATCATCACTCTGCCCGAAGGCACTGAGATGTGCATGCCCGGCGATAACGTCATGATGCACGTTGAGCTGCTGACCCCTGTTGCTATGGAAGAGGGCCTGCGTTTCGCTATCCGTGAGGGTGGCCGTACCGTTGGTTCTGGCGTTGTCGGCAAGATCATTGAGTGATTTTGACCCTTCGCGCCATTCCTGTGGCTAAAGGTTAAACTTACGAGAGTCCTTCCCATTCCGGAGAGTGGGAAGGACTCTTTTTTATATCCTCTGTCCGCAAGGGCAGGGGATTTTTGGCGTTTTAGGTTTTTTCTTTCGGAAATAGAAGGATTTTGCTATACTGGATTTGGTAACATGACATACAGTTGTCAGCTTTGGTGTGCTAGAATAGGGCAGCAGGGAGGAAAAGAAGATGAAGCTTGACCGGCTAGTGGGTATCCTGTCCATTCTGCTTCAGCGGGAACAGGTAACGGCACCGCAGCTTGCAGAAAAGTTCGAGGTTTCCGTCCGCACGATTTTGCGGGATCTGGATGCGCTGTCCCGGGCAGGGATTCCCGTTGTCACTCGGCAGGGAAGCAACGGAGGTATCTCCATTTTGGAGGATTATAAGCTGGACAGGACGCTTCTGACGAGCCGTGAAATGCAGGATATCCTGACTGGCTTGCGGAGTCTTGACAGTGTGAATGGTACCAATCGCTATCAATGCCTGATGGAAAAGCTTTCGGCAGGCTCTTCGGAACTGATGGCAGGCGATGCAGCTGTCCTCATTGACCTGTCATCCTGGGCCAGAAAAGGTCTGACCTTTAAAATCGGGATGATCCGCAGAGCAATTGAGACGGGGCGGGAGTTAAAATTCCATTATTACAGCCCAAAGGGAGAAAGTGAGCGGGTCATAGAGCCGTATTATCTGCTGTTTCGTTGGTCAAGCTGGTATCTCTGGGGCTGGTGCACCAAGCGGGAGGACTGGCGGCTGTTCAAACTTGACCGGATGAACCAGCTGACAGAAACAGGACAGTTGTTCTCTAAGCGCATTGCGCCTTACCCGGACTTGCGCAATGAACGTGTTTTCCCGGGAGGCATCCATGTGCGTGCCCGGTTTGAGCCGGGCTGCAAATGGCGGCTTGTGGAAGAGTTCGGACCGGCGTGCTTTACGGAAGAGCAGGATGGGCACCTTCTGTTTGAGGCAGATTACACCAACGCGGATAACCTGATGAGCTGGCTGCTGACATTTGGCCCGGAAGCGGAGCTTCTGGAGCCTGTCTTTCTGCGCGATCGATTGAAAACAAAACTGGAAGAAATGCTGAAGAGGTACGAATGAAATACGATTGGCTCGACGAATATCTATTGGCAAAACCCAGCGTGACAAAGGACTTGCAGGCAGAGTGGAACTGGATACGTTATCAGATCGGCGGCAAAATGTTTGCGGCCATTTGTCTGGATGATGCCACCGGAAAGGCTGTCTACATTACCCTCAAGCTTGAACCGACAGAAGGGGAATTCTTGCGTCGACAGTATGCGGATATCATACCGGGTTACTACATGAACAAGGTGCACTGGAACTCTATCAAAACGGATGGTGCTGTGCCGGATGAGTTGCTGCGGGAAATGCTGGAAAAGTCTTATCAGCTGGTTTTGGGCGGATTCAGCAAGAAGAAACAGAGAGAACTTTTGGAAGGGAAGCCAGGAGATGCCGTTTGATTACAAGAAGGAGTATAAAGAATTTTACCTTCCGCCGAAAAAGCCGCACCTCATCACAGTGCCACCCATGAATTTTGTGGCAGTGCGCGGCAAAGGTGACCCGAACGACCCGGCAGGGGAGTATCGGACAGCCATGGAGCTGCTGTATGGCGTTGCGTTTACCATTAAAATGAGTTATAAGGGCAGTCATAAGATGAACGGCTATTTTGAGTATGTGGTTCCTCCGCTGGAAGGTTTGTGGCGGCAGCAGGGCGTGGAAGGCGTGGACTATGCCCACAAGGAGACCTTCGAGTGGACGTCCATGATCCGCCTGCCGGAGTTCGTCACCCTGGAAGAGTTTGATTGGGCCATGCAGGAAGCAACGCGCAAAAAGAAGAAGGATTTCTCCAGGGCAGAATTCTTCACCTACGACGAGGGCCTTTGCGTGCAGTGCCTGCATCTTGGCCCCTACGATGCAGAACCGGAGACACTGGCACAGATGGATGCATTTGCGGCGGAGCAGGGCTATGCGCTGGATTTCTCGGAAACACGCCGCCACCATGAAATTTATCTGGGGGACCCACGCCGTACCGCACCGGAGAAGCTGAAAACCGTGCTGCGCCATCCGATCGGCAAAAAGTAAATTGGGAAAATTCACAAAGGATATCGCTTTTCCTTGTAAGATGTGCTATACTAAATTTATCTATAGAAAACACACTGAGTGAAAAGGGAGGAGAACATCATGCAGCATGAAACTGTTATCGTGCTGGACTTTGGCGGCCAGTACAATCAGCTGATCGCGCGCCGCGTCCGCGAGAACAATGTCTACTGTGAAATCTATTCCTATAAAACCGATCTGTCGGTCATTAAGGCAAAGAATCCCAAGGGCATCATCTTTACCGGCGGCCCCAACAGCGTTTATCTGGACGATTCCCCCACGATCGATCCGGAGATCTTCAACTGGGGTGTGCCTGTGCTGGGCATCTGCTACGGCAGCCAGCTGATGATGCACCTGCTGGGCGGTCATGTTTGCCGCGCACCGGAGCGTGAGTACGGCAAGACCGAAGTGTTCGTGGACAATAACAGCAAAATGTTCACTGACGTGCAGCCCTCCACTATCTGCTGGATGAGCCACAACGACTATATCGAGCAGGCGGCACCCGGCTTCAAGGTCACGGCACACACCGTGAACTGCCCGGTGGCAGCTGCTGAGAACGCTGAAAAGGGCCTGTATGCTGTTCAGTTCCATCCAGAAGTGCTGCACACTGCCGAGGGCAAGAAGATGCTGCGCAACTTCGTGTACAATGTCTGCGGCTGCACCGGTGACTGGAAGATGGACTCCTTCGTGGAGAACAACGTCAAGGCTCTGCGTGAGCGCATCGGCGATGGCAAGGTGCTGTGCGCCCTGTCCGGTGGCGTGGATTCCTCCGTTCTGGCTGCAATGCTGGCAAAGGCCATCGGCAAGCAGCTGACCTGCGTATTTGTGGATCACGGCCTGCTACGCAAGAACGAGAAGGAAGAGGTCTGCTCTGTGTTCGGCCCGGGCAATGCTAACGGATTTGATATCAACTTCATCTGCGTGGATGCCCGTGACCGTTACTTCAGCAAGCTGGCGGGCGTTACCGAGCCGGAGCGTAAGCGTAAGATCATCGGCGAGGAGTTCATCCGCGTGTTTGAAGAACAGGCCAAGAAGATCGGCAAGGTGGACTTCCTGGCACAGGGCACCATCTATCCCGATGTGGTCGAGAGCGGCCTGGGCGGCGAATCTACCGTCATCAAGAGCCACCACAACGTCGGCGGCCTGCCCGATACTGTGGATTTCAAGGAACTGGTGGAGCCCCTGCGCAACCTGTTTAAGGACGAGGTACGTCAGGCTGGCCGCGAGCTGGGTCTGCCCGAATATCTGGTCAGCCGTCAGCCGTTCCCCGGCCCGGGTCTGGGTATCCGCATCATCGGCGAAGTGACGCCCGAGAAGGTGGCCATCGTGCAGGATGCAGATGCCATCTGGCGTGAAGAGATCGCCAAGGCCGGCCTGGATAAGGAGATCAGCCAGTATTACGCAGCACTGACCAATATGCACAGCGTCGGTGTTATGGGTGACGAACGCACTTATGACTACGCTGTGGCTCTGCGCGCTGTGACCACCACCGACTTCATGACTGCTGAGAGCTACAACATGCCCTGGGATGTTCTGGGCACTGTTACCAGCCGCATCGTCAATGAAGTCAAGCATGTAAACCGCGTGTTCTATGATTGCACCGGTAAGCCGCCGGCAACGATTGAGCTCGAGTAATGCGCAAATCCTGAAAAGTATTGATACAATGCGATATTTTAAGAGCCGAAAGGCTCTCTGATACTGCTTTGATACTATCGGGCGATTATTCATCAAGAGAGACATAAGAATGCCCTCTGAGAAACGGTAAGTTTTTCAGAGGGCATTTTTGTGTCTATTTTTCTTTGCGCCACTTTTTCTTCGGTTCGTAGCGGCCGCAATCATCGGC
>JBNMHZ010000033.1:0-31508 GCA_050873025.1 Faecalibacterium sp. | reverse complement strand
CGTGCTCCTGCTATTTACCTTATCATGGCAACGCAGGACATCAAGAATGCGGCAGCCCTGCCGGAGACGGTGTACAACCAGTTCGAGACCCGCATCGCATTGAAGAGCAGCCCGGATTCTGCCCGCATCATCCTGCCGGACAATCCCATGGCCGATCAGCTTATCAATCTGGACAAGGGCGTGGCGGTGTTCAATGCATCGGCAGGCAACAAGGACCACAACGTGCAGTGCCGCATCGCGTTCTGCAATGAGGACGAGCAGCGTGCTCTGCTGGAACAGATCGCACAGAAGCAGGCTGCTGCCGGCTTCCAGGTGACGGGCGGCACGCGTCTGCTGCTGTCCAGCATTCAGGATGACCGCTCCAACCCCCTCAACTGCTTTGCAGAAAAGGGCACCCTGTTTGACAACGACGATGCGGACGGCCTTGGCTACCGCCTGTTTGTGGGCGAGGAGCTGTCGATGCAGAACCGCTTCCATCCCGAGCTTGTCAGCCGCAAGGGCCAGAACCTGCTGCTGACCGGACGGGATCAGAACCGTGTGCGCACGACCACCGCATTTATCATGATGAGCCTGCTGTACGAATCGCTGCGGCTGCAGGAGCCTGCGGGGCATCCGCTGATCACGCTGTTTGATTTTAGCGTGGATCTGAATTCCAGCGACCTGCTCGACCAGATGATCGACGCACTGCCGGAGGGCGTTGTCCGCCGCTACGGAATGCCGGATGTTCTGGACGGCATCGACACGCTGCTGCAGGAAAAGAACAGCGGTTACCGCCAGTTTGTGGTGATCTTTGGCCTGAACCGTGCCCGCCGCCTGCTGGTCCAGCCGGATGCCTACAGTGTGGCACCCAAAAACAAGCTCATCGAGCTGCTGCAGACCGGGCCGGAAAACGGCATGAACTTTATCGTCTGGGCCAACAGTGCGGAAAGCTTTATGGAAAACTACAGCGAAACGCTGGGCAGCTTTGAGCACCGCCTGGTAAGCGATATCCCGGAGGATCAGTACAACACCTTTACTTTTGCACCGGCTCCCGGCAATATGAAGCCCAAGAATGCGGTCTATTTCAACCTGGATAACACCGAGAACCCGAAGATCCGCCTGTACGAGAAGCCGAGCGATGAATGGAGCCGGAAGTTTGCCCGGAATATGTCGCTTGCGCTGGAAGAAAAGAAGCGTGCGGAAAAGAGCAAACCGAATGATACGGAATGGTGGTAATTGCAATGCTGGAAAAAGAAAATGAGATCCGCGATATCCTGAAAGAACTGGAACAGATCGACCGGGACGCATACCGTGCGGCGGAAGCACGCAGCGCCGCCAAAAATGAACTGCTGGAAAAGCAGGCACAGGCCGAGCGTGCCCGCGGCATGACGGTCCGGGTGGGCGCGTTTGCGGCCATCAGCGCTGCGGCCATCGCCATCACGATGGCAGTGCTGCGTTCTGCCGGTATCTGAGCAAAGGAGAAAGCAAAATGGCAACAGATGCCGCTGCGGACGAGCGCCTGCGCTCGGCACTGGAAAAAAAGGATATGGAGCTGCTGTGGGAGCCGTTCGGCGGCTACCCATACCAGCCGGCTGTCCCTGCTGCGCCTGCCGCTGCGGTGGAGTACGACCCCATCGCCATGAGCGACGCAGAACTGGATCTGTACCTGCGCACCCGCCTGCAGGCGGAGCAGCCGCAGGACGAAGAGCTGCAGCTGGCTGCACTGCAGCGGGACGGCGCTGTGCCGGACCCGGCCATGAAGCAGTTCCTCTCGGCGGTGATCCTGCTGGATCAGACCCTGCCAACAGAGCAGCTGGCGCAGCAGCTGAGCGCACTGCAGGAAAATATGGAAGACCCGGCCGCGCTGTATCTGACAGAAAAGCTCCTGCTGCAGATCGAAACGCAGGCGCAGCAGGAGCAGCGGTGGGCGCTGAAGCAGCGGGAACTGCAGGCCCGCCTGCTGGCGGCCCGGGCAGAACTGACCACCGCCCGGAAAAACCGTCAGGAGGCAGAGCGGCGCTACCGGGAAAACCCGGACTGACCGCCGGTTTTGGAGGGAGAACGCGATGAACGACATCACAGCAGTCTTTCTTTGTGAACTGGCGGCGGAAAGCGGCCGTACGGAGCTGTTCGGGCTGCTGCAGCAGGAACTGAGCGGCTGGCTGGATGCACGCTGTCCGGTGCGGACGGGCGGCATGACGGCGGCTTCGCCCCAGGCAGAGCAGCTGTGTGCGGCGCTGCAGCAGCTGCATGACCGTGCAAAGCAGGTAGACACCCGCGAAAAGCTGCAGTGGTTCCGCACGCAGATGGAACAGTGCACTGCCCAGTGGAGCCAGCTGCGGGGCCAGACCTCGCAGGCAGTGCAGCACAGCTGGGTCCCGCCGCTGGAAGCGATGCACTTCCTTACTCGGGAAGAGCTGGAACACATGGCACCCGCCATCCTCCAGCAGGTCCGGGTCCAGCTGTACCGCCTGCTGATGCTGGGCGGCACGGCAGCGGTGCAGGGGCTGGAACTCCCTGCTCCCGGCAGCGGGCCTGCGGCGCTGCTGGCATTTTACTGGCACAGCCTGCAGCCGCGGCTGCAGCGGATCAGCACAGAGCAGCTCCGGCAGGAGTGGGCGGTGGAGTTCCGGGATGAAGCCCGGTTCGGTTCCGCCCTGCAGCTGCCGACATACCAGCTGTGCCAGCCGGTGCCGCTGCAGTCGCCGGTGGCACCCGGGCACTACCAGAGTGCTGTACAGGCAGGGGGCGTGCGGTATCAGGGCCGGGGACTGCTGACGAACATCAGCCCGGCAGAGATCGGCCGTGCCCTGCGGGAAGGCTTTATCAGCAGCTGCCGGGCGGCAGACCTTGACCGTGCGGAGCTGCTGGATGCAGACCCCCGCCGTGTGCTGGAAGAAGCGTTTGGCGGCAGGCTTTATGCGCTTGAGCCATACAGCTATTTCAGCGTGGTAAGCTATGCGCTGAACTGCCGCGTGACCGCACAGCGGCTGGCGCGCGGGCGCTGCCTGCTGTGCGGCACAAGCACTTTAAAAGAAGGGGCGCATCTATGCAGGAACTGCTTTTCCCGTCTGGCACACAAGAGCCGGTGATCCGGCTGCACCGGGTGCTGTTCCCGGTCACGGCGCTGGGCTATGGCCGCCGTCTCGGTGTGTGGGTGCAGGGCTGCAGCCGCGGCTGTCCGCACTGCATCAGCCCGGAAATGCAGCCTTTCGACCGCCCGGCGGTCCCGCTGCGCAGCCTTCTGCAGCAGCTCCCGGCGCTGCAGGACTGCAGCGGCCTGACGATCAGCGGCGGAGAGCCGCTGGATCAGCCGGAGGCGGTGCTGGCGCTGATGGAGTGGTTTGCCGCACATTATACGGATGATATCCTGCTGTATACGGGTTATCAGCTGCAGCAGCTCCCCTCTGCGGCAGCCCGGCTTGCCGCAGAAAGGGCCGCGGCAGTGGTGGAGGGCCCGTACCGGGAGGAGCTGAACCGGGGCGTGGGCCTGTATGGATCGGAAAATCAACATCTGACGGTCCGGCGCTACCCGGAGCGCTACCGGGATTTTGCCACGCAGGCAAGGACCCTTCAGCCATTTTGGGAGGAGGACCGGCTTTTGCTGGTAGGCATCCCGTCAAAGGAGGACAGCACACAAGATGAGTCATCGTGAACAGCCGACTTTGTCGGCTGGTGAACTGCGGCAGCAGCCAACACTGCCGGCAGCGGATGCTGCGGCGGCGCAGCCCGAAAGCACAGCAGAAAAATGCCCGGGCAGCTATGTGGGCAGCTACCGCATCCTTGGCAGGCTGTGTGATGGCCGCGAAAGTGTGCTGTACCGTGCCAGTGCACCGGATGGCTCTTCCTGCATCATCAAGCTGTATCACCGGGCCGAGCGGCGGGATGTTGATGCGGCCTACGAACGATTGAAAACACTTGCCTGCCCGTACCTGCCGTTTTTGGACTGGGGCAGAGAGGACGGGGAAGTCTTTGAGTGTCTGCAGCCGGTATCCGGGCGGCCGCTGTCCGAGCTGGTCCCCCTGCCGGAACACCTGCTCCGCCAGCAGATCCTGCCAAAGCTTGTAAGCGCGCTGCAGACGCTGCACGAAAACGGGCTGCTGCACAACGATATCAAGCCGGAGAACCTGCTGTGGGATGCGGAAAAGGAAAGCTTCTGGCTGGTGGATTTTGGCAGCCTGACCGGAACGGGGCCACGGCTGGAACGCGGCCTGGGCGCAACGCTGGCCTACGCGGCCCCGGAGATCCTTTCCTCCCGGGGGCGTGCATGGAGCACGGCGTCCGACCTGTGTGCACTGGGGCTGACCCTTTACACGCTGGCTACCGGCCATCTGCTGATCCAGGCGCAGAACCTGATGCAGGCCAAGTGCTTCTGGCAGCAGGAGCGGCAGCTCCCGCGGGAAATGCCCTTCCGCGACCTGATCCGGGAGCTGACGGCGGTGAACAAGGAGCAGCGCCCCACCCTGAAAAAGCTTGCGCAGCTGCTGGGCATCACACAGCCCGCAGCGCCGCAGCCCGGTGCAGGGCGCGCACAGCCGGCTCTGCGGACGGTGCGCTTCCGGGACGGCTCCGAGCTGCGGGATCTGACCGACCTGCTGCAGGCTGCGTGCACGGACTGGGACTTCACCAGTTTCCTGCTGCAGGAGCACCAGCTGGATCTTTTTCTGGCGCAGTATGTGCCGGATGCAGCCCAGCTGTGCAGCCGCTGCATCCGGATGTACGATCCGGACGCCGGGCTGTACTGCCTGCTGCAGAGCGTATATCCCATGCAGGAGATCCTGTGGCGGGGCAGGCTGTATAAAAACGATGTCGCACTGCTGCGGGACGCCATGGAATCGGCCCTGCCGCTGACGGACACCCCGCTGGTACGGTTCTGCTGCGCAGACCTGCTCTCCTTTTATTACAGCAGCCTGCGGGAGATCGGCTACACAGAGCAGGCGATCGAATATGCCAGAAAGATCGAAACGATCATGAAGCGCGACCCCCAGTATGCGCTCAGCCAGCTGCAGCTGGCGCTGGACGTCCACCCGGAGTTTGGATACGAAGGAAAAACGATCCGCTCGGTGGAGGATCTGAGCCGTCTGCTGCTGCAGGCAGGAAAAACACTGGATCGCTGTGTGGATGAACTGCTCCGCTCGGAACAGTTTGAAGCATGGATGGATTATCAGGGGCTGGAGGCCGTGCTGGAAAATACAGAGCGCTTTCGGGAGGAAATGGTATGAGCAGTTATCTTGCGGGACGCTTTTATCTTGAGCTGCAGCGGCAGCAGCAGATCGAACAGCAGTGCCAGCAGATGCTGGCGCAGGTGGAACAGAGCATCGCAGATGCCCGGGAAGCGCAGCAGACTGCGCAGGAAAGCCTGGCCCGGCAGCAGGCTCAGACCAGCATGGCCTGGGAGCAGAGCCGGATGCAGGCACAGGAGCTGGCCCGGCAGCGGCAGGAGCATCAGGCCCGGCAGGATGTGCAGCAGGCACCTGCACCGCAGGCCGCAGTGCTGCAGGCCGAAGCATTTCCGGAACAGGCCGCTGCCCTGCGCAGGGCGCGGGCGCGGAATGTGGTGTCGCTGCGGGTAGAGGATGCAGATGCCCGGGAGAGCGAATGGGAGGCTTTTCTGGCCGGCGTGCTGGAACTGCAGGCCGGCACAGACCCGGAGCTGCAGAGCGAAGCCGAGGAACTGATGCGGCGGGCCAAGAGCTGCGCACCGCTGTTCCGCAGCGCGTTCCTGCAGGAAAACGGTGCGCGTCTGCGGGAGCTGCAGGCCCGGCAGCAACAGTACAGCGGTGCACAGCTGCAGTCGGAACGCACCGCCCTGCGGTATGAGGCGTTGTGCCATGTGCTGCAGCAGCAGGCAGAACCGGCAGTCCTGCAGGACAGGGCCCTGTGCGAAGCACAGCTTCAGCGGATGATGCGGCAGCTGGTGCAGCAGCAGAGCCGACAGTACATCACGCAGACATTGATCCGCGTTTTTGCCCGCCACGGCATGGCCCTGCAGCCCGACGGCGTGCAGACGGCGGAAGAGGAAAAAATGGCCTATCAGGTCACGCCCAATACCGTCCTTGCCGTAAAAAAGCGCTCGGGCGGTGCTTTTGAAATGGAGATCCAGGGCATTGCACGCAGCGGCACCCCCTCCACAGAGGAGCGGCGCTCCGCTGCAGAGCAGGCCGTGCATTTCTGCCGGGCCTATCCGCAGATCCAGGCAGAGCTTGCCCGGGAGGGCGTGCTGGTGGCGGATCTGTACGATCAGGCTCCTTCTGAGGAGAATATCACCTTTCAGGGCGGTACGGCAGCGGCACAGGCAGGTGCGGCAGAACAGGCCGCTGTGCTGCGTGAAATAAGCGTTAGCGAAAAGTGAGGAGAGCGTAATGCAGGAATACAGACAATGCCCCTGCGGCGCAAGGGTCGCAGCGGATGGAATGGTCCGGCGCTGCCCGGCCTGCGGACGGCAGGTGGACAGTACATGGAGAGTCGTTTACGCGGAACAGCCCGCTGCGCCGCAGGCACCTGCGGCCCGGCCGCAGAGTGCGGCACCGGTACAGAACAGGGTGCCGCTCCAGCAGCGGGTGCCGGTGGGCAGCCCGGCTGCTGCTCCGGCGGTTCCGGCTGCGGAAAAGCCCCAGCGTGTTGCGGTGTCGTCTCCGGCAGCCGTGCAGCAGCCGGCCGCGCCGCAGAGCGCAGCTTCGGCTCCCCAAAAACCGGGTGCATGGCAGCTGGACTATTTTGGCCGCAAGCTCCGCATCCCGCCGCAGGACACCGTGTGTCTGGGCCGCAACAGTGCGGGTGCCGAGTATTTTGAGGGGGATATGCTGGTCAGCCGGAAGCACGTTTACCTGTGGGTCAACAGTGCCGGGCAGCTTCTGGCCGAGGACCGCGAGAGCCTGAACGGGACTTTTTATACCCGGAACGGCCAGCGCAGCCCCATGGAGCACGGCGTGTCCGTCCGGCTGCAGGAGGGCGATGTCCTCTGGCTGTATGATCTTCCGTTAAAGGTGGAAGCAGTGCAATGAGCAAAAAAATGGCGTGGATGGAATCGCTTGAGACCTGCCAGCAGATGAAATCCCTGTTCATCATCGAGGGGCAGGTGTCGGATCTGCAGGCACTGACCGCAGATGAAAAGGTGAACCTGATCCCGATGGAGCAGTATCTGAACGATCACCTGCGGCAGGAAGGCTATCAGACGGTCGTTTTTTACAACCGCATCGATGGCTTTTACAATCATTTCCCGCAGGGAGAAGAACAGGTAAAGCAGTTCTGCACCCTTTCTGGCTGCGATGAGCCGCGTGCTTCCATGGCGGCGGCGGTAAAAGCGGCCCGGGAGGCGGTGCGGAACCTCTCGGCCAGTGTGGCAGTGGTGTTCGATCTGGCCTCGCTGATGCTGGCCTCCCCGGAACGTCTGTCGGATGCAGACCTTGAAAACTTTGCCACTCTGCTTCTGGCCTCGCGGGAAAGCGTGACCGCTCCGGGCGCGGACGCGGGTTTCTGCATGAATGAGATCTTCCTGCTGGTAGAACATGCGGCAGACCTGCCGGAATGGCTCTACCAGAACAACCCTTACGCCCGGGTGCTCACCGTGCCAAAGCCCTCCGGTGAGCTGCGGCTCCAGCTGATCCGCAGCTATGCCCAGAGCCGCTACTGGAACAGCAGCCCGGAGCAGGAACGCCGCCTCAAAAATCTGGCGGCGATCTCGGACGGCTTCAGCCTGCTGGAACTGGACCGCCTGCTGGCACAATGCCTGGATCGGAATACAGCGCCGGAGGATTATGCAGACGCCTTCAACCTCTACCGCTATGGCCGCAGGGAAAACCCGTGGAGCCGCCTGACCAGCGAGGAGCTGCAGTCCTTTGGCGCACGGCTGGCCGAGGATGTGATCGGTCAGCAGGCCGCCATCGATGCAGTGGTCAATGTGATCAAGCGCTCGGTCAAAGGGCTTTCCGGCATCCAGCATTCTTCTTCCGGGCGGCCCAAGGGCGTGCTGTTCTTTGCAGGCCCTACCGGCACGGGCAAAACGGAGCTGGCCAAATCCATGGCGCGCAACCTGTTTGGCAGCGAGAGCGCGCTGCTGCGCTTTGATATGAGCGAATACTCGCAGGAACATTCCGACCAGCGGCTGATTGGTTCGCCGCCCGGTTATGTGGGCTATCAGGCCGGCGGCGAGCTGACCAATGCGGTCAAGAACCACCCGTTCTCGATCCTGCTGTTTGACGAGATCGAAAAGGCACATCCCTCGATCATGGACAAGTTCCTGCAGATCCTGGACGATGGCCGCCTGACCGACTCCAAGGGCGAGACCATCTATTTTTCGGAGACGGTGATCGTGTTCACCAGCAATGCGGGCATCTACCGCACCCTGCCCAACGGGGCGCGGCAGGCGCTCATCACCCCGCAGAACAGCTGCGAAGAGGTGGAGCAGGCCGTCCGGGAGGGGCTGCACGAGTATTTTGTCAGCCGGCTTGGCCGTGCGGAAACGCTGAACCGCATCGGCAACAATATTATCGTGTTCGACTACATCCGGCCGGAATCGGTGCCGGGCATCCTGCACAAGCAGATCCACAGCGTGATGCGCGGCGTGCAGGAAAACGCCCGGGTGCACATCGAGCTGGAGCCGGGCAGCGCCGCCTGGAACCTGCTGGAAGACCGTGCTCTGGACAGCCTGGAATTTGGCGGCCGCGGCATCGGCAATGTTGTGGAAAAATATCTGGTCAACCCGCTTGCGGTCTGCCTGACAGACGACGCCTGGGCAGAGGGCCAGTCCTATACGATCGAGGAGATCGTGGAAGAAAACGGTACGGTACGGCTGGTCACTTCGCCAGCCGGGTGAGAGGAATGACCTATGGGGAATCACGCCACAGTGGAATCACTGGCATCGCAGATCGATGCATCGGAAAGCCAGGTGGAAACCAGCGGCCAGAACATGCAAAAGCTGCAAAAGCAGGCTCAGCAGGCCCAGCAGGAGCGGCAGAAGCACCAGCAGGCTGTACGGCAGCTGCGGCAGCAGGCCGCAATGCTGGAAAGCCAGATCGAGCAGCTGCGGGAAATGCTTGCCTCCATTCAGGATGCCGATGACGACAGCGGCAGTGCCGGAGACCTGCGGAGCCAGATCCAGGCCCAGATCTCCCAGCTGCAGAGCCGGAAGTATTCGGTGGAGAGCCGGATGCGGCAGGAAGCGCAGCAGGCGGATCGGATCACTCAGCAGCTGCAGGGCATGACCCAGCAGATCCAGATGGAAAGATCCAGGCTGGTGCAGACGCGCAGGGCGCTGGTCGAGGCGGATGAGCAGTATGCGGGGCTCATCGGCAGCCACAGTGCCGCACAGAGAAACTTCCAGCGCATCGGCCAGCACCGGAACAAGGGGTCAAGCGTGGGTGCGGCCCACAGTATGGAGCAGGTGGTCCAGGCGTCCCAGCGGGGGCAGACCCGGGTGGCGCAGCTCCAGACGAGGATCGAGCATTATCTGGGCGACGGTGTGATCCCGGCGGCGGCCGCCGCCGCTGCCGTCACTCTGGGGGCCGCAGGCGCGGCAGCACACAGCCGGGCAGTATCGGCCCGGGGAACTGGTGCGGGGGCAGATGGAATGCCGCAGGGCGGTTCGATGCAGAATATGCCGGGCTCGATCCAGACGGCGGCCCCGTCCGCTCAGCCGACGGAGGAAATGAATACGCCGGTCGGTTTTCTGCGCAATCTGCGCAAAAGCAAAGCGTCTGCCAGCCCGGCGGCTCCGCAGCCGGAAGGCCCCCTGCCCGGCGAACAGAAGAGAGCGCGGTTTATAGACAGCATCCATGTGAACGATTCAGACCTGCAGCCGTCGCAGCCTTCTTTGCGTCCGCAGGGCACCGGCCCTGGCACCGGGCAGCGCATCCAGCAGCGCGGGGGCCTTGGCCGGGACGACGATGACGGCCCGTCCAAACTGAATCAGGGGGCCTCCAACAAAGGCGCTTCCAATCAGGGAACCGTTCCCTGGACGCCGCCCACGCCGCCGCAGCAGCCTGCGGTGATCCCATCCAACTGGAAGCGCATTCAGGGGCCGCACAGCCTGCTGGATGATATCGCAGCCGTGAACCCCGATTACAAAAATGGCCACCTTTCCACGCATGAAAACTGTCAGCGCTGCGTGATCGCAGGCGAGATGCGGCGCAGAGGCTACGATGTGGTGGCGCGGCCCGCCATCGGAAAGACCGTGTACCACGTGAACAAAAAGGGCGAACGGGAAATGTCCTGGCAGAGCGAGGAACAGGGCGGCCTGCCCTATCTGTTTGCGCCGGACGGCTCCGTGAACCCGAACGGTTTTGCAGCGGCCTTCAAGGGCGCAAAACCGGTGCCCTGTTCGGCAGACAGCGGCATGATGTCCGCACGGAACGTGATGCGCCAGATGAAGGAATGGGGCGAAGGTGCCCGCGCGATCGTGGCGGTGAGCTGGGCTGGTACGGCGCGTGATGCCGACGGAAGGCTCTATACCGTGGATTTCCAGGACGGCAAATGCGTCTACCGGGATTACGAGACCGAGGCCCTGCTCACAGACCAAAAAAAGATCGATGCGCTGGAGCTGCTGACAGACCCTTCCGGCGGCCACGTGTTCAAAGCCGAGGTCATCAACGGAAAGGTGTGCTGCTACGATGAGCAGAGCGGCAGACACGATATGGAAATGCTGCGGGATCATTTCAAGCTGGCCCGCGGGCGGCGGACCATGCTGATCCGGATCGACGACCTGGAACCGACGGAACTGGTGCAGAAATGCTGTAAGCCGAGGGAGACAATCACATGATCGATGTAAAACAGGCATACCGGAATGCAAAGGCTATGCTGGAAGGCAAAAGTGTCCTGAACGGGGTACTGGAACTCCAGAGCGGCTGGGTGTTTTCCTTTGAACTGGTGCAGGAGGATGGCAGCCGCGTAAAAATACCGCAGCTGATGGTCCTGCGCGGCACAGGCGAGGCGGGGGAGTTCTTCCTGCCGGACTATCTGCAGGAGCTCCGCCGTGCAGTAAAATTTACCGATCAGCAGATCGCAGAGCTGCAGTCTGCTGCAGATAACAACTGAGTGAGAGGAGATATCATTATGGGACAGAAACTGGAAAACGTGCGCAAAAAGGCTGAAAATGTCAAGCAACTGAGCGATCGTGTCAAAGAACTGGGCGACAAGGTGGTGGATGATATCACCAGCGTGCGGGACATTCTGGGCGAGATGCCGGATGACATGGATGATGACATTCTGGAAGCTGTACGAGAGGTAGACGACAGCTCCACGGAAGAAGCGACCGACAACATGAACAGTGAGGTCAAGGACGTTCTGGATCAGGGCAAGGATCTGAATGCGGAAACGGCGGACGAAGCTACCGAACAGCAGGAAAAGAGCCAGGATGCCAGCAGCAAGTTCTCGGAGATCAACGGCAACCGCTTCGGCAAATCCGGCGCAGATGCTTCGCAGCGTGCGGCGGACAGCGCAGAAGCTTTTGGTGAAGCAAGAGATCAGGCACAGGAGTATGCAGATCAGGCAGACGAGGACTTTAACAACCAGCTGGATGCAGTCATGCGGCACTGATAACCACTGCACGCTTTGGTAAGGGGGAAAAGCAGAAACGATGGAAGGATCCACCGAATGGAAACAGGAATATTACGAGCTGAAACAGATCCCGGATCTGACCCTGAGCAAGTATTCCCAGCTGGATGAAGGCGATGTGGAAGGCGTGCTGAAGCAGCATCAGGCGTTCTGGCGGCAGATGAACCGCCGCGGAAGGCTGCTGAACGAGGGCTACCAGCTCATCTACGAATATGACCCCGGGCGGGAACTGGGACGGCGGCTGAAGATCTGCCTGCGGTTCGATACCACTTCGCCGGTGTTTATTGAGGAAACACTGCGTTCCTCTGCGGTCAGTGCGTATTTTCCGCTGGAAAAGATCGATACACAGACGCCGGGTGCAGATGGCGAGCGCATGGTGTCCCGCCGGTACCGCTACGCCGCGCACCTCATCAAAAAGGAGCGGCTGATGCGCTCGCTGAACCAGACGGACGGCCAGAAGCTCTACATCGTGAGCAGCTGGGAGATGAATGAGACCGCCCGGCTTTACAGCATGATGAAACTGATGAGCGCCATCGACCGGCCCTGTGTGTACTGCGTGAACATCCGGGCCACCGACCAGACCCAGGAGATGCGGCAGAATCTGGAACAGATCCTCTCGTTCCTGCGCCGGACCACCCAGATCCGGGTGAACAAATCGGCCTCGTCCGTGAGCGCGAACGAAAAGGACGAAAACGCCAAGGATGCACTGGATCTGTACGAGGATCTGCTGGAAGATCTGGATACGACCCCGCACTTTTTAACGGATGTCGAGGTGCTGGCAGATGACCCGAGTCTGGCACAGTATATTCTGGATGCAGCCGCTTCGGAAGCGCTGAGCGAGGGCAGCCACGAGATCCGCACCTACGAGGAAAACTGCTCGCTTGCGGAGATCTCGCCGCTGAACATCATCAGCTGCGCGGGCGAAGAAGCACCGGAAAAGCTCAGGCTGCTGCCGCATCTGATGCTGCTGCCGGAGCTTTCGGCCTTTGCGGTGTTCCCTGCGCTGTATGCGGGCGAGTTCATCGATGCCCCCAAGGAAACGCTGCCCACGCTGTATGCAGAGGGCCTGCTGCTGGGCAAAGACAACGAGGGCCACGAGATCCGCTTCCCGCTGAAGAACCTCTCCAAGCACGCATTCCTTGCGGGCGTGCCCGGCAGCGGCAAGACCAACAGCATGATGCACCTGATCACATCCATGCATGTGAAGTATCAGATCCCGGTGCTGATCCTGGAGCCCGCCAAGCACGAGTACCGCATCCTGACGGCGGTGCCGGGCATGGAGGATCTGGAACTGTTCTCTCCCAGCGCCAACACCCCCTTCCCGTTGCATATCAATCCCTTTGAGTTCCCGGTCGGCATGACGCTGGCCGAGCATATCCGCAACCTGATTGAGGTGTTTGATGGTGCCTTTACGCTGGACCCGCCCATGCCTTTCCTGCTGGATTCCTCGGTGGAAGAGGTATACCGGGACCACAACTGGCTCCCATCTATGATCAATCGTCCGGATCTGGGCTTTACCTATCCCACCCTTTCCGAGCTGTACGATAAGGTGGCAGACAAGCTGGAACACACGGACTATGAAGCCGAGGTCAAGGGCAACCTGAAATCGGTGCTGCAGGTGCGCATCGGCAGCCTGCTGACCCGCGAAATGGGCGATGTGTTCAACGTGAGCCATTCCACCCTGCCGCCGGAAGCCTGGCTGAAGCGCTCGGCAGTTATCGAGCTGGAATCCATGGGCAAGTATCCGGCCAACTTCCTGTCCCTGCTGCTGTCCACCCTCATCCGCGAAACGCTGAAGGTGCAGGATTACAACAAGCTGCCGGATGGCCGCCCGCGGCACGTGATGTTCTTTGAAGAGGCCCACAACCTGATCGGCCCCACCGCAGAGCAGTCTGCCGACGGCAACACGGATACCAAAACGGCGGCCACAGCCTTTGTCGTCAAGATGCTGGCCGAGGTCCGCGCATTGGGCGAGGGCATCGTCATTGCGGACCAGCTGCCCACCGCCATGGCACCGGAGGTCATCAAGAACACTTCGCTCAAGATCGGCCTGCGCATCACAGCCCAGGACGACCGCGGCCTGCTGGGCGGCACCATGTCGGCAGACGAGGTGCAGCTGGAACGCATGGGCGTGTTCAGCCCGGGCCATGCCCTGTGCAGCTACGAACCGCTGCTCAAACCCTTTGAGGTGCAGATCCCTTACTTTGAAAGCAAGGAGGACAATGCGGAGACCGTCACCATCGTGCACAATCTGTTCTCCAGCCCGTATTATCAGGAAGATCTCCGCCAGAGCCTTGCGATCCATCGGGATGGCTGGAAAAGGCAGAGGGAGCAGATCCAGACAAAGTGGACTCAAATGAAAATAGACGGCCACGATGCAAGCAGAGATGAAAAACAGAAGGTGTTGCAGAATGCTGAGAGCGTGAAAGAGCTGCGCGATGAAGTCGTGAAAAAAAGCCAGCAGCTCTTTCTGGATGTTGTGGCCTACAACAGTATGCTGCAGATCGTGTTCCGGGAAGAAGCCGCGCGCAAGGGCGATGGAAAACTCTCCGAACGCGATCAGGCTTTCTATGATGGCGTTCAGCACGCACTGGCCACGGAATACAAAGCCTGCTGGGCTGTCTATGATGTGATCTATAAAAAGCTTGCTTCGACAACACTTTATATAACAAAAGAGGAGGATGCTGCGCTGAACATCCGTGCAGCAGCATTTCGGAAACCATCCAGATCCCAAAAGAAATAAAAAAACAGGTATTGCAAAGGAGAATCCATTATGACCGACTATGAACGCGGCCCGCAGCAGCTGTGGGCAGACCCCAAACCGGAATTGTATGTGCCCAAGGCCGACGCCCACGGCAAGCGGGGCAATTTTATGGACTGGGCCACATTCCACTGGGTCATGCTGGGCGGCGGTGCCGCCATTGGCGTGATCTTTGGCCTGATGGGCGGCGGATTTTTTGAGCTCGCTGCGGGTGCTGCAGTGGGTGCGGCGCTGGGCTATTTTCTGCCGATGCCTTTTCAGGAGGCGTACAAAAAATCGCTGTTCCAGTGGTTTTATCTGGCCCTGCTCTACATCGTGCCCTGTGCTGTGATCTGGCTGCTGCCGCTTGCAGCGGGTGCGCTGAAGATCGTTCTGGTCATCGTTGTGATACTGGTCCTGCTGTCGATGTTCGGCGGCTGAGTTGAAAAATGGTATGACGGGAGAGGAGTCAGACAATGGAAAAAAGATATGAAGCACTTTGCGCAGCTTTCCGGGATGTCATCCTGCATTTTGGCCGGATGGCGTTCCAGCAGCCGGGCTATGTAACGGCGGTTTTGCACGATACGGCCCCGCAGACGGATGAGTTTGCAGAAGCTTTGAAGCAGCTGGACAAGGCCGGTGCCTTCCAGTGCTTTATCGGCACAGCGGCGGACGATGCGGCACAGCAGCAGGATGCGATCCAGACAGTGCAGCAGGCACTGGCTGCACAGCGCGCCGCCAGCCCGGATCTGAACGGCTGCCTGATGGCCCTGGGCGAAGCACTGCAGTGGCACGGCGATGCCTGGAAGGCACTGCTGGCCCAGCCGCTGGCCGCTGCACCGGAAGCTGCCCAGACACCTGCGGCCCCGGCGGAGGAAAAAGCGGAGGAGCCCAAATTCAAGCATGGCGACCAGATCCGGTTCGGGCGCTACCCGATGGGTGAGAACGGCGAGGTGGAGCCGATCATCTGGCAGGTGCTCGACCCCTATTTTGATGAAAACAAGATCCTGCTCATCAGCCGGGATATCCTGGACGCTCATGCCTTCTGGGAGGATAAGCAGACGCCTCCCAATGACATCTGCTGGGCAGATTCTGCACTGGCTGCATGGCTGAACAGCGATTTTATCCGGGTGGCATTTACCGAAGAAGAGCAGAAAGAGCTCTGCGCGTGGGAAGCGTTTATTTCCCAGACCTGCGGCCTCAGCAGCGGACCGGAAAAAGCCATGAAGATCAACATCGGAGACTATTACGATGTTCAGGAAGTGATGGAAAACTACCCGGAAATGGCAGACGTGACCCTGCAGGCCAAGGTGACGCCTTACGCTTATGCACAGGGCGCATACCGGGACCCCAAGACCGGCAATGGCATCTGGCGCCTTGCAAGCTACGGCGGCAGCCGGGCCGAGCGTACCGATGATGATATCTGGTGCGAGGATCACCCGGAATTTGTGCACAAGCTGACCCAGACCGTTGATCCGGACGGAAAGCTGGATCTGTACGGTGACAGCACATATGCAGACTACGTGGGCGTTCGTCCGGTCATCGTAGTGCGGGAAGACCATTTTGAAGCCATTCAGGGTGAGAAAGAGTAAGGGGGAGCAGAGATGGGTCTTTTTAATTCGTTGGTGTATCAGGCAGGCCGCCTGACCGGCAAAGCAGTACAGGCCGCCAAAACACAGATGCAGGAAGCCGCCGCGCAGAAGCAGGAGGCCGCTGCCGCCCCGCAGCAGCCCGCCCTCTCCCCCTGGGAGATCCGCCTGCAGCAGGCACAGGAATTCGGCACGCCGCCGTCCGAAAAGTTCAACATCGGCATGGCCTATGTCAACGGCACCGATGGCGCACCGCAGGACGATGAGCAGGCCATCTACTGGTTCAAGGCGGCTGCATCGGACGGCTATGGCCCGGGCGAGACCGCTCTGGCACAGATGTTCTTTGAAGAAGTATACGACTGCCCGCAGGAAGAAGGCATCCGCCTGATGAAAAAGTGCGTGGATCGTGATCTTGCACCCATGCAGAACCGGCTGGCCAGAGTTTACGATAATATGGGCGATACCCGCAATTACATCCGCTATCTGGAAATGGCACGTCAGAACGATGAGGGCTGGGCCTGGCACAACCTGGCACTGGAATATGCCCTGGGCGGTGTGCTGAAAAAGGACCAGAAACGCGCCCATGACTATTTCCTGAAAGCGGCGGAAAAGGATATCCCGAACGCACAGTTCTGCCTGTACCAGCAGTATCGCAATGGACTGGGCGTGGAGCAGGATCTGATGGAAGCCACCCGCTGGCTGCGCGCCGCAGTGGACAATGACAATGAAAATGCGCTGCTGGAAATGGCGCACATCCATGAATCGCAGAATGAAATGGAAGAAGCGCGCGAGATGTATGTGCGGGCTGCCCAGGAGGGCAGCGAGGAAGCAGAAGCGTGGCTGGAAGCCCACAACTGAGCCTGCCCGGCAGCTTGAAAATAGAAAAAGGGGAGATATATCATGAGAGAACCGTATCAGATCATGGCGGAATTTCCGGACGAGCTGTTTACGCTTCTGCAGGATTACGAAGCGGAAAAAAGCGCACAGAACGAACGCCTGAAACAGGAACTGCAGGAGCTTGGCCAGACCGAGAGCGAAGAGACCCGGCAGCTGGAAAGCTGGCATACAGGCACTTTGCGGGAGATCAACGACCGTGCCCAGCGGCAGAGATCGCGGTATGACGCAAACGCAAATGTCCGGACGGCAGAGGCTGAAAAACGCCGCAAGGAGGCCAACGACGAGATCCGGGAAATGGAAAACCGCCTGGAGACCATGCGCAAGGAGTTTGATAACCAGATCATCAGCTGTGTGCGCAGACGCGAAGGCATGGAGAACATTGAGATCTCCACGGCAGGCGCACTGGATATGCTGCGGGACGAAGCCGGCCATCTGCCGCCGAAGGCAGAGGACTATACCGCGCCGGTCTTTGCGCTGAAGCAGGAGGCCGATGAGGCCTATCAGAAGATCCGGCAGCACCTTTCCGAGATGCGTGCAAAGGCCGATGCGGAATACAACGACGTTACCACGCAGAACCGGTCGGAGCTGCGGAAGAATATGACAGACAGCACCGGCCGGCAGCAGCAGGAGCTCAACGCACACACTGCCGAATACAGCCGCCGTCAGGCCGCGCAGCAGCAGACCGCAGCACAGCGCAGGGCAGAGCACACCCAGATGGCAGCAGCCCGCACCCAGCAGCGGGAGGAAAACTTCCGGCAGCAGTTCGTGCAGCAGCTGGCTCCGGAGCAGGTAAAACAGGCTTACGAAACGGTGACCCGCAGCGAGGCCCAGTACAAGGGCTATACCCCGGCCCAGCACAACGGCGACGGCCTGCTGTTTGGCCGCAGCCGCTGCGACCTGACCCCGTACCTTGAGGACGAGGTGATCCGGGAGTGCGTGGAGCAGCATTTTGGGTATGCGCTGCGCCGCACGGAGACCAGGACCTATCTGGAACTGCCCTGCGGCACTGCCTTTACGGACAAGAATTTCTCGTCCATCATTGCGTACCCCAAAAATCTGCGGGATATCGTTGTGTCCAACCTGAACGCCATGACGATGCAGCTGTTCATGACCAACATGGCAGGCAAGGTGCGCTTTACCTTTATCAGCCCCAGCGATGCCGGTGAAGCATTCTCCAGCTTCATGCGCTTTGCCGATGTGGACGAGCGTCTGGTGGACACCCACGTGTGGGGCAATGCCCAGCGCATCGAGGAGCGTCTGGACGTTCTGCTAGACCGCGCCCAGACCATCAATCAGGACTACCTGCGCGGCCAGTACACCGACATTCTGGAGTACAACAAGGCTGCCGGCAAGAACGCCGAGCCGCTGCAGTTCCTCATGGTGGTGGATTTCCCGCGCGGCTTTACCCAGACTGCGCTGGAAAAGCTGGAAAACATCATGAGCAACGGCCCCAAGAACGGCATCTATACCATTCTGGCCGGCGAAGCGACCGAGATCGCCGGCATGAACGAAGCCAACGACCCGCGCTACAATGCCGTGCTGCACCGCATCGTGCGCAACCTGAGCTGCTACCGTTACGAGGACGGCATGATGTGCGTGCCGCCGCGTCTGTCCAGCGTGATCCCCGCCGACCATCCGCACCATCTGCCGCAGATCCAGTACCTGCCGCTGCAGCTGCCGGAAAACCGTGTGGAACTGGACGATGCCATCGAAACGCTGAAAAAGGCCGTGTACAATGCAGACCGCGTTACGATCACCTATGACGACGTGACCGGCGGCCTGCCCCAGCAGCCTGACCGCTGGTTCCACTACTCGGACGAAAAGGGCATTTCCGTGCCGTTCGCGTTGTCCGGCGCAAACAAGGTGCTTTCGTTGGAGCAGGCGGCGGATGTCCTCAGCCCCAAGTACCATACCCTGATCACCGGCATGATCGGCTCGGGCAAGAGCACCCTGCTGCACACTATCATCATGGGCCTGCTGATGAAGTACAGCCCGGAGGATGTGCAGATCTACCTGATGGACTTCAAGGACGGCGTGGAATTCAAGGTCTACACCGAGTATGAGCTGAAGAACTTCCGTGCCATCTCCATCGATACGGAGCCGGAATTCGGTCTGGCCGTGCTGAAAAAGATCGAAGCCGAGATGCAGGAGCGCAACAACATGTTCAAGGCAGAAGGCTGCCGTGATCTGGAAAACTACCGTCAGAAGATGGCAGAAAAGGGCGAGGCACACCACGGTATGCCGCGCACGATCCTTATCATCGACGAGTTCCAGGAAGCCTTTGGCCGGAGCGATGACCCGGTGATGAGCGAAGCAGCAGAGATCATCAAGCGTCTGACGCTGGTGGGCCGTGCTCCTGCTATTTACCTTATCATGGCAACGCAGGACATCAAGAATGCGGCAGCCCTGCCGGAGACGGTGTACAACCAGTTCGAGACCCGCATCGCATTGAAGAGCAGCCCGGATTCCGCCCGCATCATCCTGCCGGACAACCCCATGGCCGACCAGCTCATCAATCTGGACAAGGGCGTGGCGGTGTTCAATGCGTCGGCAGGCAACAAGGACCACAACGTGCAGTGCCGCATTGCGTTCTGCAATGAGGACGAGCAGCGTGCCCTGCTGGAACAGATCGCACAGAAGCAGGCTGCTGCAGGCTTCCAGGTGACGGGCGGCACGCGTCTGCTGCTGTCCAGCATTCAGGACGACCGCTCCAACCCCCTCAACTGCTTTGCAGAAAAGGGCGAGATCGACCAGAGCTATGCGGGCCTTGGCTACCGCCTGTTTGTGGGCGAGCCGCTCAGTCTGGAAAACAATTTCCATCCGCAGCTGTTCAGCCGCAGAGGCAAGAACCTGCTGCTGACCGGAACCGAACAGCAGCGTGCACGCATCACGACGGCCTTTATTATGGGCAGCTTGCTGTATGAGATGCTGCGGCAGCAGGACATGGGCGATGAACCGGCCATCACGCTGTTCGACCTGTCCTCCGACGCACCGCAGAATGATATGTTCGGGCAGCTGGTCCGTGCACTGCCGGAAAAGATCCGTGTCTATCATGCCAGCGATGTGCTGGACGGCCTGGACGTTCTGGAAAAGGAGCTGCCTGCAAAGCGGCGTCAGTTCGTGGTGTTCTTTGGCCTGAACCGTGCCCGCCGCCTGCTGGTCCAGCCGGATGCCTATACCCAGGCACCGCGGGAGCGGTTCGTCTCGCTGCTGCAGCGCGGCCCGGAAAACAATATGAACTTTATCGTCTGGGCCAACAGCGCCGAGAACCTGCTGAGCGCCTACAAGGATGCACTGCCCTGCTTTGAGCAGCGTCTGGTGGGCGATATCCCGGCAGAACAGCTGGAAGCACTTACTTATACGGCGGCTCCGGTAAACATGAAGCAGAAGAATGCCGTCTATTTTGACATGGACAGCGCCGAGAACCCGAAGATCCGCCTGTACGAGCAGCCTACCGATGGCTGGGTGCGGGATTTTGTGGCAAATCTGCAGGCTGCTATCCGTGCCATGCCGCAGGACAGCCTGTGGTAAGGTACACAGCGGCCGGATGCCAGAGGGGAAAACGACATGGAGTTTTTTACAGCAGCGTTTCTTTGTGAGCTGGCAGAAAAAAGCGGCGACCCTGCCGTGCTGAGCCTGCTGCGGGAAGGGCTTGCACGCGCAGTGGATGCGGTGCCGTTTGCAGTCCTGCAGGAGCCGGGGCCTCTGCGGCCTCAGGCTGCTGCGCTGCAGAAGAATATCCGGACCCTGCGCAAAATGACGGAATACATCGAGGAAGCTCCCGATGTTGTACGCTTTTTTGCGCTCCTTGCCAGCTACCGGCAGCAAGATCTGGCCCTGCAGCAGGGCTGAACCTGCGCAGAACCTGAAAAGAAGGTGAAAGGATGCCAAACAGAACAGCGGTCACCCTGCAGGCGGGCCAGCTGCGGCAGGCAAAGACCTGCCCGGTCTGCCCTGCGGCCGAGCCCGCAGCAGAAACAGCACCTGCCGCACCGGATGAGTGGGTCGGCAGGGTCATTCTTGGCTGCAGGATCACGCAGGTGCTTGCAGATGGCGGAGAAAGCACGGTCTACTGTGCACAGGATGCACAGGGCCGGGACTGCGTCATTAAGCGCTACAACGGCCCGCAGCGGGATCGCAGCGCTGTCTACAGCCGGCTGCAGGAGCTCGGGCTCCGCCATATGCCGCAGCTTGTGGCATATGGTACGGTGGATGACCGGCTCTGTGAATGCATGGAGCGTGTGCCGGGCCGGAGCCTTGCGGAGGGAACTGTTTTTTCGGAGCAGGAGCTCCGCACGGTCCTGCTGCCGCAGCTGGTGCATCTGCTGCGGCAGATGCACGCGGGCGGCTTGCTGCACAACGACCTGAAACCCGAAAATCTGGTCTGGGATGCCGCCGCCCAAACGCTGTATCTGGTGGATCTTGGCAATATGACCGGGTTTTCGCCGCAGCTTGCCCGCGGGCTGGGGGTCACCCTGTCCTACGCGGCACCGGAGATCCTGACCTCCCGCGGGAAAGCCTGGTCGGTGGCATCGGATATCTGCGCACTGGGGCTTACGCTGTACACCCTGCTCACAGGGCAGCGGCTGATCCCCGAGGGCAATCTGTTCCAGACCAAGCTTTTCTGGCAGCGGGAAATGTCGTATGCGGCTTCGCTTTCCGAGGGGATGCGGCGGCTGCTCCACGGGATGCTGCAGCCTGAGCCGAAGGAACGGCTGAGCGAGGATGCGCTGCTGCGCTGGATCGGAGAAAAAACACAGGATGCAGAGCCGCAGCGCCCTGCGGTGCGGACGGTGCGCTTCCGGGATGGGGAGCTTGCCACGGTGGCAGACCTGCGCAGGGCGGCTCTGCAGGACTGGGAACAGCTTTCGTTCCTGCTGCAGCAGCACCAGCTGGATGCTTTTCTGCGCCAGTTCCGGTCGGATGCCTATGAGCTGTGCAGCCGGTGCATCCGGCAGATGAACCATGACACCGGGCTGTTCGAGCTGCTGCAGACCCTCTGCGGCGGCCCGGAGATCCTGTGGCGGGGCCGGTGCTACCCGGGCCTTGCCCAGCTGGTGCAGGAGCCGGAACACAGCGAGCTGGAAGAATTCTGCTGTGCCGGTGCACTTTCTGTGTACTGCAGCTGCAACGGCTACACACCGGAGCAGCTTGCCTATGTGCAGCAGATCGAGGACCTGATGCGCAAGGCACCGGCGCTGGCTGCAGAGCAGCTGGAACTGGCGCTGGGGATGCAGACGCAGCTTGTCTGCGCGGGCCGGCAGATCCACACGGCAGAAGAACTGACAGCCTGCCTGCAGGATGCAGCGGATCTGGATGTCTGCGTGCAGCAGCTGGTGCAGACGGACGGCTTTGCGGACTGGATGGAAGGCCAGGGGCTGGGAGAAGTTCTGCCCCGGGCCCGGGCCTGGGCTGCTGTGATGGAAGAAAACGAGGCGGCGGCCCGGCGGGGCGAACCGGTGTAACGGGGAAAAGGATGTGAGGAGCTTGTGAGACAGGCAAAAACGATCCCGGAGCTGCAAAGCTATATCTCCAGTGCACAGAGCAGTGTGCAGCAGAACGGCACAGCCATGCTTGCGGAAGAAAAAAGAATGGAGCAGCTGTATGCGGAGTTCCGGGAAGCGGAGCGCGAGCGCGATGCACTGGAAGAGGAGAACGATTCGCTCCGCGAAGAGATCGAGGATCTGCAGGATCAGCTGGAATCGCTGAACGACGATAACGATGAGGATGGCAGCCGCGCCGCTGAGATCCAGCGTCAGATCGCGGCGTGCCGGGCAGAGATGCGGGAGAACAGCCGCGCGATCCAGCCGCTTGAGCGGCAGATGAGCCAGGCTATGCAGGCGATCCAGATCGCGCAGCGGCGGATCAAACAGTATGCAGAGTTCCTGGGCGGCTGCCGTCAGGCGCTGCTGGGTGTGGATCAGATGCTCGTGGGCCACATCGAAGAGCGCAGCCTGGCAAACTCCGGCATGGAGCAGCTTGGCCGGATGAACTATTCCACTGCCTCTGCCGGGCCCCGCGCCAGTAAGCTGGCACAGGATGTGCAGGACTGTGAGCGGGAGCGCC
Source organism: Faecalibacterium sp. (assembly GCA_050873025.1). GTDB lineage: Bacteria > Bacillota > Clostridia > Oscillospirales > Ruminococcaceae > Faecalibacterium. Next base: position 8,687 of record JBNMHZ010000033.1, on the reverse strand, counting down.
AGAAGGTGGCCCAGCTGCAGGCTGAGATCACCGGCTATCTGGGTGATGGCGTGAACATTTCGGCAGCGGCGGCACAAAAAGGCACCATCTCCGGCCACGGCGGTGCCGGCCGCCCGGCGTCCGCAGCTGTGCAGACACCGGGTGCGGCTCCACCGGCAGCAGCTGGCCCGCCCGACAACGGGCCCTCTCATATTGAGACCGCCAAAACGGTGAGCGCCGCCGCTGCACCGCCCCAAATGGTGTCCATGGCACCGCCCGGCGGCAAACCGCAGGCGGATGTGTCGGATATCCGGCAGATGGCGCAGGCAAACCGCGGCAAATGGGCCGATGCGGCGGGGTTCATATGTGCGGGAGCCGCTGCTGCTGGAATGGCAGCACAGGACGCAGAGAATGCTCCGGCTAAGGAAGAATCACCGCTCCAAAAGCGGGTGAATGAATTGCATGAGCAGTATGACCGAATGGAAAAAATGCGGAGCACAGTTGACTCGTTTGATGAGAGTGACGACAAAGCTGTGATGCTGAATCGAATCGCAGAGGACTTTGCTTGGAAAGCAAAGGAGATGGATGCAGAACGAGCACCGCTTGATGAACAATATCAACAGCTGATGAAAAGATACGGAGAACTGGCCAATCGTCCCGAAACAAAAGAAACACGGGAATTGCAGCATCAGATTTCGAAGAAGATGCTGGAGGTCGATGCGGCACGTAAAACGCTTAAGTCGGATTCTGAATATTTTCAGATGCATGTCAACGCAATCAGGCGGAATTATCCTATAAAAACAAAGTTTGTTGGCGTTCGAGGAAAACAAATGAGCGAATGTATGCTCTCGATGATCCCGCAGCAGGGACTTGTAGTCGAAAATTTCAAAGGCACCTGCGGCTGCTGCTGTATTGCCGAAGCAATCGAGCTGCTGGGCGGTTCCGCCACCGAAGCGGAGATCATTGAATTTGCACGAGCACATAAGCTTTGTACAGATAAAAAGATAAAAGATAGCTATTCCGCTGAAAAAAGAGCACGAATTGTTGGTGATAATGGTGGAACTACGATGGACGAGCGAGAAAAAATTTTAGAAGAGCTTGGATATCAGTGTGAGTATGACTTTAAAGGATCATTGAATAACATCTACCAGCAACTGCAGACGGGAAAGGTTGCAATGATCGCGATAGATCATCATGTGCTGAAGAAAAAATCGGAGCAGAAACATTCGCTGTTTTCTGTGAGTTCGGCAGACCATGCGGTTATAGTCACAGGTGTGGAATTGGACGAAAATGGCGAACCGGCAGGCATTTGGATTCACGATACAGGAAACTGCAGCTATATGGGAACAGAGTTCTACTGCAGCAAACAAGACTTTAAAAAGTGGATGAAAGCCGCAGGTTCGGTAGTCCAGTATGTTTCCTGACAGGGGGGGAGAAAGCGTGGAGACAAAACAGATTTTGGATCAACTGGCATGGCATGTACGCGATGGCGAAGGGATGGCGTGTCCTTACCCGGTCTCGGATGGAGCGGCCAGAGGTCTTGCGGCCTTTACCTTCTATTCCGAGACGGAGCAGGAGACCGGAACGACCATCGTCTATGAACTTGCGCAGAAGCTTTGCTTTTTGAATGGCGAGGTCACCTGCACCGAGCTGCCGGAGGATGAGCAGGAGATCCGCATTGCAGATTCCCCCAGCCTTCCGGAGGAAGAGTACGAACAGCGCTATCAGAAGTATTACGAAGCGCTGGACGCCTATTTGAACAGTGGCACGACACAGGGCTTTGCCGAAGCATTCCGGGATATCGTATCGCCGGATGCGTTGGAACTGTATCGGAAGGTGTGCCCGGAGTTTATTGAAAAATTTCTTGAGTAAAAATCTGCGGCCGGGGTTCCGGCAGCAGGAACGGATGAAATGACGATTCAGACAGGAACGATCACGGAGGAACTATGAGCGATTACAGCAGAACGATTCGGGAGGAACTGCAGCAGTATCAGCAGTATACGGCGCAGATGTCCAACCTTTGCGATCAGATCGTGGCGGCTCGGAAGGCGAATGCCGAAAAAGAGCTCAAGCACAAAAAGCTGATCGGCAGGATAAAAGCTTTGGTGGTGATAGCCGTTGTGGCGGTGGCGCTGGCTGCGGGCTGGTCCTATATGGACGGCCGGTTCGAGGAGCTGACCGTGCAGGCAGAAGCCGCCATGGACCGGGGCGATTACGCGGCTGCATACCATGTGTACGATAACGAGAAGTTCACGGCGTCCATGTGGGGCCGGCACCAGACGACATACCAGAAGGCCAAGGAAGGCTACACGGTACAGCAGACCCTTGACCAGGCGCAGGACCTTGCTGCCGCCGGTGATTGGAAGGCTGCGCTTCAGGCGCTGAACAGCGGCCTGAACAGCTATCCCAACAACGAGGACATGAAGGACTATGCAGAGGCAGTGATCGGCGCGGCGCTGGATCAGATCGACGTATCGGCGCTGGGCGGCGTAGAAGGTGTTCTGGATTACATTCAGGAACTGCGCACTGCCTATGGACACTCCAGCGATGCACTGACCAATGCCCAGAATCTGTGGGAGAACACGCCCTACGGCACAACGGAAAATGTGCTTGACGGTCTGAACTACCAGCCGGATACGATCTTTGCTGCGGATGACTGGAAAGCAGCCACCGTGGCGACCCAGAAGACCGGCCTGTTCCTGCGCACCGGCCCGGGACAGGAGTATGATAAGATCCTGACCATCCCGAAGGGCGATGTGGTGTACGAGATCGGCTACAGTGACAGTGTTTATCCCTGGGTGTGCGTGGTGTACAACGGCACCTATGGCTGGGTCAGTTCGGATTACCTGAGCTTTTGATCTGTGAGCGGACGAGATGGGAATAAGGCTATGAGAGAGAAAAAAGTTTACAAAAAAACCTACCGGACAAGGAGCCGCCATGCACGGCGGCGCAGAAGCCCGCTGCCGTGGCTCCTGCTCATTCTTCTGGTGCTGCTGACGGCTGCTGCAGCTTTCTGGCTGCACGGCAAAAAGAGCACGGCAGAAGCAGCCCCGGCCAGCTCGGAAGCGGAGAGCAGCTCCCCGGAGCTCAGTGAGAGCGAGCTGTACTATCAGCAGGTGCAGCAGACTGCCGCACTGAACGCCACCAACACGGCACCCAGCGTAAAGGACCCTGCACAGTGGCAGGCCAACACGCAGGCACTGATGACCCGGCTGCAGGCAGACGAAAGCCTGACCAAACAGGGCTTTACCATCCAGCAGAAGGAGGGCTTCCCCTATCTGCTGGCCGTGAACCGCGCAGCTTCCACCGTTACGGTCTATGCGGCCAATGAGGCCGGGCAGTATCTGGTGCCCTACATGGCCATGGTGTGCAGCGGCGGCACGGATACGCCGCTGGGCTACTTCTCCACACCGGTCAATTATCATTGGCGGCTGCTTTCCGGCCCGTGCTACGGCCAGTATGCCACCCGCATCTGGAGCTCCTATCTGTTCCACAGTGTGCCCTACTACACCCAGCACAAGGACGATCTGGAGTACGACGAGTACAACAAGCTCGGCTCGCTGGCTTCGCTGGGCTGCATCCGGCTGGAAGTGGTGGACGTGAAGTGGATCTATGATAACTGCCCCATCGGCACGCCGGTGGTCATCTACGATGACGCGGCAGACCCCGGCCCCATGGGCAAGCCGGGAACCATCTACATTGACCCGGAGGATGAGACCCTGCGCGGATGGGACCCCACCGACCCGGACCCTGTGAACCCGTGGGACGATAAGTACCTGACCGGCACCACCATCCGCAGTGAGGCCGCCTGGGAAGAGTACAACGCTGCACAGGAGGATGGCCGCTGGACCGGCAGCCTGAACCCGGCAGACCTGCGGGGCAAGAGCCACGATTCCAAGATTGAGGGAACCCGCGGGTAAAGGCTGAGCCCGGCTGGAAAAATGCAGCCTGCATGACGGAATAAAATGAAGATACACCGTTCACCGGTCTGAGTGTTTCAGACGGGTGAGCGGTGTGTTTTATAGGCGGACGTTTTCGAGGATGCATTGCAAAGCAGTTTCGTTTTGACATGTGAAACCGGATGTTTTATAATAAAGGCAGCAATGCCTGCAAAAGCTGTGCTTTTGCGGCACAAACCACGGCAAGCAAAAAAGGAAACCGCTATGAGAGAAGAAAAAGCCATCAGCCTGCCGCTGCTGCTGGACCCGCGCAGGCCGGAAGAAAACAACCGCGCCTATGCGTACCGGATGCTGCGCAAGAATATCATGACGCTGCAGCTGCAGCCGGGCTGCCAGCTGAGCGAGGCCGATTTGTGCGAACAGCTGGCCATGAGCCGCACGCCGGTGCACGAAGCGCTGATGATGCTGAAAGGTGAATGGCTGGTGGATGTGCTGCCCCAGCGTGGCAGCATCGTGTCCAAGATCAGCATTCCCTACCTGAACGAGGGCTTTGCCATGCGCCGCATTCTGGAGCCGGCGCTGCTGCGCGGCCTTGCAGGGAAGCTGACGCAGCCGCAGCTGAACGAATTTGAGGCTCTGCTGGACCGGCAGAACACCGACCTCTATCTGGATCAGGATGCGGCGGACGATTTTTTCATCTCGCTGGATAACGATTTCCACCGGCTTTTGTATCACGACTCCGGCTACGACCGCATCTGGGAGGCCATGCACAATGTCACCTCCCACATGGACCGCGTGCGGTATCTGGACTCAGCCCTCTGCCGGGGAAACATTGCATCGGTGCAGAAGGAGCACGAGCAGATCTTCGGCTATCTGCGGGACGGCCTGCCGCCGGATGTGGACGCAGAAGCACTGTTTGAACATCACCTTGGCATGTATCGCGAAAATTTTGCCCAGATCCTGGAACGGTTCCCGGATTTCTTTGTAAAATAACAAAAAAGCACCCGCTACCGGGGCCCGTAAGGCTGGCAGCGGGTGCTTTTGCGTTTAATATTGATAGGGCGTGATCGCGGGCTGATCGGCCTTGTGCTCGCCGATGATCTTTTCCATCCACACCATATCGTACCAGCGGCCGAACTTGTAGCCGCAGTTGCGGAAGGTGCCGCACAGTGCAAAACCCAGATGCTCGTGGAACTGGGCACTGTTTCTGGTCAGATATTCGTCCTCCACCTGCGGGTAGCCGATGCAGGCGTACAGGTTCAGGATGCCCATGGCTTTCAGCCGGTCGGCCAGTGCCTCGTACAGCATCCGGCCCATGCCGCACTTCTGGGCATCGTGGTCCAGATAAATGGTCAGCTCACAGGCCCAGTCGTAGGCGGCTCGGCCCACAAAGGCCCCGGCGTAGGCATAGCCTTCGATGCGGCCGTCCTTCTCGATGACGAGATAGGGATACTTCTGCATCGTGTGCCGCATCCGGCCTTCAAACTCGGCGAGCGACGGCACGGTGTATTCAAAGGTGATGACCGTGTGCTCCACATACCAGGCGTAAATTTCCAGAATGCGCGGCGCATCGGCAAGGGACGCATTGCGGATGGTGATATCAGCCATAGTGAGCCCTCTTTCTCCATAAAACTGCTCTGATTATAGCACGCAGAAACGGCATTATCAATTTGCCCGGCGGGCAAGGATGACGGATTTTTGGCAGAGTTTGAGGCTTTTTCTGTTCAAAACCCGTAAAAACAGCGGTTCAGGCTCCTGAATCATGCAAAAAGCTTGCAGGAATGCGGGTTTTTGTGGTAAAATGAACAATATATTCCCATTGTGGGGAAGAAAGAGAGGGGTAACTAAATGATCAATATCTGCATCATTGCCACCATAGTGATCTATCTGGTGGGTATGCTGCTGGTTGGCTTTGTGTACAGCAAGTCCAACGAGGACAGCAGCGATTTCTACCTCGGCGGCCGCAAGATGGGCCCGCTGGTCACGGCCATGAGCGCCGAGGCCAGCGATATGTCCAGCTGGCTGCTGATGGGTCTGCCGGGCCTTGCATACCTGACCGGCATTGCATCGCCGGGCTGGACAGCCATCGGCCTGGCCGTGGGCACCTGGCTCAACTGGCTCATCGTGGCCCGCCGCCTGCGCCGCTACTCGGCCAATCTGAACGCCATCACGGTGCCGCAGTTCCTTTCGCTGCGGTTCCATGACCAGCGCAACCTGCTCAACGCCTTGGGTGCTGTGATCATCATCGTGTTCTTCATCCCGTACACTGCTTCCGGCTTTGCGGCCTGCGGCAAGCTGTTCAACAGCCTGTTCGGCGTGGATTACATGCTTGCCATGATCCTGTCTGCCGTGGTCATTGTGGGCTACACCATCATGGGCGGTTTCCGCGCCGTGTCCACCACCGACCTGATCCAGTCCGTTGTCATGAGCATGGCGCTGATTGCGGTGCTGGGCTATGGCATCACAGTCGCCGGCGGCTGGAACGCAGTCGTTGAGAATGCGCAGAGCCTGTCCGGTTATCTGACCATGACCGCCAGCCACAATGTGGCCGACAACTCTGCAACCTCCTACAGCCTGCTGGACATCGTTTCCACCATGGCATGGGGCCTTGGCTACTTTGGTATGCCGCATATCCTGCTGCGCTTTATGGCCATTGAGGATGAGAAGAAACTGGTGCTTAGCCGTCGCATCGCAAGCGTGTGGGTGGTCATTGCCATGACCGCGTCCATCGCCATCGGCATGGTGGGCCTGGGCATGACCAAGGCCGGTGCGCTGGAATTTTTGAGCGGCTCCTCCAGCGAGACCATCATCGTGCGCATCGCCAGCCTGATCGCCCAGCACGGCGTGCTGGCAGCCATTCTGGCGGGTCTGATCCTGGCCGGCATCCTTGCTGCCACCATGTCCACGGCCGACAGCCAGATGCTGGCAGCGGCTTCCAGTGTTTCGCAGAACATCCTGCAGGAGTTCGGCCACATGAAGCTGACCGAGAAGCAGAGCCTGTTTGCCGCCCGCCTGACCATCATCTGCATCAGCGTGGTGGGCGTGGTGCTGGCCCGCGACCCCAACTCCAGCGTGTTCGGCATCGTCAGCTTTGCATGGGCCGGCTTCGGCGGCTCCTTTGGCGCGGTGGTGCTGTGCGCCCTGTTCTGGAAGCGCTGCAACTGGCAGGGTGCTCTGGCCGGTATGCTGTGCGGTGGTCTGATGGTCTTTGTGTGGAAGTACCTTGTCAGCCCCCTGGGCGGCGTGTTTGGCATCTACGAGCTGCTGCCGGCCTTCCTCGTGTCTCTGCTGGTGTGCGTTGTGGTAAGCCTTGTCACCCCGGCACCTTCGGCCGAGATCGAAGCAGAGTTCGAAGCTGCGAAGTAAAAACGATTCAGAATGCCCGCCGTTTCACTCTGGGCATCAACAGCGGAAACGATTTTATCATATGATGCAAAAGGCAAAGCCTGCGGGCTTTGCCTTTTGCTTTTTCACGGAAAGGGGCGGAGAGGGAAGCGGCATTTAATTCAATAGAAGCAGCCACGCTTCGACGCAGGGAAGAACAAAGCCGAAACAGAAAAAGAACAGTAGATCCAGCACGAGCCGCATCAGGCAAGTAAGCGGTGTGCCGAAAGACATGGCGTGGATCATAAAAAGGTTCACTTCGCCCCAGCGGCGGTAATAGCCGGTCTGTTCAAAGCTGTTCCAGAGCTCAAGGGATAAAAACTCGGCGCCTGCAAGCAATGGAAAAATGACCAGAGAAGACATCCAGCCGTCTGCCTGAAGCGAACCATCGCTGAGGGTCTGCCAATGCACGGCCAAACGGCCGGGGCAGGCAAAAACGCCCCAAAGAGCAAGCGCAATGCTCAGCGCAAGCAAAGCTGTGCGCACGGAATGCCAGTCCACGGTGTGCTGGCGGCGCAGCATGGTGAAAAAATCCTCCAGCGGGACAGAAGGTGCGGCGTTATTCTGCCGTGCATCGTGGCAGTGCATCAGGTCTGCAAGTGTCAGGCCAAGGGCGTCGGCCAGCGGCTCCAACGTGTTGATGTCCGGCAGGCCGATGCCGCGCTCCCAGCGGCTGACGGCTTTATCCGTAACATGGAGCTGCTGGGCCAGCTCGGCCTGCGTCATGTTCCGCTCACGGCGCACCTGTGCAAGGAACGCGCCAAATTCTTTTGCGTCCATTCTCTCACATCCTTTTCCACAGGATAGCACAGAGACGTGGAAAACACAACCGACGGAACGTTTACACGACTTTACGGAAAAGCAGAAGGGCTTCCGTGCCCACCTCGTGGCCCGCAGGTAACGCAAAGAGCGGCCTGCAAAATCGAACCACCGGCGTTCTGCCTTTGGCAGCGCAGAAAACACAAAAAGGACGTGCTCCCTTGCGGGAACACGTCCTTTTGTTACCTAAGTATCAGGCAGCAGTCAGCTTACAGCTGAGGGCCGGCAGAGACCAGAGCCTTGCCGTGCTCGTTGCCTTCGTACTTCTTGAAGTTCTTGATGAAGCGGCTTGCCAGATCCTTGGCCTTCTCTTCCCACTGGGAAGCATCTGCGTAGGTATCGCGAGGATCCAGGATGCCGGTGTCCACACCGTTCAGCACGGTGGGAACCTCGAAGTCGAAGTAGGGGATCTTCTTGGTGGGCACGGTGTTGATGTCGCCGTTCAGGATAGCGTCGATGATGCCGCGGGTATCCTTGATGGAGATGCGCTTGCCGGTGCCGTTCCAGCCGGTGTTGACCAGATAAGCCTTAGCGCCGCTCTTCTGCATCTTCTTGACCAGCTCCTCAGCATACTTGGTGGGGTGCAGCTCCAGGAAGGCCTGGCCG
>JBNMHZ010000032.1:0-32684 GCA_050873025.1 Faecalibacterium sp. | reverse complement strand
TTTCAACAAAGAAGCTGTGGTTGGAGCCTTCGTCAAACCGTCTTTGCGGTAGGAGGTGTTCACCAATCCACAGCATCCTATACAGTGTAGCATACCGCTGGAGAGCGGTCTATAAATACTACTCTTTTATAATACGAGGAGCAGGATACCAAGTTTGCGGATACGCTGGAGAAGATTTTAAGCGGTAACCGTTGACGCATACTTTTTTTGAGGGCCGGAGAAATCCAGTCCTATTTTTATGAACAACTTTCAATATTCTGTTTCCGAGATGCGAATTTGTGACTTCCTGTTAACTTTTGAAAAAGTGGATGTATTTAACCATTCTCATCGGCTACCAAACTCTGTCGCTGCGCGTCAGCGCCGCCCTGTTCGAATCCTCACCATCTTTGCCGCAAAAAAGGCACCAGCCTGAGCTGGTGCCTTTTGTTGGCGGAGATGGTGGGATTCGAACCCACGTGCCCGGTTAAGGACAAAACGATTTCGAGTTTTTCCTGCTTCACGGTACTTGGTGGAAGATAGAGGTAATTAGCCCACTTTGCCAGAAGATACGAACCATCGAATTTACGCTCAAAATTTCATCAAAATCCAAAATCACGAGGCTCCATGCGGATTTGAACCCACATTCCAAAACGCAGAAAAATCTGCCTTTTGGAGAGAATTGGGAGAGATTCTACGCCCTTTGGAGAGAACGGGCGAGAGAGATTCCGGGAGCCAGAATCCATCCATACAATATGTTGCTTCTGACGCTGACAAAATCAAAGCAGCAAAGGATGGATGAACATGAGGACTCTGTTAGAGTGCTATAAAATACTCGAAGAATATCCCAACGGAATGACGAAAGACCAGTTCTATCGCGTTGCCCGCATCAATAAGCAACACGCCAAGTACCTTCTGGATTCCGGCCTCGTTCCGTGTATCAATACAGGAAAGAAAACACGCAAATACCATATTGCGACCCACGACGTGATCACCTACTTGTGTGACCGTGAGGACAATCCTGAAAAGTATAAGGTTCCAACGGGCTTTTATATCGGAAAGAATGGCTGCTCCAAGCGGCACCCGGACAAGCCTGCCGCAGAGATCATCCGCTTCAATTTTACAGAACCGGAAAAAACAGGGCTGTATACCCTATGGGAAAATCTCACGGTTGGATATGATGATCTGCTGACCACCCCGGTAGTTTCGGAACTGACGGGCTACTCTGCACAAAGCATCCAGCGATGGTGCAATCAGAAGATCCTTGTTGGTTTCAAAATTCGTGGCACGCTGACGATTCCACGGCTTGCAGTCGTTGAGTTTATGTCCAGCGACCGTGCAACGGCTATCGTCCGAAAATCCTCAAAGCACCTCGATCTGCTCCGCACCTATGCACAGGACTGCCATGAAGGTGCAATGACAATTACATATTAAACGAACAGGACTGCTCCACAGTGCAATGTGTGTGAAGCAGTCCTGTTTGCTTAGTACCCTTTTCAACGGACGTTGTATTTTACATCTGACAGGAAAGGAGTGATAGTTTTCCACATGAACACACCCATACAGTTGAAAATCCGAGGTCACACCAAATGATGCTGGACTACTTTTATGGTCAGTCAGGCGAATTGTTCTCCTACTTCCGCATCCCCAAGGCACTGTTCCAAGACCACCGCTTCCGGCAGCTCTCCACCGATGCCCGGACGCTATACGGCATTCTGCTGGACCGCATGAGCCTTTCTGCAAAGAACGGCTGGCTGGACGAGCAGGGTCGGGTGTATATCATCTACACCGTCCGGGAAGTGCAGGAATCCCTCTGTTGCGCCGAGCACAAGGCGGTCAAGCTGTTCCGGGAGTTGGAGGACATTGACCTCATCGAGCGCAAGCGCCGTGGTCTGGGCAGACCCAGCCTGATCTACGTCAAGGACTTTTCCTCCGGCTTGCCAAAAGCGCAAGTACAGAATTGCCCAAACAGCAATTCAGGTGCTGCCGAAAGCGCAACTCTGGAGCAGCCAAAACCGCAAGCAAATAAGACTGATAAGAATAAGACAGAGTGGAACGATCCTGACCCCATCTATTCCGGGGGCATCCGGGAGCAGCTTGAGGATTATTTTTATCAGTCTTTGGAGGTTGACCTCCTGCTCCGGCTCTGCCCGGACGATGAGGACACCATCTACCAGATCGTAGACCTGCTTGTGGATACCTGTTCCACCAAACGCAAGATGTTGCGGATTGCCGGAGATGACAAGCCTGCCGAGGTGGTACGCAGCCGGCTGAAAAAGCTGAACGCTGACCACATCCGTTTCGTGCTGGATTCGCTGGCAGAAAACACTGCCCCGGTGCGGAACATGAAGCAGTATCTGCTGGCAATGCTCTACAATGCGCCCACCACCATGAACCTCTACTATCAGAACAAAGCGAACCACGACTTTGCGCGCGGTTCACCGAAAGCGGGGTGATGTTATCGCAAAGAAAGCTACGATTATCGCAGTCACCAATCAAAAAGGCGGTGTGGGGAAAAGCACCACCTGTGAGAATCTGGGCATCGGGCTGGCAATGGAGGGCAAAAAAATCCTGTTGGTGGATACCGACCCACAGGGGTCACTGACCATCAGCATGGGCTGGCAGCAGCCCGATGAACTGCCCACCACCCTTTCCACCCTGATGCAGAAAGCCATGAACGACCAGCCCATCCAGCCCGGTGAGGGCATTCTGCACCACGCAGAGGGTGTTGACCTTATCCCTGCCAACATCGAACTGGCAGGGCTGGAAGTAGCCCTCGTGAACAGTATGAATCGGGAAAAGATGCTCAAGCAAGTGCTGGACAGTGCCAAGCGGGAGTACGATTTTATTCTGCTGGACTGTATGCCCTCGCTGGGGATGCTCACCATCAACGCATTGGCGGCGGCAGACGCTGCCCTGATTCCTGTGCAGGCGCAGTATCTTTCCGCAAAAGGTCTGGAACAGCTTTTGCAGACCGTCCAAAAGGTCCGGCGGCAGATCAACCCGAAGCTGAAAATCGAAGGGATTCTGCTGACCATGACGGACAGCCGCACCAATTACGGAAAACAGATCAGCAATCTGATCCGGCAGGCATACGGAAAGCACCTGAAGGTGTTTGAACAGACCATCCCACGGTCCGTCCGAGCAGCAGAAACCAGTGCAGCAGGCAAAAGCATCTTTGCCTATGACCCCAAGGGCAAGGTGGCAGAAGCCTACAAATCTCTTGCAAAGGAGGTGCTGGCGGATGCCGATCGACAGCGGAAACTTAGCTCTGAAAGGGCTAGATGACCTGTTTTCCACCGAGGAAAACCGACAGGAGGAACAGCGGGAACAGGTGCAGCAGATTCCCATTGATGCGCTGCACCCCTTCACCAACCACCCTTTCAAAGTGCTGGACGATGAAGCCATGACCCGGACGGTGGAGAGCATCGCACAGTACGGTGTGCTGGCTCCGCTGATTGCCCGCCCTCGCCCGGAGGGCGGCTACGAGATCATCTCCGGGCATCGCCGCCAGTATGCGGCTAAACTTGCCGGGCTGGATACCCTGCCGGTTATCGTGCGGCAGATTTCGGACGATGCTGCTGTGATATTGATGGTGGACAGCAATCTCCAACGTGAACACATTCTGCCCAGTGAGAGGGCTTTTGCCTACAAAATGAAGCTGGACGCAATAAAAAATCAAGGTGCTAGGTCAGATTTAACTTCTACGCAAGTTGCGCAGAAGTTGTCCGTCGAAAAAGTTGGCGATGATGCTGGGGTAAGTAAAGATACTATTCGCCGTTTCATCCGCTTGACAAACCTTGTCCCGGAACTGCTGGACATGGTAGACGAAAAGAAGATCTCCTTCAATCCCGCTGTGGAACTGTCCTATCTGGACGAAAGCCAACAGCGGGCTTTTTTAGAAGCCATGGATGGTACCCAAAATGCCCCATCTGTATCGCAGGCTCAGCAACTAAAGAAGATGGCGCAGTGTGGTGAGTTCACCTATGAAAAGGCGTTTGATATTTTGGGGCAGGAAAAGAAGAGTGAGCAGGACACCGTAACTATCAAAAACGACATCCTGCGAAAATACTTTCCACGCAGCTATACGCCTCGGCAAATGGAAGAAAAAATCATTCAGCTTTTGGATGCGTGGCAGAAAAAGCAGCAGCGCCACAACGAACGCTGATTCGTAACGCAAGACCCCATGGGGTCTTTTTTGTTTACAAAAATTTGGAGGTAACGCCTATGAACAATACGATTCCTTTTCACCCCGCAGCTCACGCTCCGCAGATCACGGTGGACGTGAACATCCTGTCCATGCTGAAACAGGCGGCATCCTGCTTGACCGAAATGGCAAGCGAGAATATCTACCTTGCTGCCATCAGCCCGGACATGGAACTGACCATTATCATGGAGGAGGACGCCCATTCCATTCTGCCCTGTTTCGATGAGGAGGATGCCCTGATTGCCGTGAAGGGTGCGCCGCTGTTTATCAGCTACAACCCGGCGCAGGTCCTCAAGCTGGCAGGCAAGCGGTATCTGACCGGTCCGGTCATCTTCTACCGCACCGATGGGCACAGCACCATCGTATCCCTGACGGTGGAGGACATTTACCGCTTTCAGACCTATCTGGAAGATCACAGCACCACCCTGATGGCAGATGGGCAGAAGCTGACCTGCATCTGCATCGACTGAGGTGTACTATGCTGAACTTTTTTATCGGTATCGCATTTTTTGAGGCTGGTGCCTTTTTCGGTTTCTTCGTGGCGGCTTTGATGCAGGCGGCACGAAGCGGCGAAATTGGGCTGAACGGAAAGGAGGATTCACATGGAAGAGAACACCCTGTCTGTGCTGAAAATTGCACCGGGACAGTATCCGCAGCAGGTCGAGATCGATAACGACCTGAAAGCCTTGCAGCAGGCGGTGGGCGGTTCAATCGGCGCAAGTTATCCCTTTGCCGACCCGGTTGCCATCGTTTATAACGATGACGGCAAGCTCATGGGACTGCCGTTGAACCGTGCCCTTCGGGATGAAAACGGAGAAATGTATGATGCCGTTGCCGGGACTTTTCTCGTGGTGGGGCTGGGTGAGGAGGATTTTGCATCCCTGACCCCGGAGATGGCACAGAAGTATGAGCAGCTTTTTCATCAGCCGGAAGCCTTTCTGAAACTGGGCAACCGTCTGCTGGTGCTGCCGGTGCCTGATGAACCTCCGGCAGAAAAGCCCCGCACCAAGCCTCCGGCAGAGCATGACCGCTAAAATCACCCTGCTGCACGGGAGGTGATGGCAGTGCAGGAAGAAATCGAACAGAAATCCTTCAACATTATGATCTCCACCACCAAGCTGTCTGCCCGGACTGTCCTGCGGGCAGTAAAAGCGGCGTTTCGGCTGTACCAGTCCAAAGCATCCCAAGGTAAGCAAAGCGTCCGCACCCTTCTGCGGCAAAACCGGGGCGTGTCCAGCGTGGAGATCAGCAAGACCGGCATCCGTGGTTTGGAACGCTATGCCAAAAAGTACGGCATCGACTACGCTATCCGCAAGGACACCTCCGAGGTGCCGCCCCGGTATCTGGTCTTTTTCAAAGCCCCGGACGCAGAAGCATTCAATTCGGCGTTCAAGGAGTATTCGGCATCTTTGCTGAACAAGGACAAACGCCCATCGGTGCTGGCACGATTGCATGAACTGGTGCAGGCAGCGGCAGAACTCCCCGGCAAAGTCCGGCACAAGGAACAGGAGCGTGGACTGTGACCACGAAAAAACTGACAAAGCTGCTGGCTCTGTACCTGCCCTATATTTTGCTGGGTCTGGTGGCAACGAACCTCGGTGAAGCATGGCGGCTTGCCGAGGGCAAGGAGCTGGGCGATAAGATCATGTCCATGATGGGTACTGTTCCGTTGGCATTTGCGAATCCTCTGCCCTGCCTGCATCCGCTTGATATTCTGGTGGGTTTGTGCTGCGGCGCAGGGCTGCGGCTGGCGGTCTATTTGCGTGGCAAAAATGCCAAGAAGTACCGGCACGGCATGGAGTATGGCTCTGCCCGGTGGGGCACCCCCAAGGACATTGAGCCGTTCATGGCTCCCAAGTTTTCCGACAACATCATCCTGACCAAAACGGAACGGCTGATGATGAGCAACCGCCCGCCTGACCCCAAGAACGCCCGGAACAAAAACGTGCTGGTGGTGGGCGGCTCCGGCAGCGGAAAGACCCGGTTTTGGCTCAAGCCCAACCTTTTACAATGTCACAGTTCCTATGTGGTCACTGACCCGAAAGGAACTATCGTGCTTGAATGTGGCAACGTAATGTTGAAGAACGGCTACAAGGTCAAGATCCTGAACACCATCAACTTCAAAAAGTCGATGCACTACAACCCCTTTGCCTATGTTCACAGCGAAAAAGACATTCTGAAGCTGGTCACGACCCTGATGACCAACACCAAGGGTGAAGGCAGCGGCGGGGACCCATTTTGGGAGAAAAGCGAACGTCTTTTGCTTACTGCCCTGATCGCCTATCTGCATTATGAAGCCCCGGTGGAGGAGCAGAATTTTGCAACGCTGTTGGAAATGCTCAACACCATGCAGGTGCTGGAGGACGACGAGGAATACCAAAATCCGGTGGACTTGCTGTTTGAGGGACTGGGCAAGAAAAAGCCCAATTCCTTCGCAGTGCGCCAGTACAAGCTCTACAAATTAGCTGCCGGCAAAACGGCAAAGTCCATCCTCATTTCCTGTGGTGCCAGGCTTGCGCCCTTCGACATCCAAGAACTGCGTGACCTCACAATGTACGATGAACTGCAACTGGACACGCTGGGCGATAAGAAAACGGCGCTGTTCCTCATTATGTCGGACACGGATTCTACCTTTAACTTTCTCATCAGCATGGTGTACACCCAGCTTTTCAATCTGCTGTGTGACAAAGCGGATGACGTGTACGGCGGCAAGCTGCCCATCCATGTGCGGTGCCTGATCGACGAGTGCGCCAACATCGGGCAGATTCCCAATCTGGAAAAGCTGGTGGCGACCATCCGCAGCCGTGAGATCTCTGCCTGTCTCGTTTTACAGGCAAGAAGCCAGTTGAAAGCCATCTACAAGGACAATGCAGATACCATTGTGGGCAACATGGACAGCCAGATTTTCCTCGGAGGCTCCGAACCCACCACCCTGAAAGACCTGTCGGAGATGCTGGGCAAGGAGACCATCGATGCCTTCAACACCTCGGACACCCGTGGCAATAGCCCCAGTTACGGCACTACGTTCCAAAAGATGGGACACGAATTATTGAGCCGGGACGAGCTTGCGGTGCTGGACGGCGGCAAGTGCATCTTGCAACTGCGTGGTGTGCGCCCGTTTTTGAGCGACAAGTACGACCTGACCCAGCACCCCAACTACAAGCTGACCTCGGACTACGACCCCAAAAACACCTTCGATATTGAAAAATATCTGAAACGAAAAGAAAAAATCAATCCCAATGATGAATTTGTTGTGATTGACGCTGATTCGCTCCCGTCTGCCTGACCCGGTAGGCGGTTTTATTTTACCCGGACCAGAGAGGTACACCAGCAAATCCACTTCTGCCGCAGTTCGTGGCTCAAAAAATGTACGATTTCAGGTGTGTACGGACGGTCTACAAGTTTTCATTTATAAAGGAGAAACGACTATGGAATTCTTTAACTCTGCTATCGAAGTCCTCCAGACCCTCGTTGTTGCCCTCGGTGCCGGTCTCGGCGTGTGGGGTGCTATCAATCTGCTTGAGGGTTATGGCAACGACAACCCCGGCTCCAAGTCTCAGGGCATGAAGCAGCTCATGGCTGGCGGCGGCGTTGCTCTGGTGGGCATCACCCTGATTCCTCTGCTGTCTGGTCTGTTCGGCTAAGAGCCGCAGGCGGGTTTTCCCGCCTGTACATACGCAATCGCTCTATCTTTGCTGTGGATAACAGCCCTTCATCATAAGGAGCGGCATTGCGGTACGAATCTCCACCCATCAATGAAAGGCGGTGTCTTATGCAGTTTTTGACCCACATTATTTTTCTCCTGAACCTTCTCAAGACCCTTATCAACCACTTCAGCTAAGGACGGTGACTGCTGAATGGAAACCGTTCTTAAAGCCATTGCCGACTGGATCAAAGGCATCCTGACGGCAGGCATCATGTCCAATCTTTCCGGCCTGTTCGATGATGTGAACACGCAAGTGGGCAACATCGCCCAACAGGTGGGCACCAAGCCCTCCAGCTTTGAACCACGGGTGTTTGCAATGATCGAAGCCCTCTCCCGGAATGTGGTGCTGCCCATTGCAGGTGTGATTTTGACCTTCATTGCTTGCTATGAATTGATTCAGATGATTACTGAACACAACAATATGGCACAGTTTGAACCAGCACTGATTTTGAGGTGGATTTTCAAAACTGCCATTTCGGTTTGGATGATCTCGAATACGTTTGACATCATCATGGCGGTCTTTGACCTGACACAGAAGGTGGTGTCTGATTCCAGCGGTATCATTGCCGGAAATACCCGTGTCAACGACGTTGGCTTGTCGATGCTGGAAGCCAGCCTGATGCAGATGGATGTAGGCCCCCTGTTCGGGCTGTTTTTGCAGTCCTTCTTCATCGGCATCACCATGCGGATATTGAGCATCATCATTTTTGTCATCGTCTACGGGCGTATGATCGAGATCTACTGCATGGTGAGCCTTGCGCCCATCCCCATGGCAACCTTCGGCAACCACGAGCAATCGCACATGGGGCAGAACTACCTGAAATGCCTGTTTGCACTGGGCTTTCAGGGCTTCTTGATTTTGATTTGTGTTGCCATTTACGCAGTGCTGATCCAGAGCGTGGCGATTTCCGGGGATGCTATCAATACCATCTGGAGTATCGTGGGCTATACCGTTCTGCTCTGTTTCAGCCTGTTCAAGACCAGCTCCGTGACAAAATCCGTCCTCGGAGCGCACTAAAGGAGGTGTTTGATTGGCTGCGTATATTTCCGTTCCCCGTGACCTGACGAAAGTGAAATCGAAGGTCGCATTCAATTTGACGAAACGGCAACTGCTTTGTTTCGGCACAGCGGCTCTCATTGGAGTGCCGCTGTTTTTTGTTCTCCGGGATTCCGGCGGCAACACTGCCGCCACCCTCGGCATGATGGCAGTGATGCTGCCGGCGTTCTTTCTCGGAATGTATGAAAAGAACGGTCAGCCCTTGGAAAAGCTGTTGTCGTACTATGTGCAGTCCCGGTTTGTCCGCCCGAAGATTCGCCCCTACAAGACCAACAACTACTATGCGATTTTGATGAAGGGAGGCATGACCCATGATTCCGTTTTGGAAAAAGACCGGTAAGCACAGCAAGCCGCAGTCTGCGCAGAAGCGTAGGCAGAAAGCAAAGCCTGCTGTGCCCCGGACCGCCCAGCAGTCCATCCCCATGCAGCGGATGTTTGAGGACGGCACCTGCCGGGTCAAGGCGAATTATTACACCCGGACGATTGCCTATCAGGACATCAATTACCAGTTAGCCCAACAGGAAGATAAGACTGCAATTTTCGAGGAATGGTGCAGCTTTCTGAACTTCTTTGATTCCAGCATCAAATTTGAGCTGTCCTTTGTGAACATGGCAACCGACAGCACCGAGTTTGAAAAGAGCATCCGTATCCCGTACCAGCGGGATGGTTTTGACGATGTTCGTGCGGAGTATTCCCAGATGCTGCGCCAGCAGCTTGCCAAGGGCAATAATGGTCTGACCAAGACCAAATTCATCACCTTTGGTGTGGAGGGCGAAAGCATGGCGCAGGTCAAGCCGCGGCTTGACCACATCCAGAACGATTTGCTCAACAACTTCCACCGGCTGGGGGTGCAGGCAAAGCCCCTGAACGGTGCCCAGCGGCTGAAACTCATGCACGATATGTTCAACATGGACGGCGCATCCAAGTTTCACTTTGACTGGAAAGACCTTGTGAAAAGCGGCCTTTCGGTGAAGGATGCCATTGCGCCTACCGCCTTTGCCTTCAAGAACAGCCGGACGTTCCAGATGGGCGGCATTTTTTGCGCCGCCAGCTTTCTGAGCATCACGGCATCCGACATCAGCGACCAGCTGCTGAAGGACTTTCTGGACATGGATTCCTCGCAAATCGTCACCATGCACATCCAGTCTGTTGACCAGAACCGTGCCATTAAGACCGTGAAGCGCACCATCACGGAACTGGATCGCAGTAAGATTGAGGAGCAGAAAAAAGCCATCCGTGCCGGGTATGACATTGACATTATTCCGTCGGATTTGGCAACCTACGGCAGAGATGCCAAAGCCCTGCTGAAAGAATTGCAGAGCCAGAATGAGCGAATGTTCCTCGTCACTTTTCTGGTGCTGAACACCGGGCGCACGGAGCAGGAGCTGGAAAACAACGTCTTTCAGGCCAGCTCCATTGCCCAGAAGCACAACTGCAATCTGTGTAGACTGGACTACCAGCAGGAGCAGGGGCTGATGTCCTCGCTGCCGCTGGCAGACTGCCAGATCGAAATTCAGCGGGGATTGACTACCAGCAGCACTGCCATCTTCATCCCCTTTACCACGCAGGAACTGTACCAGTCTGGCAAAGAAAGCCTGTATTACGGCCTGAACGCCCTGTCCAACAACCTTATCATGGTGGACCGGAAGAAGCTGAAAAACCCCAATGGTTTGATTCTCGGCACTCCCGGCTCTGGCAAAAGTTTCTCAGCAAAGCGTGAAATTGCCAATGCGTTTCTGGTGACGGACGATGATATTATCATCAACGACCCCGAAGGCGAATACTCGCCGCTGGTGAATCGTTTGAAGGGTCAGGTCATCAAAATCAGCCCCAACAGCACCCAGTTCATCAACCCCATGGACATTAACGCCAACTATTCGGAGGAAGATAATCCGCTTTCCCTGAAAGCTGACTTTATTCTTTCTTTGTGTGAACTGGTGGTGGGCGGCAAAGAAGGGCTGCTGCCGGTGGAGAAAACCGTCATCGACCGCTGTGTGCATCTGATCTACCGCAAATATTTTGCGAACCCCTGCCCGGAGAATATGCCCATCCTTGAGGACTTGTACAATGCCCTGCTCCAACAGGACGAGAAAGAAGCCCACCATGTTGCCACCGCACTGGAGATCTACGTCAAGGGTAGTCTGAACCTGTTCAACCATCGCACCAACGTGAACGTCAATAACCGCATCGTCTGCTACGACATCAAGGAACTGGGCAAACAGATGAAGAAACTCGGTATGCTCATCGTGCAGGATCAGGTATGGGGGCGTGTCACCGCAAACCGCAGCAGCGGCAAGTCCACCCGGTATTATATGGATGAGATGCACCTCCTCTTAAAAGAGGAGCAGACCGCCGCTTATTCCGTGGAGATCTGGAAGCGTTTCCGCAAGTGGGGCGGTATTCCCACGGGGCTGACCCAGAACGTGAAAGACCTTCTTTCTTCCCGTGAAGTCGAGAATATTTTCGAGAACAGTGACATGATCATCATGCTGAATCAGGCGGCAGGAGACCGGCAAATCCTCGCAAAGCAGCTCAACATCTCGCCCCATCAGCTTTCCTACGTCACTCACTCCGGCGAGGGCGAAGGGCTGCTGTTCTTCGGCAACGTCATTTTGCCGTTTGTGGACCGTTTCCCCACCGATCTGGAACTCTACCGCATTATGACCACCAAGTTGGGTGAAGTCTCGGAGGGTGCGCAGAAATGAGTGAACCGAAGCTGAGCATCAAAGAGGAAACGTCCGCAAAAAAGACCCGTTCTCCCCCGAAAAAAGCCAAGGTAGAGCAGACGGTGCCCAAAAAGAAAAAGCTGAAAACCGATGCGGATAAAGCTGCGGAAAAGGCACAGCATCTGCGGTTCGGCAAGGCGGAACTGACCCCGGACGAACTGAGCCGGTTGAGCAAGGCGCAGAAGCGGGAGATGTACGCCGCCCATGCCGCCCGGTCTGCGGTGCATCACGAAGTTGACCAGTACGAGGATGAAAACGTCGGTGTGCAGGCGTTGAGCGAGGGCGAAAAAGCCGCCGAGACCACCCACGATATTGCCAAGAGCCGCTATGCCCGGAAGCTGAAAAAGAAAGCCAAGATGCAGGGCAAGAAGGGCACAAAAACCGCAAAATCTTCTGCACGAGAGCCGACTGCGGCACAAGATGCAGGCGCATCCGGCACCGGCGAGGGCGGCTCCAACTGGCTTTCCCGATGGCGGCAGAAACAGGACATCCGGCAGAGCTACTATGCCGCCGCCCGTTCGGGCACAGCGGTGCAGACCGCAGGCGGCAAAGCGGCATCCAACGGTGCATCTACTGCCCGGTCAGGCGTGGAACAGGCGGTGGAGAAAGGCAAAACTGCCGTCAGTACCGTCGTAAAAGGGCTGATGAATGCCGCCAAAAGCAACGCACACGTTCTGGTGATCGTGGGCGTTTTTCTTTTGCTCATCCTCATGGTCATGTCTGGCTTTTCCTCCTGTGGCATCTTATTTGGTAGCGGCACACAGGTGTCCGGGCAGACCATGTACTCTGCCGAGGACAGGGACATCCGGGGCGCAGAACAGGATTACAAGAAGCTGGAAAAGGAACTGGATAAGAAAATCAAGCGCACCCCCGCCGACCACCCCGGCTACAACGAGTACCAGTATCACCTTGACCCCATCGAGCATGACCCGTGGCAGCTCACTTCGTATTTGACCACACTCTACGACGATTACACTCGCAGCGAGGTACAGGGCAAATTGAAGGAGACCTTCAAAAAGCAGTACAAGCTGACCACATGGGTGGAGGTGCAGATACGGTATAAGACCGTCTGGGTCATCAGTCCGGCAGGAATCCCAGTTCCCACACAGGTGCCTTATGAGTACCGCATTTTTCACACAAAGCTGGTGAACAAAGGGCTGGAGGTCGTTATCCGGGAGGAACTGGATGCTGACCAGTGGAAACGCTACGAGATCTTTCAGGACACGCTGGGTGGTCGGCCTTACCTGTTCAACGGTGGTCTGCCGCCCGGTGGTTCCGATGGCTCCGGCACATCCGGCATCGAATATCAGCTTCCGGCGGAAGCCCTGACCGACAGCGAGTTCGCCGCCATCTACAAGGAAGCCCAAAAGTATGTGGGCACACCTTACGTCTGGGGCGGTTCTACCCCGGAAACAGGGTTCGATTGCAGCGGCTATGTCTGTTGGGTCTACAACCAGAACGGTTATGATGTGGGGCGCACCACCGCCAACGGTCTGTGGAACAAGAGCCAGCACATCAGCGAAGCCGAAGCAAAGCCCGGTGACCTCGTTTTCTTCGAGGGAACGTATGATACCCCCGGAAAAAGTCACGTTGGAATCTACCTCGGCAATGGCATGATGGTCAGTGCAGGAGACCCCATCAAGTACGCAAACATTCACTCGTCCTACTGGGAGAAGCATCTCGCAGGATTCGGACGGCTTTCAAAATGATTGGAGGAGTTTTATGAGCGAAAAATCGGATAAGCTGCGGGCAATGCTGGAAAAAGAGAAGGAGCGCCGCATCAAACTGAACAATCGCATCGAGATTCTGGAACGGCGCATTCAGGAGGAAGATTCCGCCGAGGTCAACGAGATGGTGCGGACCGCAAAGGTCACGCCGGAACAGCTTGCTGCCCTGTTGCGGCAGTCGGCAACCGCCACCCCGACCCCGGCTGCGCTGTCTGCTGTGGGTGCAACTTTTGAGAAGGAGGTCGATGTAGATGAAGATTAAGAAACTGGGTGCGCTGTTGGTATCGGCGGCACTGTGCGCTGGCATGGCGGCTCCCGCTTTTGCTTTTGAGGGAGAAGCCGCCCCGGTGGAGGAGCCTGTTCTGCCGGAAGTGGTGGAGGAGGATGTTGTCACCATCACGGACGAAACCTCTGGTGCCCTGACCCCGGAGGGCAACCTGACGCTGGTGGACGACTACCACACCAACTATTCCGATGGCAGTGGACAGCAGTTCATTACGCTGGTGTCGAAGTCGGGTGCAACTTTCTATCTGGTGATTGACCGCAACGCCAAGGGGCAGCAGACCGTCCACTTTATGAACCTTGTGGACGAAGCCGACCTTCTGGCTCTGATGGAGGAAGATGCTGCCGATGCCTATACCGCTGAAAAAGAAGCAGCGGCGCAGGCTGAACAGGATAAGCTGAAAGCCGAGGAAGAAGCCAAGAAAGCCGCCGAAGAAGCGGCAGCATCTGGCACGGAAACGCCCAAGGAAAACAAGGTCACAAAGATCGCGTCCGGCTTTCTGAGTGTGGTCGTGCTGATTGCGCTGGCGGCAGGCGGCGGCTTCTACGTTTTTGCGAAGCAGAAGCAGAAAAAGCAGGCAGAAAAAGAAGCCCTCGACCCCGATGCAGGTTATACCGAGGACAAGGGCGATTTTGAGATTCCCACCGAGGACGAGCCGGAGGACACCGGCGAGGAGGATACCGAACCCATCTGATTTTAAGGCGGCATTTGCCGCCTTACATATCTAAATCTGAAAAGAACAGGAGTTGATGCTTATTGTCTTATCAGCTTGTGGTCAGCGAGAAACCCTCAGTCGGGGCAGCTTACGCAAAGGTTCTCGGTGCGACCAATCGACAGGATGGTTATTGGGAGGGCAACGGCTATCTGGTGAGCTGGTGTATTGGTCATTTAGTGGAGCTGGCACCGCCCAATGTCTACGATGCCAAGTACGTCAAGTGGAGTATCGCAGATTTGCCCATTCTGCCGGAAAGGTGGCAGTATCTTGTGTCTGCGTCCACCAAAAAGCAATTCGGCATCCTGCAAAAACTGATGCACCGCCCGGATGTGGAGAGCGTGATCTGCGCTACGGACGCAGGGCGCGAGGGAGAACTGATCTTCCGTTTGGTGTACCAGCAAGCAGGCTGCAAAAAGCCCTTCTCTCGTCTATGGCTGTCCAGCATGGAGGAATCTGCCATCCGGGAAGGCTTTGCCCACCTCAAACCGTCAACTGAATACGATGCGCTGTACAACGCAGCACTCTGCCGGGAACGTGCCGACTGGATGGTCGGAATCAATGCGTCCCGGCTTTTTTCGTGTCTGTACGGTCAACCTCTGGCGGTGGGGCGTGTTATGACCCCGGTGCTTGCCACGACGGTGGTGCGGGAAGCCGCCATTGCTGCCTTTGTGCCGGAGAAATTCTACACGGTGGATTTGGAACTGACCAGCGGCTGCACAGCATCCAGCCGCCGCATTCCCGAAAAATCCGTTGCCGAAAACCTGCTGGAAGCCTGCCGAAAGGAGATGGTAGCAACGATCCAGCGCATCACCCGCAAGGAAAAATCCGAAAATCCGCCGCCGCTGTACGATCTGACCACCCTTCAGCGAGATGCCAACCGCCTGTTGGGGTACAGCGCACAGCAGACGCTGGACTATGTGCAGAGCCTGTATGAGAAGAAACTTACCACTTATCCCAGAACTGATAGCTGCTATATCACCGACGATGACGAGGAAATGCTGGAGGAACTGACTGAGGAACTGGAAAGGTTTCTCGATATTACTCCGGAAGATGTGGACGAGGCTGTGCCCCGGACACGGCGCACCGTCAACCGGGAAAAAGTCACCGATCATCACGCCATCCTGCCCACCCGCAGTATGCTGCAAGCCGATCTGGACGCACTGCCCAAGGGGGAGCAGAATGTCCTGAAACTCATCATTGCCCGGACGCTGATGGCGGTAAGCAAACCCTTCCGGTATCTGGAAACCATGTTGACCACCGAATGTGCCGGGGAGGAGTTTACCGCCAAGGGCAAGGAGGTTCTGGAGGAAGGCTGGAAAGCGGTGGAACGCAATGTGCTGGCAGACATCCTGAACCGAAAACAGGAACTCACCGCCCTGCCCAATGCAGCGGAAATCGAGTGCGGCATCCTCAATGCAGAACTGAAAGAGGGGCAAACGTCCCCGCCGAAGCACTTTACTGAGGACCTTCTACTTCATGCGATGGAAACCGCTAGTGCAGACAGTATGCCGGAGGGTGTGGAACGTCAGGGTATCGGCACCCCGGCAACGAGAGCCGCCACCATTGAAAAGCTGGTGCAGAAGGGCTTTCTGGAGCGCAAGGGCACCAAGAAAACCAAGGTACTGCTGCCCACGGATAAGGGAAAAGCCCTCATCACCGTGATGCCCGAAGAAATCCAATCCCCGGAAATGACCGCCGATTGGGAAACAAAACTGCTGCAAATCGAGCGCAGCGAAATGGAGCCGAGCGAATTTATGACCGAGATCAATACGATGATTACCGAACTGGTAAAGAACACGGAAATGAAAAAAGGAGTGAATGCGCTTATGAAAAACAAAATCATTGGTGTCTGCCCGAATTGCGGTGCAAATGTTGTAGAGCGTGAAAAAGGCTGGTTCTGTAAATCCAACCCTTGCCGTTTCGTGCTGTGGAAGGACAATGCGTTCTTTAAGCGTCTGGGCAAGCGTTTGGATGGCCGAATGGCGGACAAGCTGCTGCGGGATGGCCGTGTCCGCCTGAAGGAGTGCCGCAGTGCCAAGGGCAAGACCTACAACGCCACCGTGCTGCTGTCCTGTGAAGCGGATGGCCGCAGCAAGTTTTCTCTGGAATTTGAAGGGGGCTACTGATGAAGGATGACGCTGTGATAAAGGACAACGAGGCGGTCTACCTCCTCAATGAGCAGACGTATCTGCATCTGCGGGAAAATCTCGCAGGGGTCGGGTATGAGGTTTTCGACAAGAACAGCCCGCTCCCGGTGGAGGAAGGGCAGATTCCACGGGAAGCTCTGGGCAACACCCAGCGTCGCATCGAGACTGCCCGTGCGTACTATCTGGCAGAGCATCAGGACGAGCCTGTGGGAAGAATCCAGAATGTCGCTGTCACCACCTTGGAGAAGTTTCGCTCCGGGGTTCGCAAACGCCGAAATCTGGCTCCGCGCTCTCTGCCGGAGAATGATGTACGGTTCATCGACCCAATGTACAACGAGTTGTTCCGTGTGCCGGACGGTGGCGTTGTGCAGATAACCTACCCGGATGGGCATCAGCGCTCCGAGAAGGTCGAATACCTCGATGACTACCACATGAAAATCGGGTCCACCGTGCAGCACATCTGTGAATTTGCAGAGCGCATGGCACGCAGCCGTGGCATTGTGGAGCCGGAGCCTTTAACGCAGCAGGAGCAGCGGGCGTGGAATCTGGAATATGACTATTATCTCATCGTGCAGGCAAAGGACGGTGCATGGAATTACGCTCTCTATCAGGGCGACTGCTGCCTGTTGGAGCGCGGGAAAATTGACGCGCCCGAACTGATGATCGAAGAAGTGCGGGATGAGATCCTGTACAGCCATAACCTACGGAACAAGGACTGCATTCCGCTCACGCAAGAGGAATTTGTGCAGAAACTCGCAGACCGAGATGAGATACAGTCATACCGGATGAAGCAATTCCAGCAAAGCGGGCACGACTGTTATCTGGTCATGCAGCTGCAACAGGATGCAGACCCGGCGCTCCGCTTTGCCGCCATGCGCTATCTGAATAAGCAGAACATCTCTCCCTCCGTTGAGAATTACGAGATCCTGTACCGGGGCAATCTCCCGGAAGGAAAGCGCAGCGTTCCGCAAGCAGAACTGCTGGAACAACTGTACCAGAAGTTCAACTTTGCCCGCCCGACGGATTACCATGGGCACAGCCTGTCGGTCAGCGATGTAATCATGCTGAATCAGGATGGGAAGATTTCAGCGCACTATGTGGACAGCATCGGCTTCAAGGAACTGCCGGGGTTTCTGGATACAAAGCCGGATCGTCCTTCGGTGCTGATGAATCTCAAAGAGAAGTGCGATGCCCCGGAGTGCAATCCCAGCGGATGTAAAAAAGAAAGGAGCGGCCATGAACTTTAACCATGAAGAACTCATGCTGATGATGCTCTACAACACCGGCACCCGACTGGGGCTGGTGCAGGAGTTGCGACTGATGCAGTGCTACCTGATGCCTGATGAGACTGCCCTACGGGAACTGTCGGAGGGTGTTATCGAGAAGCTGAAACTGCTGACCGATGCGGAGTTTGCCGAACTGGAATTTCCGCCGGACTGATTTTTGCCGCCTGTAGGCGGCGTACATAGGCTCTTTTGTTCTGGAAAAATTTCGCAACCCGCATGAAAGTGGGCTTGATAGAATCCTTCCATTCATGCTATACTAAAACCAGTTTTATTGTATGGACAAAAATAGAAAGTGAGGCTTGCCAATGGACACCACAAAACGCTCTCCCCTTGACCGCCTGCTCTTTGCCACTTTTCTGAAAGGCCGCACTTCTTCTCGTGATATATGGGAAGAAAAGGGCGATATGACCCCCGAAGATAACCAGAAGATCATCGAGGAAACTAACGAGATCATCAACGATGATTCCACCTATCCCTTCATCAGCTACCTGTCCGACCTGCTTGCGAAATCCAAGCCCTCCGATGATGCTGTCAAGAAACTGCACGACTGCATCGACAAAGTTGCAGTTGCGTTGGGACACGACAGCACCGATGTGTTCCGTGCGCTCCTTGCAAAGCTGATCGAGGAGCCGGAAGAAAAGCAGACCTTTGACCGTCTGCTGGAGATGGCCGAGAACTTGGCGGCAAAGCACTGAGACAGCTTTACGAGGTGATTTCAATGAGCTACGGTTGGGCAACTGTTTTCACTTTAGCGGCATGGTTTGCAGGACTTGTGATTGATGCAAATGTGCGGGTCGGCGACCTCGGTTTACGAACAGTGCTTCCTGTCATCGTGATGGGGTGCTGCGTTATGAAGTACATAAAGGACAATAGCAAATAATCTTATCTCAATACACTTTCCAGCGGGCGACCACAAAACGGTTACCCGCTCTTTTTATGCTCAAAAAAAGAAGGGAGGAACGCTATGCCAAGCAAAACCGAAGAATATCTCGCCCTTGCCCAGCGCACGGCCAACGGCTTGACCCGATACTGGGAAAACTGGACGGACTACCTGACCACCGCATCCCGGTTGTACAAGTACCCCTTTGCAGACCAGTTGATGATCTACGCTCAGCGGCCCGATGCCACCGCCTGCGCCGAATTTGACATTTGGCGCAACCGGATGAACCGCTATGTCAGGCGTGGCTCTAAGGGCATCGCTCTGCTGGACGAATCCAGCGGATTCCCTCGACTGCACTACGTTTTTGACGTAAGCGACACCGGGGTGCGCCGCAATTCCCGTGACCCGGAGATGTGGCAGTACAATGACGACCTGAAACAGCCGGTTTCGGAAATGTTGAGCAAGACCTACGGCATCAGCGGGGAGCGTGTCAGCCAGCAGCTTGCCGATGTTGCCGGGAAACTGGTGGCGGATTACTGGGACAACAACGGCGAGGACATCCGTGCCATCGTTGACGGTTCACTGCTGATGGATTATGATGAAGCCGGGGTGGAGATGCAGTTCAAAAGCGCTGCTGCAATCAGCGTCACCTACACGCTGCTGGAACGCTGCGGATTTGAGCCTGCCGGGTGGTTCGACAAGGACGACTTCCGAGCCATCCACGAGTTTTCCACCCCAGACAGTGTTTACGCCCTCGGCGCAGCCGTCAGCGACATGAGCCGGGAGGTGCTGCGGAACATCGAGCGCACCGTAAAAACAACCATTCGCCGCCGCAATGCAGAAAGGAGCCAATATGAATACGAACAGCAGAAACGTGACCTACTCGACCGTCGGGGACTACCAGCTCCCGAACCTGACCCTGAACCAGCCCCGGAAGCCGCTGGGCAAATACGGCAGGCTGCGCCGGACGTACCTGATGAACCATCGCCCGGTGCTGTACAACACGATGCTCCTGAACGGGAGCCTGTACCCGCACCTGATGGAGGTGGAGCAGACGGCAGAGAGCCGGATGCAGCAGACCATGGCGCAGCTTCTGAAACAGAACCCGGCCCCGGACAAGGAGAGCCAGCAGATGGCGTGGGTACAGCACATGAACAGCCTGAAAGCGCAAGCCGAGGAACTGGTGCTGACGGAGCTGATCTACAGCTAAGTTTCTTCGATGCCCACATTCCCACCGAAGTCCAGCAAATTGAAAAAATCGACCAAGCGGAGAGCGAAAAAACGCCCTCCGCTTTTTCGTTATCTCAAGCGGAAATTGAGAACGAACTGCGCAAGCACGGTTCAGGATTTATGGGCGGTAAACAGCGCATTATGGCAATGTACCAGACCCAGCCTGACCGCAATCTCCGTGCCAAAGCGTTGGCAAAGGAATACGGAATCGGTGGGCACTCCCACGATTATCTGGATGGCAGCAGAGGCTTTGTCAACCACGACGGGAAAGGAATGGAATTTGACCATTATCCCGAACACAAAAAATTCACGTTAAGTTGGACGCAGGTGGAAAAGTATATCGACCTGATGATCCAGTCTGACCGCTACCTGACCGACAAGGAAAAGGAGCATTACACGCCCCCTGCGCCTGTCAGCGTAAAGCCAGATGCTACCTTGACTCATGCCAAAAACCTGATCCGGGATTTCTGTCTGGAGGAATATGATTCTGAACCGGACTTCTCCAATTTGTCCAAGATCGGCATCGCCTACACCAACGCCACAGACGAGGAGATTCCGATTCAAGTTAATGTGGATTTGGTGGGATACCGTGTGGAGCGGTATCTGGGCGAGGTGCTGATCGACGAGCGGCAGTACGAAAGTCTGGAGAACCTGACCGAGACCGAGTTGGAGGCTCTGGATTTTTCGGAACTGGTCAGCGTCACAGACGAGGAACTGGAGCACTATCACAGCAAGGCAGAGGAACGCCCGGCACTGCTGCCGCTGGATACCGCCGCCGAGTACAACGCTCTGAAGGAACAGTACCCGGATGCGCTGGTAGGCTTTGAGCAGAACGGATACTATGAGTTCTACGGTGAGGATGCCCGGAAGGTCTGCGAACTTCTGGGCGGAAAGTTTCTGGAAAAGGAAACGGCACTGGGAACCGTCCCGGTCATCAGCTTTCCCCGCGACCAGTGGGCATACCGTGCCAAACAACTGTGGCAGTGCGGCGAGAACGTCTATCTTGCCGGGCTGAACGAGGACGGCACCCACCACCAGACGAAGTACCTGCGCCGGGAAGATTATCTGCCGCTGGGCACTACCATCCACATGGAGGGGCGCGCTTTCCGGGTGGATACAGTAAACTTTGATAAGGGCAGCGTATCCTTGCAGGACGTGGCATTGGCAGAAATGCGGATGCCTATTTTCCGGGAAGAACCGCTGGCACTTGCCCGGGAACTGTACGAGCAGGAACAGGAAGTGATGGAACACCCCCTACCCGATTACAAGGTCGGTGACAATGTTATCGTTGACCTTCCTACCCGAACCATCGAAGGGAAAATCGGCTATGTAGGCGAAACGGATGTTCGCATTGACACCAGTGCACAGGGACAGTCGTGGGATAACGAAGTAATCAACAAACGACAATTCGAGGATGGCTTGCGGCAGAATGAACAGGTTACTACGCAGCCAGATGATACTGTAAAAACGGTTGCCATATACCCTGCTGAAGAAAACCGTATGCCTTATGATATTGTGATCCAGACGATTGGCTCAAAATCACCTACTCTGGATGCAGTTGAACCGGAACGATCCACACTTGAACTTGCCGGGAATTTCCACATCACGGACGAGAATTTGGGCGAGGGCGGTGCAAAGCAGAAATACGCCCGGAATATTGCAGCTATCCGTACCCTGTTTCAGTTGGAACAGGAACACCGTGGAGCCACCGTCGAGGAACAGGAAGTGCTTTCGCAGTATGTGGGCTGGGGCGGTTTGGCAGATGCCTTTGACCCTAGCAAAGATAGTTGGGCAAAAGAGTACGCCGAACTGAAAGGGCTGCTTTCCGAGGATGAGTACGCTGCTGCCCGTTCCAGCACCCTGAACGCTCACTACACCAGCCCCACCGTCATCCGTAGTATCTACGATGCCGTGGAGCGCATGGGTTTCCACAGCGGTAACATTCTGGAACCTAGTATGGGCGTGGGCAACTTCTTCGGAATGCTGCCGAACACCATGCAGGACAGTCGGCTGTACGGCGTAGAACTAGACAGCATCACCGGGCGCATTGCGAAAAAACTGTACCCGCAGGCAGATATTACCGTGGCTGGCTTTGAGACCACCGATAGGCGTGACTTTTATGATCTTGCCGTGGGCAACGTACCTTTTGGTCAGTACAAGGTCAACGATAAGGCGTACAACAAGTTGGGATTTAGTATCCACAACTACTTTTTCGCCAAGGCCATCGACCAAGTGCGTCCGGGCGGCATTGTGGCGTTTGTGACTTCTCGTTATACCATGGACAGCAAGGACAGCACCGCCCGCAAACACATGGCAGAGCGTGCTGATTTGCTGGGTGCCATCCGTCTGCCGAATAATGCGTTTCGCGCCAATGCTGGCACGGATGTTGTCAGCGACATTATCTTTTTGCAAAAACGTGACCGCCCCATTGACCATGAGCCGGACTGGGTGCAGTTGGGCAAGACCGAGGATGGCTTTGCCATCAACCAGTATTTTGTGGACCACCCGGAGATGGTTCTGGGCGTACTCTCTACCGAAAGCACCCAGTACGGACGAGAGGAACTGACGGTTGCGCCCCTTGAGGGCATCAGCCTTGCCGACCAGCTTGCAGAAGCGGTGCAGCACATCGAGGGGCAATACGCCGAAGTTGAGGTGGAAACACCAGATATTGCGGATGCCGAAAATGAGAAGCACATTCTCCCAGCTGACCCGGAGGTCAAGAACTTCTCCTATACCGTAGTGGACAGCGAAGTTTTCTACCGGGAAAATTCCGTGATGACGCAGGTGGAACTGTCCGACACTGCCAAGGGCCGTGTCACTGGCATGGTGGAGCTGCGGCAGATCGTCAACGAGCTGATCGACCAGCAGTTGAACGACTTCCCGGACGAGGACATTAAGGAGACACAGGCAAAGCTGAACGCCGCCTATGATGCCTTTGCCGCCAAATACGGCTTGCTGAACGACCGCAAAAACGGGCGGCTGTTTGAGCAGGATTCCTCTTATTATTTGCTCTGCTCTTTGGAAAATCTGGACGAGCAGGGGCAGCTCAAGAGCAAGGCGGCGATGTTCACGAAACGGACGATTCGCCCGGAGCGCACCGTCACCAGCGTGGATACCCCCAGCGAAGCGTTGGCGGTATCTATTGGTGAGCATGGCAAAGTGGACTTGCCCTATATGGCAGAACTGCTGGGCACCCCCGGCGAATATGGGCGCATTACCACTGAACTGTCCGGTGTGATCTTCAAGGACCCTGCCGCCGACCCCACCGACCCGGAAGCAGGCTGGCAGATGGCAGACGAGTACCTTTCCGGCGATGTCCGGGCAAAGCTGCGAATGGCGCAGTTCGCCGCCGAAACGAACCCGGAGTTTGTGGTCAATGTGGATGCGCTGACTAAGGCGCAGCCCAGAGAACTGGAAGCCTCAGAAATTGATGTGCGGTTGGGCGCAACATGGCTGAACTCGGACATTATTCAGAAGTTTATGACCGAGACGTTCCAGATCCCCTACTATCTGCGCCATGCAGTCAAGGTGAGATATTCTCCTTATACCGCAGAATGGCGTGTGGAGGGCAAGACCGCAACCGGGCGGGGCGATATTATTTCCTCTGAAACCTACGGCACATCCCGTGCCAATGCCTACAAGATTCTGGAGGAGACCCTGAACTTGAAAGATGTCCGCATCTATGACACCATCGAGGATGCCGAAGGCAAGCCCAAGCGTGTGCTGAACAAGCGGGAGACCATGCTGGCGCAACAGAAACAGCAGGTCATCAAGGATGCTTTTGCCAACTGGGTCTGGCAAGACCCCCAGCGGCGCATTGCGCTGGTAAAACAGTACAATGAGTTGTTCAACAGCACCAGACCCCGTGAATACGATGGCTCCCACATCCATTTTGTCGGTATGAACCCGGAGATCACCCTCCGAGAGCACCAGCGCAACGCCATCGCTCATGTGCTTTATGGCGGTAATACGCTGCTTGCGCACGAAGTTGGCGCAGGCAAAACCTACGAAATGGCGGCATCCGCCATGGAAGCAAAACGGCTGGGGCTGTGCCAGAAAAGCCTCTTCGTAGTGCCCAACCATTTGACGGAGCAGTGGGCAAGCGAGTTTCTGAACCTCTACCCCAACGCCAAACTTTTGGTGGCACGGCGCAAGGATTTTGAAACTGCCAACCGAAAAAAATTCTGTGCCCGCATCGCTACCGGAGACTACGATGCCGTCATCATCGGGCACAGTCAGTTTGAGCGCATTCCGCTGTCCTTTGAACGGCAGGAGCGCATCATTCAGGAGCAAATTTATGAAACGCTTGCCGCCATCAACGAGCTTAAAGTCCACGCAGGCGAGAATTTCTCCATCAAGCAGATGGAAAAGACCCGCAAAACGCTGGAAACCAAGCTGGAAAAACTGCGCTCCGATGAGCGTAAGGATGATGTGATTACCTTCGAGCAGTTGGGCGTTGACAGGCTCTTTGTGGACGAGAGCCATTTTTACAAGAACCTCTTTTTGACCACAAAAATGCGAAATGTCGCTGGATTATCCACCAGCGAGGCGCAGAAATCTTCCGATATGTTCGGCAAGTGCCGCTATCTGGACGAGATCACCGGCGGGCGGGGCGTGGTGTTCGCCACGGGAACGCCCGTGAGCAATTCCATGACCGAACTGTACACGGTCATGCGGTATTTGCAGTACAGCACCTTGCAGCAGAAAAAGCTGACCCACTTCGACTGCTGGGCATCTACCTTTGGAGAGACCACCACGGCCATCGAACTTGCCCCGGAAGGAACCGGCTACCGTGCCAGAACGAGATTTGCAAAGTTCTTCAATCTCCCGGAGTTAATGTCGATGTTCAAGGAGGTTGCGGACATTAAAACTAGCGACCAGCTTCATCTGCCGGTGCCGGTCGCAAAGTTTGAAACCGTGGTGGCAAAGCCGTCCGAAATTCAAAAGGAAATGGTGCAGGAACTGAGCAAACGTGCCGCAGATATCCATTCCGGCATCGTGGATGCGTCCGTGGACAATATGCTCTGCGTCACCAACGATGGGCGTAAGATCGGCTTGGATGTTCGCCTGATGAACCCCATGCTGCCCGACGACCCCAACAGCAAGCTGAACGTCTGTGTGCGGAACGTGCTGAAGATCTGGGATGAGGGCAAAGATCAGAAGCTGACACAGCTTTTGTTCTGCGACCTCTCCACCCCGAAAAATGACGGTAACTTCAACGTCTACGATGATATTCGCAAGAAGCTGATTGCTGCCGGAGTGCCGGAAAACGAAATCGAGTTCATCCACAACGCCGACACCGAAGCAAAAAAGGCGGCATTGTTCTCCAAAGTGCGCTCCGGCGATGTGCGAGTTTTGCTCGGAAGCACGGCGAAAATGGGAGCGGGCACCAACGTTCAATCGCGGCTTGTGGCGGTGCATCATCTGGATGTTGGCTGGAAGCCCAGCGACATGACCCAGCGCAACGGGCGAATCATCCGGCAGGGCAACATGAATAAGGAAGTCAAGGTGTTCAATTACGTTACGGAAGGGACATTTGACAGTTATTTGTTCCAAACTTTGGAAAACAAACAGCGATTTATCAGCCAGATTATGACCAGCAAATCCCCGGTGCGCTCCTGCGAGGATGTGGACGAACAGGCACTTTCCTATGCGGAGATCAAGGCATTGTGCGCTGGAAATCCGCTCATCAAGGAGAAGATGGATTTGGATGTGCAGGTCGCCAAGCTGAAGGTGCTGAAAGCCGACCACCAGAGTCAGAAATTCCGCCTGCAAGACAAGCTGCTGACCAAATTCCCGGCTGACATTCGGGAAACGAACGCCTATATTGCTGGGGTGAAAGCGGACGCACAGCTTGCCGCCGCCCATCCGCAGGTGCAAGAGGGTTTCTGCGGCATGACCATCAAGGGCGTGACCTACGATGAGAAAAAGACCGCCGGTGAGCGTCTGGTGCTTGCCTGTTCCGAACTGCCCAACGCCGAAGAAAAAGTGATCGGCAGCTACCGGGGCTTTGAGTTGTCTCTGCGGTTCGATACCTTCCGCAGTGAGTATCAGGCGATTCTGAAGGGCGAACGGAGATACCCGGTAGCACTGGGCACCGACCCGCTGGGCAACATTATCCGTCTGGATAATTCGCTGAACAACTTCCCGGAGCGCATTAACTCTGCTGAGAATGAACTAGCCACTCTGCATCAGCAGCAGGCAGCAGCGCAAATCGAGGTTGAGAAACCATTCCCACAGGAAGAAGAACTGGCAGAGAAATCTGCACGGCTTGCCGAACTGAACGCTCAGTTGGATGTGGACGAAAAGAGCCACGACCCGGAACAGGACGAGGAGGAACAGGAGGATGCACCTCGCCGCCCCTCGGTGCTGGCGGCACTGGAGGAAAAATCCGATAAGCCAGAGCCTGTGAAGCCTTTCCGCAGTTATTACGACAAGGACGGTGATGCCCGATGAGGGAAAAGCGGGATGAAATCATTATCCTGAGAACCACAAAGGCGGAGAAAAGCCGCATTTATGAAAAGATGTTGGGCATGGGCATCCGCAGCCTGAGTGCCTATATCCGTAAAATGGCACTGGATGGCTACTGCCTGAACCTTGACCTGCCGCAACTGCGGCGCATGGCGTATCTCTTACAGATGTGCAGCAACAACCTGAACCAGTACGCCAGAGCCGCCAATGAAAATGGTCGGGTCTATGCCGCCGACATGGAGGATCTGCGGCAGCGGCTGGACGAGCTGATCGACATTGGTCGGCAGATCCTCTCCCGGCTGGCAGAACTCTAAGATTTTTCCCCGCAGTTGGAGGGCTGCGGGGTACATACGGGTTGACATCCTTGCAACGCAGGGGTTGACACCTTTATAATAGGGACGAAAGAAAGGCAGGTGCTGGATATGAGGTTCGTTTTTAAGATGATCGTTTTTCCGTTTTGGCTGATTACTGCTTTCCTTGCGCTGATGCTGAAATGGACGCTGAACCTGTCAGCGTTTGTGCTGGCTCTGCCCATGCTGTATATCTTCGGCTGCGGTCTTTATACGCTGTACTGCCGGGAGTGGCTGCAGTTTTTGATCTTGCTGGTGGCGGAGTTTGGATGCTTTGTGTTGATTTTCATGGGCGCTTTGATCGCAGATGCAGCAGAGCGTTTTAGTGGCTGGGTTGCCGGATTGTGAGGGCTACTATGGAAAACCAGAAATTGGAGGCTTGTTATTCTGAACACAGCAGCACGATTTTTCCTGAAATGCTGGGTGAGGACGAAGATTATCAGCGACTGAAAAACGCCAAAATAGCGGCTGAGAAAGTCTTGCAGAGCGTCATCAGCCAAGAATCATGGAAGCAATACCTCACCTTAGATGAAATCTGCAACGAGTTGGAATGCGCCCGTTACAAGGCGATGTATCTGGCTGGTGCTTCTGATTACGAAAAATTATCCAAATGACTTTGATGCCGCCGATGTGCGGCATTTTCTTTTTTGCAGGGGGTGATGGCACTGGCGGCAACACGGCTGATCGCGCTGCACAAAAACAAGGGCATGACCGTTGCGGCCTGCCTGAAAAATCGCACGGACTATATCGAAAACCCGGACAAGACTGAGAAGGGACAGTATGTCAGCAGCTATGCCTGCAGCACCCTGACGGCAGATGAAGAATTTATGCTTACCAAGCGGCAGTACGACCTCGTAAACGGACGCAGGCAGAAAAGCGATGTGATTGCTTATCAGATACGGCAGTCTTTCCGACCGGGGGAAATCACCGCGGAGGAGGCCAATAAGGTAGGCTACGAACTTGCCATGCGTTTTACCAAGGGCAAGCACGCCTTTGTAGTGGCAACGCACACGGACCGGCAGCACATTCACAACCATGTGATCTTTAACTCCACGGCACTGGATGGCACCAGAAAGTTCCGGGATTTTTTCTTTTCGGCGTTGGCAGTGCAGCGGTTGAGCGACCTGATTTGCTTGGAACACCAGTTGTCCGTCATTGAGAAGAAGCCTTATCGGGAACGACAGAAGCGTGTTCTCTATCCTCCCAAGGAAAGCAACAGGGACCGCCTATGCGGAATCATCGACACCATCCTTGCAGAAAAACCGGGGGATTACGAAGCGTTTCTGCAAAAGCTGGAGCAGCAGGGCTATGAGGTGAAGCGTGGCAAGTACACGGCGGTGAAGGGCAAGGGACAGAAACGCTTTATCCGTTTTCGGACACTGGGTACCGGTTATGGCGAGGACGAGATCAAGGCGGTGCTGGAGGGAAAGGCGAAGCACCAACCGTATCAGAAAAAGCCGCCCAAAGAACAGCCTTTCCAGTTGCTGGTGGACATTCAAGGGAAAATGGCAGAGGGCAAAAGCGTCGGCTACAAAAAGTGGGCAACGAAGTTTAACCTGAAAGAGATGTCCAAGACACTGCTATTTTTGCAGGAGCAGAAGATCAGCAGTGCCGACGAACTGCAGGATCGAGCAGCGGCGGCGACAGAACGCTATCATGCCATGGGCGATTCCATCAAGGCAGCAGAAGCAAGGCTGACAGAGATTGCCGTGCTGAAAACCCACATCATCAACTATGCCAAGACCCGCCCGGTCTATGATGCCTACCGCAAGTCGGGGTACAGTAAAAAGTTTTTGGAAGCCCATCGGGAGGAGATTACTCTGCACAAGGCGGCGAAAGCTGCCTTTGACGAAGCCGGGCTGCAGAAGCTGCCGAAGGTCAAGGAGTTGGATGCGGAGTTTGCAGAGCTACTGACCAAGAAGAAAGCCGCTTACCCGGACTACCGCAAGGCACGGAACGAGATGCAAGAACTGGTTCGGGCACAGAAAAACGTGGAACGATTTTTTGCGGGAGAAAAGGACACCATCGAAAAAGCGCAGACCCGATAAACGAATACCGCCGAGGACTCTTCCCATTTTGGGGAGATGTCCTCGGCGGCTTTTTTAGTTTATATAGCAGCGGTCCTGTTTTATAAGCCAATCTTCACACAGCCGCTGGGCTTCGTCCTTTGTGCAGCAGGTGCAGTTGAAAAGTTTGCCACGGATGGAACAGTAAGTGTAGTGTACCTTCGGGACTCCATTAGCATCTCGAAAATCAACGCAGCGTTCCTCACCGGGCAGCAGATAGATCGTATCCACGTTCAGCAGCTCCTTTTACCTTCGTTCATGTGCCAAGGGGCACAACGTTTGCTATTGTACCATGTACCGTCCCCAAAGACCATTGCTTTTTTGACCAAAGATACGCACAAAAATTTTCCACCTTGAAATTACCCGAATAGCGTTGAATAAACACAAATGGATTGTGTATAACAAAAATTGCGACAGGTATGCTATTGGTGTGTAACAAACACAATTAGAATGTGAGCTCGCTATGAATACGCTTTTAGGTCAACGAATACGAGAGCAGCGCAAGGAAAAAGGCTGGACGATTGAACAGTTTGCAGAACGGGTCGATTTGTCGGCAAATTATGTTGGAGATTTAGAGCGCGGAGTAAAAATCCCTAAACTGGAAACCTTTATCCGAATCGTCGAGGTGCTGGACGTATCTGCCGATGTGCTGATCCGGGATTCGGTTGCATCTGCTTCCCATGTGGCAGATGATGAACTGAGCAGAAAGCTGAGCCGACTTACGCCGGGGCAGAAGAAAGCTGCCATTGACATCCTGAACGCATACACCGATAATATCCCCTATATCACAAAATAACACCTATGTCAAGGAGCGCAGCAAACGTGCTGACGCTCTTTCTTTTTGCCCTCAAATAGTTTATAATCAACACCGTAAGCGTGTATATAACGCTAATGGCAAGTATTTGAGGTGAACGACATGACGATGCTATCCAATATCGAAGAAGCAATGGAAGATGCCCGGAATGGAAAGTTGAGCCCGTATTGGCAGAATAATCTAAAACGTGAATGCCTACATGGAGAGCTATCGGCTGAAGAACGGCTGGCTCTTTCGGAACTGAATTGCATTTTGTCCGAGACTCCACAATGGAGCAGCGAAGAAGAACTGCGCCATGACGTGGAAAATATCGGCGGCAGAGTTCGCTTCTGTCACTTTTGGGATGAGCACTACTCCATGGTGCAGTTGACGGAAGATCGCAACGGCAGATTTCATACTGCCTATGTTCTGGACACAGACACCTCCCCAGAGGTACGCCGGGAGGCCGCACAACTGGCGCAAAAGGAACTTGCGGACTGTATGCAGGTGTGGGGCATTTCGCTTCTGGATGCGCCTGTTCCTGAACAGATGAAGTACGATTCCCTTGCAGAAGCCGCTTCTCACCTCATGCAAGTTTTGAACGACCCAGAGCACATCACCGGGTAAAAAGCGTCCCGAAGGGATGCGCAGCCTACATTGGGAAATGCAGATCAAAGGGGCTTGGGGCATTCCCCAACAAGCGTTTTGCAACGCAAAATAAGCAGATGTATATACGTCTGCACTGCTTGCCGGTACAATGTCATCGATGAAACAAAACTAGTTTTATCAAAGACGGTTATATGGTTGTGCCGATTTCCAAAACATAGTAATATTGAAGTACTAACTGGGGCTGAAAGTGGCAAAACTGCTTGCTTGGTTTCCATTCAGGAATTACTAACAGCGTAGACCGTCCGTTCGCTTCGTATACCGTCAGCGTCACAAATTGACACCAATTTATCATTCTTCACGAAGTATGTGCTAAAATCTCTTGACAGCACCTCGCAAAATATGTTATCTTTTGTAAACATCCTTGAAAAGATATGACCTTTTCTGTGGACCGAACACAAACCGATTTTTCTCTGGAGGAAAGACCCATGAAACAGGAGATCATCCGCAAACTGAGCGCTGCCGTGGCCATGAGCCTCGTTGTTGGCGTCTCTCTGGCCGCCTGCGGCGGCGGCAGCAGCTCCACCGCCGCTGGTGTAACTAAGACCGGCTCTGCCGAAGGCTTTGGCGGTGCTGTCACCGCCACTCTGACCGTGGATGCCAACGGCACCGTTACCGACTGCAAGCTGGAAGGCGCACAGGAGACCGAGAGCATCGGCGGCGCTGCACTGGAAGAGCTGTCCAAGCAGGTCGTGGCCGCCAACGGCCCCGCCATCGACGGCGTTGCCGGTGCCACGGTGACCACCAAGGCCGTCCGGAAGGCCGTTGCCGCCGCACTGGGTGTGGAGCTGGCCGAAGAAGCCCCCGCCGACTCTGCTGCCGCAGCCCCCGCTGAGCCCGCCGCCGTCGTCCCGGTGGAAGGCGGCATCCAGATCGGTCAGGCTTATGCTGCCGCCCACGGCACCAAGTGCTTCACCGAAGCGGTGGCTGTGGTGAAGGATGACGTCATCCTCGCCGCCTACCTCGACGATTTTCAGTTCACCAGCACCGATGCAGGCGTGACCGCCGTGCCCAACTCCGACTCCGACTTTGCCGCAGGCTACGCCGAGGGCAAGGTGCTGATGTCCAAGCGGGCCAACGCCGATTATTACAGCAAGATGATGGCTGAAAAGGGCGGCTCCACGGTCGCTCTGGATGCAAACTTCGACGCCATCCAGAACTTTGCCGTCGGCAAGACCATCTCCGAGCTGGAGGATGTAGCCGCCAAGGGTGCCGAGGCTGTGGACGCCGTCTCCGGCGCAACGCTGGTGGATACCGCCGGTTATCTCTCTGCCATTGTGGATGCCGCCAAAAACGCCCAGACCACGCAGGCCGTGGAGTTCAACGGCAGCTCCGAGGACCTGAAGCTGAATGTGGTCTATGGGGCCGCACACGGCACCAAGTGCTTCACCTCCGGCGCTGTCGCCACCGCCGGGGACACCATCGTGCTGAGCTACATTGACGAGTTCCAGTTTGCCGGTTCGGACGCCGGGGTCGTCGGTGTGCCCAACTCCGATTCTGACTTCGGCGCAGGCTACGCCGAGGGCAAGGTGCTGATGTCCAAGCGGGTCAACGCCGATTACTACAGCAAGATGATGGCCGAAAAGGCTGGTTCCACCGTTTCGCTGGATGCCAACTACGACGCCATCCAGAACCACGTGAACGGCATGAGCATTGCCGACGCCGAGGCTCTGAGCAAAGATGAAAAGGCTGTGGATGCCGTTTCCGGTGCCACGCTGGTGGATACTGCCGGCTACGTTGGTGTGCTGGTGGATGCCGCAAAGTAAGGCAAGAAAAATAACGTTCCTCTGAACACAGCAGCGCCCGCCGGGAGATCTCCCGGCGGGCGCTGCTTATTTATTATACGCAGTTAGCATAATCTAATCGTCTGGTGGAAGAAAAGGCAGGCCACCTGTATGTAGTCTGCCTTTTGCCTGATGCGAAAGCCCGCAGACACGCGGGGCTTACAGCACCAGCGAGGGCGCGGTGTAGACCCGTGCCTTCAGCTCGCTGTTTAGCATATACAGTCCCTTGCTGTCACCGCCGAACAGATCCATCTTGGTAATGAGGTCAGCGGCGTTCTTCTCCTCCTCGCCCTGTTCCTTGATGAACCAGTCCAGCATCTGCATGGTGCGGAAGTCCCTGACCTCGTATGCGGCGGCGTAGATGGCATTGATGCTGGCGGTGATCAGCATCTCGTGTTCCAGTGCTTTTTTCAGCGGGGCCATGTGGTCGCCTCGTTCCCACTCCGGCTTTGCGACAGCCTCAAAGGTGACGTCCTCGCCGTTATTCTGCAAATACTGATAAAACAGCATGGCGTGATCCCGTTCCTCCTGCGCCTGTACCCGGTACCAGTTCTCAAAGCCGTCCAGTCCGACGGCGGCGTAGTAGTTGGCAAAGTCCAGATACAGATAGGCGG
>JBNMHZ010000031.1:0-32948 GCA_050873025.1 Faecalibacterium sp. | reverse complement strand
TGGGGGTTGGCTGGGCTTGCTTTGCTGTTCTCTCCGTCGCCCTCGCTACTCCAAGGCCAGCATTTGAATGATGTTTGTCATGGGCAGCGGATGGTTGGCGGATTTTTTCATTTTAGGGCTTGACTTTTAATAGTTAGTCTTTGTCAGAGATTTGTAGGCTTCCGCCACTTTGCCCTTTGGGTCATAGGTGAAAATGCTTTCGCCGGTCGTGCTGATTTCCGCCGCTCGGACAGAGCGTGGAATGGTTGGCTCGAATACCTTGATTTTTCCGCCATAGGCTTGGCGAATCAGGTTGCTGATCTGCTTGCCATAGGTGGTGCGGCTGTCCGTCATAGTCAGCAGGATGCCCTCGATTTTCAGACGAGGGTTAATTTGCCGCCGCACTTTCTGGACGGTCTGCAAAAGCTGTTCCAGACCTTTGGCGGAAAGATATTGTGCCTGTACTGGAATCAATGTCGTATCTGCCGCAGCCAAGGCATTGACCGTCAACATACCGAGGGAAGGAGTGCAGTCGATCAGGATATAGTCGTACTCGCGCTTTGCACTTTCCAACACCTGCTTCAGCATCTTCTCCCGGTTCATGGTGTTGACAAGGGACACTTCCAGCCCGGCCAGTTCGATATTGGCTGGAATCAGGTCAACCCCCTCGGCATGGTGCAGGACACCTTCGCCGGGCGGAATGCTCTGGTCATTCATGGCTTTTGCCATCAGGTTAGAAAGGGTAGTGGGCAGCTCATCGGGCTGCTGCCAGCCCATGCTGATGGTCAGACTGCCCTGCGGGTCAGCGTCAACCAGCAGAACCTTTTTGCCCTCGGCAGCAAGGCCGACACCCAGATTTTCACAGGTCGTGGTCTTTCCGGTGCCGCCCTTTTGGTTGACAATGGCAATCGTGGTACATTTCTTCGCGATAAAATCACCCCCTCGGTGAGCCATGCGCAAAGTCATGGTTCGTTCGATTTTGATAGGTCAATTGCATCGTGGTCGGTGCGTTATAAAGAGAAGCAAGCAGATATTGTTTCATGTTTCGGATTGGACTGCTGTTCTCTGCAAGGCACTTCAACACAAATTGGATATGGTCAGCATTCAGCTTCATAAAACGGCTGCGCACGACTTCGGCAGGTTTATCGTCCCCGGCAATGCGCAGCATCCTGCGGTTGGTGGCACAGGTGTCCACCAGCAAATCTACGATTTGATAGATGGTGTCCTCATCGTCCGGGCAGAGCCGGAGTAGAGTGTCAACCTCCAAAGACTGTGAAAAATATTCTTCCAACTGTTCGCGTTTGCTCATTCCATCATCTTCTTCCGAATAGAAGGGATAAGGTTCACTCATTTCAGTATTATTCTCATCAGTCTTATTACATCGTGATTTTGCAGGGTCTTGACTTGCGCTTTTGAAGCCTCCAGAATCGTGAAAATCACGATTCTGGAATATTGATTTTGACGATTCTGCCGAAAAGTTTTTCACATACACCAAACTTGGCTTGCCTAAACCTCTGCGTTTTCGTTCAATCAAACCAAATTCTTCAAGTTCCCGCAGCAACTTGGTCGCTTTGTTGTCTGCGCAACACAATGCCCTCTTGACATCCTCAATTGTGAAGATGATAAAAACCCGGCCTTGCTCGTCCAGCCAACCATTTTTGACAGAAAGGCTCATTCGATCGAGCAGGATGCCGTACAGCGTTTTGGCATCGGTTGACAAAGCTTGGAACCGTTGTTCCTGAAACAGTGCTTTTGGGATGCGGTAGAATGAGAAAAGTTCGCCGGCTTGTCCATAGAAGTAATCAAG
The DNA here is from genome assembly GCA_050873025.1 of Faecalibacterium sp. Classification (GTDB taxonomy): domain Bacteria; phylum Bacillota; class Clostridia; order Oscillospirales; family Ruminococcaceae; genus Faecalibacterium. The sequence goes on along the minus strand of JBNMHZ010000031.1, from coordinate 31,162 downwards.
GGTCATGCGGTTGTGTCAAGGGCTGAAACCGACAGTGATACAGAAACATTGTAAAAACCTCCAGTGAAAAAAATTTTATTGGGATATGAAAAAAGCGCAACTTCGATTTTACAGGTCGAAATTGCGCTATGTAATTAGAGATGGAAAAATATTGCCTTGCTCTAGTGCCATAAATTGCACGAAACATCTTGACAGCAAACATATCTGACTGTAAAATACAGTTCAATAAGTCTTTGTTCTTTGAAATTGTCTTTATTGCTGGTTGGATTCCAAGGTCAAATTACACTTTTGTTGAAATGGAACGAATTAACGCCAAATATCATCCATCCTCGCACCTTTGTGTGGGGGTGTGTGAGTGCGTGGTTCGGGAGAGCGCTTGCATGGCATGCAAGAGGTCACCGGTTCGATCCCGGTATTCTCCACCAGATAAAAGACATCACACATTGTGTGGTGTCTTTTTTGTTTGTTTCAAATTTTTTGTTAGTCCCGAACGAGTGAGGGATTCGCTCAGCCGGGAGAGCGCCGGGCATGGACTGCAAGAGGTCACCGTGATCGAAACATGCCCGGTATTCTCCACCAGAGTAAGACATCACACATTGTGTGGTGTCTTTTTTGTTTTGTCAATTTACGGACACAACGAGAAAGAGGATGCCGTTTTGGCATCCTCTTTCTCGTTTATAGATACTTTTACAGCAGCATATCAAACAGGCCGATCATCACCGGCATGGTAATAATGGAAAGCAGCGTAGTGAGCACATACAATGCACTGGAATGGGCCGCGTCGCGGTCGTACAGCTGGGCCATGGAGGTAACGGTGGCGCAGGCTGGCGTGATGGCGGCAAGGTAGACCGTCATCAGGATGTTTTTGCCGTCGGCCACCCAGCCGGAAGCACGGCAGACCCACAGCAGCACCAGAACCACCAGCGGGCACACGATCAGCCGCAGCACGGTGGGCAGGTAGTTGCGCCGGGTGCAGAACACATCTCGCAGCGGTTTTTCGGCAATGGCCATACCGGCCAGCAGCATTCCCAGCGGGCCCATCATGTCGCCTACCGTGCTCATAGTGTTCTGCAGCGGGGCGGGCAGCACCACGCGGAACCAGTACAGCAGCGCTCCGGCCACAATGGCGATCATATTGATGTTGGTGAGCACCTTTTTCCAGTCCAGCGCACTGCCGCCCTGCAAAAGGGAGCTGGCGTGGGTCCACAGCAGGATCAGCTGCACGATGATGAACGCGCAGGAGTAGATGACATACTCACTGCCCAGCAGCGCCTTGACCAGCGGGATCACCAGCGCCGCCGCGTTGCTGTAGATCACGTTCACCTGCTCCACGGCGTCCAGTTTGAGCGGGCGGCTCAGCAGCGCACTGAGCACCAGCAGCACTACATGGATAGCCGCTGCAATGCCCATGGAGTACAAAAGGCCCTTGCGGATCTCGGGCGTATCATTGATCTGAAATGCGTTGATGATGACGCAGGGCGTGACCAGATACACCATGGCCACCGAGAGCACCTTGCTGTCGCTGGCTTTCAGCAGGCCGGCCTTAACCACGGCATAACCCATGATAAGGATCAGGAACAGCTGCGCGATCTGCTGCATCAATAACAGACTTATCTCCATTGTTTTCCCTTTTACCTTCCCTTTTTTAAAGCCCAAAAGGAGAGCCGCCCGACAAGGCAGCTCTCCTTTTCTGGTTTTATTTGCTTCCCGTCAGCCGCGCTACGTGCAGCGCCAGATAGGCCGTTTCCTCATTGGGAAGGAACACGCCGTACTTGCGCAGCACAAAAGTGCGTATTTTTTCTGCACAGGTCACTGCCGCCGGGTAATTCTGCTGCATCTGCTGGAACAGGAAATCATCCTCGCTGTCCATCAGCTTTCCGGAGAAGAACCGCTCAGCAAAATACTGCAGGTGGCTCACGAACCGGGCATAGTGGATGCTCTCGGTGCTCACCGGGCAGTGCATACTGTAGGTGACGATGTTGGACAGCTCGCCAATGAGCTGTGCCGCCCGCATGGCATCGTAGCCGGCCTGCGGGTCCTGCCGGGCATTGACGATGTGGAAGGCGATGTTGCCTGCCTCTTCGTCCGGCAGCTCGATGCCAAGCTTCGCCTTTACCTTCTGCAGGCCGCGCTGGCCCACCGCGTACTCTTTGGGGTAAAAGTGCTTGATCTCCCAGAAGATGCGGTTGGTCACAACGATGCCCTTTTGCTGGCGTTCCACCGCAAAGTGCAGATGGTCGGTCAGCAGCAGGTAAATATGGGCCGAAAGCTTGACCCCCAGTGCCTGCTCGGCATCGTCCACGATATCCTGCGTCAGTTCCAGATATGCCGCCGGGATGCTGGAAAACAGTTCCAGCATGGGCTGTGCGTCCGGGTTGGACAGCGGAAGGAACACGCGGTCCGAGGGCTGCCGCTCAATGGGCTGGCCCGCCTTGCGTCCGTAGCCGATGCCCTTGCCCAGCAGGATGGACTCTTCGCCGCTGTCGTCCTGCACCAGCACAACGCTGCTGTTCAGCACCTTTTGGATGTGCATCGGGTCTTCCTCCTCCCGTTGAAATCTTCGGACTGCCGCTTAGTCCAGATCCTCGCCGTTGGAAGCAATGACCTTCTTGTACCAGTAGAAGCTGTCCTTGCGGCTGCGGGCCAGAGTGCCGTTGCCCAGATCATCCTGATCCACATAGATGAAGCCGTAGCGCTTGGACATCTGGTTGGTGGATGCAGAGATCAGGTCGATGGGTGCCCAGGTGGTGTAACCCCACATCTCAACGCCCTCGTCGATGGCCTTGCCCATCTCGCTGATGTGCTGGCGGAAGTACTCGATACGGTACGGGTCGTGGATGGAGCCGTCGGCTTCCACCACGTCCTTGGCACCCATGCCGTTCTCCACCACCATCAGCGGCTTGCGGTAACGGTCGTACAGCTCGATCAGGCTGTAGCGCAGGCCCTTGGGGTCGATCTGCCAGCCCCAGTCGGTGGAGGGCAGGTACGGGTTCTTCACGCCCAGCACGGTGTTGCCGGGGGTGCGCTCTGCATTCGGGTCCACCGACTCGGTCATGGTCATGTAGTAGCTGCAGGAGACAAAGTCCACACAGCCTGCCTTCAGGGTAGCAGCGTCCTCGGGCAGCATCTCCACATGGATGCCCTTGCGCTCGAACATCTTGAGGATCAGGCGCGGATACTCACCCCAGACATGCACGTCGGCATAGAACAGGTTCTCCAGGTTCTTGGCCTGGGTCGCCAGCTCGTCGTCGGGTGCGCAGGTGCGGGCATAGGTGGTGAGCTTGGTGAGCATACAGCCCACCTTGCTGCCGGGGATAATCTCGTGGCAGTCCTTGACCACCATAGCGCTGGCCACCAGCTGGTGGTGCAGGGCCTGGTAGCAGGTCTCCAACATCTTATCCTCAGGCACACGGCTGGGGATGATGCCGGCGGTGGTGAACGGGTGGCGGATCACACTGTCCACCTCGTTGAAGGTAAGCCAGTACTTGACCTGATCCTTGTAGCGCTCGAAACATGCATGGCAGAACTTTGCAAAGCAGTCGATGACGCGGCGGTCCACCCAGCCGTTGTACTTGGTGGCCAGAGCCAGCGGCATTTCGTAGTGGCTCAGGGTGACCAGCGGCTCGATGCCGTTCTTGTGCATCTCGGCAAACAGGTCGCTATAGAACTGCAGGCCCTTCTCGTTGGGCTCTGCCTCCTCGCCGGTGGGGAAGATGCGGGTCCATGCAATGGAAACGCGCAGCATGGTAAAGCCCATCTCGGCAAACAGCTTCAGATCCTCTTTATAATGATGATAAAAATCGATGCCGCGGCGCTTGGGATAGTAGGTATCGTCCGGGTCTGCCATGGCAGCAGCGATGTGTGCATCGTCCATGGCGACATGGGCCTTGTAATCCTTCACGTCGGTGTTGGGCTTATAGGTGGCAACATCGGCCACGCTGGGGCCCTTGCCGTCCACGTTCCATGCGCCCTCTACCTGGTTTGCGGCAACAGCGCCGCCCCAGAAAAAGCCTTTGGGAAAACTCATTTATTTGCCTCCAGTTTCAGCAGAGCCGCACCGGGCACCACAGCGCCCTCGGCCACGGTCTTGATGGTGAACTCATCGGCGTTGGTCACGACGATGGGGGTAGTTACATCATAACCGTCTGCCTTGATGCCGTCAAGGTCAAATTTCATCAGCAGCTGGCCCTTCTTCACGGCCTCGCCGTCCTTGACCTGGGGCTCAAAGCCCTTGCCGTCACGCTTGACGGTGTCCATGCCGATGTGCATCAGCAGCTCAGCACCGGCAGTGGTCTTCATGGAGATGGCGTGCTTGGTGCCGAACACGGACTCGATCACGCCGTCGGCGGGAGCATACAGCTCACCCTTCTCGGGCACCACGGCGATGCCGTCGCCCAGGATCTTCTGGGAAAAGACCTCGTCCTTCACCTCTTCCAGAGCGATGGCCTTGCCCTGCAGGGGGCTGCCAAGGGTGGAATCAGCAGCAGCTGCATCTGCAGCAGCCTCAGGAGCGGTCTCGGTGGTCTCGCCCTCAGCGGGGGTCTCATCCTTGTACAGAATGAAGGACAGCACAAAGGAAACAACAACGGAGATTGCCAGGCCAATGGCAGCCCACAGGATGTTCTTGGAGTTATCGGGGTCAACGAACATGGCCATGCCAGCCAGGCCCGGGCCCATAGCAACGAATGCCTTGACCTTCATCAGGCCAACGAACAGACCGCCGATGAAGCTGGAAGCCACAACGGACATCATGACCTTCTTGTGCTGCAGGGTAACACCGTACAGCGCAGGCTCGGTGATGCCGAACAGGCCGGAGATACCAGCGGAAATTGCGGTAGCACGCAGGTTCTCGTCCTTGGTCTTGAGTGCAACGCCGAGGCATGCACCGCCCTCAGAGATGTTGTGTGCCAGAGAAGCGGGCATATACAGCATTTCAAAGCCGGGGTCAGAAATGGAAGCAACTGCGTAAGGCACCAGAGCCTTGTGCATACCCATGGAGATCATGAAGGGCAGCACAGCAGCCAGCAGAGCAACAGCCAGCCAGCCCAGAGTGTTGTACAGAGCCAGGATCGCGGTGGTCAGCAGGGCACCGATGTTGTAGCCCAGAGGTCCGAGGACGACCAGAGCCACAGGGAAGCCGATGCCGAAGCACAGCATGGGCACAAAGAACACGCGGATGGCCTTGGGGCACCACTTGTTGGCCCACTTTTCAATGAAGGACATGAAGATGACGGTCAGGATAGCCGGGAACACCTGTCCGGAGTAAGCGATGTTCTGCAGCTTGAGGCCGAAGAAGTAGGCACCGCCCTCAGTAGCCAGCAGAGCGGAAACACTGGGGTGGAGCATGGCAGCAGCCAGACCCACAGCCACCAGCTTATTGCACTTGAACTTGGTTGCAGTGGTGAAAGCGACCATGACGGGCAGGTAGTACAGAGCAGCGTCAGCCACGCCGGCAAACACCTTGTAGACAACATCGCCGCTGCTCAGCACACCCAGCGTGCTCAGCAGCACCATCAGGGCCTTCAGAACGCCTGCGCCTGCAATGGCGGGCACCAGCGGCTGGAAGATGCCGACCATGTAATCCAGAATGATGCCGCCAATATCCTTCTTGCCATTGGAAGCAGCGGGTGCTGCGGCCTGGCCTGCATTGAAGGTGCCCAGCTTGAGCAGCTCGTCATACACTTCGATGACGTCGTTGCCAATGACCACCTGACACTGCGGGCCGCTGGAGATGACGCCCATGACGCCGGCAGTCTTTTTCAGGGCAGCAGCGTCAGCCTTGGAGGTATCTGCCAGAGTGAAGCGCAGGCGGGTGGAACAGTGCTCGACCTGCACAACATTCTTTTCGCCGCCAACCAGACGCAGCACGTCGGAGGCAGTCTGCTTGTAGTTCTTCATTTTGTTCTCCTTTACCTTGTGTGTGATGGCATTTCCCTGCCGCCCGGCCGAAGCGGACAAAAGAAAAAAGACCCAACAGAATGACCCCGTGTACACTTTCCCCGGAATCATAGTATCTGGCTATAATCCACCCAAAAGAAAAGGTATTCGTCATTCCGTCAGATCCTGCCTGCATTACCAGTAACATGTCCAACTGGATGTTATGGTATAAGTATATCAACCGGAATTTCAATTTTCAATATTGCTTTTTCACAAAATAAATCTTAAAAATTTATGAAGTTCGTACATTCGTTTGTTTTTTCACATATTCATCCTGCCTGTGCCGACGCACGGGAAGCACTCCCCTGCCCTTGCGAACCGCACCGGCACTTGCTATAATAAACGCAGCAGCCGCAGTCCATAGCTTTTTGCACCGGATGCGGCACCCAAAATTTATGCAACGGCAGGAGGGCAACTCTGTGACGATCTACGATATTGCACGGGAGGCCGGCGTTTCGGCCAGCACCGTCTCGCGAGTAATAAATGGCAAGCCCGGCATCAGGGAGAGCACCCGCCAGCGCGTGCAGGAGCTGCTGGAACGGTACAATTACACCCCTGACGTCTCTGCGCGCGGCCTGGTGACCCAGGCTTCGCGTTTTATCGGGATTCTGATCGAAGATATCCGGGTGGAGCATCATACGGAATCCGCCTATGTGATCGAACAGGCCATGACGGCTGAAGGTTATACCTGCATCACCTTCAGCACCGGGCCGCAGCCGGAACGCAAGGCACAGTACATCCAGATCTTAGAGCAGCGCCGTGTGGAAGGCGTGATCCTGATCGGCTCCATGTTCGGCACGCCGGAGGTGCGCCAGAGCATTGCACAGCATCTGCCCGGCATCCCGGTGGTGCTGGTGAACGGTGAGCTGAACCTGCCCAACGCCTACAATGTGCTGGTGGACGAACAGGCAGGCACGGCAGACTGCGTTGCTCTGCTGGCAAAGGGCGGCCGCCGCAGGCCCGCCTATCTGATGGATACGGATACGCCTGCCAACCGCAGCAAGGTGCAGGGCTTCCGGCAGGGGCTTGCCCGCTGCGGCCTGAACACCGATCAGCCAGTCATCACAGCGGAAAGCGGCACAGAACCGGGCCCGCGCAGCACGATCGCCCGAGGACGCAGTCAGACTGCTGCCCTGCTGGCCCTTCACCCGGATGTGGACAGCATCCTCTGCGCCACCGACCTGCTGGCCATCGGCTGCCTGCAGGAACTGCAGGCCCGCGGCATTGCCGTACCGCAGCAGATCGCTGTGACCGGCGTGGACAACACCCTGTACGGGCAGCTGTACTCCCCTGCCCTGACCACGCTGGACAACCGTCTGGCCGAAGTGAGCCAGACCGCTGCTGCCCTGCTGCTGAATGTGCTGCAGGGCAGGGCAGCACCGCACCGGCAGGTACTGCCTGCGGCGATCATTGAACGGGAAAGCACCTGATTTAAAAAGATCTATCCTGAGAAAAGGGAAAAGCCTGCGGGCTTTTCCCTTTTCTCATTTTTACATATAAGATCCGGACGGAAAACGGCATTTCCGCTATGGCAGTCCTACGGCCTTTTGCCTGCCAAGGTTTAAAAACGCCAGTTCCCGCAGGGAAGCCCCCATTCTTTGCGCTGCAAATAAGCGGTTGCCACTAATTTTTTGTCAGAAGCGGAAGAACCGCACAAAAAACGAGGCAAAAAATCGTATATTCTGCGCATTGAAAACGAACGCGAAATCGTGTATTCTAATTTTGCAATCGATTGCAAAACATGCAAGCGGCTGCTAAACCATCAAAACCGAATCCTTTTTCACCATCTTCACATACAGGAGGTATCATCCATGCGAGTTGCTTATGAAACCATGCTGGCCGAATTTGAACGTGTGCTGAACAAATACGGTTTCAGCCCGGTGCGCGCCCACGAGGCTGCCGAGATCTTTGCGCAGAACAGTCTGGCCGGTGTGTTCAGCCACGGCCTGAACCGTTTCCCCCGCGTGGTGGAATACCTGCGCAAGGGCGAGATCGACCCTGCCGCCGAAGCCGAGTGCATTGCCAGCTTCGGTGCCATGGAGCGCTGGGACGGCAAACGCGGCTTTGGCCCGCTGAACGCCAAGCACGCCATGGACCGCGCCGTGGAGCTGGCACACCAGTACGGCATCGGTCTGGTGGCACTGGGCAACAACAACCACTGGATGCGCGGCGGCACCTACGGCTGGCAGGCCGCAGACGCAGGCTGCATCGGCATCTGCTGGTCCAACACCTGCCCCAACATGCCTGCCTGGGGTGCAAAAGACAAACACATCGGCAACAACCCCCTCATTCTGGCCGTGCCCCGTGCCAACGGTGAGCACATCATGGTGGACTGCGCCATGAGCCAGTTCAGCTACGGCAAGCTGGAGACCATGCGCCTGGCCGGCAAGCAGCTGCCCGCGGTGGGCGGCTACGACGAGAACGGCCAGCTCACCACCGACCCCGCCGCCATCGAGCGCTCCGGCCGGGCCATTCCCATCGGTTACTGGAAGGGCAGCGGTCTGTCCATCCTGCTGGATATGATTGCCACCATCCTCACCAATGCAAACTCGGTGGCAAAGATCGGCACCTTTGGCGACGAAGTGGGCCTGACCCAGATCATGATCGCCATCGACCCGGCCAAGTTCCAGTCTGCCGACGTGACCGACGCCATCATTGATGCCATCGCCGCCGACGTTGCTTCCAGTGAGCCCGCCGAGCCGGGCCGCGAGGTGCGCTGCCCCGGCATGGGTGAACACCGCAGCCGCAAGGAAAACATGGAACTGGGCATTCCGGTAGCGGAAGAAAAGTGGGCCGAAGTGCTGGCCATGTAACACCCGCCATTCCCGCAGAGAGGTTTTTCTCTTAAAAATATCCGCACACAAAAAGCACCGTCTCCCGGCCAACGGGAAGCGGTGCTTTTTGCATTTTATCGTTGATTTTTCGCAAACATCCGGCCCAGCTGCGGCAGGATATCATGCGGCAGCATCCCGTATTCGCCGCAAAGTGCTGCGGCACGGTCAGCAGCGGCACCGTGCAGGTATACTGCACAGGCAGCAGCTTCATAGGCAGGCAGGCGGCAGGCCAGCAGCGCCGCCGTCATACCGGCCAGCACATCTCCGCTGCCGCCGCGCGCAAGGCCGGGGTTCCCGGTGGGGTTCACACACACGCGGCCATCCGGTGCAGCCACTACGGTATTGCTGCCTTTCAGCACCATAACGGCGTTCCACTTTTCTGCATACCGCCGGGCAGTTTCCTCGCGGTCAGCGTTGATTTCTGCCGCCGAAAGCCCGGTCAGCCGCGCCATCTCGCCAGGGTGCGGGGTAACCACCAGTTCTCCCGCCGGGTGAGGAATCGCCTTGCCCTCGGCCAGCAGCTGCGCGGCGGCGTTCAGGCCGTCGGCGTCCAGCACTGCGCTGCCCACAAACCCGGGCAGGAGTTTTTGCACCAGTGTCCGGGTCTCCGTCGCCCGGGCTGCGCTCTGAGCTGTGCCCCCAAGGCCCGGGCCCAGCAGCAGCACCGTTGCCTTCTGTTTCTGGATACGCGGAATGCTTTCCGGTGAGATGCCGCCCTCCGCTCCTGCCATGCAGGGGCACAGGCAGCACTCTGGCAGGCGGGCCACAGCAGCAGCAAGCACCGGCTCCACGCTGGCCAGCGTTACAATGCCCGCGCCGGTGCGCAGAGCGCCCTCGGCGGCAAGCAGGGCCGCGCCACGGTAATACGCGCTGCCCGCGACCGCCAGCACGGTGCCAAAGGTACCTTTGTGGCTTTCACGCGGACGCGGCGGAATGCTCTGCCAGACAAATTCAGATGTGATTTCAGGAGCCATAGTGCACCTCCGACGAAACGATTTAGAATAGCCGCCGCGTTCGCTCTGGCTATTTCAGCGGAAAAATTATTTTTTATTTTCAGATCGGGAAAATCTGCGGATTTTCCCGATTTTTCACGAGTGGGGCTGAAACGGGCCAATGCTTTTTCACGGGCAGTCCGCAAGGGCTCCAAATGCCTTTTCACAGGTGGAGCCGGAATGGAAAACAGTCATTTAAAATGGAACGATTTCCCCCACCGCACGGCCCACAAAACAAAGCAGACACATTTCAGCCACAAAGCAAAGTGCTGTCAGCACCACCGAAAGTACTTTATTTTTGCACAAAGCACCTGTTCTTTGCCAAAAGCTGCTCCACATCCATAGTTTTGCCGCAAAAAGCAAAATAAACAGCGGATTTGTGTGCAGTAACAGTGCCATATTGGACAGCGCATACTGTACGATAATGCAGTTGAGCACTTCTGCTAAAATCGCAAGCCAACCTCTCTTTGCCAGTTTCATCGTCACTTCTCCAAAATCGCCCGCATATCCTCCATATACGCATCCGGTGCGCAGATCTGATAGCCGCAGTGCATATAGCCGGGCACGATGCGGAAGCTGGCGTTCAGGTAAACTTTGCGTATTTTTTCTTCCGATTTGCGGGCGGGTTCCTTCTCGCTCCACAGAAAATAGAACTTCTTCTGCACCTTCTGCGGCATTTTGGGGAAGCCGAAGGTGTAGCAGGTGCGCACCATATTCTTGATGGACACGCGGTCTGCGGTCTGGCATACGTGCACCATGTCGGACGCCATATCGTGGTACGGTGCCGTCTCGGTGCCGATGAGCTTTTGGATCAGCGGGTTTATCAGCAGCTTTTCAGCGTTCTCCTGCTCGTTCCTGCCGCGCACTTTATCCGCCAGGCCCTGAAACTTTTTCTCCATAATGAGCTGCACCGGTGCCGGAAAATGAAAGAACGGCCCGCCGTCGAACACATAATGCTTCACCGGGTAGCCCTGTTTTTCGGCCAGAGCAGCAAAGGCCATCAGCACTTCGCCGCCCATGGAGGTTCCGTGGCCCATTGCCAGCGAGGTGATGCCGTTTTTCTGGAGCCACGCCAGAATTTTTCTGGCCTGTTTGGTTTCGTTCTGGTACACGCTGCCGCTGCCATCACAGCCATCATAGGTAGGCAGGATAACGTAATACTCCCCTGCCAGCCGCTGCCACAGCGGTGCAAGACCCTCGCCGGAGCACAGGGTTCCGTTCAGCGCCAGAATGGCCGGGTGCGTTTTTTCACCCAAAGTCAGAAACTTCATTGCATCATCCCCCTGTTTCTTTTTATGCTTCGCCTTGCACCAGCTTGCGGATCTGCTTTTCCACGTTCTGCACTTCCTCGTGGAACATGCGGGCCGAGACGCGCAGTGCGCCGTGGCCCAGAATGATGATCTGCTCCATGCCGTCGGAGGTCGCCACCCGCACCCGGCGTCCCTTGCCGATCTCGTGGGTGACGTGCTCAATGAACATATCCGCCGTTTCCGCTTCCTTGGTATAGACCACATGGATATTGTGGTACTGCTCAATGGAACCGGGGCTGCCCGGCACGCGGTAAGCATCGAATACAAGGATCAGGTTGCACTTCTGATAACCCTGATAGTTGCACAGGATATCCATCAGCTTGTGACGGGCGGCTTCCAGACTGTCTTTTGCCAAAGCGTTCGATTCGTCCCACGCAAAGATGATGTTGTAGCCGTCCACCAGCAGATATTCGGGCAAGATTTCCCACTGCTGGGCGTCAAAATCCGGGCGTTCCCGCTTCTGCACCGGGCGGAAGGCCGCCAGCGGGTCCCGCTTGATGGGCCCGTAGGTGCGCTCAAAAATTTTGAGCAGCTCGGCATCCTCTTCCAGAGTGGCGCGGTAGGCCATGGCCCGGCGCTGCGGTGCGGCCTGTGTTTCCTGTTCCGGGCGGGTGGTTTTGCCCCAGCCGCTGTCCACATGCATATGGCTGCGCACCTGATCCCAGGGCACCACAAAGCCCGCACCGTGGGCACAGAACACCGAGTCCGCCGGGTTGTCGAGGTCGTGCTCCGGCTCATAGCCCACGGCTTCGATAATTTCCGCCGCATTGTGGCAGGGGCGGCAGCCGTCCAGTGTCAGGGTCAGGCGGCCACGGCCACGGGTGTAGCCCACCACCTCCATCGGGTAGCTGCGCATGGTGGCCACCGGCGCAAAACCGGTGAGCACAGCGGTCTCTTCCCCGCTTTCCGGCGGGTCGAAGCTGCCCTCCATGCGCTGGATATCGGTCATGGCGCGGCCAAGGTTTTCCACCGGCACTTCCAGCCGGAAGGCATACCACGGCTCTAAAAGCTGGCTTTTTGCCAGCATCAAGCCCTGCCGCACCGCGCGGTAGGTGGCCTGCCGGAAGTCGCCGCCCTCTGTGTGCTTGAGGTGGGCGCGGCCCGCGATCAGTGTGATCTTCACATCGGTCAGCGGTGCGCCGATCAGCACGCCGAGATGTTGTTTTTCTTCCAGATGGGTCAGCACAAGACGCTGCCAGTTTTTATCCAGCACTTCTTCCCGGCAGTCGGCGGCAAACTGCATCCCGCTGCCACGGGGCAGCGGTTCCAGCTTGAGGTGCACCTCGGCATAGTGGCGCAGGGGCTCGTAATGGCCCACGCCCTCCATGGGTTCGGTGATGGTCTCCTTATACAGAATGCCGCCGGGGCCGAACTCCACATTCAGGCCAAAGCGCTCTGCCAGCAGGCTGCGCAGCACTTCCAGCTGCACCTCGCCCATCAGCTGCACATGAATTTCGCCCAAAGTCTCGTTCCACACCACGTGAAGCTGGGGTTCCTCCTCTTCCAGACGGTGCAGCTTACCAAGGGCCGCGTGCACATCGGTGCCTTCCGGCAGCAGCACCTGATAGCTCAGCACCGGTTCCAGCACCGGCACATCGCCGTCCCGCTCGGCCCCAAGGCCTTCGCCCGGCCGGGCTTTGGTCAGGCCGGTAACGGCGCACACCTGCCCCGGGCCGATGGCTTCCGCCAGCGTATATTTTGCACCGGAGTACAGCCGCAGCTGATTGGCTTTTTCTTCCCAGTGCTCCCCATCCACTTCGCCGGAGAGCAGGGCTTTCACCTTCAGTTCGCCGCCGGTCACGCGCAGCCAGGTCAGGCGGGTTCCCTGCTCGTCCTGCGAGACTTTGAACACCTTGGCTCCGAAGGCATCCAGCGCCGGAGCCGGGCGGGTGAAGCGGTCGATACCGTTCAGCAGTGTATCCACACTTTCCAGCGCGTCGTCCTCGGTGCGGCGCAGTGCCGACCCAAACCAGCACGGGAACACATGCCGCCGGGCAATGGCCGGGATGATGTCCGCATCGGTCAGTTGCCCGGCGTCCAGCATCCGGTTCATCAGGTTTTCGTCACACAGAGCCAGCGCTTCGTCCCTCTCGGCCTGCGGCGCATCAAAGGCCACAAAACCCTCACTCAGCCGGTGGTTCAGCTGGGCAAGCAGCTCTTCCCTGCTCTTGCCGGGCAGATCCATCTTGTTCACAAACACAAAAGTGGGCACATGGTAGCGCCGCAGCAGCCGCCAGAGCGTCTCGGTGTGGCTCTGCACGCCGTCGGTGCCGCTGACCACCAGCACAGCGTAATCCAGCACCTGCAGGGTGCGCTCGGTCTCAGTGGAAAAATCCACATGGCCGGGGGTGTCCAGCAGGGTGATGTCGGTATTGCCCGCCGTCAACAGTGCCTGCTTGGAAAAAATGGTGATACCGCGGGCTTTTTCCAATGTATCGGTATCCAGAAAGGCATCCTTGTGGTCCACGCGGCCCAGCTTGCGGATCGCGCCGGAACGGTAGAGCATGGCTTCCGAGAGAGTGGTCTTGCCGGAGTCCACATGGGCCAGAATGCCCAGAACGATCTGTTTATGCGTTGTTTCCATCCGCTTCTCCTACAATTAAAAAAATTCATTTTTATTGTAGCACGGATGGGGGAAAAAGGAAAGTTTTTGATTGAGAATGGCCTCCACTGCAGGCCACTCCAAACGCCTTTTCCCCAATGGGGCCAAAAACAGAAAATGCCGTTTACCTCACCGGCTTTTCTCATGAAAAAAACAGCTCTGGAAAATCCGCAGATTTTCCAGAGCTGTAAATATAAGAGTAATAATTCCGCTGTTTATGGCCAAAGCGAACATGTCGGCCATTTTTAATCGTCAATTACTCCACAATGATGCTCTTGCCGGTCATCTCAGCAGGCACAGGCAGGCCGATATACGGCAGCATGGTGGGTGCAATGTCGGCCAGGCAGCCGCCCTCGCGCAGCTTCACGTCGCCGCAGCCAACTGCCAGGAAGGGCACAACGTTGGTGGTGTGTGCGGTGAACGGGGTGCCGTCCGGGTTCATCATCTTCTCGGCATTGCCGTGGTCAGCAGTGATGAAGGCGCAGCCGCCGGCATTCAGCACGGCAGACACCACCTGATCCACAGCGGTATCCACGGCTTCCACAGCCTTGACCGCAGCATCGAACACGCCGGTGTGGCCGACCATGTCGCAGTTTGCAAAGTTCAGGATCACCACATCATACTTGCCGCTCTCGATGCGCTTGACGCACTCGGCAGCAACAGCCGGAGCGCTCATCTCAGGCTGCAGGTCGTAGGTAGCCACCTTCGGGCTGGGGATCACGCAGCGGTCCTCGCCCTCGTAGGGTGCTTCCACACCGCCGTTGAAGAAGAAGGTGACGTGGGCGTACTTCTCGGTCTCGGCGATGCGCAGCTGGGTCTTGCCGTTTTCGGACAGGTACTGGCCCAGGACGTTCTTCAGCTCCACGGGCGGATAAGCCACCTCGCAGTTGGGCATGGTGGCATCGTACTCGGCCATGCAGACATAATTGACCTGCTTGCGGCCGCCGCGGCGCTCGAAGCCCTTGAACTCGTCGTCGCAGAAGATACGGGTCATCTGGCGGGCACGGTCGGGGCGGAAGTTCATGAAAATAACGGTGTCTCCGTCCTGCACGCGGCCGCCCTCACAGGTGACGCAGGGCAGAACGAACTCGTCGGTCTTGTCGTCGGCATAGGAAGCCTCAATGGCCTCGGCAGCGTTGGCGGCGTGGTTGCCCTCGCCGTAGACAAAGGCAGCGTAGGCCTTCTCTTCACGATCCCAGTTGTTATCGCGGTCCATTGCGTAATAACGGCCGGAAACGCTGGCGATCTTGCCGATGCCCAGCTCGTCCAGCTTTGCCTGCAGGTCGGCCAGGAAGCCCTTGCCGGAGTGCGGGTCGGTATCGCGGCCATCGGTGATGCAGTGCAGGTACACTTCCTTGGCACCCATATGCTTTGCCATTTCCAGCACGCCGAACCAGTGGTCAGCATGGCTGTGCACGCCGCCGGTGCCCACCAGGCCCATCAGATGGATGGCCTTGCCGGCATCAATGGCGGCCTTCATGTTCTTGACCAGCACAGGATTCTTCAGCATCTCACCGTCCTTGATGGACTTGGTGATGAGGGTGAGCTGCTGGTACACGATGCGGCCGGCACCCATGTTGGTGTGGCCGACTTCCGAGTTGCCCATCTGGCCCTCGGGCAGGCCGACGGCCATGCCGGAAGCATTGATGGTTGTCATGGGATATTTTGCCATCAGAGCATCGAGGTGGGGCTTCTTGGCGGCGACCACGGCATTGCCGAAGGTCTCCTCCGGCACCCAGCCGAAGCCATCCATGATGCACAGAAGAACAGGTTTCTTTGCCATAAAATTGAATCTCCTTTTGGTTTGAGAAAAGCTATTTTAAAATAAAACAAGGGGCAGTGCGTAAAATGTGCCCGATAGAGCGCATCTGCCGCAACTACCCCTCATCCGGCACTTCGTGCCACCTTCTCCCAAGGGTGAAGGCTTATTTTACGATTTTATCAGCCCTTGGTGGCTGCGTTGACGATAACTGCAAAGTCGGGAGCCTTCAGGGATGCGCCGCCGATCAGGCCGCCGTCCACGTCCTTCTTGCTCAGCAGCTCTTCGCAGTTCTTGGCGTTCATGCTGCCGCCGTACTGCACGGTGGTAGCCTCGGCAACAGCCTCGCCGTACACCTCGCCGATCACCTTGCGGATCTGGCCGCAGACTTCCTCAGCCTGATCTGCGGTAGCGGTCTTGCCGGTGCCGATGGCCCAGATGGGCTCATAAGCGATAACGACATTCTTCATCTGCTCAGCGGTCACGTCGCGCAGAGCGATCTTGGTCTGCATACGAACCAGCTCTTCGGTGACGCCCTCTTCGCGCTGCTGCAGGCTCTCACCCACGCAGATGATGACCTTCAGGCCGGCATTCAGGGCAGCCAGAGCACGCTTATTCACGGTCTGGTCGGTCTCTGCAAAGTACTGACGGCGCTCGGAATGGCCCACGATAACGTACTCCACGCCCAGATCCACCAGCATATCGGCGCTGATCTCGCCAGTGAAAGCGCCGGACTTCTCGAAGTGAACGTTCTCGGCACCCACATGGATGTTGGTGCCCTTGGTCTTTTCCACAGCGGTGACCAGGTCGGTATACGGAGTGCAGATGACGACCTCGCAGCCTGCGTCCTGCACGGCGGGAACCAGCTCGTCCACCAGAACAGCAGCCTCGGAGGCGGTCTTGTTCATCTTCCAGTTGCCAGCGATAATAGCCTTGCGCTTTGCCTTATCCATGATACTCTATCTCCTTTATTTACCTTCAAAAACAAAAAGATGCGGCGGCGCAACAGCCGCCGCACCCATTGATGATGCCGGAAAAATTATGCGTTCTGGATGACTGCGATGCCGGGCAGCTCCTTGCCTTCCAGGTACTCCAGAGAAGCGCCGCCGCCGGTGGAGATGTGGGTCATCTTGTCGCCCAGACCCATCTGCTGCACAGCTGCTGCGCTGTCGCCGCCGCCAATAACGGTGGTAGCATCGCTCTCAGCCATAGCCTTGGCAACGGCCAGAGTGCCGGCTGCCAGAGTGGGGTTCTCGAACACGCCCATGGGGCCGTTCCACACAACGGTCTTGGATGCCTTGACAGCATCGGCAAAGATCTTCATGGTCTCGGGGCCGATGTCACAGCCTTCCATATCAGCCGGGATAGCGGTGACAGGAACAATGGTGGTCTCGACAGGAGCGTCGATGGGATCGGGGAAGTCCTTGATGCAGGCAGCATCAACGGGCAGCAGCAGCTTGACGCCCTTCTCCTCGGCCTTAGCCATCATTTCCTTGCAGTAATCCAGTTTGGTGTCGTCGCACAGGCTCTTGCCCACTTCGTAGCCCTGAGCCTTGACGAAGGTGTAAGCCATGCCGCCGCCGATGATCAGGGTGTCCACCTTCTCCAGCAGGTTGGAGATGACGTTCAGCTTGTCAGCGACCTTTGCGCCGCCCAGAATTGCGGTGAAGGGACGGACGGGATCGTTCACGGCATTGCCCAGGTACTTGATCTCCTTCTCCATCAGGTAACCAACAGCGGTGTCCTTGATGTAGTCGGTGACGCCTGCGGTGGAGCAGTGTGCACGGTGGCAGCTGCCGAATGCATCGTCAACATATGCGTCAGCCAGAGAAGCCAGCTCCTGGCTGAACTTGGGCATGTTCTTGGTCTCTTCCTTGCGGAAACGGGTGTTCTGCAGCAGAACGACGTCGCCGTTGTTCATAGCGGCAACAGCAGCCTTTGCGTTCTCGCCCACAACGTTGTCGTCGTCAGCAAACACAACGGTCTTGCCCAGCTTTGCGCTCAGAGCCACAGCAACGGGTGCCAGGCTGAACTTTGCCTCGGGGCCATTCTTGGGCTTGCCCAGATGGCTGCACAGGATGACCTTTGCGCCGTCATTGACCAGCTTCTGGATGGTGGGCAGAGCAGCATTGATGCGGTTCTCGTTGGTGATGACACCGTCCTTCATCGGGACGTTGAAATCGCAGCGGACAAGCACCTTCTTGCCGCAGTAGTTCTGATCGTCGATCGTCTTCTTACCTAAACCCATGGTAATAAACTCCTCTCAAGCTTTTATTTCTGAACTAGAGTTTCGCTCGCATTCGGGGACCATGCCCCGTTACGATACTATTATAAACAAAATCCGTGCACAATGCAAGGTCAGCACATAGATAATTGTTTAACAAACATTTGCGGTTGTTGCGTGGAAATGTGTGTATTTTGACTGAAATAAGCCGACTATTATCTTATTGCGGTTTTATAAGGCTTTTATATATTTCTGTTTTGCTTTTTTATCAACCCACTCAAGAAACGGTCTCTCCAGCAGCCAAATACGTAAAACATCAATCGCTGTACAGATTGCGTAAATTATGATAACGCAGCCAAATGCATGCAGCACCGTGTAATTTGTTTGATATGCGCCTACATTATTACACACATCATGCCATAGCCATTGCCGCATTGTACCACCGTTTGCATGGATACAGAGCACACCAAACGCCGATGCCGCAATCGTATTGATTGTCTTGCTGTAACCGATTTTCAGATTTTTAAAGAACATAAAAGCACACACAGCTGTAATCACCGCAAACGGCATATTCACATCATGAACCAGTTTGTACGGCCATCCGATGTCTCCGCACGTTACAAGGTAAATCCACGCAGTCAGCGGTATACTTGCCCAGGAAAGCAGCAGCGATCCCAGAGCCAAACGTCGCCATAGTTTTGCATCATCAAAGCAAGGTCTTGGATGCATCCGAACATAAGCCGCAATCACATAGATCACGCCAAACCATATCACATAACTGAAAACGACCTGGCTTCCAATCAGCGGTAGAACGCTACAAACCGTAAGACACAGGATGATCAAACACCTATGTTCCTTTTCTGTCAAGCTTTGAAGCATTTTATTTAAAAATGGGATGAATAAATAAAAAACAAGGAAACACGATGTGAAACCATCAGAAATATTCGAAAACAAAAACACGGCTTTGATAAACCCAATCAACGAAAATTTCATGTAGCCCGTCAACCAAAAGATAAAGTAAATTGTAATATTGTAAAATTCCACTTCTGCAATCAGCTTTATATATTTTCGGGCTGATATCTGCGATTTGCACATAAAATAGCCTGTAATCATTATAAAACAGTTAATTCCCGTCTTGCCACCCCAGCCAAAAATCAAAATGAAAATTTCTTTTGCTCCCAGCACAGGACGACTCATGAGAAATTCATATATTCCAGAGTTCATAAAGTAATGATGTGCCACAATGGCCAGCATCGATACAATTCGGAACAGTTCTATATTGGAATTCCGCAAAAGTTTGTTTGTTTTTATCTGTTCATTTTCTTGCATATACGATCCTCATCTCTGCACAACATTTTGATTCAAGGTGTGGGCATGTTCAATATATTGTCTGTTCATCCTGCTCACTTTCAGCCACGATGTAAACCGGGCGGCGTTTTACTTCCAGATAGGTTTTAGCCAAATATTCGCCCATGATGCCTGTGCACAGCAGGTTTGCGCCGCTGCACAGTAGGATGATGCACACAAGGCTGGGCCAGCCAGAGGTCGGGTCGCCGAACATGAGCGCACGAACCACCACAAAGAGGATACCAATAACGGCTAGCGCACAGAGCAGCACGCCAAGGCCCGCCGCCATGACCAGCGGTACCGTGGAAAAGCCCACGATGCCCTCGATGGAATATTTGAACAAGCTCCAGAAGTTCCACTTCGTCTGGCCTGCCACGCGCTCCACATTCTTGTAGTCGAACCACTTTGTGCGGAAGCCCACCCAGCTGAAAATGCCTTTGCTGAAGCGGTTGTATTCGCTCATGCTCAGCACGGCGTTTACCATTTTGCGGCTCATCAGGCGGAAATCCCGCGCACCGTCCACGATCTCGGTGTCCGACATTTTATTGATGATCTGGTAAAATTTGTGTGCAAACCAGCTGCGCACCGGCGGCTCGCCTTCCCGCGTGGTACGGCGGGTGGCCGCACAGTCGTATTCACCGGTCAGCAGGGTATCCAGCATCTCCGGCAGGAGCGAAGGCGGGTCCTGCAGGTCAGCGTCCAGCGTTGCAACATAGTCGCCCTTGGCAGCCTGCAGACCTGCGTAAATACCGGCTTCCTTTCCAAAATTGCGGCTGAACGAAATGTACCGCACCCGTGCGTCCTTACCGTGCAGTTCCCGCGCCGTGCGCAGGGTCCCATCCTTTGAACCATCGTCCACAAAAATGATCTCAAACTCTGCACCATGGGACGCTTTCATCTGTTCTGCCACCCGGCATACTTCCTGATAAAACAGTGGCATGGCTTCCTCTTCATTGTAGCAGGGTACGATCAGACTGATCAGCATTTAAATTTTTTCTCCTTTTATTCACTCAAACCAAATTCACGGTTGATTTTTTCATCCATCACCAGTTGGACCTGCAGTTTTGTTTTTGTCAAACCGTGGCGGTACAGTGTTCTTGCGATACGCTCTCCACCCCAGGACAACGGCAGCGGCCAGTCTTCAGGCTCCAGCGGGATATGAATTTCTACCGTTTCTAAGCCCTCGGCCTCTGCTTCCTGCGCCTGACGAATAATCTCCTCATCAAGTTTCTTGACGGTTTGGATACTGTATTTCTGCACATTGTTGTATTCTGCATATACGCAGCCATCCGTCACCACCACGCTTATCACGATACACAGCAGCAATGGCAGCAATGCCACAGTTTTAGGGCAGCGCCGCATCAGATACGCTGCAGAACTCATCAGTGCAAAAAAACACCAGATCATCCATGAAAATTCCACAATACTATGAATGACATAGTTCGGATTGACCTTTGCGCTGAGCAGAACAAGATACAGGATCGACACCGCAAGGCACAGGCCGCACACCGCCATCTGGTGCAGGTATTCTGCATCCAACTTCTTCGTGTCATCATTTCTTGTACATTTTTTCACAGAAATGATGCAGACGATGAACGCCGCCACAATCAAAGCTAATGTTCCGATCAGCCATATTTTATTCAGATCTGCCACCGACTGCCCAAACAACGCCAACGTTTCTCTCAGCGCAAAGCTCTGAGTGTCGTCTGCCTGTTGTGCCCTTCCGCCTGTGAATTCCAGCAGGATAGACAAAAGCCACAGGCAGACGATCCCGGTTTTGACGCCGTTTTCGCGCAGCACCTGCCAGATGGAACGCCAGAACGGCGTGTGCTTCTCCCGCAGTTCGCGGAGCCACGCATAAAAAAGTTCTGCGCAGACTGCCGCCGTCAGGATAAAGTTCGAGTACATATTAGAATTGATGCACAGGTATATGCCCAGCAGCAGAACACCGTTCAACAACACATCGTTTTTGCGGCTCAATCTGCAGCCGCTCAACACGAGTAGGGCAGCCCCCGCATTCAAAAGCCCCGGGATGATATAGTAGAACACGCAGGTCACATTATCCGCATAAAACATGTGCTGGTTCTGGGTGTCCGCCGTGCAGAACGGCAGAAAATGCCACAGCAGGATGCTCAGCAGCAGGAAATACCGTTCCTGCTTTAGCTGGTAGCTTTTCTGCAGCAGCCAGTCCATGCCTGCAAGATACAGCAGGATCGTTCCGGACAGCACCACTGCAAATGCAATGGCCATGGACTGGATATAATCCTGCAGAAACGGGTTTATGCAGCTCACACCGATCTGCGCGGCAAGCGGCATCAGGATCTCCGGCAGGATCCGGGTGGGGTTCCAGCCAAACGGCATGGGAACCGCCGGGCGCGGGCTGGAAACATAGGTCCAGTCGTCCGCATCATAAATATATAGTGGATGCGCACAGGTAAAAAACAGCAGCAGGCCAATAAAAACCAACAGATAAAATGCTGTTTGCCATCTTTTGTTATTTTCCAAGTTTTTCATTCCCGGTTTTCCTCACATCTTGTCGCATGGTTTGCTCTTCACGGTCTGGTCAGCAGGAACACCTGGTAAAAATCCTGCGTACTCAGCAGCTCTACGCGCGTGTAACCGCCCTGCTGCGCAGTCTGCCAGGCAGCAGTTTCATCCGCTTGGGTAACAGCATCCAGTGCTTCGCCCTTCGTAAGCTGATTCAGCCCATCGCCTGCGACCAGAAGCACCATTGCCTTCTGTTCTCCAGTGTTGTACCGTGCCAGCAATGGGCTGGAGAGCTCCTGCACGATGCAAACATCTTTAAACAGCAGCATCTGCTGCATGGCAGAAGTTGCTGTTGCCCGGTTTTCCCTCGTGATATATACGCAGACAGCGTCTGGGTAATTTTTCAGCTGCCGTTCCAACTCTGCGTTACCGGGATACGTATTTTCTGGGCGGATCACCACGGCCAGCACTCCGATCAGCAGGAAAGTGCCCAGCAGGATGCGCTTTGCCTTTTTCCGGCTGCATTGACGCAATAGCGTCCAGAAGCCGCAGCTGCAGAAGACTGCCTCCAGCGGCTGCAGATGGTAGACGTACCGCAGATTTTTATAGGGCGCAATGATGGCCACCACAAAAAATGCGATCAGCGCCGGAATCGTCACCAGTTTTGTTTCGGCAGAGATCAACGTTTCCTGCGGCATCCTGCCCGGCAGCAGTTTTTTGGCAATTGCCGTCAGAAGCAGCACCGCCATGATGCAAAAGCCTGCAAAGAACCCAACGATAGTCCAGCCAGATAGTTCCAGCGGGCCTTTGGCATACTGTGCAAAGTCAAAAAGATTCTCAGCCACTGTATCCATGGAAACCGTATCCTGCGAATGCAGCTGTGCATACCAGCAGGGGAAGCTCAGCATCATTGCGCCTACACCCGCAAGCGCCGGCAGCGAGAAGCACACGACCTCTTTCCACTCACGGCGAAGCGTCCGGTAGATATCGTAAGCCGCACAGACCAGAAATGCATAGACAACGTAAAAATACTGGGTCAGCATGCCCAGATAAATGATAAGGCCCACCAGAAGATACTTCGGTACCGACGGCGTATGGATGCATTTTGCAATCACAAGGGCCAGCAAGACCGTGAGCAGCGTCAGCAGCATGTACATCCGAATCATCAGGAAATCTGAGAGCGCTTCCCTGCTGAGCGCATATAATACACAAGTAAATAGCGACTGTCCTTTATCTTGGAACAGTTCCATGCTCAAGGCATACACTGCAAGGATGG
The DNA here is from genome assembly GCA_050873025.1 of Faecalibacterium sp. Classification (GTDB taxonomy): domain Bacteria; phylum Bacillota; class Clostridia; order Oscillospirales; family Ruminococcaceae; genus Faecalibacterium. Next base: position 8,394 of record JBNMHZ010000031.1, on the reverse strand, counting down.
TGCACAGGAAAAGCACGCTGTTCAATGCAAGGCCTGTCCATTTTGTGAACCCGCCCGGGAACAGTGAGCAAACCGTATGCAGCAAAAAATAAAACAGCGGCGGGTGCACATCCTGCGTCTGGTTATAGTACACCGATGCATAATCAAAGCGTCCGTTTTCCGCCACGGAAACGTAATCCAGAAGTTCTTCGCGGGCAAAGATATGCTCCGTGATCTGCCCATCCTTCACATCTTCCAAAAATGGCTGATACGCGCTGTTGGCCAGCCCATAAGAATAGATCTCGTCCAGAAAAAAGCCTTCCTTGCGTACTGCCCACATTCCGGCAATCACGGCGATCAGCACTACAGCAAGCAGTACCCAGCCAGTTCTATTACCCTCTCGCTTTGATTTTTTCAAGCTCATTTCCTCGCATTCCGCGTTCCACAGAAGCTGCCCACTGTTCCCGCTGTTTTTACGACTATATTTTTTATATTATAGCCCATCTTGCTTTGTCCCGCAAGAACGTTATGCAGAATCGTTCTTCCATGCAAAACAAAAAGCCCCCTACCCTTTGTGGAAACGCAAAGGGTAGAGAGCTTATGCCAAGAGGGTATCTGCCCTCACGAATCCGGATCGCAGTGGGCTATAATATCCGAATGAATAATCGGCATTTTTCTATAACTTACATTTTTTATTTTATCAAATATTCTTCTCTTGGTCCAAGAATACTAATATCGTCCCCGCTAAATATTAAAGCAATCTTTCTCATGTCAGCCCACAACTTTTCTTTTTCCTTGAAATCATCTGTTTTCTGAATCAAGTCATACGCAGGAATCGTTTCCACTTTTCCATTCACGGTTCCAATACATTTTAAAATGCTAAACCCAGTTTTTGCAATCTTTGCTGTGTCATTTTGCTTTTCAAAATAAATATGCCACGCAATAGAATACTCTGACATCTTATCCAGCGGAGCCTCATAAACTCCGTTAACTCCATCAAAATTACCAAGGGAGTATGTTACCATTTTTCCTTTTTCTTTTCTTGTAAAATCACCACCATGTACAACATGTTCATGACTTCCAACGACAATATCCACACCATTTTTTAAAAGCCATTCTGTCAGATTTTTAGTATACATAGTCGGCGAGTCATTGTATTGACTGCCTGCATGCATATACATTACGACAATATCCGCTCCAGCATTCCTTGTTCTTTTAATATCTGCTTTTAAAGTTTTTTTCTTTGCAAAATCAAATTCGCGGCGCTCGTAAATCGGTTTTGAGAATTGTTCCGGCCAGAAAATTTTTATAATTTTATTGTATACTCTGCACGGGAATTGCGACCTGTGATAATAACAATACCGATCGATTGGATTACTTAATTCTTGATTTTGAAACAAATTAACTGCAGATCGTTCCCTCTTTTTTAAATATTCATGATTGGAAAATGCATTCGTTCCATATGTATAGGAAAGCAGGCCAAGCCTTACCCCCCCCCCCAACGGATATGATCGTTGGGGCTTTTTCTTGCGATAGACACCCCGTATGAATAAGCCCAATTTTATCCAGGCTTTTTTGGGTAGATTTAATTCCCTCAATCCCTCTATCCAGACAATGATTATTGGCGGTCGCCACTGCATCGATTCCAGCTTTTTTGACAGCTTCAGCAAATTCAAAAGGCGAGTTAAACCGGTACTTTTCGTTTGTCAGTTTTTTATTATCAATGGAAATCGGCGTTTCAAGATTTCCCATTATAAAATCCGATTTTTCAAAAAGTGATTTTGTTGAATCGAATATGGCATCAAAATTATAGCCATTTTCTTTTTTAAATGCCTGTATTATTTCTTCTGTACACATTATGTCTCCAAGAAAGGTACATTTTATCATAAGATCCCTCCTGTTGCTGCAAACGCTATGAACCTTGTCTGGCTGCCAGCCATATTACTCTTTTCTATACTGCGCCCCAAAGCGATCTGATTTCATCTCTTACTTTTATTGGCGGTCCGCACAAACTCAGTTAATATGCATTTTCTTTTTTACTTTCCCGAACAAAAATTTCCGCTCATCTTTATTCAGCACAAGCATAATATTGGCGGTCAATCCGATCAGTCCGATCACAACTGCCGATACCAAGAGTGCCATCCAAGACCCGCCTGGCAGATATGGTTTAATCATGAAGCCGATTCCAACAAGTAATAAGGAGGACACAATGGAAGAACCCACTTGTGGAAAAAATTGATACCATTTAAATCCAAGGTACCGTGCTGTAGCAGGCACTGTAAAAGACATATTGCGAATACTGTTTGCTACAGAGCTAAAACCTGCTACTGCATAAATACCGTAGTCGGTGTACTTTATCAGCAAAAGAGTGCCAACTGTTGAGAAAATACCACTCAAAACCATTGCAATTGAATTTTCTTTTACCTTATTTACTGCGCTAAACACATTATAAAGAATCTGTGTTCCGCTTGTTAGCATATAGCCAAATATCGCTAACACCGATAAAGTTTGAAGCAGCTGCGCATCCTGTGTTGGAACCCATAAAGAAAAGAATCTGTCTCCCAACACAATGATCCCGGCAAGTGGAATTGTCATTACAACAGATGTCAATTTCATTGCACGGTCAATATCATGGAGGAGCGCCTTACGGTTTCCGCTGGCATAATTAATAACCATTTCGGGTGCAAACGCACCGCAGAGCGATGACGAAAGCTGCTGCATGTAATTCGGCAGAATTTTTGACAGCGACACAACCCCCATTGCCGTTGCTCCAAGCGTAACATTTGCGATGATCAAGTCCAGACCGCTCAGCAGCATATGTCCAACGCTTGAAACCGAATTCCATAATCCTGCACCTACCAGTTCCCTGATAGCTTTCTTGGAACAGATCGGTTTTCCATCTTCAAATTTTACTTTTAGTTCCGGCGTCAGCTTTGCCGTATTGTATCCATTTACCGCAAGCCCTGCAATTGTGACCAACGAAGATGCCAGCCCAATATACCAGACATGCGGTACAAAAACCATAAACATGAAGAGCAGAAAAACACAGCGGAACAATGCTGTGCACATCGTTGGAACATATTGCCGATCCAAACGGTTTGTCACAAATACACCGCAGTCCCAGTTTGGCATACCTGTCGTGATAAAGAAATTAAAAAACACAAAGCCGAACAGAAGCTTCACATCCCACATGATATCTGCCGGAATATTTACAAAGTTCTGCAGGCGTGCAATCAGATATGCCGCCGGGAGCAGCAAAACAGCGACAATGATCAAATTGCCCCAAAACACAGAATTATAATATAAGTTTGCTTTTTTATAATCTTTTCGGATATATTCCACCGTGATAAAACGAGCCGCCATGCTGTTGAGTGCTGTAACGATCAAGTTTGCATATGTAACAAAGTTATTTGCCAATGTAACAAATCCATTTGCTTCCACACCAATATTTTTTACGATATAAGGCGACAGAAAGAAGCTGATGATCACATTTGTAACAAGGACCGCCACACTTGAAATCACATTAACAATCGTTCTTCGGTTTCGGCTCATGCTTATCGATTTCCTCCAATGATTTTCTTTAACCCACGTTTAAGTTTTCTGGCGCATTTTCTCCAGTACGGAACATTTCCGAGTTTGTTTATATCAAAATCATAAAACCAGCGAATTTCTTTCGGCAGCTCCGCTTTATTGCAGTTTTTTTGCATAGCTTCCTGTGCCGCGCTATAAAATGTTCTCAAGTGTCCGGCAAGATTCTCGTATCGTAATTTCTTTGAGATATAATGAAGTTGATCGCCCGAGTAGTCGAACCCATATGTATGCGGGTCCTGATTTTCTGCATATATTTCCAGTATCGTTCTCCCGCACTTTTCGCAATGGCAGCAATTCGTTCCGCCCTTCGATTCCCAACAAACACGCAGTGGGATTCTCATTCCTGTTTTTTGTACAAATTGTGTAATGTTATGAACCTTCATCTGGCGCGTAAATTCATACCCATCATGCACAATGTGCGTTCCACCAAAACGGACAAAATTATCGATCGTCGGATCAGAAGCACACGTCAGTTTGCCTTTGTCCGCAATCGTATACGATGATGCAAAATATATAGTTGACAGTCCCAGTTCCCATGCCGCCGGTGCCGCATGACAAATGACACCAATGCCATGCTGGAAGCCATGCCACCAGCCGTCACCGCTTTGTTTTACCTTGTCAGACAAAACTCTTTCATCCTGAAACATGCGGAATTCCGATTTGACGGTCACGTAATCCACAGCAAACTGTTTGCTGGTTTCCTGCAAATGCGTCAGCACATTCTTCCAGCCTTCTTCATCGCTCAATTGGACATCTGCCCCCCAAAGGGTTAATAAAACAGGCTTTTCAGAAGCATGGCAGACCAATGTATTAAATGCATCTACGCCACCGGAGAAAAATGCGCCACTGCGCTCCATCGCTTTCGGAATATTTTCCTCCAGCTTTTCCGTCGTCAGAGTCCCCTGCAGGGCCATCATCGGGTACATTTCCCGATAACCTTTTTTAAACTCCGGAATGCTGCCATAGAAAGCTTTGTCACACACCGAGACAACAATTTCCGCATCGTAGACCCATGCCATTGGCAGGACGTTTGCAAGGAATGGCACCACAGCTATTCCCTGCGGCACCTTAGAAACATCAATATTATATTCGATGGCCACACTATTTTTTTCTTTAAAGGCTTCTTTCCACGGGCCTTCTACTTTGTAGCTGCATGTAATTTTGTTTTTTTCTATTACCGGGTCTTCTATTAAAATTCTATTTTTCATTTTACAGCTTCCCCAATTCTTTATACACCGGTTCAAATTTATTATCTACCGATACTCGATTATACGTATACATTTGCTCCAGATCCAGCGTATCCAGATTTCGCATAAAATCATCTGTCGAATCCGCAAATCTCACATACTCGTTTTCTTTGATCCAATCATAAACGCCCTTCACCTTGCCATTACAATTGCTCATGGCAATGCAGGGTGTATTTGTAATTGCAGCAAAGATCATGCCATGCAAACGGTCTGTTACAACAAGCTTCGCTGCCGCAAAATGTTCCAGTTTTTGATATACTTTTTCTTTTCTATTATCCGGCTGCACCGTATCATGGATCACTGTATCCGTAAATTCTATGATCTCTTCCGGGTATTTTTGATGCACAGCATCCTGCATTTTCCGCAGCTGATCCCGGTTTAACGTCTTTTCCAGATCATGCCGCATACAGAACAGAACCCCGCTCCGTTTCTTTGGTTTGATCGGGGCATTCATCAGCATTACAATGTCTGGAACCAGTACACAGTTTACCTTTGGAAAATACTCCTTCATAAAGGTATAGCTCTTTTTTTCTCGTACAAAAATCGTCAGATCCGGATGTGCCGAATAAATCTCCTGCGATTCTTTTAGAAAGGCTTTTCCCTCTTCTGTACTCAAATCAAATGTAACCGTTTGCGGAAAGACTATGATCCTATTTTTATGGAACGCCTGCACGATGCGCCGGAAGCGGTATTCTTCTTCCGGCCACAACGCCCCCAGGAACCCGCCCCCAGGAACCAGGATATCCCGGTTCATGGGGGTTGCCATAGCATAGAACTTTTCATCTCGATGGATCTGGCTGGCTGTCAATTCTATATATTTCAGATCAGGAGTTACAGCTTGCAGCAGCTGCATCTCAGATAACACGATTGCCTGATCCCCCAAGTTACCATGTGTAGGCGTATCAATCAAAACAGCTTGCTTTCCTTTTTGCTCTGACAGATACCTTTTGATCTTTTTTAATATGCCAACGATCCGTGCAATGTGCAGTTTACGATACACCTTTTGGATAAGGAAACTGATATCCGGAATGCTATACCGAATTCTTTTTCCAATTTCCACTTTTGGCTGCTCAAAAAAGCGTTCACAGAACATCTTATCAATTTCGCGTGCTCGCCGCCAATCGCCCCAGCTAAGCCAATGACCTGCAAGGGCCCCACGAAATGAAGCATACTCGCCCTCCATTCCTTTATATGCCCCTGCGTAAAGCTCTAGCATTTGACTTTTTTTATAATAATCATATCGTCTGCATAACGCTTCTACGCTGTCAAGATGTTTAACCGAAGCCCCGCTTGTCGTAATTCCTCCTGAGCGTTGCACATATCGATAAAACTTTTCTTCCAAACATATAATTTTATCGCAGTTTGCAAAGACTTCATGAATCACAAACTGGTCTTCATGAATTTTTCCAACAGGAAAGCGGACATTCTTTAAGCTTTTGCGTGTGTACAATTTATTCCACGCAACCACATAATGCCACCAGTGTTTCTCCGCTAATTTTTCTAACGCCTGCTCGCGGTTCAGTATTTCATTGCGTATAGGCGAAACATCATAAATCGTTCCTCCAGTCCGGTCATATACGCGTTCACAATCACAAATCGCCAAATCAGCTCTCGTTTGCTGAATAGCCTCCATTAACTTTTCATACATCTCTGGTAAAATATAATCATCGCTATCTACGAAGCCGATATATTCACCCTTGGCCACACTCAAACCTGTATTGCGTGCATCTGATAAGCCTCCATTTTTCTTGTGAATCACCTTGATTCTTATGTCTCTTTTCGCCCACTCATCACAAATCAAGGGGCATCCATCTGGCGAGCCATCGTCCACAAGAATAATTTCGAGATTTTTGTAGGTCTGCCCTACAACACTTTGAATACAGCGATCCAAATATTTTTCTACGTTATAAATTGGAATAATCACAGTAATCAAATGTTCTTTATTCATTTGGATTTTTCCTTTGTTTTTTATTTTGAAAGTTTGGTCTTGTACCATTTCATATAAAGTTCCGGGCTTATCAAACAAGTCATCGCTTTTATAAGTGTCCGAATATGTTTCTTTCTAAAGAGCACATTACATAGCACTTTAGCGTCTTTTCTATACTCTGTAATGCAATGACGGTAATGATTCTTTATAAAGTCTTTATTTTGACAATTGCCGGCAATCACTCTCATTAATACCAACGCATATCCTGCTTTCGCTTCTCGAAGCAGCCTTTCGTTGTCATTAAATAATCCTTTTATTCGTCTTCGTGCTTCTATTTCGCAGAGTCTCTTTTCGCTCCAAATTGCTGAAGTTACAGAATCCTCGTTTCGACTATAATTATATAGAGCTTTATCCAGCTTTACTATCACATTTGCTTTCTTTATCGCTTGTGCAAAAAAAAGCACATCCTCCCCTATCGAAAGATCTTCTGCAAAATGCAGATTATCGATGATGCTTTCTTTATATAGTGCTCCCCATACTACTGCACGAGATATTCTAGAATCCACCCAACTAAATTCTTCCCTTGGAAAAACAATTGCTTTTCCTGTTTCGTCGCCTTCGACAATACGGCTTCCATTCGATTCGTAAATATTTGCCTCTTTACAGTACACAATATCTGCTTTATTTTTCTCTAAACAATCAAGCATTTCTTCCACACAAGTAAGCTCAATCCAGTCATCTGGATCAACAAATCCGATATACTCACCTGTTTTTTTGCTCAACCCACAATTTCGTGCTGATGACACACCACCATTTCTTTTTTTTACAATCTGAATTCTCGAATCTTTGTGAGCATACTTTTCACATATCAAAAGAGAATCATCTGTCGAGCCATCATCCACAAGAATAATTTCGAGATTTGTATAAGTTTGATTTTGTATACTAGTCAGACATCTACCCAAGTACTTTTCTTTATTATAAATTGGTACGATTATACTAACCAACTTATTGCTTCGGCAACTCATCCCATTCCTTCTTTCTCACCCGGTTTAGCAGCATTTAATCTCTCTTATACAATTTTCCCTGTACATTATCCGGTCAGGCATCATAGCGGATGGCAATAATTGCACAGCTTTGCTTTTTGCGTTCTTCGGGATCACACAGTTCTTGCAAAGATTTTCTGCACGGCTTCATAGCTGGTCAAGTCACCGATATCATACCGTTTACCCGGCATCCGGTAGGCGTACATTGCAGTTTGGCGGCTCAGCCACGCCGCAAAGCTGCCCGGGGCATCGTACCCGCAGCCGTTTGCCAGCGCCTGCGGAATTCGTCTCACATCCTGTGCTCTATAATAGTAGAAGGGCGGCACAGCCAGATTGCCTTTCGGCTCCTGAGGTTTTTCCTCATAAGAGACAATGTGGGCATTTTTATCCACCGTGATGATGGCCGTCTTCTGCTGCTTTTTCAGTTCATTTTCCTCGTGGCACATCACACAGGAGGTATTCTTTTCCTTTGCGAACTCCACAAACTTGGAAAGGCTGAAATCCAGCACATTATCGCCAGCCATAACCAGCAAATCATCAGCCAGATTCAGATTTTCTACCGCCAGCTGAATATCTTTGACTGCTCCCAGACGAGTTTCATTGGTAC
>JBNMHZ010000030.1:0-35435 GCA_050873025.1 Faecalibacterium sp. | reverse complement strand
ATTGAGTGGTGAACAAACAAAGATGCAACTGAAACCTGAAGAGATCTCCAAGATCATCCGTGCGCAGATCAAGCATTACGAAAATGCCATCGAGCAGAGCGAGACCGGCACGGTCATTATGGTGGGCGACGGCATCGCCCGCGCCAGTGGTCTGGAAAAGTGCATGGCAGGTGAGCTGCTTCAGTTTGATAACGGCGAATACGGCATGGCCCAGAACCTGGAGGAAAACACCGTCTCCATCGTTCTGCTGGGCTCCGACGTCGGCATCAAGGAAGGCAGCACCGTCAAACGCACCGGCAAGGTCGTGTCCGTGCCGGTGGGCGAGGCCATGATCGGCCGCGTGGTCAACGCACTGGGCCAGCCCATCGACGGCGCAGGCCCCATCGAGACCACCGAGTTCCGCGCCATTGAGAGCCGCGCACCTGGCATCATCGACCGCCAGCCGGTCAAGGAGCCGCTGCAGACCGGCATCAAGGCCATTGACTCCATGATCCCCATTGGCCGCGGCCAGCGCGAGCTCATCATCGGCGACCGCCAGACCGGAAAGACCACCATCGCGTCCGATACCATCATCAACCAGAAGGGCAAGGACGTTATCTGCATTTACGTTGCCATCGGTCAGAAACGCTCTACCGTGGCAAACCTTGTGCAAAGCCTCACCGAAGCCGGTGCCATGAGCTACACCATCGTGGTGTCGGCCACGGCATCTGAGCTTTCGCCCCTGCAGTATATCGCACCGTATTCCGGCTGCGCCATGGGCGAATACTTCATGCATCAGGGTAAACACGTCCTCATCATCTACGACGACCTGTCCAAGCACGCCGTCGCTTACCGTGCCCTGTCGCTGCTGATCCGCCGTCCCCCGGGACGTGAGGCTTACCCCGGCGACGTGTTCTATCTGCACTCCCGTCTGCTGGAGCGTGCAGCCAAGCTCTCCAATGAGCTGGGCGGCGGCAGTCTGACGGCTCTGCCCATCATCGAGACCCAGGCGGGCGACGTTTCCGCCTACATCCCCACGAACGTCATTTCCATCACCGATGGTCAGATCTTCCTGGAGACGGAGCTGTTCCACTCCGGCGTCATGCCGGCTGTCAACCCCGGCATCTCGGTGTCCCGCGTCGGCGGCAACGCCCAGATCAAGGCCATGAAGAAGGTGGCCGGTACCCTGAAGCTGATCTACTCCCAGTACCGCGAGCTGCAGAGCTTTGCACAGTTCGGCTCCGATCTGGACGCCGACACCAAGGCCCGCCTTGCTCAGGGCGAGCGCATCGTGGAAGTGCTCAAGCAGAACCGCTCCGCTCCCGTGCCTGTGGAAAAGCAGGTGGCCATCCTGTACGCCACCATCCATGATTACCTTGTTAAGGTCAAGGTGCCGGATGTGGCCGAGAACGAGAAGGGCCTGTACGAGTATCTGGACAACGACGCCGCAGGTGCCGCCGTCATGGAGACCATCCGCACCACCGGCAATCTGGATAAGGATACCGAAGAGCAGCTGAAAAAGGTGCTCACGGCCTATACCGAAAGCTTCGTAAAGGCACACTGAGGAAGGAGGCGTAACGCATGGCTGGTTCCATGAAGGACATCAAACTGCGCATCAAAAGCGTAGAGAGCACCATGCAGATCACCAAGGCAATGGAACTGGTGGCTTCCTCCAAAATGCGCCGCGCCAAAGAGCGGGTCGAGCACAGCCGGCCCTACTTTGAAACGCTGCATGAGACGTTGACCAAGATCGCTGCGGCAGACCCCCGCGCCCGCAGCCCCTACCTGCGCCGTGACGAAGTGAAGCGCACTCTGCTCATCGTCATTGCAGGCGACCGCGGCCTTGCCGGTGGATACAATTCCAACGTGCTCAAGCAGGCCATGGCCGAAGGCGGCGAAGTGCTGGTGCTGCCCATCGGCAAGCGCTCGGCTGAGTATTTTGTCCACCATGAGGTGCCCCTGTTCACCCAGGAGGTGCTGCTGGCGGCGGATATCTCGGTGGGCGAGTGCTTCCAGCTGTCCCGCCAGATCACCGAAGGCTACCTCAAGGGCGAGTACGATGCGGTGAAGATCTGCTACACCCGGTTCGACTCCATGATGACCCAGACGGCTACCACCATGGAGGTGCTGCCGCTCTCCATCGAGCCCACCGAGCAGCAGAAGGCAGAAGCCCGCCGCAGCCAGATCCTGTACAAGCCCAGCAGCGAGGAAGTATTCAGCGCGATCATCCCGGAGTATGTGGCCGGTATCGTCTACGGTGCCGTGTGCGAGAGCGTGGCCAGCGAGCTGGCCGCCCGCCGCACCGCCATGGACGCCGCCACCAAGAACGCCGGTGAGATGATCGACCATTTGAACCTGTATTACAACCGTGCCCGTCAGGCCGCCATCACGCAGGAGATCACCGAGATCGTGGCCGGCGCGGAGATTTAAAGGAGGCTCGCCCTCTCCGTCATTGCTCACGCAATGCCACCTCTCCCAAGGGGAGAGGCAAGGAGCTGACCTCTGCGCTCTTGGCTCTCCCTTTGGGAGAGCTGGACGCGAAGCGGCCTGAGAGGGCGAGGACGCTGGCAATTTAGCATTTGCATTATTGAAAGATAAGGAGTTGTAGCCTATGTCCGAAAAACATATCGGCAAGGTGCTCCAGGTCATCGGCCCGGTGCTGGACATCCAGTTTGAGGATGGCCAGCTGCCGGAGCTGCTCAACGCCATCGAGATCGACAACCACGGCGAAAAGCTGGTGGTCGAGGTGGCACAGCACACCGGCGATAACGTGGTGCGCTGCATTGCAATGAACAGCACCGATGGTCTGGTGCGCGGCACCGAAGCCGTGGATACCGGCGAACCCATCAAAGTGCCCGTGGGCGACCAGTGCCTGGGCCGCGTGTTCAACCTGCTGGGTGAACCCGTGGACAACAAGCCCGCCCCGGCCCCGGAGGCCTACTGGCCCATCCACCGCCCTGCCCCCAGCTACGAGGAGCAGCAGTCCACTACCGAAATTCTGGAGACCGGCATCAAGGTCGTTGACCTGATCTGTCCCTACGCAAAGGGCGGCAAGATCGGTCTGTTCGGCGGTGCCGGCGTCGGCAAGACCGTTCTGATCCAGGAGCTCATTTACAACATCGCCACTGAGCACAACGGCTACTCGGTGTTCACCGGCGTCGGCGAGCGCACCCGTGAGGGCAACGACCTGTACGGTGAAATGACCGAGAGCGGCGTTATCAACAAGACCGCGCTGGTCTACGGCCAGATGAACGAGCCCCCAGGAGCACGTATGCGCGTGGCACTGTCCGGCCTGACCATGGCGGAGTATTTCCGCGATGTGAAGAATCAGGACGTGCTGCTGTTCATCGATAACATCTTCCGCTTCACCCAGGCCGGTTCTGAGGTGTCCGCTCTGCTGGGCCGTATGCCCTCCGCCGTCGGCTACCAGCCCACGCTGGCCACCGAGATGGGCGCTCTGCAGGAGCGCATCACCTCCACCCGCAAGGGCTCCATCACCTCGGTGCAGGCCGTCTACGTGCCCGCCGATGACCTGACCGACCCGGCCCCTGCTACCACCTTCACCCATCTGGACGCTACCACGGTCCTGAGCCGTGATATCGCTTCCCAGGGCATCTACCCCGCTGTGGACCCGCTGGATTCCACCAGCCGCATCCTCAGCCCGGAGGTCGTGGGTCAGGAGCACTACGAGATCGCCCGTGCCGTGCAGAAGGTGCTGCAGCGTTACAAGGAACTGCAGGATATCATCGCCATCATGGGCATGGACGAGCTGAGCGAGGAAGATAAGCGCACGGTCAGCCGCGCCCGCAAGGTGCAGCGCTTCCTGAGCCAGAGCTTCCACGTGGCAGAGCAGTTCACCGGTATGCCCGGCCAGTATGTGCCGCTCAAGGAGACCCTGCGCGGCTTCAAGATGATCCTGAACGGCGAGTGCGACGACCTGCCCGAGAGTGCATTCCTGTTCGCGGGCACCATCGATGACGTGTTCGCAAAAGCGAAGAAAGGGTAAACCATGACGACCTTTCATCTGACGGTGGTCACGCCGGACGGCTGCGCCTTTGACGGGCAGGCCGAGCGCATCGTCTGCCGCGCCATCGACGGCGATATCGCCATCCTTGCCAAGCACGGGGATTACTGTACCGCGCTGGGCATGGGCGAAGCGCATATCGTGGACGCCGAGGGGGCACGCCGCCGCGCCGCCTGTATGGGCGGGCTGCTGAGCGTGCTGGACGGCGAAGTGCGTCTGGTTGCCACCACATGGGAGTGGGCAGAGGATATCGACCAGGCCCGTGCCGAGGCTTCCAAAAAGCGTGCGGAAGAGATCCTCGCGCAGAAGAACCTCGATAAGCGGGACTACGAGATGGCCCAGGCACGTCTCAAGCGTGCACTGGTGCGTACCTCCATCCACTAAAACAAAAAGAAAAGGAGCCATTGCACAAACCGTGCGATGGCTCCTTTTTTATGACCCTATCTGTGAAAAATACGTTACATCATGTTCGCCTTTTCGATCAGGCTGCGGATGTGGTGGGCCAGCATCTCAATGGCGGTGGTGTTTTCGCCGCCGTTGGGCACGATGATGTCCGCATTGCGTTTGCTGGGCTCCACAAAAGCCTCGTGCATGGGCTTGACGGTGGTCAGGTACTGCTCGATGACGCTGTCCAGGCTGCGGCCGCGCTCCTTCACATCCCGCACCAAGCGGCGCAGGATGCGCTCGTCGGCGTCGGTGTCCACAAAAATTTTGTAGTCGAACATGGCGCACAGCTCCGGCTCCACAAAGGGCAGGATGCCCTCCACGATCAGCACCGGTGCGGGCTCGATGTGCTGGGTCTTGTCGCTGCGGTTGTGGTTGGCGTAATCGTACACCGGGCAGTCGATGGCGCGGCCTGCCTTCAGCTCCTGCAGATGGTAGATCAGCAGGGCGTTGTCAAAGGCGTCCGGGTGGTCATAGTTCAGCTTGCAGCGCTCTTCAAAGGGCAGCTCGTCGTGGCGTTTATAGTAGCTGTCGTGGGAGATCAGGCGCACTTCGTCCTCGCCAAAGCGCTCCTTCAGCCGCAGGGCGAGGGTGGTCTTGCCGCTGCCGGAACCGCCTGCGATGCCAATGATCAAGTTGTTCATATCGGGACTTCCTCCTGCATCATTCTGCCGCTTTGGGTGGAAAAAAGGACAGAAATGGATTATAATAAGTGCAAAGATGTTCTGCCGCAGCAGTGCCCGGCAGATCGCTCCTAATCATAATAACACAAAACGCCGCATTTTAACAGCCTGTCGGCAGCCGGATGTGCTTTTTTGTCCCAATTTGCGGCTTCGTTTTATAAACGGGCCGGGAATGGCATAACGGCAGGCGCAGGATGCACCAGCGGCTTTTAATAAAACAAAAAGGAGACAGAATGCAGAAAGAACAGCTTCAGCAGAACATGAAGGATAAAGTCCGTACCTTTGAGGATGGCGGCATCCGTCTGCTCAAAAAGGGGCAGAAGGGCGTTGTGCACGCCATTTTCAGCCGCTTTGGCCTCGTGCTGGTGCTGCTGCTGTTACAGGCGTTTGCACTGTTCAGCCTGCTGCGGTGGTTCGGCGGGCTGCTGCCGCACTATTTGGGCGGCACGCTGCTGGTCACAGCGGCCATGATGGTCTACCTGCTCAACCAGGATATGGATAACAGCGTGCGCATCACCTGGCTGGTGGTCACGGCGCTGGTGCCGGTGCTGGGTGTGCCGCTGTTCTGGTACACCAAAAGCGAGGTGGGCCACAATGCCCTCAAGCGCCGCCTGCTGGAACTGGAGGGACAGACCAGTGCTCAGCTGCCGCAAAGCGGACAGGCTATGCAGCATCTGCGGGCCGAAGCGCCGGAAGCCGTGCCGCTGGTGCGCTACCTGCGGGGCAAGGGCGGCGGCTTCCCGGTGTATCAGGACACCGCCGCCACCTACTTCAATGGCGGCGAGGCCATGTTTGAAGAGATGCTGCGCCAGCTGGAAACGGCAAAAAAATACATTTTTCTGGAATACTTTATCGTGGACGAGGGCCTGATGTGGGGCCGCATTCTGGAGGTGCTGGCCCGCAAGGCGGCGCAGGGCGTGGATGTGCGGGTGATGTACGACGGTACCTGCGAATTTTCCACTCTGCCGCGGGATTACCCCAAGCGTTTGGAAGCGCTGGGCATCCGGTGCAAGGTGTTCTCGCCGGTCACGCCCTTCGTCTCCACCCATTACAACTACCGCGACCACCGCAAAATTCTGGTGGTGGATGGCCGGGTGGGCTTTACCGGCGGTGTGAACCTGGCGGATGAGTATATCAACCATGTGGAAAAGTTCGGCCGCTGGAAGGATGCTGCCCTGATGCTGGAGGGCGAGGGCGTGCGCTCCATGACGGCGCTGTTTTTGCAGATGTGGAGCATCCTGCAGCAGCCGGAATTTGAGCAGTTCTTGTCTGAACCCATCCCGGCGGCAGCCCACGCAAAGGGTTTTGTGGTGCCCTACGGTGACTGCCCGCTGGACGGTGAACGTGTGGGTGAGATGGTGTACATGGACATGATAAACCGCGCCCGGAAGTATGTGCACATCATCACGCCGTATCTGATTTTGGACGGTGAGATGGAAACGGCCCTGCGTTTTGCGGCAGAGCGCGGTGTGGATGTGCACCTGATCCTGCCCGGCAAACCGGACAAGTGGTTCGTCTATGCACTGGCCAAGACCCACTACAAAGCGCTGCTCTCTTCGGGCGTGAAGATCAGCGAGTGGAAGCCCGGCTTTACCCATGCAAAGATCGTGGTGGCCGACGGCGTGGAAGCCGTGGCGGGCACCATCAATCTGGACTACCGCAGCTTTTACCATCATTTTGAAAATGCGGTGTGGATGCATGGCACCGACTGCATCATTAACATGGAAGCGGATTTTCAGGATACGCTCTCCCGCTGCCGCACGGTGGAGCCCACGCGGGAAAGCATCTGGCAGGGCAGGGGTGTGCTGCACATGGTGGGCCTGCTGCTCAAGTTCATTGCGCCGCTGGTGTAAGAGAATACGAATTTAGAATGGCTCCGCGTGCGTTGCGCCATCAGCCGCGGAAATTTTGTTTTGATTTGCCGTTCCGAAAAGCCTGCGGGCTTTTCGGAACACTTTTTCACAAGAAAGGGCCGGAAACGGAAAATACATTTTTACTGCATTTGAAACTTGCGGCCCATCCCGTAAAATGCAAAAAGGCTCCACAGCCGAAGCTGTGGAGCCTTTTGTTACCGATTTAAATGAAAAATCAGCGCTTAGTTCTGCTTCATGCGAGCGAAGCAGTCAGAGCAGTAGACCGGACGGTCCTCACGGGGCTGGAAGGGAACCTTGCAAGCCTTGCCGCAAGCTGCGCAGACAGCATCGAACATCTGACGCTCACCGCTGTTGCTGCGTGCGCCGCCGTTCTTGCGGGCGTCACGGCAGGGCTTGCAGCGCTGGGGCTGGTTCTCGAAGCCGCGAGATGCGTAGAACTCCTGCTCACCAGCAGTCCAAACAAACTCCTTACCGCAGTCCTTGCAAACTAAAGTCTTGTCTTCGAACATAGTAGTATCTCCTCTTTGTTAGTTCTTGCCCACGGAAGGATTGTAACCATACCTTTGGTTTTGGGACCATCGCGCTGATCAGTAAGCTTACCAGGGGCTTGAATGAATGGATGTCCCCGAATTGAGGACTTTACTATTGTACCGTTAAACGGGGGTTTTGTCAACCAAAAAACAAACGGGGGACCCTTTATTTGTGGATATGACACAATAAGACGGACTTTATTTGGGCAGAATCACCGCACCGGCAAAATAAAAGGGAAGCAACCTCGCCCTCTCAGTCACCTTCGGTGACAGTTCTCCCAAGGGGAGAGGGTGAGCCCGTTAAAGAAAAAGAGCAGCGCTCTCTTTACAGAAAGCGCTGCTCCATGAAAATTTTGGAAAGCCCGAATTATTTCTCGATGACTTCCTTGGTGTCGCGGGCGATCATCAGCTCCTCGTCGGTAGCAATGACCAGAGTGCGCACCTTTGCGCCCCAGGCAGTGATCTCGCACACATCGCCCTGCGGGTGCTTGTTCTTCTCGGTATCGATGCGGATGCCCAGCCAATCCATGTGGTGGCAGACCTTTGCACGGGCAATTGCGTCGTGCTCGCCGATGCCGCCGGTAAAGACGATGGCGTCCACGCCGCCCATAGCAGCAATGTAAGCGCCAACGGTCTTCTTGATCTGGTAGTTCAGCATATCGGAAGCCAGCTGTGCGCGCTTGTTGCCGGCAGCAGCTGCCTCTTCCACGTCACGCTTGTCGCTGGAAACACCGGAGATGCCCAGCAGGCCGGACTTCTTGTTCAGGATCTCGTCCAGCTCATGGCCGGTGATGTTCAGGGTGTACTTCAGGTAGTTGACCACAGAGGGGTCCAGGTCGCCGCAGCGGGTGCCCATCATCAGGCCGGCCAGCGGGGTCATGCCCATGGAGGTATCCACGACCTTGCCCTGGTCCACAGCGGCGATGGAAGAACCATTGCCCAGGTGGCAGGTGATGAGCTTCAGGCGCTCAATGGGCTCTTCCAGGTACTCGGCAGCCTTGTGAGCCACATACTTGTGGCTGGTGCCGTGGAAGCCGTAGCGGCGCACGCCGTACTTCTCGTAGTACTCGTAGGGGATAGCGTACATGTAGGCCTTCGGCGGCATGGTGCTGTGGAAAGCGGTGTCGAACACGGCCACCATCGGGATGTTGCCGAACACCTTGCGTGCAGCCTCGATGCCCAGAATGCCGGCGGGGTTGTGCAGGGGAGCCAGGGGGCTCAGCTCACGGATGGTCTCGATGACCTCATCGGTGATCAGGCAGCTCTCCTTGAACTTCTCGCCGCCGTGCACAACGCGGTGGCCGATGGCGTCGATCTCGCTCACATCGTTGATGCACTTGCCCTCGCCGGTGGTCATCTTCTTCACGACCTCGGCAAATGCCTCGGTGTGGGTGGGGAAGATGGCCGGGGTGGTAGCCTTGTGGCCGTTGGCCTCGTGGGTGATCATGCTGCTTTCCATGCCAATGCGCTCGCACAGGCCCTTGCACAGCACCTTCTCGCCGTCCATATCAATCAGCTGATACTTCAGGGAAGAAGAGCCGCAGTTAATAACCAGAACTTTCATCTGTGTTGCCTCCTGTATGTTTTTGGTCTGTCCGTTTTTGAAACATGCGGACAGAATTTTACAGATTCCTGTGTTTATTATATAATAGGGTGGGCGGCTTTTCAAGCCGCAACCCGGGCAAAGCGGTAAAACTTGTGTACAAGGTTTTTGTACATCCTGCCCACAAATGCGCAAAACCACTCGGATTTTCTGTATATACGATATAAATTTAACAATCTTCCGGAGGGCGAAGTGCCCTTCCAAAGGAGCTCACCTATGAAATTTGCCGGGATCATCGCAGAATACGACCCCTTCCACAACGGCCATGCATGGCAATTGGCACAGGCAAAGGCACTGGGGGCACAGCATGTGGCAGTGGCCATGAGCTGCGGGCTGACCCAGCGCGGGGCCCTGCCGCTGCTGCCGGAACCTGTGCGGGTGCAGGCGGCGCTGCAGTGCGGGGCAAGCTTTGTGTTTGCTTTGCCTGCACCCTGCGCCTGTGCGGGCGCGGAAGCCTTTGCCCGGGCCGGTGTGCGCATCCTTGCCGCTGCCGGATGCGATGCGCTGGTGTTCGGGGCCGAGACGCCGGACGCCGGCCTTTTAATGCAAGCCGCCCGTGTGCTGAA
The DNA here is from genome assembly GCA_050873025.1 of Faecalibacterium sp. Classification (GTDB taxonomy): domain Bacteria; phylum Bacillota; class Clostridia; order Oscillospirales; family Ruminococcaceae; genus Faecalibacterium. Next base: position 25,732 of record JBNMHZ010000030.1, on the reverse strand, counting down.
CAGCGAAGCCTACCGTGCCGAGCTCAAACGCCAGCTTGCCGCCGGGGCCCGCAGTTTTGCGGCGGCGCGGCAGGCGGCGGTGGAAACACTCTGCCCGGGCACGGAACTGGCCGCCCTGCTGGACAAGCCCAACAACAACCTTGCCGTGGAATACTGCAAAGCCATTCTGGAACAGGGTGCCGCTATGACGCCGGTGCCGCTGCCTCGGGTGGGGGCCGACCACGGCCAGGCCCTTGCCGAAAGCGGCCACGCACAATTTGCCAGCGCCAGCGCCCTGCGCGCCCTCTGGGCAGAGCGGGGGGCGGACGCATTGGCCCCGTATGTGCCGGAAACCGCGCTGGAATTGTATAAAAAAGCGGAAATTGACGAAATGTATACGGATTTTGCCGCCGCAGGCCGGTGCCAGCTGGCCCTGCTGCGGGCCGCCTGTGCCGTTCCGCAGCCCTTTGCGGCGGTGCGCGGCGTCTCCGAAGGGCTGGACCACCGGCTGGAAAACGCTGTACGCCAGTGCACCACCCTGCCCGAACTGCTGGATGCGCTGACCACCGTGCGCTATCCCCGCGCCCGAATGCGCCGCCTTGCCATGGATGCGGCACTGGGTTATACGGCAGGCACAGTGCCCGCCCTGCCGCCCTACCTGCACCTGCTGGGTGCCCGGCGGGAAGCCCTGCCGCTTTTGAAAAATACGGCCCTGCCGGTGAGCCACTCGCTGGCAAAGTTGGAAAAGGAAAGCGAAGATTGTGCCCGTATGGCAGCGGCGCAGGCAAAAGCCGGTGACTTTGGCGCATTGTGCCGCAAAACGCCCGGCTCCATGGGTGGGATATATCGTCAAAAAATTATCTTTTTGACGAATTGACAAAAAATAATCGAAAAATTTTTATGCACAAACACTTGTATCCGGCCGGTTTGTGGTGTATGATTAAAGCAATGCAATGTTGGATACAACAAATGAGAATGGAATCGGAAAACCGCACGCAATAAGGAGGAAACCATGGCACTTCACGTTCTGGACGAAGCCAACCGTTGCCTGGGCTGCAAAAAGCCCATGTGCCAGCAGGGCTGTCCCATCCACACCAATATCCCGGAGGTCATCCGCCTGCTCAAGGCAAACCAGATGGACGAAGCCGGAAAGATGCTGTTTGAGAATAACCCGCTGACCACCGTCTGCGCTCTGGTGTGCAACCACGAGAACCAGTGCGAGGGCCACTGCGTGCGCAACCGGATGCCCAGCCACGACCCGGTGCACTTCTCCATCATTGAGGACTACATCTCCACCACCTACGCCAACAAGATGACCGCAGGTCCGGCCCCGAAGAACGGCATGAAGGCGGCTGTGGTGGGTTCCGGCCCGGCGGGCCTGACCATTGCGGTGCTGCTGGCACGCTGGGGCTATGACGTGACCATCTTTGACGCCCGCGATAAAATTGGCGGCGTCATGCGCTACGGCATCCCCAACTATCGCCTGCCGGACAGCGTGCTGGACGATTTCCAGTACCGCCATCTGGAACTGAAGGGCATCAAGGTGCGGCCCAACACCACCATCGGCAAGACCATCACCATTGACGACCTGTTCCGTGACGGCTACAAGAGCGTGTTCATCGGTGCCGGCCTGTGGAAGGCCAACGCCATGCACATCAAGGGCGAGACCCTGGGCAACGTGGCCTTTGGCATCGACTATCTGGCAAACTCCAAGGCCTTCCGCCTGGGCGATGATATCGCGGTCATCGGCGTGGGCAACTCCGCCATGGACTGCGCCCGCACCGCTATCCGCAACGGTGCCCGCCACGTCACCTGCTATGCCCGCCGCGACGAGAGCTGCATCAGCGCTTCCGAGTACGAGGTGAGCTATGCCAAGCTGGAGGGCGTGGGCTTCCGCTTCTGCAAGGCACCGGTGGAGATCCGCGAAAACGGCCTCATCTGCCGCGACACCGTCAAGGGTGAGGACGGCAAGTTTACCCAGGTGGAGGGCAGCGAGACCTTCTACCCCCACACCGGCGTCATCGTCTCGGTGAGCCAGGGCTCCGAGAGCAACCTCGTCAAGACTACCACCGGCATCGAGACCAACCAGAAGGGTCTGCTCACCGTCAGCGAGGACGGCAGCACCACCCGCGAGGGCGTGTTTGCCGGCGGCGATGCCGTTATGGGTGCACGCACCGTGGTGGAGGCCGTGGCCGTTGCCAAGAAGGTGGCCGAGAGCATGGATGCCTACATGAAGAGCCTGCCCGCCGAGGACACCACCGACCCCTATGCCAACATCCCGGTGTTCCAGACGCCCACCTCGGATGTGCTGGCAAAGCAGGAAATTTAAGCACACTGTGGACAGTTTGTAAATAATCGCGTTTTCAAGGCGTCTTTGCCAATCTTTGCCGCTCCGTTTGTTGACGGGGCGGCTTTTGCCTTGTATACTATTCATATACTTGTTTTAAGTTTGTACAAACTGGAAACTGCAAAAACGGCGAAAGGCGGTGGACGCTATCCTCAAGGCATCACTCCCCAAACTGCGCGAAAAGCTGCTGGAAGCTCTGCAGGCGGTGCTGCCCATTGCAGCCATCGTGCTGGTGCTCTGCTTCACCATTGCACCGGTGTCGCCCAGCATTCTGCTGTGCTTTCTGCTGGGTGCGGCCATGATCGTGGTGGGCATCATGTTCTTCACGCTGGGTGCGGAAATGAGCATGACCCCCATGGGTGAGCGTGTGGGCGCAGTGCTCACCAAAAGCCGCAGGCTGCCGGTCATTTTGGGCATCGGTTTTCTGCTGGGCTTCCTTATCACCATTTCCGAGCCGGACTTGCAGGTGCTGGCCAATCAGGTGCCCTCCATCCCCAACCGCACCCTGATTTTATCGGTGGCGGCGGGCGTGGGCCTGTTTCTGGTGTTTGCTTTTCTGCGTATGCTCATCGGTATTTCGCTGCCCAAGCTGCTGGTGCTGTTCTATGGCATCATTTTTGTGCTGGCGGCCTTTGTACCCAAGGAATTCCTCGCCGTTGCCTTTGACTCCGGCGGCGTGACCACCGGCCCTATGACGGTGCCCTTCATCATGGCGCTGGGCGTGGGTGTTTCCGCCATCCGCGGCGACCGCCACGCGGCAGATGACAGCTTTGGTCTGGTGGCCATGTGTTCCATCGGCCCCATTCTGGCGGTGCTCATTCTGGGCATCGTGTTCCGTGCTTCGGACAGCACCTACATCCCGCCGGTGATGCCGGAGGTGGGCGATTCGGTGGAGCTGTGGCAGCTGTTCCACGAGGGGCTGCCGGAGTACGTAAAAGAGATCGCCGTCTCGCTGCTGCCCATCATCGTGATGTTTGGCGTGTTTCAGGCTGCGACCCTGCATCTGGACCGCCGGTCGCTGGGCCGCATCGCGGTGGGCCTTGGCTATACGTATGTGGGCCTTGTGCTGTTCCTCACCGGAGCAAACGTGGGCTTTATGCCTGCCGGTAATTATCTGGGGCAGGTGCTGGCCGGGCAGAGCTTCCGCTGGGTCATCATCCCCATTGGGATGCTCATCGGCTACTTCATCGTCAAAGCCGAACCGGCCGTCTACGTGCTGAACAAGCAGGTGGAAGAGGTCACCGACGGTGCCATTTCCGCCAAAGCCATGGGCATGGCGCTCTCGGCAGGCGTTTCCATCTCGGTGGGGCTTGCCATGGTGCGGGTGCTTACCGGTATTTCCATTTTGTGGTTCCTTGTGCCGGGCTATGTGTTCGCCATCGGCATCTCCTTTGTGGTGCCAAAGCTCTTTACCGCCATCGCATTTGACGCGGGCGGTGTGGCCTCCGGCCCCATGACGGCCACCTTCCTGCTGCCGCTGGCGCAGGGTGCCTGTGTGGCCGTGGGCGGCAATATCGTCACGGACGCTTTTGGCGTGGTAGCCATGGTGGCCATGACCCCGCTCATCACGGTGCAGCTGATGGGCCTTGTGGCACAGCTCAAGACCCGCAAAGCACGGCAGGCACAGCCCGCCGCCGCGCAGGCGTTTGCCTTTGCCGGTCTGCCGGACGATGATATCATTGAACTGTAAGGAGGGTGCGGCATGAGTTCTTTGTTTTTGATGGTCACCATCACCGACCGCCGCTCCACCGATGCCTTTCTGCAGCTGTACGAAAGTCACGGCGTGGATGTGAGCCTGCGCACCGTGGGCAGCGGCACTGCCGTGCGGGAGACCCTTTCCACCCTTGGGCTGGAACAGACCGAAAAAGCCGTGCTGCTGGCCGTGGTGACGGAGGATACATGGAACGCCGTGCGGCGGGACTTGCGCCGTAAAATGCGCATCGATGTGCCGGGCACCGGCATCGCGTTCACCGTGCCGCTGAGCAGCATCGGCGGCAGACGGGCGCTGATGTTCCTCACCCAGAACCAGCCCCTGACATTGAAGGAGGAGAGCACCTTGAAGGATACCCGCTACGAACTGCTGCTGGTCATTGCCAACCAGGGCCACACCGGCACCATCATGGATGCTGCCCGCGCAGCCGGGGCCGGCGGCGGAACCGTCATCCACGCCAAGGGCACCGGCATGGAGGGTGCAGCCCAGTTTTTGGGCGTGGAACTGGTGAACGAAAAGGAACTGGTGCTCATCGTGGCCCGCACACCGGAGAAGAACCGCATCATGAAAGCCATCATGGACGGTGCCGGGCCCAAGGCCGGGGCCATCGTGTTCTCGCTGCCGGTGACGGATACCGCCGGCCTGCGTCTGCTGGAAGAGGAAGAGCCGACGCCGGAAACTTCAGCACAGTAAACAACAGAATGTAAAATCACGCAAAAGTATTCCGCATTTATGGGCAAAACGCTTGATAAATGCGGATTTTTTCGTTATCATAGAAGAAAGAAATTCAAGAATGAGGGATAAAAGATGATAAAGCTTTCATACAAGCAGCAGATCGCATTCAACTCGCTGTCCATCATCCTGGGCAACGCGCTGTATGCGCTCACCGTGGTGCTGTTCCTTGTGCCTTCGGGCCTCATCACCGGCGGTGCCACCGGCATTGCACTGGCCTTTAACAAAGCCACCGGCCTGCCGGTGTCCGGGGTGCTGTTCGTCATCAACATTGCCATGCTGGTGCTGGGCTGGGCCGTGCTGGGCAAACGCTTTGCCATCACCACCGTTGCCAGCACCATTTTAAGCCCCATGTTTCTGGCTTTGTGGGAACGGGTGTTCGCAGGTTTTGTGCTCACCGACGATCTGGTGCTCAATACCATTTTTGCGGGCTTTGGTGTAGGCATCTCGTTGGGGCTAACCATCCGGGCGGGCGCTTCCACCGGCGGCATGGATATCCCGCCGCTGGTGCTCAACAAGTTCTTCCACATCCCGGTGTCGGCCAGTATGCTGGTGTTCGATATGCTCATCCTCTGCCTGCAGGCAGCGTTCAGCCCGCTGCAGCAATGCCTGTACGGCATCGTGCTGGTCATCGTGTACACAGTGGTGCTGGACAAGGTTCTCATCTTCGGCACCACCCGCACCGAGGTAAAGATCATCAGTCAGCATGCCGATGATATCCGCGAGGCCATCTTTACCCAGCTGGACCGCGGCGTCACCGTGCTGCACGGCGAGGGCGGCTACAGTCACGAGCCGGAGCAGGTGCTGCTGAGCATCGTGTCCAACCGCCAGCTGCCTAGGCTCGAAAAGCTGGCCCAGGCCATCGACCCTACCTGCTTTATGATCGTGAGCCATGTCACCGAGGTGAGTGGCCGCGGCTTCTCGCTGGACAAGGATTACCAGTGACCTCTTATTTTGTCCGCAGATACTTGCAAAACAGTGCCCAGTTGGGGTATATTATATAGGAACGGTAGGTTTTGCCGTGAATGCCCCACACAGAAAGGAAAAATATCATGTTTGACATTTTCAATATGCTCAAGAAGGAAGATCACAAGGACGCAAAGCAGGTGACCCGCGACACCATCATCGGCGATATCCTGGATATGGACCAGACCACCGCTCCCTACTTCATGGAGATCGGTATGCACTGCCTGGGCTGCCCGGCCTCCCGCGGTGAGAGCATCGAGGAAGCCTGCGCAGTGCACGGCGTGGACTGCGACGAGCTGATCGAGAAGCTGAACGAGCATCTGGCAGCAAAGAAGGCATAAGTTGCTGCCCACACTGGATGCGCGTCTGGCTGCTGCGGCCCAGCTGGTGCGTCCGGGCCAGCCGGTGGCGGACATCGGCTGCGACCACGGCAAGCTGACGGCGGTGCTGGCGGCTTCGGGGTTGTACCAGAAGGTGATCGGTGCCGACCTGCGGCCCGGCCCACTGGCAAAGGCAGCGCAGACGCTGGAACATGCAGGCTGTAAAGACCGCGCTGAGCTTCGGCTTGGCGACGGTCTTTCTGTGCTTACGGAGAACGAGGTGGGCAGCATCGTGCTGGCGGGCGTCTCGGCCCAGACCACCTGGGAAATATTGGAGAAAGCGCCGTGGGTGTTCCGCAAAGGCGGCCCGCGCATTGTCATGATCCCGGCCACCCGCCACGATGTACTGCGCCGCTGGCTGTGGGAGCATGGCTTCCGTTTTGTGGCCGACCGCCCGGTGCAGGCGGCAGGCCGCTGGTACGCCGTGATGGCGGCAGAGTACACCGGCGAGACCCATACACCCGCCTTCGCCGAGTGCCTGTTCGGCGGGACAGGGGAGTGGCCGGAAGGTGCAGGCTATGCCGCATGGCAGAAGGCAAAGCTGCCCCGCTTCCGCCTTGGTGTGCCGGACGGCAGCGAACTGGCGCAGGAGATCGACGCTATTTTGCAGGGCGAGGGCTAAAAGCCTTCCCCGGCCGGGGGGGAAGGTGGCGCGATGCGCCGGATGAGGGCGCAGAGACAGAAGCACAATGAGGGAAAATGATGGTAACAATACAGCAACTTTACGAAGAAATGAAACGCATCGCCCCGCTGGAACTGGCTGAACACTGGGATAACCCCGGCCTGCTGGTGGATTGCGGCGGCGCGGTGCACCGGGTGCTGGTGGCACTGGATATCACGCCGGAAGTGGTGGCGGAAGCCGCCGCAAAGCAGTGTGAGATGATCGTCTCCCATCACCCGGTCATTTTTGATCCGCTCAAAAAGATCGGCCCGCAGGATGTGCCGTTCCAGCTGGTGCGCGCGGGCATTTCCGCCGTGTGTATGCACACCAATCTGGATGCCGCCGAGGGCGGCGTCAACGAAGTGCTGGCGGGCATCTTCGGCATGAAGGAGATGGAGACCTTTGCCGAGGGCTGCGGCCGCGTGGGTACGGTGGAAGAAATTACGGTGCCCGAATTGGCCCGCAAGGCTCAGCGGGAGCTTGCTGTGCGCTGCAATGCGCCGGAAAACGGCCCGGCGGTGCAGGTGAAGTTTGCAGATGCAGGCAAGCCGGTACGCCGGCTGGCTGTCATCAGCGGCGCAGGCGGCAGTTTGTTTGCCGACGCCATTGCCATGGGGGCCGACTGCCTGCTGACCGGCGAAGCCAACCATCACCATGCTATCGATGCAAAGCGGCTGGGGCTTTCGCTCATTGCGGCAGGACACTATGCCACCGAGTTCCCGGTGACCGCTGCCGTGGCCGCAAAGCTGCGCGCCGCCCTGCCGGAACTGGAAGTGCTGGTGAGCACCGAGAACTGCGACCCGTATACGTATTTATAAAGGAAATTGCAAAATAAGATGAGCGGCCTCGCCCTCTCAGTCTCGCTTTGCTCGACAGCTCTCCCAAGGGGGAGAGCCAAGGCCTTGACCGCAACGTTTCTTGCCTCTCCCTCTGGGAGAGGTGGCATTGCGTAAGCAATGACGGAGAGGGCAAGCTCGCTTAAAATAAAAGAATTTCCATTCCAAATCATAAACGAGGTAAACCACTATGGCATTGGATGCCGCGACACTGGCCCTTACGGCAGCAGAGCTCAAAGCCACGCTGACCGACGCCAAGATCGCAAAATTGTTTGAACCCACCCGCGATGAGCTGGTGCTCACCCTGCGCACCCGCACGGATACCTATGCGCTGCTGCTTTCGGCCCGCAGCGGTTCGGCCCGGGTGTGCCTGACCGAAGAAACTTTTGAAAACCCGGAGACGCCGCCCTCCTTCTGTATGCTCATGCGCAAACACCTCACCGGCGGCAAACTGCTGGATGTGCACATGGAGCCGGGCGACCGCATCGTCTACTTTGACTTCCAGTGCACCAATGAGATGGGCGACCTTGTGCGCAACACCCTGTGTGCTGAGCTGATGGGCCGCTACTCCAATCTGGTGCTGGTGCAGAGCGGCAAGATCATTGACGCGCTCAAGCGCGTGGACTTTGAGGACAGCGATGTGCGCCAGCTGCTGCCGGGCCTGCCCTATACCACCCCGCCCAAGCCCGCACGGCCGGACTTCCTGCTGGTGAGCAGTGCTTCCATTGTGTCCGCAGCCTGTGAGCGTGACCTGCCTGTGGCGGATGCCCTCAACAAGACTGTGGCCGGCGTGGGCCCGGTGGTCTGCCGGGAAGCCGCCTGGCGTGCCTTTGACGGCGAACACCTCATTGCCAACGAGCTGACCGAGGAGCAGAAGCGCCGCCTCATGGCAGCTATCGACGAGCTGAAAGAAGAGCATGCAGGCGGCGGCACGCCCTGCAGTGTCACCGACCCCGGCGGCAAGCCTATCGAGTACACCTTCTTCCGCCCGCAGCAGTACGGCGAGAAATATGCTATTAAGGAGTGGCCGTCCTTCAATGCCATGCTGGAAGGCTACTATGCAGAGAAAGACCGTGCCGAGCGCCTGCGCACCAAGAGCAAGGAACTGCACAAAGCCGTGCACAACATGTACGACCGTGCCCTGCGCAAGCAGGCCGCCCGGCAGGAAGAGCTTGCTGCCAGCGGCAAGAGCGAAAAGCTGCGCCTGTACGGCGAGCTGCTCTCCGCCAACCTCTATCTGGCCCAGAAGGGCATGAAGAGCATCACCGTGCCCAACTGGTACGACGAGGGCAAAGAAGTCACCATCCCGCTGGACCTGCGGTTCACCCCCAGCCAGAACGCCCAGAACTTCTTCAAGAACTACAAAAAGAAGCAGACCGCTGCCCGGATGCTGGTGGACCTGCTGGCCGAGGGCGAAAAAGAGATCGCCTATCTGGAAACGGTGCTCTACGAGGTGGAGTCCGCTTCCGGCGAAGCGGCCCTCAACGAAATCCGGATGGAACTGAAAAATCAGGGCTATCTGAAATATTACAAGCAGCGGGACAAAAAGCAGAAACCGGCGGATTTCCTGCGCTTTGTGTCCAGCGATGGGTTTGAGATCCTGGTGGGCCGCAATAATGCCCAGAACGACAAGCTCACCCTGCACACTGCCCGCGGCAAGGACCTGTGGTTCCATGTGCAGAAGGCACCCGGCAGCCACGTGGTGGTCATGAGCCGCGGCGAGGACATCCCGGATACCACCAAACAGGAGGCTGCCGAGCTGGCGGTCATCCATTCCAGCGCCTACAAGGCGGGTGCCGGGGCCAAGGTGGCCGTGGACACCACCGAGGTGAAGAACATCTGGAAGGCCAACGGTGCAAAGCCCGGCATGGTGCTTTACGAGGTGTACACCACGGTGTACGTCACCCCCCGCGACGGCCTTGCCGAACAGCTGAAGAAAAAGTAAAACCGGTTACGGGACGCCCCGGCTGCAGCACAGTGCTGCGGCCGGGGCGTTTTTGCGCTGTGGGTAAAAACCGGCACTTGTTCCGCACCGGCAAAGCGGCTATAATAAAAACAGTGTGAGTTAAGAAACTTTGCTGATATGTCAGGGGGGGGGAAAAGGCAGATGAAAACATTGCGGCAGATCTGGAAGGGCCTGTTGCTGCTGTTAACAGCGGCGCTGGCGGCATTGCTGCTGCAGGGCTGGTTTGTAAGCAGTGTGCGTCTGCCCGGCGGCACCCGGCTGATCGGTGCCACCTACACAACCCTGAGCGACCCGTTTTACGAGACCATCAACGATGAGATCAAGATGCAGGTGCGCAGCAGCGGCGATCTGCTGCTGGTGCGCGACCCGGGCCAGGATCAGCAGCGCCAGAACCGGGAGATCGAGGAAATGCTGGAACAGGGCATTGAGCTGCTCATTGTGAACCCGGTGGATTACGAGGGGGTCAAGCCGGCGCTGCGCAAGGCAAAGGAAATGGATGTGCCGGTGATCCTGATCGATTCCAAAATGGATGAGGACGAGCAGGCACTTGTCACCTGCACCATCACTTCCAATAACTACGGTGCGGGCCTGCTGGATGCCCGCCACCTCATCAGCCAGACCAAAAGCGCCAACATCGTGCTGCTTTCCAACTCCGATTCCTTTTCCAGCTGGGATCGGCTGTCCGGTTTCTGCCAGACCTTGAGCCGCAGCGGCAACGACTACCGCATTCTGGAGCTGCGGGACTGCGGCGGCCAGCTGGACCGCTCCATGCACGCCATGGAACAGTTGCTGAACACCTTCCCTCAGATCGATGTGGTCATGGCGGTGAACGAGCAGGCTGCGCTGGGTGCCATGGCGGCATTGGAGGAATACGGCCAGCTGGAAACCACCCGGGTCTACAGCGTGGACGGCTCGCCGGACGCCAAGGCCCTGATCGCGGAAGGGCTCATGACGGCCACCTCGGCCCAGTCACCGCTGCGCATCGGGCGGATGGCCGCAAAAGTCGTGTACGAAATTCTGGAAGGGGAGCCCTACCTCACCAACATCGTCATGCCGGTGACCCAGATCACCGAGGAGGATATCCCACGCTATGGTACGGAGGGCTGGCAATGAAAAGTGAAGGGCTTGCGCCTATCATCCGGGCGCTGTACCATGCCATTGAGGCGTTGACGTTTTTTCTGATGCTGTTCATCTTTGTGCTGCAGCTGGTCACACCCATGTATGCGGTGCAAAGCGGCAGCGCAAGCTCGCTGCTGGCCTCGCTGCAGTGGGTGCCCTACCGGCCCGGCGTGCTGACGCTGGCGGTGGTGCTGGCCGGTGCCGGCAACTTCCTGAGCAAGTGGTCCCGCAGGCAGGAGGCGGCAGCATTTTCCCGCAGCAGCTGGCAGTTCTTTCTGCTGGAAGGGGTGCTGTACAGTCTGGCGGCGCTGATGTTCCAGCAGAACTGCGATAAGATCGCGCTGTTTGCCATCGTGGATATGGTGGAGGACCCGCGCTCCCGGCGGCAGCGCAACTTTCTTGCGGCCATGATCGTGGTGTACCTGCTGTGCAACATGGACGCCGCCACCAGCGCTCTGCACGCGGTGACCCTCAAGCAGTATCTGGCCTTTTACAGCCTGCACACCCGCAGCGTGCTGCAGCTGGTGATCGAAAGCCTTTCCGCGCTGGAAATGATCCTGTTCATCCTGTACATGGTGCTGTTCATCAGCCAGCAGACCGGCGAAAAACTGGAGATTTTACAGCTGAACCAGAAGCTGGAAGAAGCCAACGAACAGCTGCGCATCTACGCCGAGGAGAGCGCCCACACCGCACAGGTGCAGGAGCGCAACCGCCTTGCCCGCGAGATCCACGATACACTGGGCCATGTGCTTACCGGCATAACCGCCGGTGCGGACGCCTGCATCCAGATGATGGATGACTCGCCCGAGATGGCCCGCCACCAGATGCAGCTCATTGCGGATACGGCCCGCAACGGCATGAACGATGTGCGCCGCTCGGTGAAGGCGCTGCGGCCGGACTCGCTGGAAAACGAGAGCCTTTCCGGCGCGCTGCGCAAGATGTGCACCAGCATGGCCCAGAGCAGCGGCGCACAGATCCAGCTGGAAGAAGATCTGGAAGGGCTGGCCCTCTCACAGGACGAAGAGGATGCAGTGTACCGCACGGTGCAGGAAGGTATCACCAACGCCATCCGCCACGGCCATGCGTCCCGGGTTCAGGTGCGCTGCCCGGTGCAGGACGGCGTGCTGACCGTGGAAGTGCAGGACAACGGCATCGGCTGCAAGAGCGTAGCGCCCGGTTTTGGCCTGCAGCATATGCGGGAGCGGATGGAGATGCTGGGCGGCAGCTTTGAGTACGAGAGCACAGACGGCTTCTGCATCCGGGTAAGCATCCCGCTGCGGAAGAAGAACGGCTGAGCCGGAACAGGAGGAAACAGGTATGATAAAGGTTTTGCTGGCAGACGATCAGGAACTGATCCGCCAAAGCCTAAGCTTTGTGATCGGCAAGCAGGAAGATATTGAAATGGTGGCCACCGCCGCCAATGGCCGCGAAGCGCTGGAACTGGTGGAGGAAAAGCAGCCCGATGTGGTGCTGCTGGACATCCGTATGCCGGAAATGGACGGCGTGGAGTGCACCCGCCGCATCAAACAGGAGTTCCCGCAGATCAAGGTCATTATTCTGACCACCTTTGACGATGACGACTATGTGTTCGATGCCCTGCGTTACGGCGCTTCCGGCTACCTGCTCAAGGGCATCTCGGTGGACGGCCTGACCAATGCCGTGCGGGAAGCGGCCCGCGGCGGCTCCATCATTGCGCCGGATGTGGCCTCCAAGGTGCTGCAGATGTTCTCCCGCATGGCCCAGAGCGGCGCACAGGTGCGGGTGAACAAGCGGGAAGCGGGCGAGCTGACCAAGATGGAGCGGCAGGTGATCCGGGAGGTGGGCTGCGGCCTTTCCAACAAGGAGATCGCAGGGCGGCTGTTCCTCTCCGAGGGCACGGTGCGCAACTACATCAGCAGCATCCTGCGCAAGTTGGACCTGCGTGACCGCACCCAGCTGGCCATCTGGGCCGTGCAGACCCAGAACAGCAGCCCGGAGGATGAAGTATGAGCATGCGCCGCCTGTGGAAGGGCCTTGTACTGATCGCGGCGGCAGCGGCGCTGCTGGTGTTTGCCGCTGGACGCAAAACGGTGCTGTATATCGGCTTTCCCTGTGACAGCTACTGGAACGCACCGGGCGAGAACTACTATACCTTTATGGACGCGGCCATTGCCCAGTTTGAGGCTGCACACCCCAATGTAACGGTGCAGTACACCAGCGGCATTGGGGTGGAGGACTACAGCGAGTGGCTGAGCGGACGTTTTCTGCTGGGGCAGGAGCCGGATGTGATGGTCATTCTGCCGGAGGACTTTGTGCAGTTCAGCGATGCCGGTGCCCTGTACGGGCTGGACGGCCTGCTTGCCCGGGACCCGGAGGTGGATACTTCCGATTTCTACACCGCTGCACTGGAATCCGGTGCCGACAACGGCGTGCAGTATGCACTGCCGCTGGAATGTGTGCCGCAGATGATGTTCATCAACAAGACCCTGCTGCAGAGCGAGGGGATCCCCATTCCGGACGTGGACTGGACATGGGATGAGTTCTACAGCCTGTGCGAGCGTCTCACCCGGGATACGGATGGCGACGGCGAGATCGACCAGTTTGGCGTGTACGATTACGGCTGGCAGGAAGCAGTGCTGGCCAACGGCGGCTCCATCTTCAGCCAGGACGGCCAGAAATGCCTGCTGAGCCAGAGTGACCAGGAGCAGGCCGTTCAGTTTGCGCAGAAACTGAATGCCCTGACGGCAGATGCCGGTCTGAGCGATAAGATGTTCGATGAAGGCAGGGGGGCGTTCCGACCCATGCTTTTTTCCGAGTACCGCAGCTATGAGCCGTATCCCTGGCGCATCAAGCGCTCCTCCAACTTTGAGTGGGACTGCATCCCCATGCCAAGGGGCACCGGTGACAGAGCGGGCAATTTTTCGCAGCTGAGCACCCTGATGGTGGGCATCGGCAAGCGCACGGCCCACCCGGAGCTTGCATGGGAGCTGCTCAAGACCATTGCCTGCACGCGGGAGATGCAGACCATGGTCTACACCCAGCTGCGCGGTGTTTCGGCTCTGCGCAGCGTGACCGAATCCACCGAGGTGACGGCCATCCTGCGGGAGGACTCCATGGGCCTCACCTCGCTGGGGCTGGAGATATTGCCCTTCATCATGGAAAACACCATTGCAACACCGCGCTTTGCGCGTTACCACAGCGCCATGGAAATGGCAGACCGGCTCATTACCGAAGCCATGAGTGCAGATAAGAACCTGGAACTGCAATTGATGCAGATCCAGCAGCAATTACAGTACACATTGACAAGCTGATAAAAAATACACGCCAAAAGCCTACTTTTGTGCAGGTTGCTGCATTGAAGTGGGCTTTTTCTCTCTGATTTGACGAAAAAAGTGACAAATGTCATTTTTGTTTGGAAAAATGTCACGTTTTGTTCATGACAAAATGCAGATGTGAACAGGCCGTGAACATGATATCCTGAAATCACAGAAAAACAGCGGGCACTGTGCGAAAGCCCGCTGAGGAGAAAAACAAGCTGTTTTTGAGAAACAGGAGGAAAAAACCATGAAAAAGATCTCTCGTCGTTCGTTCATCACCGCCTGCGGCGCTATGGCTGCAGCTGCTGCCCTGACCGCCTGCGGCGGTTCTTCCGCTTCCACTTCCACCGCTGCTTCTGCTTCCGGCGCTGCTGCCGGTTCCGCTGCTTCCGGCGAGGTGTTTGAGCTGAAGTTCTCCACCACCCAGACCGATACTTCCATGATCTATCAGGGCCTGCAGGCTGCTGCCGATAAGATCGCCGAGGACACCGACGGCCACGTCAAGGTCACCATCTACCCCTCCAGCCAGCTGGGCGGTGAGGAAGACATGATCGACCAGGCTCTGCAGGGCATGGGCATCGCCGTTCTGACCGACGCAGGCCGTCTGTCCAGCTACGTCAACGACATCGGCATCCTGAACATGGCTTACATCGTGGACAACTACGAGGACGGCATGAAGCTGATGGCTACCGACACCTTCAAGGGCTGGGACGCTGACCTGGCTGCCAACGGCATCTGCGGCCTGTGCTACAACTACTACGACGGTGCTCGCTCCTTCATGGGCCACAAGGCTTATAACACCCCCGCCGACCTGAAGGGCGCTGTCATCCGCACCCCCGGCGCTGATCCCTACGTGGAGTCCATCTCCGCTATGGGCGCTACCCCCTACAACATTGCATGGTCTGAGGTTTACAACGGCATCCAGACCAAGTCCATCGACGGCTGCGAGGTGCAGTACACCTCCGCTGTTTCCAGCAAGATCTACGAGGTCTGCGAGTACGTCAGCAAGACCGAGCACATCAATCTGTTCAACATGGCGATCTGCGGCCAGGCATGGTTCGACAAGCTGCCCGCTGAGTACCAGGAGATCGTGAAGAAGGACTTCAACGACTGCGCATACCAGAACGCTCAGGACATCATCGCTGCTCAGGCTGATATGGAGCAGATCCTGAAGGACAACGGCATGACCATCGTTGAGGTCGATAAGGACATCTTCCGTGAGGCTGTGAAGCCCGCATACGAGAAGCTGGGCTGGACCGAGCTGCGCGAGCAGCTGTACAAGGAAGCCGGCGTCGAGGCCTGATCCTCCCGCTGACCCTTTCAAACTGCTGTAAAACCCGTCTCCTGCATGGCCTGGCTGTGCAGGAGGCCTTTTGAGTAAGGACGATTTTCTATGAAGAAATTTTATGAAAAAGTCTGTAAGCTGGAAGAGCTGATTGCTCTGATCCTGGTTGCAGGCATTGCAGTCCTCGTCTTTGTCTCGGCGCTGATGCGCACCTTCGGCCACCCGCTGAACTGGGCACAGGACGTTGCACTGATCGCATTTGCATGGCTGATCTTTCTGGGCAGCGACGTAGCAATGCGCGGTTCCGGCCTGATCGGCGTGGATCTGTTCGTCAAAAAGTTCCCTGCTGGTGTGCAGAAGGGCCTGGATATCCTGTTCAAGGTCATCATTGCCGCCTTCCTGTGCGTGCTGATCTACTACGGTTACGGCATGACCACCACCGGCTGGGTGCGCCAGATCACCTCTCTGCATGTCAGCTACGGCTGGGTCACCATGGCAGTGCCTGTGGGTTCCTTCTTTATGCTGATCTCCACCATCCTGAACATCATTGAGCGCGTCAAGACGCCCGCTGGTCAGGAAGTCAAACACGAAGCAGGGAGGGACATCGGCTAATGTTTATTGCAATCGGTATCTTCTTCGTTTTTCTGCTGCTGGGTATGCCGGTGGCATTCTCCATCGGTCTGTCGGGTTTCTCGTTCTTCCTGATCCGGAACCTGCCCATGACCGTTCTGGTACAGAAATCCATTTCCACCTCTCAGAGCTTCACCATGCTGGCCATCCCCCTGTTCATTCTGGCAGGTAACCTGATGAACAGCTGCGGCATCACCAAGCGCCTGATGCGCTTTGCCAATGCCTGCACCGGCCACATGTACGGCAACATCGGTCAGGTCTCCTGCCTGATGTCCACCCTGATGGGCGGCGTCTCCGGCTCTGCTGTTGCAGATGCTTCCATGGAGTGCCGCATCCTGGGACCTGAGATGAACCGCCTGGGTTATGACCGCGGCTGGTCCGCGGCCATCAACGGCCTGTCCGGACTGATCGTTGCCACCATTCCCCCGAGCATGGGCCTGATCATCTACGGCACCGTCGGCGAAGTTTCCATCGGCCGTCTGTTCATGGCTGGCTGGGTGCCCGGCATCCTGATGTGCGTGCTGCTGATGCTGGCCGTCACCTGGAGTGCCCGTCACTACGGCTACAAGCCCGAGCACGATAAGCCCGCCCCCCTGTCCGAGATCCTCAAGGCTCTGCTGGACAGTATCTGGGCCATCCTGTTCCCCGTGCTGCTGATCGTCCTGATCCGCTTCGGCATCATGAGCCCCACCGAGTCCGGCTCCTTTGCCTGCGCATACGCTCTGCTGGTCGGTACCGTGTTCTACCACGAGCTGACCTGGGAGAGCCTGCTGCAGACCCTGAAGGACAGCGTGAAGGATATCACCGTTATCACCATCATTCTGGCCTTCTCCGGCGTGTTTGGCTACGGCATCGTGTACGATAACATCACCGTCACCATTGCAAACGCTCTGCTGAGCATCACCAACAACAGCGCTCTGCTGCTGCTCCTGGTGGTTGTGTTCCTGCTGATCTGCGGCATGTTCATGGAGACCACCGTTATCGCTCTGATCCTGACCCCCATCCTGCTGCCCGTTATGCGCAGCATCGGCGTGAACGAGGTCGTCTTTGGTATGATCATGATGACCACCGTTACCTTCGGCGTCATGACTCCCCCCGTCGGCACCGCACTGTATGCCGTGTCTGACATCATGGAGTGCCCCATTGAAGAGACCTTCAAGAAAGGCTGGCCCTTCTATCTGGCCGTCGTGGGCGTTATCGTGTTCATGATCTTCTTCCCGCAGGCGGTGCTGTTCCTGCCGAACCTGGTCTACGGCGCATAAGCTGCCGCAGCAAAGGGGAAAGGCAGTTCTTCAAAGAAATTCCCATATCTCCTTTTTCTTCCAATTTATCGCTTGCAGCAAGGCCCGCCTTTCCCACACCGGAAGGGCGGGCCTTGCGTATTTTACAGGAGGTTTTACCTTATGACGATGCCGACCACGGATTTTCCGTTCCTGCTCGATAATCCCCGCGCATGGCGCACCTATCTGGGCGGCTCCATGCTGGACCGCTTCCACGGTGTGCCCTCGGAGGGGGACGGCCACTTCCCGGAAGAGTGGATCCTTTCCGTCGTCGCGGCCCGCAATGCCGGGCGCGAACAGTTCCCGGAAGAGGGTATGAGCCGCCTGCGCGGTGAGGATGTGACCCTGAAAGCGGTGCTGGAAAGCGACCCTGCGGGTTACCTCGGCGCAGGCCGCACCGAAGCTTCCCTCGGCGTGCTGACCAAGCTCATTGACAGCGCCGAACGCCTGACCGTGCAGGTGCACCCGGATAAGCCCACTGCCATGCGGCTGTTCCACAGCCTCTACGGCAAGACCGAGTGCTGGCATATCCTCGACGGCCACCCGGTGAACGGCGAAGAACCCTGCATCTATTACGGCTTCAAAGAGGGCGTCACCCGCAAAGCATGGGAAGCGCTGTTCCATGCGCAGGATATCCCCGGGATGCTGAACGCCCTGCAGAAGTACCCGGTGCACCCGGGCGACACCATCCTCATTGAGGGTGGTATGCCCCACGCCATTGGTGCCGGGTGCTTCCTGGTGGAGATCCAGGAACCCACCGACTACACCATCCGTGTGGAGCGCACCACCCCCAGCGGCTTTGCGGTGGCGGACAGTATGTGCCATCAGGGCCTTGGCTTTGAAAAGATGTTCGAGTGCTTCCACTACGAGCCTTACACCCGCGAGGAGATCCGCAGCCGCTGGTTCATCCAGCCGGAGAACGTTCTCACGGAGGAGGGCGGAAGCATCACCACGCTGGTGGGCTACAAAAATACGCCGCTGTTCCGTCTGGACGAAGTGAGGGTGAGCGGCACCCTCACCGTGCCCTGCCCGGCGCAGTTCAGCGGCCTGTATGTGCTGGAAGGTGCAGGCACCCTGACCGCCCATGGCCGCAGCCTGCCGGTGCGCAAGGGTGACCAGATCTTTGTGCCGGCCGGCACCGGCAGCTTTGCCCTGCAGGCCGACGCGCCGCTGCGGGTGCTGCACTTCTTTGGGCCGAAGGGGTAACGATTTGAAATGCCCTCCGTTTTACGCTGGGCATGTTTAGCGGAACGATTATTTTTAAATTTGCAAAGTCGGAATGACTGCGGTCATTCCGACTTTGCTTTTTCACGGGAAGGGCCGCAGCGGCAAGCCCAAAGCGATTCCCTTATATATAATATGTATAATATAAGCGCCCGCTGCCCATACTAAGCTCTGCCGGTGGGCGAAACGGAGTTTTCCACCCATAAAAAGCCAGCGGATTGTGCATCTTGCACAGAAAATATGCTCTTTGACAAAATGGAGAAAATAAAAAAGAAAATTCGTTCTTTTTTCTGAAAAACACTTGCCAAATGCACGAAGATGTGATAGAATATCTCTCGGCTGCAAAAGGCTTGTGCGATACAAGTCGTGCAGGCCAGCGATATGCGTAGATGCGGGAGGTTGTCATCCGGCGATAGCTGCGATGGGTTATTTCCGCGGAGTATGTCCGATCTTAGAACCGGGCGAAAGAATTACTGACAGCGATGGAATACGTTCCCTCGGCAGAGAAGTTACTCCTCTGCGAAACGGGCGGAACCAATGTTCGGATTTGATTTGCTAATATGTTTCCGGGAGAACTGCCTAGCGGTTCACCGGTTTTTATAGTGCCAAATCGAGGAACACCCGGAACTGTGTAGAGCAATTTATCGGCTCGCCTAGGGCAAAATCAATTTTTTCAGGAGGCGTAAGCAATGGCAGTCAAAGAGAAAATCAGAATCCGTCTGCAGAGCTATGATGCTCAGCTGATCGATGCCGCAGCAGAGAAGATCGTGGAGACCGCAAAGCACACCGGTGCACGCGTGTCCGGCCCCATCCCCCTGCCCACCGATCGTGAGATCGTTACCGTTCTGCGTGCTACCCACAAGTACAAGGATAGCCGCGAGCAGTTCGAGAGCCGCACTCATAAGCGTCTGATCGACATTCTGAAGCCGTCCAACAAGACGGTCGAGGCTCTGATGAGCCTCCAGCTCCCCGCTGGCGTGGACATCGAGATCAAGCTGTAAAAGACACTCGATCAAAAATCGATGCCCTCGTTTCCCGAGGGGTCATGTTGGCAGTGACGTGCGCTGCCAACCAATAACCTTTACAGGAGGAAAAGAAAATGGTTAAAGGCATTATCGGCAAGAAAGTCGGTATGACCCAGCTGTTCGATGAGAACGGCAAGGTTATCCCCGTCACCGTCATCGAGGCTGGTCCCTGCACCGTCGTGCAGAAGAAGACCGTCGAGAGCGATGGCTACCAGGCTGTTCAGCTGGGCTTCGGCGAGGTTTCCGCCAAGAAGGTCAACAAGGCAGCTGCAGGTCACTTCAAGAAGGCAAACGTTGCCCCCAAGAAGACCCTGCGTGAGTTCCGTCTGGAAGATGTTTCCGCAATGAACGTTGGCGACGTGCTGAAGGCTGATGTCTTCGCAGCCGGCGACAAGGTTGACGTTGTGGGCGTTTCCAAGGGCAAGGGCTACCAGGGCGTTATCAAGCGCTACGGTCAGCACCGTCTGCGTGAGAGCCACGGCACCGGCCCGGTGGCACGTCATGCAGGTTCTAACGGTTCTACTTCTACCCCTGCTCGCGTGTTCCCCGGCAAGCGCCTGCCCGGCCACATGGGCTTTGTGCGCGTCACCGTGCAGAACCTGACTGTTGTCAAGGTTGACACCGAGAACAATCTGATCGCTGTCAAGGGTGCTGTGCCTGGTTCCAAGGGCACCATCGTCACCCTGGCCAACAGCGTGAAGGCGTAAGGAGGAAAGCTACAATGGCAAAGTTTAACGTAGTCGATATGAACGGTCAGCATGTTAGCGAGATCGAGCTTTCCGACGCCGTGTTCGGTATCACCCCGAACGAGAAGGCTGTCCACATTGCTGTGGTGAACTTCCTGGCCAACCAGCGTCAGGGCACCCAGAACACCAAGATCCGCATGGAAGTTTCCGGCGGCGGCAAGAAGCCCTGGCGTCAGAAGGGCACCGGCCACGCTCGTCAGGGTTCCATCCGTGCACCGCAGTGGACTCACGGCGGCGTCGCTCTGGGCCCCAAGCCCCGCAGCTACAACTACCACATCAACAACAAGGTCAAGCGCCTGGCTCTGCTGAGCGTCCTGTCCGACAAGGCTGCCAATGGCAACATGGTCGTTGTTGATAAGTTCGCCTGCGACGAGTACAAGACCAAGGCTGTGGTTGCAATGCTGAACGCCGTTGGCGCCGGCAAGAAGAACCTGCTGGTCAATGAGACTGTCGATGCAAAGTTCGTCAAGAGCGCCGGCAACATCGCTGGCGTTAAGACCACCTTCGCAGGCAGCGTGAACACCTACGATGTGCTGAACGCCGACAAGCTGATCATCAGCGTCGACGCAGCTAAGAAGCTCGAGGAGGTGCTTGGCTAATGAAAACCGCACATGATATCATCCTGAAGCCGGTCATTACCGAGAACTCCATGGCTGGCATCGCTGATAAGAAGTACACCTTCAAGGTCGCTACCGATGCTACCAAGGTCGAGATCGCTCAGGCCGTTGAGGTCCTGTTCCCGGGCGCTAAGGTCGCAAAGGTCAACACCGTTTCCGTGCGCGGCCGTTTCCGCCGCCAGGGTATGCACGCTGGTTACACCGCTGCGTCCAAGAAGGCTATCGTGACCCTGACCAAGGACTCCAAGGAGATCGAGTTCTTCAACAGCATGGTCTAAGCTGAACCCGCCGAGGGTTCCTCTATGGGGATATGACCCCGATAATAATTCATAAGATAAACAAAGGAGAATAGCACTATGGCTATCAAGAAGTATGGCCCCACTACTCCGGGCCGCCGCGGCATGACCGTCACGGATTACAGCGTCCTGTCTAAGGTCGCTCCCGAGCGCAGCCTGCTGGAGCCCATGAAGAAGCACAGCGGCCGCAACAACACCGGTCGTATCACCGTCCGCCATCAGGGCGGCGGCAACCGCACCAAGTATCGTGTCATCGACTTCAAGCGTCAGAAGACCGATATGCCCGCTACCGTCAAGACTCTCGAGTACGATCCGAACCGCAGCGCATTCATCGCTCTGGTCGAGTACACCGACGGCGTCAAGAGCTACATCATTGCTCCCGATGGCCTGAAGGTTGGCGACGTGGTTCTGAGCAGCAAGACTGCCGACATCAAGCCCGGCAACTGCCTGCCCTTCGAGAACATCCCCGTCGGTACCATCATCCACAACATCGAGCTGTATCCCGGCCGCGGCGCTCAGCTGGTTCGTTCCGCTGGCAACATGGCTCAGCTGATGGCTAAGGAGAATGGCTACGCTCTGGTTCGTCTGCCCTCCGGTGAGATGCGCAACGTGCCCGTGAACTGCACTGCAGTCATCGGCCAGGTTTCCAACATCGACCACGAGAACGTCAACCTGGGCAAGGCTGGCCGCAAGCGCCACATGGGCGTCCGTCCCGGCAGCCGTGGTACCGTCATGAACCCCTGCGACCATCCCCACGGTGGTGGCGAGGGCCGTGCACCTGTTGGTCACTCCGGTCCTATGACTCCCTGGGGCAAGCCCGCTCTGGGTCTCAAGACTCGCAAGCATCATAAGCGCTCCGATAAGCTGATCGTGAAGCGTGCAGGTAAGTAAGAGAGGAGTTTAAGACAATGGGTAGAAGCATTAAAAAAGGACCTTTCGTCCAGGCTGCTCTTATGAAGCACGTTGAAGCGATGAACGCTTCCGGCAAGAAGCAGGTCATCAAGACCTGGAGCCGCGCCTCCACGATCTTCCCCGAATTCGTTGGTCACACCTTTGCCGTCCACGACGGCCGCAAGCATGTGCCTGTGTATGTGACTGAGGACATGGTTGGCCACAAGCTGGGTGAGTTCGTTCCCACCCGTACCTTCAAGGGCCACACTGGTAATTCTAAGTAATAGAGGGAGGAACACAACATGGAAGCTCGGGCAATTCTTCGTTATGCCCGCATTAGTCCTCGTAAGGTGTCTATCGTTATGGACCTGATCCGTAACAAGCCCCTGGACGAAGCGCTGGCAATCCTGCAGTACACCCCGAAGGCAGCTTGTGAGCCCCTTCTGAAGCTGGTGAAGTCTGCAGCCGCTAATGCGGAAAACAACTTCAATATGGACAAGAACAACCTCTACGTCGCCGAGTGCTACGTTTGCCCCGGCCCGACGCTGAAGCGCATGATGCCTCGTGCACAGGGCCGCGGCTACCGCATCCTGAAGCGCACCAGCCACATGACCGTTGTTCTGAAAGAGAAAGAGTAAGGAGGGAAAACAATGGGCCAGAAAGTAAATCCGCACGGCATTCGTGTCGGCGTTATTAAAGACTGGGACAGCCGCTGGTTTGCCTCCAAGAAGGATTTCAGCGATAACCTCGTCGAGGATCACAAGATCCGCACTGAGCTGAAGGCTCAGCTGAAGGACGCTGGCGTCCCCAAGATCGAGATCGAGCGCACTGTGGATCCTTCCACTTCCGCTCCTCGCGTGACTGTCAACATCTACTGCGCTAAGCCCGGCATGGTCATCGGCAAGGGCGGCGAAGAGCGCGTTGCACTGCAGAACAAGCTGACCAAGGAGTATGGCAAGACTGTTATCGTCAATGTCATCGAGGTCAAGAGCGCTGCTACCAACGCTCAGCTGGTTGCTGAGGATATCGCTCGTCAGCTGGAGAACCGCGTGACCTTCCGCCGTGCCATGAAGCAGTGCATGCGCAATGCCATGAGCCCCCGCGATCGCGCAACCGTTCCCGCAAAGGGCATCAAGGCAATGTGCTCCGGCCGTCTGGGCGGCGCTGATATCGCTCGTACCGAGAGCTATCACGAGGGCACCATCCCCCTGCAGACCCTGCGTGCTGACATTGACTACGGCTTTGCAGAGGCTGCTACCACCTACGGCCGCATCGGCGTTAAGGTGTGGGTCTACAAGGGCGAAGTCCTCAAGAGCGCTAAGACCGCTCAGAAGAAGGAAGGAGGCAACAAGTAATGTTACTGCCTAAGCGTGTTAAGTACCGCCGCGTTCAGCGCGGCCGCATGACCGGCAAGGCTACCCGCGGCAACGTGGTGTGCCAGGGTCAGTATGGCCTTGTTGCTCTGGAGCCGGCATGGATCTCTTCCACCCAGATCGAGGCTGCTCGTGTTGCCATGACTCGTTACATCAAGCGTGGCGGCAAGGTGTGGATCAAGATCTTCCCCGATAAGCCCGTTACTGAAAAGCCCGCTGAGACCCGCATGGGTTCCGGTAAAGGCTCTCCCGAATACTGGGTTGCTGTTGTGAAGCCCGGCCGCGTTCTGTTCGAGCTGGCAGATGTCGATGAGGCAACTGCTCGTGAGGCTCTGCGCCTGGCTATGCACAAGCTGCCCATCAAGTGCAAATTTGTTGTCCGTGAGGACTCCGTGAAGGAGGATGGCACCAATGAAGGCTAATGAACTCCGCGAAATGCAGACCGCAGAGCTGACCAGCAAGCTGGCAGACCTGAAGGCCGAGCTGTTTAACCTGCGCTTCCAGCATGCCATCAACCAGCTGGAGAACCCCGGCCGCATCGAAGCAGTCAAGAAGGACATCGCCCGCGTGATGACCGTTCTGGCTGAGAAGCAGTAAGGAGGTTAAACGATGGAAGAACGTAATCTGAGAAAGACCCGCGTCGGCGTCGTCGTGTCCGACAAGATGGATAAGACCATCGTGGTTGCCGTTAAGGATAGCGTGCAGCACCCCCTGTACAAGAAGATCCTGAAGCGTACCGCCAAGTTCAAGGCTCGTGATGAGAAGAACGAGTGCGGCATCGGTGACCGTGTTGAGATCATGGAGTGCCGCCCCCTGAGCAAGGATGTGCGCTGGCGCCTGGTCCGTATCGTTGAGAAGGCAAAGTAATTTGCCCGCTGCTTTGAACAGTTTGAAAGGAGATATCTGATATGGTTCAGATGCAAACTTATCTCAAAGTTGCCGACAACACCGGTGCCAAGGAGCTGATGTGCTTCCGCGTGCTGGGCGGCACCCGCAAGAGATACGCAAACATTGGTGACGTCGTGGTCTGCTCTGTCAAGAAGGCAGCCCCCGGCGGCTCCGTTAAGAAGGGCGACGTCGTTAAGGCTGTCATCGTGCGCAGCAAGCATGGCGTCCGCCGCGACGACGGCTCCTACATCCGTTTCGATGAGAACGCCGCCGTTATCGTCATGGCCGACAAGAGCCCCAAGGGTACCCGTATCTTTGGACCCGTCGCTCGCGAGCTGCGTGATGCCGGCTACACCAAGATCCTGAGCCTGGCTCCGGAATCGCTGTAAGGAGGTTTTAAAAATGAATAATCTTCATGTTAAAACCGGCGACAACGTTATGATCATCAGCGGCAAGGACAAGGGCCACACTGGTAAGGTCCTGCAGGTCAGCCCCTCTGAGAACAAGGTCATCGTTGAGGGCCAGAACATGGTTACCAAGCACGTCAAGCCTCGCCGTCAGGGCGAGCAGGGCGGCATCGTCAAGGCTGAGGGTGCTATGTACGCATCCAAGGTCATGCCCATCTGCCCCAAGTGCGGCAAGGCCGTGCGTGTGGGCCACGTCGAAAAGGACGGCAAGATGGTTCGCGTCTGCAAGAAGTGCGGCGCTGAGCTGTAAGAAAGGAGTAAGGAACAATGGCTCGTTTGAAAGAACAGTATGTCAATGAAATTGCTCCTGCTCTGAACTCCAAGTTCGGTTACAAGAGCGTTATGCAGATCCCCAAGCTGGACAAGGTCGTTATCAACGTTGCCTGCGGCGAAGCCAAGGAAAACGAGAAGATCCTGGAAGCTGTTATGAAGGATCTGGGCCAGATCACTGGCCAGAAGGCAGTCGTCTGCCGTGCCAAGAAGAGCGTTGCTAACTTCAAGCTGCGCCAGGGCACTCCCATCGGCTGCAAGGTCACCCTGCGTGGTGAGCGTATGTATGAGTTCGTCGATCGCTTCTTCAACATCGCACTGCCCCGTGTCCGCGACTTCCGCGGCATCAACGGCAACGGTTTTGACGGCCGCGGCAACTTTGCATGCGGCATCAAGGAGCAGATCATCTTCCCCGAGATCGACTTCGAGAAGGTCGATGCAGTCCGCGGCATGGATGTCTGCTTCGTTACCACCGCTAAGACCGACGAAGAGGGCAAGGAGCTGCTGAAGGCTCTGGGCGCTCCGTTCGCAGAGAACAACTAAGGGAGGAGATTTCTACAATGGCTAAACTGTCTATGAAGCTGAAGCAGTCTCGTCCTGCTAAGTTCTCTACCCGTGCATACACCCGCTGCCGCATCTGTGGCCGTCCCCACTCCGTGCTGCGCAAGTACGGCGTGTGCCGTGTGTGCTTCCGTGAGCTGGCCTACAAGGGCGAGATCCCGGGCGTGAAGAAGGCTTCCTGGTAAT
>JBNMHZ010000029.1:0-36214 GCA_050873025.1 Faecalibacterium sp. | reverse complement strand
GGCAGACAGAGCGCCACCAGCACAGCCACAGCCCCGCACCCAGCAAGAACCACACCGGGCAGCGGCCCGCACTGGAAGCCAAGCGCAGGAGAAACAGCAGCCACCACGCACACGATCAGACCACCCACGCACCAGCAGGCAGACCGGCACACACTGCACCCGTCCTTGTGATGGGAAAGCCCCCGGCGGACACCATCCGGCACACGCAGCAGCCACGCCCAGATCGCCCGCAAATTTCCCCGGCCCGAACTGCTCAGCGCACCCCGCCGGGCATCCGAAGCAAGACACAGCGTAAGGCACACGGCAAGGCATTTTTTCAAGAGTAAGGCACAAATAAGGCACATTCCGCCCATTTCGCACCCCTTAGAAAACAGAAAAACCCACGATTTACACCGCATTTTCAACGGTCAATCGTAGGTTTTTCTTTGGTGCGCTCGAGGGAACTCGAATCCCTGGCCCTCTGATTAAAAGTCAGATGCTCTACCGGCTGAGCTACGAGCGCATATGCCCGCAGTAAACAATACTGCCGAATAATATTACCACAACTCCGGGCAAAATGCAAGCCCTGTCGGGCAAAAAGGCGCAAAATGCGTGCATTGCTCTGCAGGCGGTGCCTTCGTGCCTGCAAAGTAAAGCCGTGCAGCAAAAGCCCCGGCAGGGCCTTTTGCACGGCCGGCTTCTTCCGTGCGCACACACTGGCCGGCTGCAGGCTGCAACTTCCTCTTTACAAACCCGGGCAGAACCGTTACAATCAAATCAAATCCATTTGCAGCACGCCGGGTTTTGCGCCCTGCCGTACTGCACCCGCTGGCTTTTTCCGGCACCGGCGCTTTGCCGGGCCGCACTGATACTTGGGAGGTTTTTCGTATGAAGATCACTCGCCGTGCCGTTCTCCGCCTCACTGGTGCCGCTGCTGCATCGCTGGCCCTTTCCAGCTGCAGCGCTTCCGGCAGCGCCATTCTGGGTGGCAATTTTTCCACATGGCTGCAGCAGAAGCTGGGCGGCTCTGCCGCATCCAGCGAGGCCGCTTCCTCAGAAATGGTCGCGTCCTCGCTGCCGGAAGGCGAACCGCTGGACCCCGGCTTTGCCGTGCTGCCGGAATATGACGCCGACCCGCTCACCGGCGAAGCCAAGCGCAGCCGCGGCCGCATCGTGGGCGTGATGGTGAACAACATCTCCAACACCTCCCGCCAGAATGCCCGCCCGCAGCGCGGCCTTTCCTCTGCCGACCTGCTCATCGAGTGCAAGGTGGAGGGCGGCATCACCCGCTTCTGTGCCGTGTTCCACGACGCCGACTCCATCCCGGAGATCGGCCCCATGCGCTCCGGCCGTGACCAGTTCCTGCAGCTGCTGATGCCGTATCAGGCGCTGTACTACCACGACGGCGAGAGCGAAGCCTGCACCAAGTTCATCAGCGTATACAACTACTCCGGGCTGAACATCGGCGGTAAGAGCTATTTCAATACCCCCACCCACCCGCATGTGGCCCACCGTGACAGCCGCGGCCGGGACGTGGCCTACGAGCACACCGAGTTCACCTCCGGCAAGGAGATCAAGCAGGCCGCTTCCAATGCAGGCATCGGCCTGAAATACGATTACGACACCACCTTCTTCCACTTTGCGGACTACCGCACCGGCGAGGAGAACACCATGAAAGGCGCTGCTTCCGGCAAGACGGTCAGCATCACCCACTCGGACAGCTACAAGACCAGCTTCCGCTACGATTCGCAGAGCCACACCTATAAAATGCAGATGTACAGCCGCATCTCCGGCAAGTTTGAGAATACGGTGGACGAGCTGAATGCAAAACAGCTGAGTTTTGCCAATCTGGCCGTCTGCTTTGCCCCCATCGACCGCTATCCCGGCGACTCCGGCGATGTGCAGCAGGTAAGCTACATCTCCGGCGGCGAGGTGTACTTCTTCAGCCGGGGCTGCGTGCAGCGCGGCACCTGGCAGAAGGCTTCGCCGGAGCATCCGCTGCGCATTTTTGACCGCAATGGTGCCGAGATGGTGTTCAACCGCGGCAAGACCTACCTTGCCATCGTGGACGATGACGAGTGGTCCAATTTCAGCTATCAGTAACGAGGGAACCGCATGAAACGCATCTGGAACCTTGCCCTTGGCGCGGCAGCGCTGTGTGCAGTGCTGCTGTGCGGGTGCAGCTTTTCCGGCGGCAGCGCACCGGCCAGTTCTGCGCCCACCGACCCGCTGACCGGGCAGGAGCTGCAGTGCCCCGGCGAGCGCACTGCAGCCGTGGTGATCGACAACGCTGCTTCCAGCACCACACAATGGGGCATCGGCAGCGCATCGGTGGTGCTGGAAGCCCTGACCGAAAGCGGCCAGCCCACCAGCCTGTGTCTGGCCTATCCATCGATATCCGCCATGCCCACTGTGGGCCCGGTGACGCTGGGGCAGGATCTTTACTGGCGGCTGCTCAGCGGGCAGGAGGTGCTGCCCATCCAGTGCGGCGCAGGTCGTTTTGCCCGCAACTATCTGGACTACTACAACCTGCGGGCCGTGGACGCGCTGGAAGTGGGCCGCAACGCCTTTACCTGCGATGAAACATGGAGCAATGCCCCGCTTTGGCGCACCAGCGGCAAAAAGGTTGCTTCCGTGCTGGAGAGCCTGAGCCTTTCCGGCACGCTGGACGACCGCAGCGGCAGTGCATCTTCTACCGTGAGCACCTCCGACGAAGCTTCTGCTGTGCCGGCCCTGCCCGCTTTGCTGCCGCAGGCAGCAGAGCCCCGCCTGCCGGAGCCCGGTGCCGAGGACGCCGCACAGGTACAGGTGAATTTTGCGCCGCAGAGCACCACCGGCTTTGCCTACGATGCCGCCAGCGGCACCTACGGGATGCTGCACGCCGACGGCACCGCCCAGCTGGACGCCAACACCGGCACACAGGCCAAATTTGACAATCTGATGATCCTCTACAGTGCTTCCAGCCTGCGGGACGACGGCATCACGCTGGATTACGACCTCTCGCTGGGCGGCGGGGTCTGGCTGCACGGCGGGCAACTGTGGCACATCACCTGGACCCAGGGCACAGGCTCCACCTTTGCCTTCTACGATGCAGACGGCAAGCCGCTTTCCATCTGCACCGGCCGCAGCTACATCGCGCTGGTCTCCAGCGTCACCGGGCAGGAGCTGACCGTATTGGACTCCGCCGGACAGAATGTGCTGAATTGACAAAACGATTTTTAAATTTTTAAAGGCCCCTGCACAGTTCCTGTGCAGGGGCCTTTGTGTATTTTGAATGGTATTTTACAGATCCACCACGCTGCCCACCTCGGCAGGGGAAGCGGGCACCATGCCCAGCACGGCTTTGTCGGTGCTGCGATCTACAGTAAAGGCCACGCTGCGGCCTGCGGCAAAATCCGGGTGATAGGTCAGCTCCAGCGTCTGCCAGTTTTCCGGCACGGCACAGAAGCAGTGCAGCAGTGCGCCGCGGCCTGCCGTCAGGTTCAGGGTGAACACCGAGGCATCCGCTGCGTTCTCACCGTACAGCGGCGCAGCAAAGCTGCCGCAGCGCACCGGCTTGCCGTCGCACACGGCGGTGACGCCGGTGCCCATGCTGTAAAGGTCAGCCAGGGTGCGCACCTCACGGCTCTGCAGATAGCTGGCCCCCACCGGCAGGGTGGAAGCGGAGAGGTTTTCCACCGAGAGATACACCAGCACATTGCCCATTCCCTGTGCAGGGGCATAGCCCAGCAGCTCCACGGCAGCTTTGCCGTCCAGCAGGGCAGGCTCGCCCGCAAGACGCGGCTGCTGCGCCGCTGCAGATACGCCGGTGAGCAGCGCTGCCGCAAGGCTGACCGCACCGGAACCGGCACATTTCAGGAATGACCGGCGGGAAATGGACTGGGACATGGAACTTCCTCCTAAAAATGATCGTTCCCTTATACAATAAAGGAACCTTCTGCTTCTGTCAAGAGCTGCGGGCCGTTTGTAACCCAACCTTTACTCAAAGGCTTCGTTTTCCTCGGTCTCAGCCTGGCCGCGCAGGGTATCGGCATAGCCAAAGGGCACGATGTCGATGGCTTCCACAAGGCGGTCGCGCATCCACAGCTGCACATCGGTCTGCACGGTGTAGCCGCAGCCAGGGTCTGCCATCCACTGCTCCGGGCGGCGGGTGGGCACGGCACGCTGGCTGAGCATACTCATGATGACGCCGCCGTGGGTCACGCAGGCTGCTTCGGTCACGTCCATGCGGATCATGTACTCAAACAGCTTCATCAGGCTCTCGGCGCAGCGGGCGTGGAACTGATCCGTGGGTTCGGCACCCTCGGGCACATAACCGGAGCCGGGGGTGATCCACTTTTTAAAATCCTCGTCGTGCACCAGCTCCTTGACGGGCTTGTTCTCAAACTTGCCAAAGCCGGCCTCCCGCAGGTCGTGGACGGTAAAGGTGTGCTTTGCATCCGGGAACAGGATATTGGCCGTTTCCACTGCGCGCAGCAGGGGAGAGGAGAACACCGTATCCACCTGCGGATACTCGAACCGCTCTTTCAGCTCGTTGAGCTGGGCGCGGCCCTCGTCACACAGGGGGATATCCGTGCCGCTGCCGATGTAAAGGCCCTGCAGGTTGCCTGCCGTCATGCCGTGGCGGATGAGATGAAGTTTAAAGGTTTTCATGGAAAGTACCTCGTATCGTTCAAAGGAGCGTCTGCCCGGCAAAGCTGCGGTCAGGCGCAAAGTTTTACTGTTGAATTTTTATTATAGCACAAAATGCCGCAGTTGAAAACTGCCGGGCTGCAGCTGCGGCGGGCACTTTTCTGGCAAAGCAGTAGTCTGTCTGCCAGAAAAAACTTTTTCTGCATTTTTTGCCCCTGCACCCGACACAAAATGTATGCATTTTTACCCTGAGTTTAACATAGATGTTGTGCCCCGGGCAGCGATTTTTGACAAAAATAGCAAAAATGACGAAAATCAGCGGGAAATATCGTCATTTTTCTTGCTTTACAAAAGGTTTTCCATTGTGTATAATCAACCTGCTGTAAACCAAAAATCAGGATGTCCCCTAAACCCAATTTTGAGGAGCAAAAAATCATGGAATTCAACCGTATCATCAAGCTGCTGCGCAAGGAGCGCGGCATCACCCAGAAGCAGGCCGCCGAAGATCTGGGCGTTTCGCAGGCACTGCTGTCCCACTACGAAAAAGGCATCCGCGAGTGCGGCCTGGATTTTGTGGTGCGCGTGGCGGATTATTATAATGTCTCCTGCGATTATCTTCTGGGCCGCAGCGCAGAGCGCAACGGCATGATGCTCTCGGCAGAGGATATCCCCAACCCCGATAAGATGAAGGACAACGTCTACCACGGCAGCGTGCTGCCCACCATGAACAAAAAGCTGATCTCCAACAGCCTGAACGTGCTGTATGCCAAGATCGGCCAGTGCCACAGCAAGGCCCTGACCACCGAGGTGAGCGCCTACCTGATGATGGCCGTGACAAAGATGTTCCGCCTGCTGTACTCGGCCGAGCCCCACAATGCTGCCAGCATGTTCAGCATCGAGCCCATCCGCTGGCGGGGCTGCTCCGACGCCGTGATGCGCATTTCGGAAGCCAACGTGGAGGCCCTGCTGGCCGGGCAGGACGTGAACGGCGGCGAGGGCGTCAAAGACCCCGAATGCCTGACCATGACCACCGAGAGCCTGACCCGGGAGTTCCCGCTGTACACTCCCAGCCTGTTAAATCTGGTCAAAACCAGCGAGACCCATGTGAAAGGCCTGACCCGTGAAGGGTGATATTCCTGTGAAAATGCTGTAAATTCCGGCACAAAACCCTTGCATCTTGCGGGCAGAAAGGGTATAAACAAAATAGAATATTCTGGAGTACAGTTTTTTCCTATCGTTAAGGAGGATTTATTTATGTCAAATTCCATCTCTCGCCGCACTTTTCTGAAGTGCACCGGCGCATCTGTTGCTGCCATTGGTGCAGCAAGCCTGCTGGGCGGCTGCAAGAGCAATGGCAATGATACTGTGGTAGACGTCAAGATCGGCGACAAGTACAGCAACTGGAACGGCCTGGGCGTGATGCTCACCAGCCTGTTCAACATTGATACCGCCCCCGCACAGGAAGGCTACGAGTACATTGCCGTTCTGGTCACCGTGGTCAACCGCACCAAGGATCAGACCTTTAACATCGGCGCACAGAACCTGGCCGAGATCAGCGCAGCTTACCCCGTTCCCCCGCTGGAGAACGTGGACGCAAACTTCCATGCACTGGCAGCAGCTTCCACCGATTTTGCTGCCGCCTGCGACGGCCAGAGCGTGGAGTGCGGCGCAAACATCTCGCTGTACAACCAGAACTCCCAGACTTTCTCGGAATCCACCACCCTGCCCCCGCAGGGCAGCGGCTATGTGCAGCTGATGCTGATGGTGCCCAAGGGCTGGCAGCAGCTGCAGATCACCTACATGCCCACCTTTGCAGCCGACAAGACCATGACCTTCGTTATGAGCGCTGCAGATGTGACCCGCGCATAAGCAGTTTGAGCCGGGACGAAATTTCGTCCGGAAAGCACGCATCTGCTCAAAATTTCATACTTTTATTTTGCTGAAAAGCATTGACTTTTGGTTTGTTTTCGCCTATTTTATAGGTAATGCCGCAAGGCTTAGGATCGAATCATTTTCAACAAGGAGGAATACTTATGTCTTATACATTCTCCCGCCGTGATTTTATGAAATATTCTGCTCTTACCGCTGTTGCCGTTGCAGGTTCCAGCCTGCTGACCGGCTGCTCTGACCCCAACCAGCCCACCGGTAAGACTGGTGATAAGCTGAAGATCATCGGCTATCACACCCTGAACAGCGCCGAGAAAAAGGACGACGGCTCCTACGTTTTCAATGTCACCCATAAGCCCAACTCCAGCATCGAGATCACTGCCGGCCACTATGAGCTGATCGTTACCGACGCTGACGGCAATACCTCTTACTATAACGTCAATACTGTCAAGAGCCTGGATCCCAAGGGCGATATCGCTCTCAGCACGGAAGCACCCACCAATCTGGCAGCAGACAAAGAGGCCACCTTTGATGTTATCTTCACCGGCATTTCCACCATCCTCAGCGATGCCAAGACCGTTCTGTTCCGTTACTGGCCCCGCAACGACGCTCTGGGCAAGGAGAACGACTCCTACCACAACGTCTTTGCTACCTGGACCTGCACTGCTGATGTTGTCTAACAGCTAATAACTGTTCCGCATCTATCAAGGCCCGCACCTGCAAGGTGCGGGCCTTTTTGTATCCCAGTTTCTGGCAGAATCGTGCAAAACTTCCAATGCATTTCAGTAATTTTGTGCCTTGTGCACAGAGCTGTTTTCCGGTACAATAGGGGTACAAAAAACGTGTAAGAGCATCGCAGGGATGCGGTGCTTTTTTGCATTTGAGGGCCTGCCCCCGAAAACTGAAAAGGAGTGCTGTTTCGATGATCAATATGGTAAAGCTTCCCACTAAGAAAAGCAACCTGTTCCTGCGCGTGGCAAAGGGCCACTTTGCCACCAGCCACAGCCATATCAACTATTACATCGACGTCACCACCCAGAAGTCCCGCCTTTCCGAAGCCAAGGCCGTGGCAAAGGAACTGGTGGCCGCGTATCAGCACAACACCATCGTGGACACCGTGCTCTGCCTGGACGGCACGCAGGTGATCGGCACCTGCCTTGCCAACGAGCTGACCAAGGACGGCTTTGCCAACATGAACGCCCATCAGACCATCTATGTCGTCACGCCGGAGTACACCACCGGCAGCCAGATCATCCTGCGCGACAATCTGGCCCCCATGGTCAAGGGCAAGCATGTGCTCATTCTGGCGGCATCCATCACCACCGGCTACACCGTACAGGCTGCTGTGGAGGCTGTGAACTACTACGGCGGCATCGTAGCGGGCCTTTCCGCCATTTTTGCCACCACCCACGAATGCCTGGGCTATCCGGTCACCTCCATCTTTGACCCCGCCAGCCTGCCGGACTACGCCAGCTTCGACAGCCGCGACTGCCCCATGTGCAAGGCCGGCCAGCATATCGATGCACTGGTGAACAGCTTTGGGTATTCGGCGCTGTAAGGACAACAAAAATGCGCTGCCGTCTGGCAGCGCATTTTTTATTTCTTCTTCGGGAACACGAACGGCTCGTGCAGATACACGGCCACCAGATACGCCGCCATGAAGCACCAGATGATGGGCTCGCACAGAATGACTGCATTGTACTGGAACTTCGGGATGAACACCAGCACAAAGATCACCTTGCCCACCAGCTCAATGACGCTGGAAAACAGCGGAAGAACCTTCTGGCCAAGGCTCTGCAGGCCGTAGCGGGTGCACAGCAGCACCCCCAGCACCGCATAGAAAGGCGCGTTCCAGAGCAGATACCGTGCACCGTTTTCCAGCACGATGGCCTCGGACGAACCGGAGATGAGCTTTACCAGCCACTGTGCGCCCACGGCCATCAGCAGCATATCCGCCGCCATGACTACCACAGAGTACAGGTACATGGTCCACATGCCTTTGCGCACCCGGTCCGGCTGGTTTGCGCCGCGGTTCTGGGAGACGAAGGTGGAGCCCGCGTTCGCCATGGAGATCAGCGGCATATCCGTGAATGCGAACAGCTTGCGGGCGGCGGTGTGGCCCGCAATGGTCAGGGTGCCCAGCCCGTTGATGCCGTACTGCAGCACCACCGAGCCCGCCGAAACGATACTGCTCATCAGGCCCATGGAGATGCTCTGGCTGAACAGCTCCCAGTACAGGTGACTGCCCACGGCCAGATGCTTTTTCTCCGGGATGAGGATGCGCACCTTTGCCAGCACGTACAAAACACACAGCACCACCGAGATGCCCTGTGCAATGACGGTGGCCACCGCCGCGCCGCGCACGCCCATGCCGATGCCTGCAATGAACCACAGATCCAGCCCCACGTTCAGCACCGAGCTGATAAGCAGGAACACCAGCGGCATCACGCTGTTGCCAATGGCACGCAGCAGGCCTGCGCACAGGTTATACAGGAACATGACAATGACGCCAAGGTCGATGACGATGATGTAGCTGTAGGCGTCCTCCAGAATTTCCGCCGGGGTGTCCAGCAGGTGCAGCAGGGGCCGCAGGCCAAAAAAGCCCGCCGTGGTGATGACCAGCGAGGACACCACGCCGATCACCAGCGAACCGGTGACCGTGCGTTTGAGCAGATCTTCGTCCTGCGCGCCGTAGGAGCGCGCTGCCACGATGGCAAGGCCGTTGCCGATGCCGATGCCAAAGCCCACCAGAAGCTCGTAGATGGAGCCGCAGGAGCCAATGGCGGCAAGGGCGGTATCGCCCAGCACATTGCCCACGATCATGGTATCCACCGTGTTGTAGAGCTGCTGGAAGAGGTTGGAGACGAGGATGGGCAGCATGAAGAGCAGCAGGCTGCTCAGGATGGGCCCGTGCATCAGGTCTACGTTCATGTTGAATAAACTTTTCTTCTGGGGCTGCGCGTGGGTCATAGGGTTCCTCCGAATTATATTTTTTGATCTTTACGTACAAAATAAAACATCTGCAATCCCTTCCTGACTTTCAACAAATCAGTAAAAGGCATTGCAGATGATTTATCTTTCGCGGGCTCGCCCTCTCAGTCTCGCGTTCGCTCGACAGCTCCCCCAAAGTGGGAGCCTTTGGCAGTCCATGCAAAGCTCATCGTGATGCCAAGGCCTCTCCCTTTGACAGACTCCCCCCGGTCGGGGGAAGATGTCGCGTGAGCGACAGAAAGGGGAATAAGGTGGCACCGCAGGTGACGGAGAGGGCGAAGACGCTTCCAATAAAATTTTAATTTTACAGCTCCTGCGTCTCAAAGCCGCTGCCGGTGAGAACTTCCACGCTGGTAAAGCCCGCAGCCTTGATGGCGGCGGCGGCTTCGTCAAAGCCAAAGGTCAGGCTGTTGATGTCATGAGAGTCGGAGGTGATGATGACCTTGCCGCCCATCTTCTGCCACTCGCCCAGCAGCCACGGGCCGGGGTAGAAGTCCTTGCGGTAACCGCGGTAGACGCCGCCGGTGTTCACTTCCAGCAGGCAGTCGTTTGCCTTTGCAGCCTGCAGGGCCTTAAGGGCAGCGGCCTTGTAGCGGGGAGATTCTTCATCAAAGAACTCGCCGTTGGCGTTCAGCTTTTTGATGAGGTCGATGTGGGCCAGAATGTCCGGCTTGAGGGCAGCAACCTTCTCCACCTCGGCAAAGTAGGCTTCCACAGCGGCCAGGGGGTCGGCGTCAAAGTCGTCGTTGATGCAGTCCCACAGGTCCTGCGGACGGAAGTCGATCTCGTAATACTTGCCGGTGTTCTTGCCGTACAGGTGGTGTGCGCTGCCGATCCAGTAATCGTAGCCGGTACGCTTATCCTCGCTCAGGATGTCCCACTCGATGCCGCACAGGATGTCCACCTTGCCCTTGTACTCGGCCTTGAGCTTTGCAATGGTGGCCTTGTACTGGGCGGTGCGGCTGGGGCTCATGCAGTATTCACGGTCGCGCTGGGTGTAGCTATGGCCGGTGAAGCCCAGCGTGGTCAGGCCCTGCGCACACGCAGCACTTGCCATATCCTGCAAGGTATTTTTGCCATCGCACATGGTGGAGTGGCAATGGACACTGGACTTCTTATAATCAGCCATAATTAACTCACTGCATCCTTTCCTGTTTGACCTTGTGGTCAATGACGTGACGTTTTTCCAGTTCACGGGTCACATCCTCCACCGTGATGCCGGCGCTGACCATCAGCACCAGAACATGGTAGGCAAGATCGCTGATCTCGTAAACAGTCTCTTCCTTGTCCTCTTTTTCGCCCGCAATGATGACCTCGGTGCACTCCTCGCCCACCTTTTTCAGGATCTTTTCCTTGCCCTTTTCAAACAGGTAGGTGGTGTAGCTGCCCTCCTTGGGGTCAGTCTTGCGGCCCTTGATGAGCTCGTACAGGCCCTGCCAGCTGAACTGCTTCAGCTCCGGCGAGACATACACTTCATTGAAGAAGCAGCTCTCGGCACCGGTGTGGCAGGCAGGGCCGCTCTTGACCACTTCCACCACCAGAGCATCGGCGTCACAGTCGGCAGTGATGGACACCACCCGCTGCACATTGCCGCTGGTCTCGCCCTTGCGCCAGATCTCCTGACGGCTGCGGCTCCAGAACACGGTGCGGCCCTCGGCAATGGTCAGTGCCAGCGTCTCGGCGTTCATGTAAGCGAGGGTGAGCACCTCTTTGGTGTAGTGGTCCTGCACGATGGCAGGGATCAGGCCCTTTTCATCAAATTTCAGATTCATAACAGTTCTCCCTCCCCATATGGGGATACCATTAGTTTAGCGTATTCGGTGCGCAAACGCAAGGGTTTGCAGGTTGTTTTTACGGAAATCCGTTTTCGCTTTATGGCTTCCCCCGGTCGGGGGAAGCTGGCGAAGCTGCAGGCTGAACCTGATGAGGGCGCCAAGTTTACAGCCGCATCTCCACGCCGTTTGCGTTGAGGTATTCTTTCAGGTCGCGGATGGTCAGCAGCTTCTGGTGGAAGATGCCCGCCGCAAGGCCCGCATCGATGCCCTTGTGGTGGAACAGCTCCAGAAAATCCTCTTTTTTGCCTGCACCGCCGCTGGCGATGATGGGCACATTCACCCGCGCCGCCACAGCGTCCAGCATTTCCAGGTCAAAGCCATTGCGCACGCCGTCGGTGTCGATACTGTTCAGGCAAATTTCGCCCGCCCCGTGGTCCACGCACCAGCTGATCCAGTCCAGCGCATCCCGGCCGGTATCCTCGCGCCCGCCCTTGGCGAACACCCGGAACTGGCCGTCCACCCGCTTCACATCGGCGGAGAGCACCACGCACTGGTTGCCGTAGCGCTGAGCCGCCGCCGAGATGAGGTCGGGATTCTTGAGTGCGCCCGAGTTGACACTTACCTTATCCGCGCCGCACTTGAGCACCCGGTCAAAATCTTCCAGCGTGTTGATGCCGCCGCCCACGGTGAGCGGGATGAAGATTTCGCTTGCCACCCGGGTGAGGATGTCAGTGAACAGCGCCCGGCCCTCAAAGCTTGCGGTGATATCGTAGAACACCAGCTCGTCGGCACCGGCGGCGTTGTACATGCGGGCCATCTCCACCGGGTCGGCCACATCCCTGATGCCCTCAAAGTTCGTGCCCTTGACCACGCGCCCGTTGCGCACGTCCAGGCAGGGGATAATGCGTTTTGTTATCATCTGTCATTCCTCCCCGTTTACTCCTGCACCAATTTTACACAATGTGCAAGGTTCAGTGCACCGGTGTACAGGCTCTTGCCCAAAATGGCCGCTGCGGTGCCCATTTCTTTGAGTTCCAGCAGCTCTTTTTCCGAGGAGATGCCGCCGCTGGCCGTGAAGGCCACGCCGGGCACTTCTTTGGCAAGTGTGCGGTACAGGCCCAGATTGGTGCCTTTCATCGCGCCGTCGCAGGCAATGTCGGTGTAGATGATGGCGGTGCACCCGGCATCGGCCAGCCGCCTGCAGAAGTCCACGCCCGGCTCGGCGCTCACTTCCTTCCAGCCGTGGATAGCCACATAGCCGTCCTTTGCGTCCACGCCCACGGCGATCTTATCGCCGTATTTCTGCAGCATCCGGGCGGTGAAATCAAAATCCGTCACCGCCACACTGCCGAGGATGCAGCGGCCCACGCCGAGGGAGAGGTAGGTTTCAATGCGCTCCTCGGTGCGGATGCCGCCGCCCACCTCAATGTACAAGCCGCCCTGTTTTGCCAGCGCGGCAATGGTGTCATAGTTGGAAAGGGTGCCGTCCTTTGCGCCGTCAAGATCAACGACGTGCAGGTTCTTGGCACCAGCGGCGATGAACTCCCGTGCCTGGGCACAGGGGTCCTCGCCGTAGACGGTCATGCGGTCGTAGTCGCCCTGAGTCAGGCGCACCACCTTGCCGCCGCGCAGGTCAATGGCAGGAAATAGTTGCATTTTAATAATCTCCTCAGATTGGCCTTCCCCCTCGGGGGAAGGTGGCGAGCTTGCGAGCCGGATGAGGGGTAGTAACGGCCAGATTCCGCCCTGTTAAAGCGGATTCAGAAGATAACTTCCCCTCATCAGTCAGCTGACGCTGACAGCTTCCCCCGAGGGGGAAGCCTATTACAATTCGGCAAAAGCCTTCAAAATCCGCAGGCCGGTATCGCCGCTCTTTTCCGGGTGGAACTGGGTGCCGTACACCCTGCCTGCCCGCACCGCACCAGTGACCGGGATGGAATAATCGCTCACAGCCAGCGTGCTTTCGGCGCAGTTTTTGCCGTAGTAGCTGTGCACATAGTACACATACTCGCCCTCGCGGATGTACTTGAACAGCGGGTCGTCCTTTACGATGTGCAGAGCGTTCCAGCCGATCTGCGGCACTTTCAGGCTCTTGTCCGCAAGGTCGGGTTCCAGCGGGCAGACCTCGCCTTTCACGAAGCCCAGGCCCGCGTGTTCGCCGTACTCGTAGCTTTTTTCAAACAGCAGCTGCATTCCAAGGCAGATGCCCAGCAGCGGCTTTTTTCCGGCCTCTTCTTTGATGACCGGCACAAGGCCGGTGGCTTCCAGTTTGGCCATGGCGTCGGCAAAGGCACCCACGCCCGGCAGAATGAGCCGGTCGGCTTTGCGGATGGTGTCGGCGTCGGCGGTGACCACCGCTTCCAGCCCCAGCTGTGCAAGGCTGGACTTCAGGCTGAACAGGTTGCCCACGCCGTAATCGATAATTGCGATCATACCAGCAGTCCTTTCGTGGAAGGAATTTCGTCCTTGTGGGCTTCGTCGATCTTCACGGCAATGCCCAACGCGTGGCCCGCACCCTTGAAGCAGGCTTCGAGGATGTGGTGTGTATTTTCGCCTGCAAATTGTACAAAGTGGACGGTGGCGGGCACGCTGCGGGCAAAGCCCAGCCAGAACTCCTTGGCGCACTCCACGTCAAAATCGCCCACTTTTTCGGTGTTGCAGTGGATGTCCCAGTTCAGGGTGCATCGGCCGGAGAGATCGACCGCGCACAGAATGAGGGCTTCGTCCATGGGCAGGTAGAAGCTGCCATAGCGCTGGATGCCGCGCATATCGCCCAGCGCCCGGGCAAAGGCCTGCCCCAGCGCGATGCCCACATCCTCGGTGGTGTGGTGGTAGTCCACCTCTACATCGCCGTGGCAGGTGAGCACCAGATCGAACCGGCCATGGCGGGCGAACAGTTCCAGCATGTGGTTCAGAAAGCCGCACCCGGTGTCCACTTCGTAGCGGCCGGTGCCGTCCAGATCAAGGGTCAGGTCGATCTGGGTTTCGTTGGTATTGCGTTCCAGCGAGATCATTCGGTTCGGCATGGTTCATTCCTCCATGATCTTATCCAGCGTTTGCACAAAGGTCTGCATCTGTTCCGGCGTGCCGATGGTGATGCGCAGCCAGTTTGCAATGCGGGGCGCGTCAAAATGCCGCACCAGAACGCCATTTTTCTTCAACTTTCTGTAGAGTTCCCCGCCGTCTTTGCGATCGGTACTTGCAAACAGGAAGTTGGAGCGGCTGTCCAGCACGGCAAAGCCGCGCTGTTCCAGCTGCTGTTTTGTCCATGTGCGGGTCTCCACAATGGCAGCGCGGGTCTTATCGAAATAGGCCACATCTTCCAGCGCGGCCTGCCCGGCTTTCAGGGTCAGGCGGTTGATGTTGTAGGGGTTCAGGCTGAACTTGACCCGGTTCAGGTCGGCAATAAGCTTTGCGTTGCTCATGGCAAGGCCCAAGCGGGCACCGGCCAGCTGGCGGGACTTGGAGAAGGTCTGCACCACCAGCAGGTTTTCGTACTGGTCAATGAGGGGCACGCAGCTCTCGCCGCCAAAGTCCACATAGGCTTCGTCCACAATGACCACATTGTTCGGGTTCGCTTTCAGGATGCCCTCAATTTCCGCCCGGGGCAGGGCAATGCCGGTGGGCGCGTTGGGGTTTGCAATGACGATGGTCTGGTTCAGGCCGTAGTAGTCCTTGGGGTCAAGGGTGAAGTCCTCTTTCAGCGGGATAATGTGGCTGGGAATGTGCATCAGGCCGCACCACACGCCATAGCAGCCGTAGGTGATGTCGGCATAGGCCAGCGGGTGCTGCTCATCGCAGAAAGCCCGCAGCGCAAAGAAGAGGTTCTCGTCGCTGCCGTTGCCGGGCATGATCTGCTCCGGCTGCAGGCCGAAGTGGGCCGCTGCGGCCTTGAGCAGGTCGGCACAGGCGGGGTCGGAGTAAAGGCGGAGCTTTTCCACCTCGTGCTCACTCACGGCGGCGATCACCGCCGGGGACGGCAGATAGGGGCTTTCGTTGGTGTTCAGTTTGATGTACTGCTGGTCCTGCGGCTGTTCACCCGGGGTGTAGGGGGTGACAGAGGACAGGGTGGGAGAAAGAAAACGGCTCATAGTGGTTTCCTCTTTATGTTTTGCTGATGGTGCACCCTCATCCGGCACTTACGCGCCACCTTCCCCCGTCTGGGGGAAGGCTTTCCCGAAATTGGAACGTTCTGAAGGCTTCCCCCGGTCGGGGACAGATTCTCCCCGCGTCGGGGAGAAATGTCACCGTAGGTGACAAAGTGGGGGAAGCTGGCGAAGCCGCAGGCTGAGCCTGATGAGGGCGCTTCCTTGTTTACTTCTCGTACCGGATGGTCACGCTCTTGGCGTGGGCGTGCAGGCCCTCGCGCTCCGCAAAATCCGCAATGCGGGGGGCCACTTCGCCCAGTGCTTCGCGGGTGTAGTAAATGAAGCTGGATTTCTTCACGAAATCATCCACGCCCAGGGGGCTGGAGAAGCGGGCGGTGCCGCTGGTGGGCAGGGTGTGGTTGGGGCCTGCAAAGTAATCGCCCAGTGCTTCCGGCACGTTGCGGCCCAGGAAGATGCTGCCCGCGTTCCCGATCTCATTCAGCACGCCGAAGGGATCCTCCACGCACACTTCCAGGTGTTCCGGAGCAATGATGTTGCAGGCTTCGATGGCCTTGTGCAGGTCGGTGCAGACGATGATCTTGCCGTTGTCGTCCACGCTGGCGCGGGCGATGGCGGCGCGGGGTAGCTGAGGAATTTGAACCTCCAATTCTGCCTGCACGGCCTTGGCAAGGTCGGCGCTGTCGGTAACGAGCACCGGGCTTGCCAGCTTGTCGTGCTCGGCCTGGCTGAGCAGGTCTGCGGCCACCCAGGCCGGGTTGCAGCCGCCGTCGGCCAGCACCAGAATTTCGCTGGGGCCTGCGATCATATCAATGCCCACCTTGCCGAACACCTTGCGCTTGGCGGTGGCAACATAAATGTTGCCGGGGCCGACGATCTTATCCACGGCGGGGATGGTCTGGGTGCCGTAGGCGAGGGCTGCCACGGCCTGCGCGCCGCCGGTCTTGAAGATTTTGGTCACGCCTGCGGTAGCGGCTGCGGCGAGGATGACCGGGTTCACCTTGCCGTCTTTTCCGGCGGGGGTGGTCATGACGATCTCGGAAACGCCTGCCACCTTGGCGGGAATGACATCCATCAGCACGGTGGACGGATACGCCGCCGTGCCGCCGGGCACGTAGACGCCCGCCTTTTCAATGGGGGTGTACTTCTGGCCCAGCACGATGCCGGGCTTGTCGTTCACCACAAAATTCTTGTGCACCTGCTGGCGGTGGAAGCTCTCGATGTTGGCGGCAGCTTCCCGCAGGGTTTCAAGGAAATAGGGGTCCATATTGGCAAATGCTTCGTCAATTTCTTCCTGCGTCACCTGCAGATCATCGATCTTTGCCCCGTCGAATTTCAGGGCGTACTCTTTCAGGGCTTCGTCGCCCCGGGCGCGCACATCGGCAATGATGCCGTCCACCACGTCCTCCACGTTCTTTTCGGCGCGGATGTCGCGGTTCAGAATTTCTTCGGGCTTCAGCTCGTCGAAGTTGTACAGCTTGATCATTTTGCTTCCTCCTTGTTCTGCAGTTCGGCCCGCAGCTTTTCCAGCATGGTATCCATTTCCGCGTGCTTGAACTGGTAGCTTGCCTTGTTGGCAATGAACCGGGCCGAGATGGGCATGAACTCGGTGACCACCTTCAGGCCGTTCTCCCGCAGGGTGGTGCCGGTCTCCACGATATCCACGATAACGTCCGACAGGCCCAGAATGGGGGCCAGCTCAATGGAGCCGTTCAGCTTGATGATATCGATGTCCCGGCCCATGGATGCGTAGTAGCTTTTTGCAATGTTGACGAACTTTGTCGCCACACGCACCGGGCGGCTGGGGTCGTCCTTGTAGTCGGCCGGAGCAGCCACGCACATGCGGCACTTGCCAAGGCCGGTGTCCAGCAGTTCGTACACATCCGCAGAGGCTTCCGTCAAAATATCCTTGCCCACGATGCCCACATCGGCGGCGCCGTGCTCCACATAGATGGCAACGTCGCTGGGCTTGACGAGGAAATAGCGGATGCCCGCTTCCGAGTTCTCCACCACCAGCTTGCGGGTGGCATTGTAATCTTCCGGGCAGCCGTAGCCGATGCCCGCCAGCAGGTTATACACCTTGTCGCCCAACCTTCCCTTCGGCAGGGCCACGTTCAGCATCACTTTATCGGTGCTGTTCTTCTGCACCGGCGGCAGCGGGGCGCTCAGGCGGTCCAGCTCGTCCAGATACACCGCAAAGCCGATGGCCCCGGCCCCGGGGGTGAACTTCTGCATCAGCAGGTCGTAGCGGCCGCCCTTGAGCAGCGGGCGGGGCAGGGCTTTCAGGTAGCCCTGAAACACAAGGCCGTTGTAGTATTCCATCTCACCGGCCAGCGTCATATCCAGCCGGATGACGCCGCCCATGCTTTCCAGCGGTGCGGCCAGTGCTTCCAGCTCGGCCACAGCGGCACGCATGGCGGTATTTTTGCACAGTTCCTTTGCTCTTGGCAGCACCTCGGCATAGCTGCCGGAGAGGTTCAGCACACTGCACAGGGTGTCGGCGGCAAGGTCGTCCAGCCCGGCGGCTTTTGCTGCGGCCCGCAGCTCGTGGAAGTTCTTTTCCCGCAGCTTTTCCAGCAGCTTTGCCCGGGCAGCATCCGGCACGCGCAGTGCGTCGAACAGGCCGAACAGGTAGCCCATGTGGCTCACTTCCAGCACCCACTCGGCCCCCAGTGCATCCAGCGACTGCGCCGCCAGACACACGGCCTGCTGTACCTCGGCTTCGTCCACCTTACCGATGACTTCAAGGCCCATCTGGCCGATCTCTTTAAAGGTATGGCTCTCAGCCGAGGGGCGGTAGACGTTTTCGTGGTAGTAGTAGCGCAAAGTCTCGCCGGGGGCGGGCTGTGCCGTCTTTGCAATGGAAAGGGTCACGTCCGGCTTGAGGGCCAGCAGGCGGCCGTCCAGATCGGTGAATGTGATGACCTGCTCCGACGAAAGAAAGCTGCGGTTCTCCTGATACAGGCCGTACTCCTCAAAGCGGCCCATGTGATACTTGCGGCAGCCTGCCGCTTCGTACAGTGCACGCAGCGCAAAGGAGGCGCGCTCCTTGGGCTGCAGGTTTGCAAGGCTGAATTCCATTGTGGTTCCCCCGTTTCTTACACTCTTGGCACATTTGGCACTCATTGGCTCTGGCCGGTGCCCGCAGGCCCTCCCGGCACTTTTCCACTCTTCTATCACAGCCGGGCCGCACTGCCCGGCGCTTTGCGCAGTGTGCTCCGCGCAGTTTTATTCTTTCACTGGTTCTGTTGTTATTTTACTTTAT
This sequence comes from Faecalibacterium sp., assembly GCA_050873025.1. Lineage (GTDB taxonomy): Bacteria > Bacillota > Clostridia > Oscillospirales > Ruminococcaceae > Faecalibacterium. The sequence goes on along the minus strand of JBNMHZ010000029.1, from coordinate 17,579 downwards.
CTTGGTAAAGTTGTAAAGTAGGAAAGTGACAGTGTTTTCACTTTTATCATACGATTTTTCTGTGCGTTTGTACAGGGCAAACCGCAACTCCGCCTATCTGTTTTTCTCCCGGAAACAAAAAGAGCCCTCTCTCCGGCGCACGCCGAAAAGAAAGCTCTGTTTTGTATTTTGGTCTTACCCCAGCAGGGCCAGCACACCGGCCTTCGGGCGGGCACCCACAGCCTGATTCACCAGCTTGCCGTCCTTGAACACCAGCAGGGTGGGGATGCTCATGACGCCGAACTCACCGGCCAGTTCCGGCTGCTCGTCCACGTTCACCTTGCCCACCTTGATGTCGGTGCGTTCCTCGGCCACCTCGTCCACGATGGGGCTCAGCATCCGGCAGGGGCCGCACCAGCTGGCCCAGAAGTCCAGCAGAACGGGCTTTGTGCTCTGCAGCACTTCCTGCGCGAAATTTTCTTTGGTAATAGTAACAACTGCCATATTTCTATCTCCTGAAAAGGGTGTGTGTTTGTTCCTATGGCACCAGTATACCCAAAAGTGCACCGCTTTTCCGTAACCGGGTCACACAAAAAGCCCGGAGCAGGAAGAAAGAATACTGCTCCGGGCGGGGAATGGTGATTCTATTGTATGGTCAGGCTCAGACTTCCTGCATGGCGTTCTTGCCGGCCACATAGCCGTAGTACATGGCCATGGAGTGGCTGACGCCCTTCAGACCGATGGGGTACTCGGTGGCGAAGCGGTTGCCCTGAATGTTGCCGGCCACGTACAGGCCGGGGATCACATTGCGGTCTGCATCAAAGGTGTGGCAGTTCTCATCGCTCTCCAGACCGCCGATGCACACCAGCAGCAGGGCGGTGGTGAACTTATCGGCGTAGAAGGGGCCGTTCTCCACGGCCCACATACGGGATGCGGGCTTGTGGAAGTCCTCGTCGTAGCCGTCCTTAGCCAGCTGGTTGTAGCGCCGGATGGACTCCAGAGCGGTCTGCTGGGCAGCGGTGTCGTCCGGGTACATCAAGGCCACCAGCTCTTCCAGCGTGTCGGCCTTGATGGCGCGGCCATCGGCCACAGCGGCTTCCAGCTGGTAGGGGCTCTTATAGTTGCGGTAGGTGGTGTTGTTCTTGGGGCCCTCTTCCTCGCTGGCGTAGTCCTCGTAGTAGCAGGCACCGCCGTGGGCTGCAGGCATGTAGGGCAGCTGCTGGGGCCAGTTGGAGTCAAAGATCTGCCAGCTCTCGCGGTTCTTCTGCAGCTCGATCTGGTTTTCCAGCTGCTGGCCGGGCAGATCCTCGTTCATGAAGCGCTTGCCGTTCATATCCAGGTTCAGGAAACCGGCATTGCCCATGACGCCCACACCGGCAAGGTCGGCACCGCCGCCCATGTGGTGGATCATGGGTGCATGGCTCTGCTGCACCTGAGCGCCGGCCCACATGCCCAGCTGGATGCCGTCGCCCTGGTTGGTGAAGTTGCCCTCCACGTCCACATTGGTGAACAGGCACTGGATGTTGTTCTCAATGACCTCCGGGCAGAAGTGCTTGAGCATTTTGGTGTTCTGGGAGTAATCGCCGGTGGAGAGGATGACGCCCTTGGCAGCGTTGCACTTGATGTACTCGCCGGTGGCGGCATCGCGGGCATACAGGCCCACGCAGCGGCCATTGTCCATAATGAGCTTCTCCACAAAGCAGCCGTAGAAGGTCTCCACATTGCCGGTGTCAACGGCCTTCTTCATGTTGGCCTCGACGGTGACGTGCTGGTCCGGCTTGAACTCCACGGAAGTGGGGTAGCAGGGGAAACGCTCCTGGGTCCAGTCGTAGTGCTCGGGCAGCGGGTAGAAAATGGGGATCAGGAAGTTGTCGGCGTTTTCATCGGGGATGGCGCTGCGGGTGGTCTCGGCATAGTAGAGGTCGGGGTTTGCTTCCACCCACCAGTCAAAGGTCTCGCCGATGTTGTGGGCCCACTTGCTCATGATGGCGCGCTTGCAGCGGTAGGTGCTCTCGTTCATGTGAGAATCCACGATCTCGTCGATCTGCTCACGGGTCCAGGTGTTGCGGCCCCACTTGGCCTGCACATTGCCGTTGATGACGGCATACTCGCCGCTGCGGCACTGAGGGCCGTCGGCCTTCTCGAAGGCGGCCACCATGCCGCCCTCCTCGGCGATGCTGCGGCAGGCAGCAACACCGGCGATGCCGCAGCCCACAACGGCCACGTCCACATCCACGGTGGTGGTCACTTTGGTCTCGTCGATCTCCGGCTCGGTGCCCAGCCAGTCCTCGTCGGAGGAAGCAGCAGCGGAGTTGTCGGTGCCGTCGGCCTTCACGCCCATGGCCTGCTCGATGCAGCTGGCAGCAGCCTTCTTGACGGCGTTGGTGGTGATGGTAGCGCCGGAAACATTATCGATCTCGGTGCCCTGTGCGGCCATGATGGCCTCCTGCAGGGTGGGAGCAGCCACGCCGCCGATGCTCTCAGTCTCGTTGGAAGCATCAATGGCCACCTCGGTGATGGCGGTCTCGCTGAAGGTCATGGTGACCTTCACCTCACCAATGCCGGTAGCAGTACCGGTGTAGGTGCCGGGGGTGTAGATGGCATCGCCGGAAGCGGATGCAGCGGTGCTGGAAGAGCTTGCAGCATTGCAGGCAGCCAGTGCGCCGGCTGTGACACCGCTCATGGCGGCAGCAGCGGCAACCTTTAAAAAGCCTTTGCGGGAGATCTTTTCCATTTTGATTTCCTCTTTCTTCTCATCATTTTCTCTTCGTGTCTGCGGGAGTTTTTGTCCCGCGCTGCACTTAGTATAAAATATAACGAAGTAAAAGGGAAACAAAAAAATTTTGCCAGGCTGATAAAATGTATTTATAACTGAAGCCTGCCATGCTATACTGGGAGCAGAGCATCTTTGCGGAAAGGAGCCATTTGCCATGAACGACCATCAGCTGCTGTGCTTTCTCACCGTGAGCCGCACCCTCAACTTCACGGCTGCGGCCCGGGAGCTGTACTGCACCCAGCCCGCCCTCAGCTACCAGATCCGCAGCCTGGAAAAGGAGCTGGGCCTTTCTCTGCTCACCCGCAGCACCACGCGCGTGGCTCTGACCGAAGCGGGCCGCACCTTTGCGCCCCATGCCGAAGCGATCTACCGCAGCATCCTGAACGCCCGCACCGCGCTGAAAGGCCTTGCGCACCAGCACACGCTGACCCTGCGCCTGCCGCCGGTGCTGCTGCAGCGGGACCCCATTTACCCCATCCTGATGGCACGGCTGCACGCAGCGCTGCCGGGGTACGAGTTTGCCGTGGACACCCGGCCCGTGCCCCGCAACCCCCACGAGATGCTGTGCATGGAGGCGGACGCAGCCCTCTACCTGCCTTTCGGCCCGCTGCAGCCGGAGGTGGAGCGGGTGCCCATTCTGCACAACACTTTTTACCTGATCGTATCCCCGGAGCACCCGCTTACCGGCCGCAGCGCACTGGAACTGGCCGACCTTGCCGGGCAGCAGCTGTTCTACGAGCCGCTGTATCAGGACATGGTGGATCATGCCGCCGCGCAGCCCGGCTGGCCGTTTTCCACGCCCAGCTGGCGCATGGTGGAAAACTACGAGTGCGTTTACAACGATCTGCTGGCCGGGCGCGGCATGTTCCTGTGCCCCATGAAGTACCCGGCTTTTCCGGCCGAATGGTACGTGCCGCTGCACCTGCCTTTGCCGGACACCTGCCTGCTCACCCTGCGGGACGACCCCCGGCCCGAGATCGCACAGCTGCGGGAAGTGTTTGCGGATGTATATGCCAACCGCACAAAGCTGCTGGGCGAGGAATAAACGCCAAAAGAGCCGGAACGAAACCGTTCCGGCTCTTTTCAGCAGAATCGTTTATGCTTCTTCGGCGGGCACATCCTCAAAGCCGATGAACCACAGGATGGCAAAGGTAGCCACAAATGCAATGGCTGCGGAGATCAGGGCGTTGATAACGTTCATGGGGTTCTCGCCCACATACAGGCCGATGGCTGCCAGACCGGCACCGCCGCCGCCAAAGCGGCGCACACCGGTAAGGCCGGCGTACAGGCCGCCCAGACCGCCGCCGATGGTGGTAGCGATCAGGGGCTTGCGCAGGCGGACGTTGACGCCGAACAGGGCAGGCTCGGTGACACCCAGCAGCGCGGTGACGCCGCCGGAAACCGCCAGCTGACGGAAGTCCTTGTTCCTGGTCTTGATGGCAACGCAGAGAGCGGCAGCGCCCTGTGCGATGTTGGAGGGCAGGTTGCCCGGGCCGATGACCGTCTCATAGCCCAGCATGGACAGAGAGTTGACGTAGGCGGGCAGCAGGCTGTAGTGCATACCGGTCATAACGAGGAACGGCATAAATGCACCGATGATGGTGGGCAGGATCCAGGGGCAGATCTTTTCGATGGACAGCAGGATGCTGACCAGGCCGTCGCCGATGATGCTGCCCAGAGGTCCCAGCACGCACAGAGCGATGGGGGCCATGATGAGGATGGTGAGCACCGGGCGCAGGATGAACTTGACCACCGAGGGCACGATCTTATTCACAAAGCGCTCCACGTAGGGCAGCACCAGCGTGATGAGGAAGATGGGGATGACCGAGGAGGAGTAGGTGACCATCTTGACCGGCAGGCCCAACACAGTCACCACGTCGGCATCAGCCTTCAGCGCAATGAAGTTGGGGTGCAGCAGAATGGCACCCAGCAGCATGGCCATCTGGGGGTTGCAGCCAAACTTCTTGGCAGCGGAGTTTGCCAGGAAGATGGGCAGGAAGTAGTAGGAAGAATCCGCGATGAAGTTCAGGAAATAATACAGCGTGCCGCTCTTGTCGATCAGGTTGAACAGGGTCAGCACCGACAGCAGAGCCTTGATCATACCGGCACCGGCGATCAGCGGCATCAGCGGGGTGAACACACCGGCCAGCGTATCCAGCACGATGCCGAACTTGCTCTTCTTTTCGTCGGTGGGTGCGGTGACAGCCTTGGTTTCCCTGCCGTCGAAGTCGCCCAGCTTCATCAGCTCATCGTACACAGCCACCACTTCGTTGCCGATGATGACCTGATACTGACCGCCCTTGTTCACCACGCCCACAACGCCGGGGATGGCCTTGACCTTTGCGTCGTCCACGCCGTCCATCGACTTGAGGGTGAAGCGCAGCCGGGTGATGCAGTGGGTCAGAAAACTGACGTTTTCCGCACCGCCCACCTGTTCCAGCACCTGCTGGGCCGTTTTCTTTGCGTCCATTTGTTTTGCCTCCTTCAATAGTCTTTATCCTTCTGAAAAGGTCTTTTACAGCGCAGTGTCCGCACCGTTGCTTGCAATGACCTTTTTGTACCAGTTGAACGACTTTTTCTTCTTCCGGGCCAGCGTGCCGCTGCCGTCGTCCTTCTTATCCACGTAAATAAAACCGTAGCGTTTGCGCATTTCGCCGGTGCCCACCGAGACGATATCAATGGGGCCCCAGCAGGTGTAGCCGATCACCGGCACATCATCCAGTTCAATGGCCTGCCGCAGCGCATCGATGTGGCTGCCCAGGAAGCGGATGCGGTAATCGTCCTGAATGCTGCCGTCCGGCTCCACCTTGTCGATGGCGCCCAGACCGTTCTCCACCACGAACAGGGGCAGCTCGTACCGGTCGTGCAGCTCGTTTAGCGCAATGCGCAGGCCGTCCGGATCGATGGGCCAGTCCCAATCGGTGCGTTTCAGGTAGGGGTTCGTGCGTTCCACGCAGCAGTCGGTGTTTTCGTCTGCACGGGCAGTCGAAGAGAAATAGTAGCTGAATGCGATGTAATCCACCGTACCCTCTGCCAGCAGCTCGGCATCGCCGGGCTGCATCTCCACCGTGGTGCCCATGCGGCGCAGCTGCGCGGTGCACAGGCTGGTGTAGTGGCCCCGGCACATCACGTCGGTGTAGTAGTAGTTGGGCATCATCTGGAACCGCTGGGCCAGTACATCCCTGGGCGCACAGGTGCGCGGGTAGGTGGTGGGGTACTGGATCATGCAGCCGATCTTGTTTTCCGGGTCGATCGCATGGCCGATCTTCACGGCCTTTGCACTGGCCAGAAACATGTTGTGGCTCACCAGCGCCTTGACCGCATTGTGGTCCTCGCCCTCGGCATACCGCACACCGGCCTGATGGTAGGGTTCCTTCTGGTTCATGGTCTCGTTGATCTCGTTAAAGGTCATCCAGTACCGGACTCTGCCCTTGTAGCGGCGGAACACCACCTCACAGTACCGGGCAAAGAAATCGATCAGTTTCCGGCTGCGCCATGAGCCGTAGTGCTGCACCAGATACAGCGGCGTCTCGTAGTGGGAAAGCGTGACCACCGGCTCAATGCCGTACTTGTGCAGCTCGTCGAACACCTTGTCGTAAAAGGCAAGCCCTGCTTCGTTCGGCTGCTGCTCGTCGCCGCGAGGGAAGATGCGCGGCCAGTTGATGGACATGCGGAAGCACTTGAAGCCCATCTCGGCAAACAGTGCAATGTCCTCTTTGTAGTGGTGGTAGAAGTCCACCGCCTCGTGGCTGGGGTAGTAGTTTCCTTCCATCACCCGGTCGTGGATCTCGCGGGGGACGCCGTGCCGCGCACCCTTTTCCACGTCGGCGATGCTCAGGCCCTTACCGTCGGCCTGATAGGCACCTTCGTACTGGTTGGCTGCGGTAGCTCCGCCCCACAGGAATTCTTTTGGCATCTCCATAAACTCGAAAACCTCCTTGCAGGTACCATGATACCCGCAGGGAGGTTTTTGTGCAATATTTTTGAAAGTTGTTGTTACACTGTTCGATTTTCTGTTTCATTTTGAACCGTCAAAAACGGAACAGTGTTTCATTCCTCTTTTTCTTTGTGCAGATCCAACAAGATGGGATTGGTGGAGGTGCGGTTCCGTTCCAGCTCCTGCGCGCGCGCCAGCTTGTAGTGATAGTTCTTCTGGTAGTTCTCCCGGAAGTATTCCGAGTACAGGATGTCCAGCAGCAGCGTCACCGACAGGTGGGACGCATAGTCGCCCAGGTTCTGGTAGATGCTCTCCTTGGTGGAGAGGGTCAGCTTGCAGTCGGCGTAGCTGGTCAGGCTGTTCTCACCAAAGCTGGTCAGGGCCAGAATGGGGGTGCCGGATTTTTTGCACCGCCGGGCGATGGTCAGCATCTGGGCGGTCTCGCCGGAATAGGAGATGATGATGGCCACATCCCGCTCGGACATGCAGCAGGCCTGATACTGCTGATAGTTCAGGTTGTTGGAAATGACCACACGCTTGCCGATCTTGAGCATCTTTTCCCGGAAGGACTCGGCCTGGTTGATGGCCGTGCCTGCCGAAAAGACGTGGATCTCGTCGTGGTATTTGAACAGCAGCATGGCCTTGCGCAGGTCCTCGTACCGCAGCAGCTGCATGGTGTCCTTTACCGCTTCCTCGTACAGCTCGCCGATGTTCTGCGCCACCCGCATGGGACTGTCGTTTTCCGCAAAGGGAAAGTTGAAATCCACCTTGCCCTGCCGCTGGTCGAGGTATTCCAGCTCCCGGGTAAAATTCTGCTTGAAGTCGTCAAACCCCGCAAACCCCAGCTTTTTGCACAGGCGCAGCACCGTAGGCGGGGATGTATAGGTCACCTCGGCCAGGCTGCGGGTGGAATATTTTGCAATTTCGATGCCGTGCGCCAGAATGTATGCCGCCAGCGTTTTTTCCCCTTCCGAAAGTCCTTCCTGCAGGGCAAGCTTGTCCACGATGAGCATTCCAAAGAACTCCTCTCCCGTTTTATTTATGCTAAGCATATCATAGTTTACAGCGTTTTGGCAAAGTTTTTTGCACGCAAAAAAGCCGCCGTGTCTCAAAAGGCACAGCGGCTTTGAAAAATATTCGCTTACTTGTTCAGCATCTCATGGGCAGTCTTGCAGATGGTGGCGGCATCCAGGCCGTACTCCTTCAGCAGATCCCAGGCCGGGCCGGAGCAGCCGAACTTGTCCTGCACGCCCACGCGGCGCACGGGAGTGGGCTGCTTCTCGCTCAGAACGGCGCACACGGCTTCGCCCAGGCCGCCGATGACGTTGTGCTCCTCGGCGGTGATGACCTTGCCGCACTCCTTTGCAGCCTTGACCACGATCTCTTCGTCCAGAGGCTTGATGGTGTGGATGTTGATGACCCGGGCGTGGATACCCTCGGCGGCCAGCTGCTCGGCGGCCATGCGGGCTTCGTTGACCATCAGGCCAGTGGCAATGATGGCAATGTCGTTGCCCTCGGTGATCTGCTCGCCCTTGCCGATCTCAAAGTGGTAGTTCTCGGCGTCGTGGAACACCGGCACAGCCAGACGGCCAAAGCGCAGGTAGACAGGGCCTTCCATCTCATAGGCGGCACGCACGGCAGCGCGGGCCTCCACATCGTCGGCGGGGCAGATGACGGTCATGCCGGGAATGCTGCGCATGAGGGCAAAGTCCTCGCAGCACTGGTGGGAAGCACCGTCCTCACCCACGGAAATGCCGCCGTGGGTGGCACCGATCTTCACGTTCAGGTGGGGGTAGCCGATGGAGTTGCGCACCTGCTCAAAGGCGCGGCCCGCAGCAAACATGGCAAAGCTGGAAACAAAGGGCACATAGCCCATGGTGGAAAGGCCTGCAGCCACGCCCATCATGTTGCCCTCGGCAATGCCGCAGTCAAAGTGACGGTCCGGGTAAGCCTTGCGGAACATGCCGGTCTTGGTAGCGGCGGCAAGGTCTGCATCCAGCACAACCAGGTCGTCGTGACCCTCTGCGGCCAGCTCCTTCAGGGTGTTGCCGTAGCTTTCACGGGTAGCAATTTTCTTCACGTCTGCCATCTTACTTATCCTCCTGTTCCAGCGCGGCGTATGCGGCGTTCAGTTCCTCAATTGCGACCTTGTACTCATCGTCGTTGGGGCCCTTGCCGTGCCAGTCCACGGAGTTGGTCATATAAGAGACGCCCTTGCCCTTGGTGGTGTCCATGATGATGCAGGTGGGCTTTGCGGTCTCGGCGTGGAATGCCTGCATGGCGGCTTCGATCTGGTCGTAATCGTGGCCGTTGATAGTGATGACGTTGAAGTTGAAGGCTTTCAGCTTTTCTTCCAGCGGGGCACTGTTCATCACCGTCTCGGTGGTGCCGTCGATCTGCAGGTGGTTGCGGTCCAGCATCACGCACAGGTTGGAAAGGCCGTAGTGTGCGGCAAACATAAAGGCTTCCCAGCACTCGCCCTCTTCCACCTCGCCGTCACCCAGGATGGTGTACACGTTGATGGGCTTGCCGGCGTGCTTGGCACCCAGTGCCATGCCGCAGGCGGCGGACACGCCCTGACCCAGACTGCCGGTGGACATGTCCACGCCCGGGGTCTCGTTCATGTTGGGGTGGCCCTGCAGGTAGCTGCCGATCTTGCGCAGGGTCTTGAGGTCCTCCACCGGGAAATAGCCGCGCTCGGCCAGAGCAGCGTACAGCGCCGGTGCGGCGTGGCCCTTGGACAGCACCAGACGGTCGCGGTCGGCCTTCCTGGGGTCCTTCGGGTCAATGTTCATTTCCACGAAGTAGAGGTAGCTGAGCACCTCTGCGATATCCAGACTGCCGCCCGGATGGCCGCACTTTGCGCTGTGCGTACCCTCGATCACACCCATGCGGATGTGACAGGCGTGCTTTGCCAGAGTGAGTTTTTCTGCATTTGTCATGATGGTCCTCCCGTATGAACCTCAGATTTGCAAGCGTTCAAAAAAGCCTTTCGTCAGCGCCGGTGCAGCCCCGCTGCCCGCAGCGCGCTCTTTTTCAAGTTTATATTAGCTATTCTATGCAAAAAGGTCAAGCTTCTTCATGCAAAATGTACACACACGGGGAAATATCGGTGGAAATTTGCCGCTTTTTGGTCAAATTGCAGGCTTTTTGCTGCATCTTGACAAGGCAGAGCGCATCTGCTATATTTTTCACAGATTTCCGGCACGAAGCCGGGTGTGCGGGCAGAAGCCCGTTTTCTCCATAGGATGGAGAGTTTTGTCCACTTTATCGGATGGACATTTTATCTTTTTTATTTTTACAGACGCCACGAAGGGGTCTGCTTTTGGTGCGAACACCAGAGGCAGGCTCCTTTTTTTCTTGGCTCTCCCTTGGAGGCTGGCGCGTCAGCGCCTGAGAGGGCACAGCTGCTTCAAACGGCACACGTTCGCCCTCTCCGTCATTGCTGCGCAATGCCACCTCTCCCGAGGGGAGAGACAAGAAGCAATGGAATCAAAGGAGGATTCTTTTTATGAAAACAAAAACCAATTCTGCCGCCCGCAGCATCGTGCTGGCAGCCCTGTTCCTTGCACTGGCCTTTGTGCTGCCCATGGTCACCGGCCATGTGCCGCAGGTGGGCAACATGCTGTGCCCGATGCATTTTCCCATTCTGCTGTGCGGCTTTGTGCTGGGCGGGCCCTGGGGCCTTGCGGTAGGCTTTATCGCGCCGCTGCTGCGCTCGGTGTTGTTCGGGATGCCGCCGATGTTCCCCATCGCCATCTCCATGGCCTTTGAGCTGGCCGCCTACGGCCTTGTGTCCGGCATCCTGTGGCGCAAGGTAGAGCACACCCTGCCCAAAATGTACGCCGTGCTGATTTCCGCCATGGTGGCGGGCCGCCTTGTGTGGGGTGCCGTGCGCTTTGTGCTGGCCGGCCTGACCGGCTCCAGCTTCCCGTTCAGCGCGTTCCTTTCCGGCGCACTGCTCACTGCCGTGCCGGGCATTATTGCCCAGCTGGTGCTCATCCCGCTGATTCTGGTGGCACTGCAGAAGGCAAAGTTTATTGACTGAGTTCTTTTATAGGTTTGAAAAGCAGCGGCTGTGGCCGCTGCTTTTCTGTTTTTTACCGCCAAGCTCCGTCGAAAATTGCAGCCTTCTCTGCTTTGTGATATAATAAATTCAATTTCACGAAAAGGGGATATTTTATGCCTCCAAAGCCCAAGCTTTCCATTAAAGATCAGGTCACCTATATGCGGGATCACTGCGGCATTGTCTTCCATCTCTGCACCGAAGAACAAGCCGTCGAGTTTTTGTCCAGCCACAACTATTTTTTCAAGGTGAAAGCATTTGCCAAGAACTACAATAAAGATCCTCAGACCGGGAAATACGTCGATCTGGACTTTGCCTACCTGCAGGAACTGTCTATTCTGGATGCACTTCTGCGCAAGCAGATTCTTTCCATCGCACTGGATGTCGAGCATTTTCTGAAAGTCGGCCTGATCGCCGACCTCAGCCAGAACGACGCAGAGGACGGCTATTCTCTAATGCGTCATCTTTTTGCGCAATATCCCGCCCTTCAGCAGGAACTTCTGGACAAATCCAGAAACTCCTACTGCAACGACCTTGTTGCCAAAATGAACTCCGAAGGCTACGCGGTCTGGAATGCCATCGAGGTGCTTTCTTTCGGGCAGTTCATCAGTCTTTACAAACTGTACAGCGCTGAAAACGACGGCTGGAACAAGAAGATCTGCAATCTGCTGATTCCCGCCAAGGGCATCCGTAATGCTGCCGCACACAACAACTGCATTCTGAACAGCTTACAACGTCCCTATTCTGCGCCGCTCGCTTCGGTGACCAATCAGATCGACAGTTTTGTTTCCCGCGTACCAGAATTGAAAAAATCCAAATCTCGCAAAACCAAGCTGGCAAACCCGGTGATCCACGATTTTGTAGCACTTTTATATCTGTTCGACCGCGTATGCACTTCGCCTTCCACCAAGGCGTATACTTACGAAAATTTATACAATTTGTTTTCCGGGCGTTTTCTGCGTCATTCCGACTATTTTGCCGCAAACGCTTCCATTGTGTCCAGCTATGAATTTGTCAGAAAAATCGTCTATTTTTTACACGAAAGTCAATCTTGACATTTTTATCACGCTGGGTATAATATATTTTGTAGCACAAAAGCATTCATGCTTTCAAGGGACTGGCTTCGGCCGGTCCCCCATTTTTTATACGGAAAAGGGCCGCTGTTCTTCTGCGAGAACAGCGGCCCTTTTGGCATTTTCTTTTTAATTCTTTTTGCCGGTCAGGAACTCCGGCAGGGGCTTGCCCTGCTTGCGCCACTGATGATACTCAGCGGTAGCGGCGAACTCCACGTCACCGGCAGAGTTCAGTGCGGTCTCCACAGAGTCCTGCACCACGCCGATGATGAAGCCGACGCCCACCATCTGCATGGCGATATCGTTGGAGATGCCGAACAGCGAGCAGGCCATGGGGATCAGCAGCAGGGAGCCGCCGGCCACGCCGGAAGCACCGCAGGCACCCAGAGCGCTCATGGCGCTCAGCACGATGGCCGCAGGCAGGGACACCTGAATGCCCAGGGTGTTGGCCGCAGCCAGCGTCATGATGGTAATGGTGATGGCGGCACCATCCATGTTGATGGTAGCGCCCAGAGGGATGGACACGGAGTACATATCCTTGTCCAGACCCAGCTTTTCGCACAGGGCCATATTCACAGGGATGTTGGCAGCGGAGCTGCGGGTGAAGAAAGCGGTCAGGCCGGACTCACGCAGGCAGCGGAACACCAGCGGATACGGGTTGCAGCCCAGATAGATGAACATGATGAAGGGGGAGACGATGAGGGCCATGAACAGCATGGTGCCCACTAGCAGGGCCAGCAGCTTGCCGTACTGGGTAAAGATGGCCAGACCGTTGCCGGAAACGTTGGTGTAGACAAGGCCCATGATGCCGAAGGGTGCCAGATTGATGATCCAGCGCACGATCTGAGAAACGGCGTCGGCAGTGTTGGCCATAAAGGTCTTGGTGGTGTCGGAGCCGATCTTCTTCATGGCAACGCCGAACATGCAGGCCCAGAACAGGATGCCGATGTAGTTGCCGCTCATGATGGCACTGACCGGGTTTGCCACAAAGTTCGTCAGCAGGGTGCCCATCACTTCGCCCAGACCCTGGGGCACCACGTCGGACTGTGCTGCATCAGCCAGCACGACGGTGACCGGGAACAGAAAGCTGGTGACAACGGCGATGGCCGCAGCCAGGAAGGTGGTGAGCATGTACAACCAGATGACCGTGCCAAAGCGGCGGTCCAGCTTGGAAGAGCCCTGTGCCAGAGCACTGGCCACGATGACGAACACCAGCACCGGGGCAATGCCCTTCAAAGCGCCGACGAACAGATTGCCGAATTCGCCCACCCAGCCGGCACCGGGTGCCACCAGCGCCAGCACAGCGCCGACCGCCAGACCGATCAGGATGCGAACGATCAGGCTGATGCCGTTGTAGTGGGCAACCGCCTTATTCAAGGTTTTCATATTCTTACACTCCTCTTTTCCTTGTGCGCCCACGGCGCACATTTTCCTGTTTCTTACACAAGGACAGTTGTTATTATAGCACACACGGCAAAGAAATGAAAGCGTTTTCAGACATTTTCTGTTCACAAATTTGTGTTTTGGTCTGTTTTCGTGGATTTTGCTCAAGCAATTGTATTTGCATGAAGAACAGTTTTAACTTTTCAGATAAAGCCGTCCTTTTGCGGAACGGAACATCTTCCGTCTCGCATTCGCTCGACAGCTTCCTCGGAGAGGGAGCCAGCGTCAGAGCCGTCGTTTTCCTCCACGCCCCACCCGTGAAAAAACAAACCAGCCAGACCCGCAGGTCTGGCTGGTTTGCAATCCCAAAATAATTATTTCCGCTGAACATACCCAGAGCAGCGCGGAGGGCATTCTAAATCGTCTCTCAGCTCACATACCCATCGGTCACGTTGATGATGTTTGCGGTGCCGTCCAGGCTCTCAAACACGCTCACCACGGCATAGTGCATCTCCGCGCCCGGGTAGACCGTCGTTGCTTCGCACAAAATGCGGTAATTGGTGCCCGCCACGGTCTGGGTGCTCAGCAGAGCCACCGGCACATAGTCCACACCCACAAAGCCCTCGGTGGCCTTCTGGAACGCTGCCTTTGCTTCCTCGGTGAGGGCCGGGGACTCCGCTTCCTGCCATGCACCCACAACATCTTCCGGGTGATCCAGATTGGTCAGGCACAGGGCATCGCCGATCTCCACGATCTCCGCTTTGCCAAGCCAATTGCGGCTCAGGGTGACCACCACGTACTCTTCCTGCGCATCCGGGTAGCAGCCGGTGGCCTTGCACAGCACGCGGTACTGGGTGCCGGAGCTGGTGGTGCGGGTGGCCAGCAGGGCCGCCGGGGTGTAGCTGACGCCTTCCAGCCCCTCAAACGCTTTCTCGAACGTCCTGCGCACCTTTGCGGTCAGCGCGGGATCGGCGGCACGCTTCCAGCTGCCGGAAATGCAGTTTTCCTCGGCCACAGCAGCAGCGGGCTCTGCGGCCTTTGCGGTCAGCGCCGACGCCTGCACTGCGCCGCCTGCCAGCAGAGAAAGGGCCATCACAGCCGTCATGCAAACAGAAATCGTCTTTTTCATCGTTTTTCTCCTTCTTCTCGTGTATATCTTTCCGGGTGTTTTCCCGGTTCGGGTCGTTTCATACTGGATACGAAGGAGCGCCCGCCCAAATTGCAGTTCTTGAAAAATTTTCCAAAAAAAAATTGCGCACCGGGCTTTCCAATGCCGATGCGCAGAGAGTTTTATTTTTTATGCTTCCAGCGGGCGGGTGGGGGCCAGCTTCTGGTAGGCATAGCGCGGCGAGCCGTCCCTCACATGGATGATACCGCAGCGGGTAAAGCCGTTCTTTTCCAGCAGGTGCTGCATGATCTTGTTATCCGCGTGGGTGTCGGCACGCAGGCTCTGGCAGTGTTCCATGCTCCATTCCAGCACAGCAGATGCCACGCCCTTATGCCGGCCAGCCGATGCCAGCCGGTGCACCGTGCCATAGGGCAGGGTGTCGTTGAGCCACTGTCCGTCCTCAATGACGGCATAGGTGGGGTCTGCCCCCAGAATAAACGCAAACACCGCTTCGATCTGGCCGTTGACCACATAGACGAACAGACGGTTCGAATCAATATCCTCTTCCAGCAGCTCCTGCGGCGGGAAGTTATCGCCCCACTGGGTCGGATTGCCGGATTCCTTCATTGCGGCACGGGCATGTGCATAGATCTTGAGGATCACCGGAAGATCTGCCCTCACTGCTCCACGAAACATTCCATTCCACCTCGTTTTCTGTGCCGCGCCCTGCCGGCACAGCACTTTGAGAATTGCTCCTATTGTACTACAATTTACCATAAAAATCCAGTTTTTTGAAACGGGATGCATAAAACGGGTATTTCCTGCGTTCAATCGCCGCAGGGGTGCACTCTCCCGCGCAAAAAGAGGCCCGGAAACGCCCGCAGGCATCTCCAAGCCTCAAAAGAAATCTTTTTGCGTTTTGCCCTCATGCACTCGCGCGGCCATGGCCGGTGCGCACCAGCCGGTACTCCCGGGGGCTCAGGCCGTAGCGCTCGTGGAACAGGCGGTAGAAGTAACTGGTGTTCTCGTAGCCCACCATGGAAATGATCTGCTGGATGTTCAGCTCGCTGCGGCGCAGCAGGCGGGCCGCGGTCTCCATGCGGTGCTTCTGCAGCAGTTCCTTGTAGGTGCGGCCAGTCTCGGCACGCACGCACTCGCTGACGTAAGCCAGCGAAACGCCGTATTCCCGCGCCACGTTGGAAAGGCTGGCTTCGCGGTAATTCTGGGTGATCTCTTTCAGTGCCGCCTGCACCAGTGCTTCACGGCTGACCGTTTCGCCGCGTGCTTCCAGCGGAGAATTTTTTATCTGTTCCATATGGTTTTGCCTCCGTAAAGGGTGCGGCGGGCGGGGACTGGGGGATGCCGGACGCCCGCCGCACAGGTCTTGCAGGCCCTTTGCGGGCCCTTACACCCCAGATACGAACCGGCCCGCCGGAATATTGCAGAAAAGCTAAAAATTTTTTGTTATTTGCCGTCCACGAGTGCCGTCCCACCGAAAAAGGCCGCTTCCGCCAAAACGGAAACGGCCTTTTTCAGGAGAAATAAAGAAAACACGAACCCTCAAAAATGAGGTGGGGGAAATGCGGTTGTTGGTCAGCGTCCTCGCCCTCTCAGTCTCACATTCGTTCGCCAGCTCTCCCAAAGGGAGAGCCAAGGACTTAACCGTTACGATTCTTGCCTCTCCCTCTGGGAGAGGTGGCATTGCGCAAGCAATGACGGAGAGGGCGAGCTCGTTTATCTTAGAACATACTCTCGTCCTTATAGCGGCCGGTGCGCACGAACTGCACCCACTCGGCCACATTCACGGCGTGGTCGCCGATGCGCTCCAGATACTTGATAACCATCAGCAGATCCAGCGCGGCGTCCACCTTGCCGGGGTCGGCGGCGATCTCCTGCGCCAGCTGGTGCTTGATGGCATTGAAATCGTAATCCACGGCGTCGTCTGCAGCAATGACCTTGCGGGCGGCAAGCTCATCCTCGGCGGTGAGGGCGGCAAGGGCGTCCAGGATCATCTGGTGGGCCTTTTTGCCCATGGCGATGGCCTGGCTCACGGCCGGGTCGCCCTCCTTGCGCACCGTGACAAGGTGCGGGATGATCTCGGCGATGTCGGCGGCATGGTCGCCGATGCGCTCAATGTCGGTGACCACCTTCATGGCGGTGGAGATGCGGCGCAGATCGCCCGCCACCGGCTGCTGGCGCAGCAGCAATGTCATGCAGCGGTGCTCAATATCCCGCTCCATATTGTTGATGCGGGCGTCGCCCTTTACAATGGCCTTGGCCGCGTCGGCATCGGCCACACAGAGTGCCTGCAGGGCGTTCTCCACGGCGTCGGCAGAGTTGCGGCCCATATCGGCCAGAGAATTTTTCAGCGATTCAAGGTCGGTATCGTATTGTTTGCGGATGCTCATTGACATTTCCTCCTTTAACCGAACCGACCGGAGATGTAATCCTCGGTACGTTTGTCCTGCGGTGCGCTGAAGATCTGCGCCGTGGGGCCCACCTCCACCAGCTCACCCAGCAGGAAGAAAGCCGTGCGGTCGCTGATACGTGCCGCCTGCTGCATGTTGTGGGTAACGATGACCACGGTGTAGTTCTTTTTCAGCTCGCTCATCAGCTCTTCCACCTTCATGGTGGAGCCGGGGTCCAGTGCACTGGTGGGCTCGTCCATCAGCAGCACTTCGGGCTTCACGGCAAGGGCGCGGGCGATGCACAGGCGCTGCTGCTGGCCGCCGGAAAGGCCCAGTGCGCTCTTTTTCAGGCGGTCTTTCACTTCGTCCCAGAGGGCCGCACCCCGCAGAGAGCCTTCCACCAGTTCGTCCAGCTCGGCCTTATTGCGCACACCGTGCAGCTTGGGGCCGTAGGTGATGTTATCGTAAATGCTCATGGGGAAGGGGTTCGCCTTCTGGAACACCATGCCCACGCGGCGGCGCAGGTCGGTGAGCTGCATTTCGCGGGCAAAGATGTCCTGCCCCTTGAGCCGCACGTCGCCCTCGATGCGCACATTCGGCACAAGGTCGTTCATGCGGTTCAGGGTTTTTAAGAAGGTGGATTTGCCGCAGCCGGAAGGGCCGATGAGGGCGGTGATCTCCCGTTCGCCCACGTCCAGCGAGATATTTTTCAGCGCCTTGAAGTCGCCGTACCAGAGGTTCAGGTCTTTTGCCGAAATGACCGGCATGTTCGTGTTTTCCATAGAGTACCTCATTGTTTATAGCATCTGAAGCCTTCCCCCTCGGGGACCGATTTCCCCCGGTCGGGGG
>JBNMHZ010000028.1:0-38349 GCA_050873025.1 Faecalibacterium sp. | reverse complement strand
GCTAACCGGTCTTTCTTAACGTCTATTGGTTCTTTTCAAGGGCTTCGTGCTGAGGTTTTGGAAGTCATTCTTTTGCCTCAGCGCTTGGCGCTCAAGTATAATACCACACCCCCGCCCTCCTGTCAACACTTTTTGACAACTTTTTTCAAGTTTTTTCGAGCTATGCTGAAATCAGTTCATCCAAATGTATTTTACGTTCTCTTTTCACGCAAAAAAAGCCGTCCATGCATCATCGCACAGACAGCCTTTTCATGTATCACTTTTCGATTTTCCGGCTCACCCAGAAGCCCATTTCATCCTTTACGATCTCATATTCCTTTGCCATGGGGTTCTCCGAACTGACGATACAATAATCGCAGTAATCCGAGTTTCCGCATGTGCCGCAGCGGATGAGCGTCCCATGGAGCTTGTCGATTTCCCAGTAATCCGAATTGCAAAACAGTGGAAGCACATGCATCAGGTCATGCTTTTTTGCAAACTCCGCATTGGGGCACTTCGTGTAGCGGTAACGCGTTGCATGGTGCTCCTTATTATAGGGTTCTGACACGTTGCAGAAGGTGGCCGGATACCGCGCATACTCTTTCCGGTCCTTGCGGCCTACCATGTGGAACACCTTATCGATCAGCCACATATCAAAGCCTCGGTTCAGGTCAAAGATCTTCCCCAGCCGCACAAAACCCGCCATGAACATTCCGGCCACAAACTCCTGCAGCTCTTCCACCGGCGGATGATCCGGCAGCTGCGGGTAGAGGGAAAAGATCAGCACGCTTCCATAGATGCCCGCCGCATGGGTATTCTTTTTTCCGCCATAATCCGGCAGGTCCGGCAGATACTGTTCGTACTGGCGGCAGGTCGTCTGCCAGATCGTTTCCGCTTCTGCAGGCGGATAGCGGCCCTGCAGCCATGCTTTTACAGCAGTGCAGAACTCTGGAATGTCGCTCAACTGCAAATGTTCGCTCATTTCTTTTCCTCTTGTCCAGTTTTACAGGCTTATTTTCAGGTTAAGTATAACATACCGGTTCAAGAAGTTCCAGCGAACTATGCAAAAAGGCCGCCTATGCATCCCTGCACAGGCAGCCTTCTTGCTTATAGAGTCCTTATATAATAGAATTAGCGGATCTCGATACCCAGCTTGAATTTCAGGTTGCCGAGGATCTTCTTGACCACGTGCTCCACTTCTTCGGCGGAGACTTCCTTCTTGGGGTCGGACAGAGACAGGGTGAATGCCATGCTCTTTTTGCCTTCGCCGAGGTTTGCGCCGCGGTAGATATCGAACAGCTTGACCTCATTTACCAGCGGGCTTGCCTTCTTGATGGTCTCTTCGATCTCGCCGCAGGTGGTCTTTTCGTCGCAGACCAGTGCCAGGTCGCGCTTGACAGCAGCATAGGCGCTCAGCGGCTGATAGCGCAACTCGCCATCCACGCAGGACATGAGAGCTTCGTAATCCAGCTCGCCCAGATAGATGTTCTGGCTGTCCTTCTGGTCCTTTGCAATCTCCAGCTCGCCGTTGATCTCGTTGGCCAGCTTGCCGAACACGCCCAGACGCTTGTCACCGCAGTAGACGGCGGCGCTGATGCCGGGGTGCAGCCACGGGGTGGTCTCGCGCTTATAGTCGAAGCTCAGGCCAAAACCTGCAGCCAGTGCTTCCAGTGCGCCCTTGACGGTGAAGAAATCCTCTTCGGGGCCGAATGCACCGATGCACAGGGTCTGGCGCTCGTGCGGATGCTCGTTGATGGGCAGTTCCTTGGCAAGATACACCGGTGCCATCTCGAACAGACGGCCCTCGGTGTTTCCCTTTTTCAGGTTGTCCACAATGACGTTCAGCATGGAGGGTGCCAGCAGGGTGCGCATGATGGACAGGTTCTCGCTGATGGGGTTCAGGATGCGGATGGCCTTGCGGGCTTCGTCCTCCGCCGGGATATGCAGCATATCCAGCTCAGCATTGGAATAGAAGGCCAGCGTGGATGCCTCATAGAAGCCCTGAGCAGCCAGCAGACGCTTGGTCTTGAGCTGCTGCTTCTGGTCGTAGTTCAGACCGCCGTTGGTGACAGCGGCCGTGTTCAGGAAGGTGGGCACGATGTGATCGTAACCGTACTCACGGATGACCTCCTCGGCCAGATCCGGGAAGCTCTCCACATCCTCGCGGTACAGCGGTGCGGACACATCCCAGCTGCCGTCAGCCTGCACGTCCACGGTGAACTCCAGGCGCTGCAGAATGTCGATCATGGTCTGGTCGGGCACGGTGATGCCCAGCACGCCGCAGATCTTGGCCGGGGTGGTAACGATGTGCTTGCGCTCCAGCGGGCGGCCATCGGTCAGGTCGTATTCCAGCGTGGTGATGTCGCCGCAGTCCAGCTCCTGAATGAGGTGCAGTGCACGGGCCAGGCCCAGTTCGGGAGAGTGACGGTCCACGCCCTTCTCGTAGCGGGCAGAAGAATCACTGTTCTGGCCCAGAGCACGGCTGGTCTTGCGCACGCAGTCGCGGGCGAAGGTGGCGCACTCGAACAGCAGGCTGGTGGTGTGCTCGTCCATGCCGGAGTTTGCTCCGCCCATGATACCGGCCAGAGCTACCGGCTTCTCGGCGTCGCAGATGACCAGATTGTTGGGGTTCAGGGTGAACTCCTTCTCATCGAGAGTGACAATCTTCTCACCCTCGTGGGCACGGCGCACATCGATGGTGCGGCCGGCAACCTTGTTCAGGTCAAAGGCGTGCATGGGCTGGCCCATTTCCAGCAGGGTGTGGTTGGTGATATCCACCACATTGCTGATGGAGCGCAGACCGCACAGTGCCAGATGGCGCTTCATCCAGCGAGGAGACTCGCCCATGCGGATGTTGCGCACATAGTGTGCCATGTAGCGGGGGCACAGGTCAGGTGCTTCCACCTTAACGGTGATGGGCTCGTCAGCGTCGCACACGGTCTTGTAGTCCATGGCGGGCATGTGCAGGGGCTTGTTCAGGATCGCAGCCACCTCGCGGGCAATGCCCAGCACGGACTGGCAGTCCGGGCGGTTTGCGGTGATGGAAATATCAAAGATGTAGTCATCCAGACCCACCACGGGTGCAATGTCGGTGCCGGGGACAGAATCCTCGGGCAGGATGAGCAGGCCGTAGACCTCAGAACCCGGGAACAGGTCATCGTTCAGGCCCAGCTCTTCACCGGAGCACAGCATACCGTTGGACTCCACGCCCTGCATCTTGCGGGCCTTGATCTTGATGCCGCCGGGCAGGGTGGAACCATCCAGAGCGGCGGGCACGCAGTCGCCCAGCTTCATGTTGGTGGCACCGGTGCTGATGCGGATGTCGTGGCCGTAGTCGCCGCAGTCCACCACACACTTGGTCAGGTGGGTGCCCTCCTGCTTTTCCATCTCAACGATCTTGCCGACGACCACCTTGCTGATGCCTGCATCCAGCGGAATCAGCTCTTCGACCTCAAAGCCGCAGGAGAAGAGCTTTTCCTCCAGTTCCTGCGCGGTGACGTCGATATCTACATATTCTTTTAACCAGCTGAAAGGTACTTTCATTGTTTGTTCTCTCCCCTCTTATTCGTGGAACTGCTTGAGGAACTGCAGGTTGTTCTCGAACATCAGGCCGATGTTGTTAATGCCATACTTCAGCATGGCAATACGCTCGATGCCGATGCCGAAGGCAAAGCCGGAGTACTCGTCCGGGTCAATGTTGCAGTTCTCGAGCACCTTGCGGTTGACGACGCCGCCGCCCAGCACCTCGATCCAGCCGGTGTGCTTGCACAGCGGGCAGCCCTTGCCGTGGCACTCAAAGCAGCTCACGTCCACCTCCACGCTGGGCTCGGTGAACGGGAAGTAGGAAGGACGCAGGCGGGTGCGGGTGTCGGCACCAAACAGCTTCTGCACGAAGGTGTTCAATGCGCCCTGCAGGTCGCCCAGGGTGATGCCCTTATCCACCACCAGACCTTCCATCTGGTGGAACATGGGGCTGTGGGTAGCGTCGGAGTCCGAACGGAACACACGTCCGGGGATCAGCACTTTGATGGGCGGCTTCTGGCTGTCCATGGTGCGGATCTGGCCGCCGGAAGTCTGGGTGCGCAGCAGGAACTCATCGGACAGGTAGAAGGTATCCTGCATGTCACGAGCCGGGTGATCCTTGGGCACGTTCAGGCGGGTGAAGTTGTGGTCGTCGTCCTCGATCTCCGGGGCGTCTGCCACAGCAAAGCCCATGCCGGAAAACACGTCGATGATCTGGTTGGTGACCAGAGTCAGCGGGTGCAGACCGCCCACGGTGCGGGTCTTGGCGGGCAGGGTGATGTCCACGGTCTCGGCAGCGTTGCGGGCGGCAAGCTCGGCTTCCTTCACCTTTTCAGCGGCAGCATCGTAGTCTGCCTGCACCTTTGCCTTGAGTTCGTTGATGATCTTGCCCATGGCAGGGCGCTCTTCGGGCGCGACGGTGCGCAGGTTCTTCATCAGGGCAGGGATTTTGCCGTTCTTGCTGAGGTATTCCTGCCAGAAGGATGCCAGCGTTTCCTTGCTGGAGACCTGACCAAGGCTTTCAGCGGCCTGTTTTGCCAGCTCGTCGATCATTGCTTGCATGGATTTTCTCTCCTTTATTCTTCGTGTTTCTGAACGGAGGCAACAAAAAAGCTCCGTCCCCTGCCCGGCCCAAAGGCCAGACACAAGGGACGAAGCTGTAATTTCTTTGCTCCGCGGTACCACCCGGTTTCCGCCCATGCACAGGATGCCGGGCGGCTCTCAGAACGCCGTAACGGGGCGTGGCCGTTCTGTGCTACTGCTGTTTCGCACAGACCGCTCAGGAGCGAACTTCAGCACAGATACACCCGGAAGCCCTCTCAGCCGGTGAAGCTTCTCTCTTTGCCGTGTACGCGGTGCCTACTCTCTCCGTCGCTGCGTTTGGGAGTATTCAGGTTCATAACCGTATGTATACTACCACATTTCGGTGAAGTTTGCAAGCGGTTTTGATTTTTCTTCCGGTGCGCTCACCCATCCAGCTGGTAATCCTCTGAAATTTTGATCACATACACACCATCCATCGCCTGCATGGAGCCATTTTCCGGGAACACCGGCATCTGCCTGATCTCCTCTGTCCGGATCAGCCCATCATACACGTCATCACTGCACAGTTCCAACTGCACAGGCGTAAGGTCGAGAAACACTGCATTCCAAGAATAGCGCATGGTAGCAGCACTCTCCTTCTTGAAAAGGCCCACCTGTGCATAGTCGTTTGCATCCCAGTACACAACGTGTGTGCGGAACAGCGGGCTTGCACTGGGGCGGCCTACCAGCATCACCGGCAGCTTTTCCGGCGCATCGTAATAACCCTCTGCCACAAGCTCATTGGCCACAAGATCTGCGATCTGCTTTGTGGCTCTGCGGCCCTCATACATGGCCTGCTGATCGATCGCCGACATAAAGACGCTGCCGTAAAGGATCACTGCCGCTGTCAGCAGCACTGCGTTCTTTTCCAGCTTTTCCACTCTGTCGGCGGGCTGTACCGGTGCGGCGTTCAGCAGCCAGAAACACACCGGGAAGAACAGTGCCGTGCCGCCAGCCATCGGGATATAAAACGTTGCTTCCGATGCCGCCAGCAGAAAAATCACGCTGGCAAGCGGCATCACCAGCAGTGCCGCCACTGCGTAAAATGCCGTTTCCGCATCCTTTCTGCGCAGGATGACGGCCAGCCGCCGCAAAAGTGCCACGCCTACAAAAACGAAGGCCAGAACGTACAGAACTTTCGCATTCTGCAGTGCATTGTGCCGCACGGTATCGCCAAAGAAATAATCCCAGAACTGGCCGTAGCACTTTGCAATGCTCTGCGGCAGATTTTTCAGCATCCGCAGCGGCGAGATGGATGCACCGCCCTGATACTCCGCCATGGCAACACCGGAGAGCTTTAAAATGACTTGCAGCACCAGCCAGTACAGCGCCGCGCCGCACACGGCACTGCCCAGGCTTTTTGCGATATAGCGCCGGAGCTTTAGCTTTTCCTCACCCCGGAACAGCAGCAGAACAAAATAGGCCAGCAGCACCAGGCAGAAGCAGGCAAGATTCGTCTGGTAGAGACCAAGGCTCAGCGACAAAAACAATGCCGCCAGTGCAACACTGCGCGCATCTGAGCGCTGCCGGATCACACACTCTGCAGCCAGCACCGCAAAGAAAAATGAAAAGCCGTACTCCGGCGAGATGAACTGAAACGAAAGATAACACCCGATCACGGTACTGGAAACATAGCACAGCCCTGCAAACCAGTCAAGACAAATTGTCCCCCCCTCGCGCACAGGTTTGAAGAGCCCGTGCAGCCTGGTAACGCCAAGGGAAACCAGCACCAGACACACCACCGCATTGATAGGTTCCAACTGCAGGCTGAACCGCAGAAAACTGGTCACCAGCCAGAACCACCGGCCGTTGGAAAGCTCCCAGATTCCGGCCATGTATTCCGTCGTCGTCCACAGCCCATCCACGGTGTTGGTGAGCCGCAGAGCGATCAGCGGAAAAAACACAAAGGCTGAAAAGCCCAGCATCACCAGAAAATACTTTTTGTCCAGCTCATGCAGCCAGCGCCGGATGTCCATCCTTACAGCCATGCTATTCCTCCGTCCATAAACTTCTGCTCTCCAGTATACCAAACTCTTCCACACGGTTCAATGAAAAAATCCCCTGCCGGGACAACCGGCAGAGGACTTTGCTGTGTTCTATTGTGTCAGAGTGTTTACTTTGCAACGATCTCCGCAGCCAGAGCGTCCATCTGCGCTTCGGCAGCAGGATTGGCGGCGGAGCGGATAGTGACCACATTCTCACACACCGTCATGTTTTTCATGCCTTCCAGCTCGGCGCGCATGAGCTTTGCAGCCATGGGTGCCCAGGTGCCGTTTTCCATCAGGCCGACCGTGCGGCTCTGGAAGTTCTTGGTCTTGAGGTGGGCCAGCAGATTTTCCATCGGCGGGAAGAGGAAGCCGTCATAGGTAGCGCAGGCCAGCACCAGCTTGCCGTAGCGGAAGGCCGCTTCCACCGCATAGGACACATCGGTGCGGGTCAGATCCATCTCCACCACCTTTGCGCCCTGTGCGCGCAGCTTTTCCGCCATGGTATGGGCAGCGGCGCGGGTGTGGCCGTGGATGGAGGCACTGGCCACCAGCACTGTTTCCGGCTCCTCAGGCTTATAGCTGGACCACAGATCATAATAGTTCAGGTATTTGCCAAGGTCACCGGTGAGCACCGGGCCGTGCAGCGGGCAGATGGTTTTGATCTCCAGCGCGGCGGCCTTTTTGAGCAGCGCCTGCACCTGCGGGCCGTACTTGCCCACAATGTTCAGGTAGTAGCGGCGGGCACCGTCCGCCCAGTCGGTATCGGCAGTGTAGTCCGCCACTGCGCCGAAGCGGCCAAAGCCGTCGGCGGAGAAGAGCACTTTCTCGGTGGATTCATAGCTGACCATGACTTCCGGCCAGTGCACCATAGGCGCAAACACAAAGGTGAGGGTGTGAGCTCCGAGGGAAAGGCTCTCGCCGTCCTTCACGGTGACGCGGCGCTCTTTGGCAATGGCATCCGCGCCAAAGAACTGCTCCATATACAGGAAGGTCTTGGCGTTGCCCACCACCTGCATTTCCGGGTAGAGCGCGGCAAGCTTTGCGATGTTGGCCCCGTGATCCGGCTCCATGTGAGAGACCACCAGATAATCCGGCTTACGGCCCGCCAGCGCTTCGGTCAGGTTTGCAAGCCATGCATCGGTGGCACGGTTGTCCACCGTATCCAGAATAGCGGTCTTTTCGTCCAGAATGAGGTAGGAGTTATAGCTGACGCCCTCAGGCACCGGATACTGGCTCTCAAACAGGTCGATGGTGGTATCGTCCACGCCCAGGCCGAGGATGGCGTTGCTGATCTTTTTCACGCTCATAGCTTTTATTCTCCTTTTTATGATGTGCCGCAGAAAGCGGCTGCAATTTCTAAGAACAGTTCCTAGTATAGCACATTGTTAGAAGTTTCGCAAGAGGAAAACATCCTCCCGGAGCGGTGGGCCGGAAGTTTCTCTGAGGACCGTCCGCTGGGGTGGGACCCTGTTGCCCGCAGGGCAATAGGGCGGGCGATGGAATGGCCCGATTCGTGTCCGAGGAGAAAGCTGCCGGCACGCCGCCCATACCACAACCTTATTCTTCCCCGTTCTCCGGCAGCTTTGCCATCACCGGACGGCCCGGCTCATTATCCAGTTCCAGCAGAGCAGCGGCGGCATTTTCATCCATGGTCTGTACAGCCCGCAGCTTGCGGCTGATGGCACGGCTGCGCACGCCGATGAGGTTATCCAGCTCTTCGTCGGTCTGGCGCAGACGCTGCTGCATCTTGGAAAGCCCCTGCCCAAACTTGTCAAATTCCGTTTTCACTGCGCCCAGCAGCTGCCACACCTCTCCGGAACGTTTCTGGATGGCGAGGGTCTTGAAGCCCATCTGCAGGCTGTTGAGCAGTGCTGCCATGGTGCTGGGGCCCGCAATGTTCACCTGATAATCCCGCTGCAGCACTTCCAGCAGGCCCGCGTTCACCACCTCGGCATACAGGCCCTCAAAGGGCAGAAACAGAATGCCGAACGCCGTGGTGTAGGGCGGCTCCACGTATTTCTCCCGGATGTCCTTGGCTTCGGCCCGCAGCACCAGCTCCAGTGCATGGCGGGCGTTTTCCACCGCCTGTGCATCGCCGGAAGCCTGCGCGTCCTGCAGGTGGGCATAAGTGTCCCCCGGGAACTTGGAATCGATGGGCAGCCACACCGTGCCGCCGTCCACACCCGGCATTTTGATGGCGTACTCCACCCGCTGGGTGCTGCCCGGGATGGTGGCCACATTGGTATCGTACTGTTCCGGGGCCAGGATCTCTTCCAGAATGGCTCCCAGCTGGATCTCACCTAGAATGCCGCGGGTCTTGACGCCGGAAAGCACCTGCTTGAGCCCGCCTACATCTGCGGCAAGGTTCTGCATCTCGCCCAGGCCCTTGTACACCTGCTCCAGCTGATCGTTCACCGCCTTGAAGCTCTCGGTCACCCGTTTCTGCAGCGCATCCTGCAGCTGCTCGTCCACCGTGTGGCGGATCTCGTCCAGCTTCTGGGCGTTCTGAGCCTGCAAAGCGGTCATGCCCTCGGCCAGGGTGCGGCGCATTTCTTCCAGTTTGCGGGCGTTAGAAGCTTCCAAGCCCTGCAGGCGCTGCTCCATGGTCTGCTGCTGGGTGTTCTGCCCGGCGGCGAGAGCTGCGCTCATGCTTTGCACAGAGGTCTGCAGTGTCTCGCTGATCTGGCCCATGGCAGCAAGATTCTGCTGCGCCATCTCGGCCAGCTTTGCATCCATCCGGCGGTTCTGGGCTTCCAGCTGCTGGTTCAGCCACTCTTTCAGCGCGGCATCGTCCCGGCTGGCTGCAGGCTTTGCCGAACGATACAGCAGCAGCGCCATCATCAGGCAGATGGCCACCAGAAGCACCGTGTACAGAAATGCTAAAAATTCCATAATATCTCCCATTGCAAAATCCGGGCTGTGCTGTGTGCAAAGCCCGGATCTGCGTGTTTTTCATTTAATGTTTGGTCTGTTCTTCCCAAAAAGCCGCGGCTTCAGCCAGCCAGCCCTCAGCATCGGTGCCTTCGCCGATGCCAACGCCATGCGGTGCATGGCGGTAGACGCTCTCCTTATAGGGCACGCCATACGCTGCCAGTGCCTTGCGCAGTGCCGGCCCCTGCTGCCAATAGTTGAACGCCATCAGCAGGATATCATCCTTGGCATACCAGAAATACGTGGGTGGGTAATCCGCATCCACACAGCCGGAAATGTCATATTCGTAGTAGCGCCGTGCCAGCGTATCCGTATCCAGCAGAACATGATAGATCGGCTTTGCTTCATAGAAGTTATTGATGGGGTAGGCCAGCAGCAGCGCGCCGGGCTTTGACACGCCATAATTCCGGTAGCCCAGCTCTTTTCCGCCAAAAACGCCTGCGATCTGCCCGCCGGAGGAATAGCCCAGCAGGGCATAATCCTCGGTCTGCACACCAAACTTTTCCGCATTGGCGGTGATGAACTGGATCGCACGGCCAAGGTCTTCCAGCGGTGCATTGTTTGTAGCTTCGTGGCCGATGCGGTAGCGCAGTGCAAACACCGCGTAGCCCTGCTGGTGCAGCTCCCACGCAGTGGAAACGCCGCCGCGCATTTCACCGCTGTAAAACATCGCATTGCCTGAAAGCACCACCGCATACTTTGCATTCGGCTGCTGTGCCGGGAAATAATACAGCTCCACATGGTCACGGCTGCTGTCCTGCGCGATCTCTTCCGGCGAGAACAGTTTGTAGGTCACCTGCGTGCCGGCATTGTAAGTATCGATCAGATAATTCATGCCTGCTACGCAGCTGTTGACCGACTCCTTGCCGATCACCTTTTGCAGTGTGTCATGGTCTTTGCTGTGCTGCAGAAGGTCGCTGTCGCGCTCCCACACATATACATAGGTATACAGACCCGAGCCTTTGATGCTGGGGTTCTCCCGCAGCTCCTTCATCGTGGTCTGCGGCGTGATGTTCGGTTCGCCGTACTCTGCCGCCCAGGCCGGCAGTGCGAGAAGAAGCAGCATCCCGATGCACGCCGCCGCCATGCGGAGCCTTTGTTTCATTCCGTTTCCTCCTTTTTATCCGACCTGTTCCTCCCAGAACGCAATCGCTTCTTTCAGCCAGCCTTCGGCGTCCGTGCCCTTGCCCGCACCCACTGCGTGCGGCGCATTTTTGTACACATGATAAATATGGCGCACATCGTTCCGTGCAAGAGCTTTTTCCAGCACCGGGCCCTGCGCCGACCAGCACATGGATGTCAGCGTCAGATCATTTCTGCCATACCAGTGATAGACAGGCGGGTAATCCGGCGTGATATAGTTGGACAGGGTCATTTTATAATAGCGCTGCTGGCACACGCCGGTATCCAGCAGGATGTTATACACCGGCTTGAGCTCAAAAAAGGTGTTCACAGGATAGCCCAGCAGCAGGGCACCGGGTTTTGGCAGGCCGTAGTTTTTGTAGCCCACCGCATCGGTGCCAAACAGGCCTGCGATCTGTCCGCCGGAGGAATAGCCTACGATCGCATAATCCTCTGCCTGCACGCCGAACTGGCCTGCATGCTGCGTAATGTACTGCACCGCACGGGCAAGGTCCTGCAGCGGCGCATTGTTGGATGCCTTGATGCCAATGCGGTAGCGCAGCACAAACACCGGGTAGCCCATTTCATGCAGGTTCCACGCGGTGGAAATGCCCTCGCGGATCTCTGCGCTGACCACAATGGCGTTGCCGGCAACTACCAGCACATACTTTTTGTCTGTCTGTTCCCCTTCCGGCGGCAGGTAATACAGTTCTACGCCGTCCCGGCTGGTATCCTGCGCGATCTCCTCTGCCGTATAGAGCGGGAAGGTCACCTGCTGCCCGGCATTGTAAGTACGGATCAGATAGTTCAGTCCGTCCGCCGAATCCTGTGCCGTCCAGTGGTTGGAAAGGCGGTTCAGCGTCTGCGTGTTCCAGTACAGCCGATCCAGCGCACGGTCCTGATCCAGCGAGTAGGTGTAGATGCCCGCCCCTACGATGCTGGGGTTGGAGCGGATATCTCCCATTTTTGTGCCGGGTGTGATATTCGCTTCGCCCATCTCCTGCGCATACGCCGGCTGTGCCAGCAGGAGCAGCAGACCTATGCACAGCACAGCAGCCCGGAGCCATTTTTCCACTATGCTTTTCCGCATATTATTTACACTGCTTTTCCCAGAAATCGGCGGCAAGCTTGATCCAGCCGTCTGCTTCGGTATACCGGCCCGGGCCGATGGCGTGGGGCGCATTCTCATATACATGGCACTCATACACCGCACCGCTCTCTCTCAGGGTCTTTTCCAGCAGGGGGCCCTGTTTTTCGAAGCACATCCGCTTCATGTAAATATCGTTTTTGCCGTAGAAGAAGAAGGTGGGTGTGAAGTTTTCGTTCACAACGTCCGAGATATCCGTCCAATAGTAGCGCCAGCTGACCGCAAACGGATCGATGGCGATATGATACAGCGGCTTTACCTCAAAAAAGTCGTTGATGGGGTAGCCCAGCAGCAGCGCAGCAGGCTGCGGGATGCCGAATGCCTTGTAGCCGAACCGGGCGTTATCCGAACCGATCAGGCCCACGATATGGCCGCCGGAGGAAAAGCCCACCAGTGCATAGTTCTCGGGCTGCACATCGAACTGCCCTGCATTTGCAGTGACATATTTTACCGCGTTTGCAATATCGTACAAAGGTGCGTTATCGCTGGCATTGAAGAAAGAGCGGTAGCGCAGCACGAACGTTGCGTAGCCAAGTTCATGCAGCTGGTTTGCAATGGAAGCGCCCTCGTTCAGTTCCGCCGTGGTATTGCCGCCGTTGCCGGGCACCACGATCGCATACTTTGCGTTGGCGGTTTTTGCCGGGAAGTAAAACAGCTGCACCATACCCAGCTGCGCATTGGCTGCGATCTCTTCCGGCGTATACACCTGCCAGGTGATCTGTACACCATTGTTATAATTTTCGATCACAAGGTTCATGCCCGCTGCAGCATCCTCTGCCGCAGCATAGCTCACATAGCCATCGATCGTTGTATCGTCCAGGCGCGTGTCTCCTTCGATCCACTCGTTGCAGTAGGTATAAAAGCCGGAGCCCTTGATGCTGGGGTTCTCCCGCAGTTCCTTCATGGTCGTTTTGGTGGTGATGTTCGGTTCTCCATATTCAGCAGCAAAGGCCGAAAGTGACAGGCACGCCAGCATTGCCAGCATACAGGCTGCCGTTCTGATCCATTTCATCCTCAAACTTCCTCCGTTCTGCGGCAGCATTTTCCGCCGCATATTGCTTTGATATGATTTATTGTATCACAAACCATCCTGTTGTCAAAGGAATTTCTGTGCAGGAAAGTGCTTGTGCCCTGCTGCAAATTCTGCTATACTGAAACCGGTTATTTTGGAGAGTTGAGGGTGCAGACCGTATTGTACCGTCTGCCGGGAATTTTTGCATATGAGTGAGATCGAGATCCGGCCCATGGAGCCGGAGGACTGGAACGCTGTTTCCAGAATTTACCTTGAAGGCATCGCTACGGAACACGCTACCTTCCAGACCACCTGCCCGCCCTACACGGCATGGGATGCTTCCCATACAAAGGACTGCCGCCTTGTGCTGCTGGCCGACGGCGTGATCGCCGGATGGACAGCACTGCGCCGGGTAGACCCCCGTTGGTGCTACCGCGGCGTTGCCGAAGTGAGCATCTATGTGGGTGAGCAGTTCCGGGGCCGTGGCCTTGGCTACCACCTGCTCTCCGAGCTGTGCCGCCGGGCCGAACAGGCCGGTTACTGGACGCTGCAGTCCACCGTCCTGCAGGATAACGCCGCCAGCCGTGCCCTGCATACAAAGTGCGGCTTCCGTCTGGTGGGCCGCCGGGAACGCATTGCCCGCGACTGCCATGGCCGCTGGCTGGACACCTTCCTGATGGAGCGCCGCGCCGCTGCGGACGAGCCGGAAGGCTACAAAAAGCTGTGATACGCAAAAGGAGCCCTGCACAATGTGCAGGGCTCCTTTTTTCGTTTACCGGCTCGTTTCTCCGGTGCTTACCACTCTTCGCCGTCGATGTCCACGCTGCCGCTTACCACGGTACCCGCGCGGGAACGCTGGAACATGCTTTCCACCACGGCGCAGTACTTATCTGCCAGACAGACGATGACTGCCTCACGGCAGGTAGGCACATGGCAGAAGGTCAGCGGCCACATATGGCTTGCAATGATGCTCTGTTCCTTTTTGGTGATGCCGAACACCCGCTTTGCATTGACGCAGGCATAGCCCGGGTGGGCAAAGCCGTGCATCTCAAACAGGCGGCGCAGGCCGTGGAAGCTACCCCGGGTGTGCCAGTCGTAGAGGTAAAAGTCGTGCAGCAGTGCCCCCACCGCCAGCGAGGTCTCGTCGGCATGCAGATGCAGGCGGCGGTTGAGCCAGAAGCTCACCAGTGCCACATTTTTGCAGTGCTGATAAGTGGTGACAGAGCCGTGCTGGATGTATTCCCGCATCCGCTGCACTTCCGGGTGATGATCGTATTTTTCCACGATGGCATAGAGCTGTTCACGTTCCATTTCAGAAAGCTGCATTCTGCAAATTTCCCTTTCGCTTTATCACAAAGCCCAAAAACTGTGTTTCAGGAACGAAGCTGCACCGGATTGGAGTTGCCAAAGTTTTCTGCGTCAGAGGGGTTTTCCCGCTTGAGCGAGAGATTCACAAGGTACTGCTTGCCGTCGCCAAGCTCTTCCAGCTGGGCAAGCTTTTCCCTTGCAGCGGCCTCGTCCGGGTACCACTGGATGAGGAAAAAGTTCTCCTCTTCCACACCGTAGTACAGCCACTGGCCGTCGGCACGCAGCCAGTCGTCCAGATGATCCACTTCTTCGCCGTCCGGCAGGCCAAGGCCCTCCTCGGCATACAGATTTTCCGGTTCCACCTGCAGCATCTCGATCACCTGAATGGAGCTCTGCAGGTATTCGTCCTGCGAAACGGTTTTATCCGAGAGCTCCCATCCGGTGAGAAATGCCTGCATGAGCAGATCGCGCACAGAGATGCGCGGCAGTGTCGGGTCCATAACCATAGGTTTATCCTTCTTCCTTTAGTTTGTCCCTGCTGACCAGTATACGCCGTGGGGTTATGCAAGTCAACAGTTTAATTGTGAATTTTTTGTAGGTTCGTTCAAATCATGTCCGGATTTAACAGACGGAAAAGGCAAATGTGTCGTTCAGCCATTCCACCGCAAGCTCCACCCAGTGGTGCCGGTGGCGGCTGGGCCTGTCCACCTCTGCGGTGCTGATACTGGTGCCGTGCACGCCCTTTTCAAACAGATGCGCTTCGCAGGGCACACCTGCCCGGTGCAAAGCGCTCACCAGCATGAGGGTATTTTCTACCGGAACGGTCTCATCCTCCATGGTAGCCCACACGAATACCGGCGGTGTCCGGGGTGTGATGGAGTGTTCCAGAGAAAAGAACTGGTGTGCGTTCGTATCTTCGCTGCCCGCCAGCTGCACAAAACTGCCGCGGTGGGCATACTGCCCTGCCGTGACCACCGGATAGCCCAGGATCACCGCATTGGGCCGGGGCTGTACCTGCACGCCGGGGATATCCAGCACCGCACCGGAAAGTGCCAGATGCCCGCCCGCCGAAAAGCCGCACACAGCGATCTTCTCCGGCAGCACATGCCACACGGCGGCGTGCTGCCGCACAAGGCCGATCGCCTCGGCCAGCTGGCTCAGCGGCAGGTAGTCCCGCGCCTTTTCGCAGATGGCATAGTCCAGCACGGCGGTGTGGTAGCCCGCCGCTGCAAACTGCAGGGCCACCGGGTCGCCCTCCCGAGCGCTGACGTGGGTATAGCCGCCGCCGGGCACCACCAGTACCAAAGGCCGATCAATCACGGCCGGCATCCGGTCGCAGGAATCCCGCAGGTAAACGGTCAGGGTGCCGCCGCCTGTAAGTTCCAGCTGTTTCAGCTGCATGATGCTTCCTCCCTTTTGATATCCTTTGCGGCCCATTATAGCACAAACCGAAGCATTTTTAAACTTTTTATGAAAGCTCTTGATTTTTGCAGCAAGGCGGTGTATATTAGCACTCGAAAGTTATGAGTGCTAAGCACCCGGAAGTAGTATTGCTCTCTGAGTGCTTGCACTGAATACAGATAAAAAGAGGTTTTGCAATTAGGGCTAAGAAAGAATTTCAGGCTGAAAGCAAAAAGCTGATGGATATGATGATCAACTCCATCTACACCAATAAGGAAATTTTCCTGCGTGAGCTGATCTCCAATGCATCGGATGCCATTGATAAGCTCTACTATAAGAGCCTGACCGATACTTCCGTGGGTATGAACAAGGGCGATTTCCGCATCCTCATCACTCGCGACAAGGACAACCGTATCCTGACCATTGAGGATAACGGCATCGGTATGACCAAAGAGGAACTGGAGCAGAATCTGGGCACCATCGCCCACTCCGGTTCTCTGGACTTCAAGAAGGACAACAAGGACGAGAACATCGACATCATCGGTCAGTTCGGCGTTGGCTTCTACTCTTCCTTCATGGTGGCCGATAAGGTCACTGTCATCTCCAAGGCTTACGGCTCGGATGAAGCTTGGCAGTGGGAATCCTCCGGCGTGGACGGCTACGAGATGACTCCCGCCGAAAAGGACACCGCCGGCACCCAGATCATCCTGCACATTAAGCCCGATACCGACACCGACCACTACGACAACTTCCTGGACGAATACGGCATCGTGGCCATCGTGAAGAAGTACAGTGACTATGTGCGCTATCCCATCCAGATGGAACGCCAGCACGAGCGTCAGAAGCCGGAACCGGATCCCAAGCCGGAAGATTACAAGCCTGAGTGGGAGACCTACACCGAGCTGGAGACCCTGAACAGCATGGTGCCCATCTGGAAAAAGCAGAAGAGCGAAGTGACCGACGAGGAATACGCAAACTTCTATAAGGATAAGTTCAACGATTACACCGATCCTGCCCGCGTCATCGTCAGCCGCACCGAGGGCACCGCAAACTACAATGCCCTGCTGTTCGTGCCCAGCCACCGCCCCTACGATTTCTACACCAAGGACTACGAAAAGGGTCTGGCCCTGTACGCATCCGGCGTGCTCATCATGGAGAAGTGTGCCGACCTGCTGCCCGATTACTTCAGCTTCGTCAAGGGCATCGTGGACAGCCAGGATCTGAGCCTGAACATCAGCCGTGAGATGCTGCAGAAGGATAACCAGCTCAAGCTGATCCACAACGCTCTGGAAAAGAAGATCAAGAATGAGCTGCACGCCATGCTGGCCAATGACCGTGCAAAGTACGAGGAGTTCTGGAAGGAGTTTGGCCGTCAGATCAAGTTCGGCGCTTACTCCGATTACGGGATGCACGCCGAGCTGCTGCGCGACCTGCTGCTGTTCTGGTCTGCCAAGGAGCAGAAGATGGTCACCCTGCAGGAGTATGTGGACAAGATGCCCGCCGAGCAGAAGTACATCTACTTTGCAGCCGGCGACTCCACCGATCGTCTGGCAAAGCTGCCTGCCGCAGAACTTGTCATGGACAAGGGCTACGATGTTCTGCTGCTGACCGAGGATGTGGATGAGTTCTGCCTGCAGATCCTGCGCACTTATCCCCGCAAGGATGCCGAGGGCAAGGACGGCACCGTGGAGTTCAAGAACGTCAACAGCGGCGATCTGGGCCTCGAGACCGAGGAAGAAAAGAAGGCCGCCGAGGACGCTACCGCCGAGAACAAGCCCCTGTTCGACGCCATGAAGGACGCACTGGACGGCAAGGTGAAGGAAGTCAAGGTCTCCACCCGCCTGAAGGATCACCCGGTGTGCCTGAGCGCCGACGGCCCGCTTTCCATCGAGATGGAAAAGGTGCTGTCCAAGCAGCCCGGCAGCGAGGGCGTGAAGAGTGATAAGGTGCTGGAACTGAACGTCAACCACCCTGTGTTCGCCGTGCTCAAAGCCGCACAGGAGGCCGGTGACACCGAAAAGCTCAAGAAGTACAGTGCCCTGCTGTATGCACAGGCACAGCTGATCGAAGGCCTGCCGGTGGATGACCCTGCCGCTTACGCCGAGGCCGTCTGCAGCCTGATGAAGTAACGTTTCCCGGAAAACAGCGGCTATACTCCCCTGCTGTTTTCGCACGCATCGATATTTACCCCTTAACAAAAAGACCGCGCTCCGCTATAATAGAGTGGAACGCGGTCTTTTTCTGTTTTGAACAGTTTTGATATATTGAGAGGTTTTATCCATGCAGCAGCCAAAAAAGCATTATTTTGCGCATATCCCCACCATTGCTATTTTTATTGTTTTTGCCATGTCGGCACCGTTGGGCGTGCTGCTGTTCATCTTAAAAAGCATCGATAAAAACGCCGAAAAAGAGGAAAAAGCTGCGGCCCAGGCGCAGGCGGATTACCGTGCCGACCTTGGCCCGGCGCCGCGTACAGCGGCCCCCGTGCAGGATAATGAGCCGGTCTACGGCCACGATGTGCCCACCGACGAGCAGAAAAAGGCCAAGAAGAAGCACAAAGATCTCATCGCCCTGTGCACGATCATTGGCGCAGTGTTCCTGGTGGCCGGTTTTGCGGGCCTTGCTGATGTGTTTGATCTGTTCCCCTACTACATCGACTGGGGCGAACTGGCTGGCAGTCTGGCCCAGATGATTGGCGGCGGCGCGGCATTGTTCACCGGCCTGCATATGAAGCGCACCCACAAACTGGAGCGGCTGCTGGATAAGATCGTGGGGGATCGCGACAACATCCCGCTGGACGAGCTGTTTGCCGCCGCCGGGGTGGACGACGCCAAGGGCCGCACCACACTGGAAAGCGCCATTGAGCACGGCTACTTCGGTGCCGATGCCTACATCGATAACCGCATCAATACGCTTGTGGTGCGCGGCGCAGCACCCCAGCCGCCCAAACCGGCACCCCAGCCGAAGCCCACTGCTGCCCCGGCCGACCAGTATACTGCCCTGTTACAGCAGCTGCGGCAGGCCAACGACGCCATCCCGGACCCGGTGATGACGGCCAAAATCAGCCGATTAGAATCCGTCAGTGCCCGCATTTTTGAGCTGGCAAAGCAGGACCCTACCAAAAAGGCCCAGCTGCAGAAGTTTATGGATTACTACCTGCCCACGGCCCTCAAGCTGCTGAACACCTACGCCAGCCTTTCCGCACAGGATGTGCAGGGCCAGAACATCACCGAAGCCAAAAAGGGCATCGAACGCAGTATGGATCTGCTGATCTCGGCTTTTGAAAACCAGTTGGACAAGCTGTTCCAGTCCGACGCGCTGGATGTTTCAGCCGATGTAGCCGCGCTGGAAGGGATGCTGAACATGGACGGCCTGACCGGCAGCGATTTTGCAAAATAATATTTTTGAAAACCGGGAAAAGACCCACGGCCTTTTCCCGGTTTCTTTTTGTCCTAAAGCGCAAATCTCCATGCTGCACGTCATTCGTCCGTTTTGGGCAAAGCACAGGTTTCGCAAGCGTTTTCACCAATGATTTTTCCATTTTATCATTGATTTTATTTCAACTGTCAAATTCCATTTCATACCTCAATTTCAGGCTTTTTGCAACTTTTCATTCAGATGCAACAATAACACATGGTTTTTTGCATTTGGATTTTATATTATAAGGTCAGAAGTGTGCAGGGCGTCCTGTATGCAGTCCTGCACCGCAGTTGCAATCCGCTCAAAAGGAGGATCATTCCTATGATGAAATCCGTTTCCGCATGGAAGCAGGAGCTTGCCGGCGGTGCTCATTCCGCACGTCTGGCTTCGCTTTATTGCTGCAAGCCGGAAGAAACGCCCGCACAGGCCGCCCGTTACGAGGCTGTTCTGAACGGGCTGGAAGCCACCTTCGGCCCCCATGCCAAGGCCGGCCTGTACAGCGCCCCCGGCCGCACCGAGATCGGCGGCAACCACACCGACCACCAGCATGGCCGTGTGCTGGCCGGCAGTGTGAACATTGATATGATCGCCGCCGCTGCCCCCAACAGCCTGAACCAGCTGCGTGTGCAGAGCGAGGGCTACGACCTGTGTGTGATCGACCTTGCCGATCTTGCTGCCCGCAAAGAGGAAGAGAATACCACCATCTCTCTGCTGCGCGGCGAGTGCGAAGCCTTCCGTCAGCGCGGTGCAGCGCTGGCTGGTCTCGACGTGTACATTGCTTCCAACGTGCCCAAGGGCAGCGGTGTTTCTTCTTCTGCCGCGTTTGAGGTGCTGATCGGCGTCATCCTGAACGACTGCTTTATGACCGACAAGGTCTCCCCCATTGAGATTGCACAGATCGGCCAGTGGGCAGAGAACGTCTACTTCGGCAAGCCCTGCGGCCTGATGGATCAGATGGCCTCCAGCGTGGGCAACATTATCACCATCGATTTTGCAGACCCGGCCCACCCGGATGTGGAACCGGTAGCGGTGGATTTTTCCAAGGCCGGCCTTGCGCTGTGCATCCTGGATTCCTGCGCCGACCACGCCGACCTGACCGACGAATACGCTGCCGTCCCCGCCGAGTGCCGTGCCGTTGCCGCTGTGTGCGGCGGCGAAGTGCTGCGGGACGTGCCGTTTGACACCTTCCTTGCAAAGCTGCCGGAGTGCCGCAGACAGTGCGGCGACCGTGCCGTGCTGCGTGCCTTCCACATTTACGCCGACAATGACCGCGTGGCAAAGCAGGTGGCTGCTCTGCGCGGAGGCGACTTTGGCACCTTTCTTTCCCTTGTCACCGAGTCCGGTGACAGCAGCTGGGAATATCTGCAGAACGTGATTCCCGCCGGGTACAAGGAACATCAGGAGATGGGCGTGACCATTGCTGCCGCCAAACATTACCTGAACGGCAAGGGCGCTGTGCGCGTGCACGGCGGTGGTTTTGCCGGTACTGCGCAGGCCTTTGTGCCGGTGGAAATGCTGGACGACTTCAAGGCTCACATGGAAGCCATCCTCGGTGAAGGCCGCTGCCATGTGCTCAGCATTCGCCCGGAAGGAGGCGCAGTGCTGTGATCTCTACCGCCATTCAGCAGCTCGTGAATTACGGGCTGGACACCGGGCTCATCCTGCCCGACGATGAAATTTACATCCGCAACCAGCTGCTCATGACCATGCAGCTGGACGATTTCACCGCGCCGGAGGGTGAGGTGTGCTATACCGACCTGGAAAGCATCCTCAAAACGCTGGTAGACGATGCCGTGGCCCGTGGTGTGTGCGAGGATAACTCCACCGCCCGCGACCTGTTCGACACAAAGCTCATGGGCGTGCTGACCCCGCGGCCCAGCATCGTGCGTGCCAACTTTGAGGAGCGCTACGAGAACGAAGGCCCCCAGGCCGCCACCGACTGGTTCTACAAGTTCAGCCAGGATACCGATTACATCCGCCGCTACCGCATCAAGCGTGATCTGAAATGGGTCACCAAGACGCCTTATGGCGATCTGGATATCACCATCAACCTTTCCAAGCCCGAGAAAGACCCCAAGGCCATTGCCGCCGCAAAGCTGGCCCCCCAGAGCGCCTACCCCAAGTGCCAGCTCTGTGCCGAGAACGAGGGCTATGCAGGCCGCATGAACCACCCCGCCCGCGAGAACCACCGCATCATCCCGCT
This sequence comes from Faecalibacterium sp., assembly GCA_050873025.1. Classification (GTDB taxonomy): domain Bacteria; phylum Bacillota; class Clostridia; order Oscillospirales; family Ruminococcaceae; genus Faecalibacterium. The sequence goes on along the minus strand of JBNMHZ010000028.1, from coordinate 17,233 downwards.
GACCATCAACAACAGCGCATGGAACCTGCAGTACAGCCCCTACGTCTACTATAATGAGCACTGCATCGTGTTCAACAGCCAGCACACCCCTATGAAGATCGAGCGGGCCACCTTCCGCAAACTGCTGGACTTCGTGGGCCTGTTCCCCCACTACTTTGTGGGCAGCAACGCCGACCTGCCCATCGTGGGCGGCAGCATCCTGAGCCACGACCACTTCCAGGGCGGCCACTACGAGTTTGCCATGGCCAAGGCCCCCATTGAGAAAAAGTGGGTGTTCCCCGGCTTTGAGGATGTGGACGCCGGTATCGTGCACTGGCCCATGAGCTGCATCCGCCTGACCTGTGAGGATGACGAGCGCCTGGTGGAGCTGGCCGATAAGATCCTGACCGCATGGCGCGGCTACTCCGATGAACAGTGCTTCATCTTTGCCGAGACCGACGGTGAGCCCCACAACACCATCACCCCCATCGCCCGGATGCGGGACGGCAAATATCAGCTGGATCTGGTGCTGCGCAACAACATCACCACACCGGAGCACCCGCTGGGCGTGTTCCACCCCCACGCAAAGCTGCATCACATCAAAAAGGAGAACATCGGCCTCATCGAGGTCATGGGCCTTGCTGTGCTGCCCAGCCGCCTGAAAAAGGAACTGTTCGAGCTGGCCGACGCGCTGGTGGCCCGCACGCCGACGGCCCAGTACCCTGAGGAACTGCAGAAGCACGCCGAATGGGCCGAAGAGATCCTTGCCCGCCACCCGGAGCTGAACGGCGACACTGTGCACCTGATTCTGCAGGACGAAGTGGGCCATGTGTTTGCACAGGTGCTGGCCGACGCCGGTGTTTACAAGCTGGACGAAGCAGGCCGCGCAGGCTTTGTGCGGTTCCTTGCCAGTGTGCAGTAACGATTTGTAAAAACTTCTCCCCCTTTCCCCTGCCGGTATGCCTTGTCCGGCAGGGGATTTTTTGCATACAAAAAGCCGCCCTTCGTGTTTTCTACACAAAGAGCGGCTTTGTTTTGCCTTAATTCAGAACAGGGAGTTCCCCGGAACGATTATTCCGGCAGGTCCTCTTCGTTCTCCAGAGAGTGCCACACATTCTGGACATCGTCGTTGTCTTCCAGAGCGTCCAGCAGCTTGCCCATCAGCTTGAGCTGATCGGGGTCGGTCAGACGGGTGGTGGTCATGGGCACCATAGCCAGATCGTCGGACAGGATCTCGTAGCCCTTCTCTTCCATGGCCTTGACCACAGCAGAGTAGTTCTCGGGATCGGTGGTGATCTCAGCTGCATCCTCGCTGGCGTCGAAGTCCTCAGCGCCTGCGTCCAGAGCATCCATCATAGCCTCGTCGGCATCCTTGTCCTCCAGAGAAATGTCGATGACACCCTTCTGGCTGAACAGGAAGGCCACACAGCCCATAGCGCCCAGGTTGCCGCCGTTCTTATCGAAGTAGTGGCGCAGGTCGGCAGCGGTACGGTTGCGGTTGTCGGTCAGGGTCTCCACCATGACTGCAACACCGCCGGGGCCGTAACCTTCGTAGGTGATTGCTTCGTACTCGGTCTTGTCGCCGCCCTCAGCCTTCTTGATGATGCGCTGGATGTTATCGTTGGGCACGCTCATGCGCTTTGCCTTGGCGATCAGGTCAGCCAGCTTGCTGTTAGAAGCGGGGTTGGGGCCGCCGGTACGCACGGCAACGCTGATCTCGCGGCCGATCTTGGTAAAGACCTTTGCCTTTGCGCCATCGGTCTTTTCCTTCTTGCGCTTAATATTGTTCCATTTGCTATGTCCAGACATGGGAAAGAGCCTCCTGTATAGTATCGAATCTCCGCCTGCGGGCAGACGGGCTGTGGTCGCCCGCATTGTGGCAGCACACAAAATCTAACTCTATTATTGTAGCACAACCGGGCAGAGCGTTCAAGCCTTATCCGCCCGGTTTTCGGCGAATCGTGCGGGAAAATGCGCTTTTTCTGCCGTTTTACAGCAGGCGCAGAGCCTTGGGGTAATGGTTTTTCACCCGTCCGCCGGACACCTTGCCGCCGCCCAGCGGCCAGCCGTCCACGGTCACACAGCACCAGCCGTCGGCAGCGGTGTGTGCTTCCACTTCGCGGCCGGAGAGGTACTCCACCGTGCGCGGGTCGGCGAGGGTCAGTTCCTCGCAGTTCGTGCACTGGGCACCGAACGCCGTGAACAGATGGTGCTCCGGCACAAAGCGGCCCTTCTGCACGCTGCCCACAAATACGCCCGCACGCAGCACATGCAGGCCAGTCTGCGGGAAGGGCACCGGCAGCAGCACACCGCCGCCGTGCACTACGGCAGGGCAGCTGGCCAGCGCCGGGAAATACCGTCCGGCAAACTCCTGCCATGCCGCAAGGCTCTGGGCCGGGCTCACCGTCTCGGCGGCTGTTTCCCGGCCGCGCTTGCCGCCTTGCACCGCTTCCCGGCAGGCGCGGGCATTCTCGCGGCGGGCACTGCGGGCGTCCGGGGCCTTGGCGGCTTTTCCACCCTTGCCCTTTGCCTTTTTGCCTGCGGCTTCGGCAGCGGCCAGCCAGAGCTGCTCTTCCGGGGTGTACTCCCCTTCTGCAGGCAGAACACGCGGCGTGCCCGCTTTGACCAGCCGTGCCATAAAGTGGCCCTCGCCGCCCTGGCAGGGCCAGATACGCCGCACCTTGCTTACATCCAGCGGCAGGCCGCCGGTGCGGTTGGCCTCGCCCTCGCTGCCAAAGGTGTAATCCACATTGCCCAGCGCATCGGCCAGTTCAAACTCCTGGTGCCGCTGCAGGAATGCCGCCACCTGGCCCTCATCCTCTTCGGGCGCAAAGGTACAGGTGGAATACACCAGCTGCCCGCCGGGAGCGAGTACCGCAGCGGCGCAGTCCAGAATCTGCGCACCCAGCTCGGCGCACTGTTTTACCAGCGCTTCGCAGTGCTGGGTGCGGGCCACCGGCTCCTTGCGGAACATACCCTCACCGGAGCAGGGCGCATCCACCAGCACCCGATCAAAGAACTCCGGCAAAGCGTCCGCAATGCGGGCAGGCGTTTCGTTCAGCACCACGGCATTGGGCACGCCCATGCGCTCAAGGTTGCTCTTGAGGATATCGGCGCGGGCAGCAACATACTCGTTGCTTACCAGCACGCCCCGGCCCTGCAGCGCTGCCGCCAGCTGGCTGCTCTTGCCGCCGGGAGCCGCGCACATATCCAGCACACGCATTCCCGGCTGCACACCCAGCAGCGGTGCCGCCGAGGACGCCGACGGTTCCTGAGAGTAGAACACGCCCGCATGGTGGTACGGGTGCCGCCCGGGCTTAAACTCGGCACTGTGCACCACGAATGCCGCCTTGCAGAAGGGCGATGCTTCCAGCGGGAAATCCGCCTTTGCGGCAAACTGCTCCGGCGTGGTGCGCAGAGCCGAGACGGTCACGCCGCGCTCTGCCGTTTCCTGCGGGGCAGCGTACAGCGTTTCGAACCGGTCACCCAGCAGGGCACGCTCCCGCTGCTCAAAATATTCCATGGGCATTTTGCATTCCTCCTGTGGGATGTATAAAGCCGCCCTCTGCGGCCAAACTAGGCTGTGTGAGGGGCGCACCGCCCCGCACGGAAAACCGAAAGGAGATCAAACACTATGGCAACCGAAAACCGCAGCAACAACTGCAAGAATCAGACCTCGAACCGCACGTCCAACCAGACTTCCAACCGCACCAGCAACCAGACCACTAACAGCGCTACCAACGAGCACAAGCACCCCAACCAGTACACCAAGGGTGCCGACGACGAGAGCGCCAAGAACTCCACGAGCAACCGTTCCAGCAACGCCAAAAACAGCCGCTGACGGCTGACCGCGCCTGACGGACCGCAGGTGTGAGCCTTTGACCTTTCTCTGATCTCAAATCGCAAAGCCCGCTGCCCTCCGGCACTGTTTTCCAGTGCGGAAAGCAGCGGGCTTTCGCGTTAGAAGTTGTTTTTATAGTCAGGTGCGCCGAATGGGCGTAGCTTTTTGCCGCCAGACAAGGCGGTTTTCCGCAGCAATCCTGATGGATTGCAAGGAAGAGCAACGCAGTATGGCAGCAAAAAGACCGTTCAGGCGGTGTGCAATGATTATGAAAGCAGCTTCTCAGGTTTCGTTGGGGTCGAACTGCTGCCACAGCGTGTCGAACAGCTCATGCACACGGTTCAGCTGGCCATTCAGGTACAGCCAGCCCAGCAGGCACTCAAAGCCGGTGGAAGCGCGGTACTCTTCCGGAGAAGCGTGCTTTGCCACGCTGGCCTTGCTGGCGTTGCGGCCCCGCTTGAACACGGCCAACTCGTCCTCGGTGAACAGCGGTTCCAGCAGCTGTTCCTCCCGGAACTGCGCCCGGGCAGAGACATACTTGACCTTTTCCGCGTTGAGCTTACCGGCAGACAGGCGGTGGTGCTCCACAAGGCGTTGACGCACCAGCAGTTCCAGCACGCTGTCACCCACAAAAGCCAGCGCCAGCGGGCTGAGCTCCCGCGGGTCGATCTTTTCCGATTCGTTCATAAGAAAATCTCCTTTTTGTCAGCATCCTCGCCCTCTCGGGCTCATTTCATTCGCCAGCTCCCCCCAAAGTGGGAGCCTTTGGCAGTCCATGCAAAGTGCATCTTTATGCCAAAGCCTCTCCCCCTTGGGAGAGGTGGCACGGTGCAAACCGTGACAGAGAGGGTGAGCCCGTTGCCTCTTAGAAGATATAGTCGAACTGATAATCGCCGATGAGGATGGTGTCGTTCTCCTGCACGCCCTTTTCCACCAGAGCGTCCAGAATGCCGCTGTCGCCCAGCTGGCGCTGGAAGAACTGCAAACTCTCATAGTCGTCCACATTGCTGCCGGCCAGAATATATTCCAGCCACGGAGCTTCCACGCTCCACACATGGGCCTCCATGCGCTTGATCTCGAACGCACGGTCGTTTGCCTTGGATTCGGGCTTCTTGTATTCGGGTGCGAACACCGGCACCGGCGGGATATCCTTCAGGCGGTTGTACACGAGGCCCGGCAGCTCCTTGACGCCCTGCATGGTGGCGGCGGAGATGGGCACGAAGGTCAGGCCCTTGGCTTCCACGTACTTGCGGAACTCCTCGATCTGCTCCTCGGTGGCCAGGTCGCACTTGTTGCCAATCACGATCTGCGGACGCTCGGCCAGCACGGGGCTGAACTTTGCCAGCTCCTCGTTGATCTTTTCAAAGTCCTCGATGGGCTCACGGCACTCGCTGCCGGAAACGTCCACCACATGCAGCAGCAGGCGGCAGCGCTCCACATGGCGCAAAAAGTCGTGGCCCAGGCCGATGCCCTCGCTGGCACCCTCGATCAGGCCGGGGATGTCGGCGCAGACAAAGCTTGCGCCCTCTGCCACCGACACGACGCCCAGGGTAGGCACCAGCGTGGTGAAGTGGTAGTTTGCAATTTTAGGCTTGGCCGCGCTGATGGTGGAAATGAGGGTGGACTTGCCCACATTGGGGAAGCCGATCAGGCCCACATCGGCGATCAGTTTCAGCTCCAGCGTCACCTGAATGTCCTCACCAGGCATACCGGGCTTTGCAAACTTGGGGATCTGGCGGGTGGGGGTGGCAAAATGTGCATTGCCGTAACCGCCGCGGCCGCCCTTTGCGATGGTGACCGGAGTGTGATCCGAAAGGTCTGCGATCACAAGGCCGCTCTCAGCATCCTTGATAACCGTGCCCAGCGGCACCTTGATGACCAGATTTTCGGCGTTCTTGCCGTGGCACAGGCTTGCGCCGCCCTTGCCGCCCTCCGGGGCCACATACTTGCGCTTATAACGGAAGTCCATCAGGGTGGTCAGGTGATCGTCCACCACAAAGATGATGTCGCCGCCGCGGCCGCCGTCGCCGCCGTCCGGGCCGCCAGCGGCCACGAATTTTTCACGGTGAAAGCTCACCGCGCCGTCGCCGCCCTTGCCCGCGTGGAGCCATATCGTGGCGATGTCGATAAAGTTGGTTTGTGCTGCCATACAGCCCCTCCTTGGTTTTTGTAAGTTTCTGTATTCCTGCGCTCTCATCCGGCACTTCGTGCCACCTTCCCCCGTCCGGGGGAAGGCTTATAAATAGCGGCATCGAAACACATAACCTTATTTCATCAAAAAGAGCCGGGCCACGAGGGTCCGGCTCTCTACGTTTTGCAGTTATCCGAAAGAAGTTACTGCTTGACGCTGCACTTCTTGCCGTTCTTGCCCACGCGCTCGAAACGGACGGTACCGTCCACCAGAGCAAACAGGGTGTCATCGCTGCCCTTGCCAACGTTCTCACCCGGCATGATGTGGGTGCCACGCTGACGAACCAGGATGTTGCCGGCCAGAACAAACTGACCGTCTGCACGCTTGGTGCCCAGACGCTGTGCTGCGGAATCGCGGCCGTTCTTGGTGCTGCCTACGCCCTTTTTATGTGCCATTGTAATTTACCTCCTTAGCCGTTGATCGCAGTGATCTCAACCTTGGTGAAGGGCTGACGATGGCCCATACGGCGAGCACTGTGCTTCTTTGCGCGATAGGTGATGATGTTCAGCTTCTTGCCCTTGCCATTCTTGATGACCTTGGCAGTCACGGTAGCACCCTCAACAACGGGAGCGCCAACCTTCACGGAACCCTCCTCGCCGATAGCGAGAACCTGATCAAACTTCACTTCGGAGTCGGCCTCAACGTCCAGCTTTTCGATGTAGACGATGTCGCCCTGCTCCACGCGGTACTGCTTACCGCCGGTAACAATGATTGCGTACATTTTGTTCATTCCTTTTCGTTGTACTCGCTGGTCGTAAAGGCAGACCCCTACGGGGCCATTTCAGGCGCCCACACCACGCGGCTAGAATAGTATAGCAAAAAAATGCAGGGAATGCAAGAGGAAATTTCCTCTTTTCGAAAGATTTTTCAGTGCTCTGCCCCATTCATTTCCTCGATGGTGCGTTTCACCTCGGCATTGTAGGCTTCGGTGCGCTGCAAAAACAGGCTGCGCGGGCTGGATGCCACCAGCTCGGTGTCCGCATCCAGCACAAGGCCGATAGCACCTTTTTCCTTGCGCAGCTTGTCGAGGGCCGCCTTGTTGTCGGCGTTCAGGGCCAGTTTCACCATCAGGGGCTTGTCCTTGAATTTACGGGTGAAGTAAATTTCCGCCGCCACACCGGCCACCACGGCGATGCCCGCGATCAGCTGCGAAACGCGCAGGCCGATGGAGGGCACCAGCATCAGGCTGTCGGTGCGCAGGGCTTCGATCCAGAAGCGGCCCGCGCCGTACCACACCATGTACCGCAGGGCGATATCTCCGTTGAAGCGGCGCTTTTTGATGTAGCGGAACAGCAGGATGAAGCCCACCAGGCACCAGATGCTTTCATATAAAAATGTGGGGTGCACCGGCAGGTTCGGGTCGATGGTCATGCCGCTCTGGGCCGTGACCGTGCTGCCCATCAGGTAGGCTTTGGTGGCTTCGCTGTACATGCCCCAGGGCAGGGTTGTGTTGCAGCCGAAGGCTTCCTGATTGAAAAAGTTGCCCCAGCGGCCGCAGCATTGGCCCAGCAGAAAGCCCATGGCGGTCAGGTCGAACATGGGCAGCATCGGCACGCCGCGCCACTTGCAGGCAAGGCCGCCAAACAAAAAGCCGCCGATGATGCCGCCGTAGATGGCCAAACCGCCGTCGCGGATGGCGATCATCTCCCAGATGCTCTCATATTTAAAAGGAGCCATAGCCACGTAATAGGCACGGGCGCTGGCAATGCCCAGCACGATGCCAATTAAAATCACGTCCACCATGCTGTCGGCGTCCACGCCGAACTCCACGCTATGCCGGAAGGCAAACACCAGCGCCAAGCAGATGCCGAAGGCGATGCACACGCCGTACCAGTAAATGTTGAACCCGCCAATGGAAATAGCCACACGGTTGATCTCAAAGCTCAGGCCCAGCCCCGGGAACTGCACCAGATTTGTCAGTCTTGTCATTCTGCTTCCTCCTCATCCTCCGCCAGCGGCGCAGTGCCGTCCGGCTGGATATACATGACGGCCATGCGGCCGGTGCTGAGGATGTGCTGCAAGGCTGCGTCTGCATCCTCGGCGGTCAGGCCCGCCAGCATGGAAATTTGCTGGGCCACCGTCTGGCCGGAGAGGGCAAAGTCTGCCATCTGACTGGCCGAATCCTCCACATTTTCGAGGTTTTCGATCAGTTGGCCGTATTTTTCGTTCTTGCACAGGGTAAAGATCTCCCGGTCCACGCCTTCGGCTCGGACGCGGGCAATTTCGTCCAGAAGCATCTGTTTCACGGTGTCGGGCGCGTCGCTCTCACCGGTGAACAGGATGCAGCAGCAGCCGTCCACCCGCAGCACTTCCCCGCCAAAGCCGGGGTTCACAAGGCCGCTGTCATACAGTTTGCGGTACAGCGGCGACATGCCGCCGGTGATGCAGCTCAAAATCAGATCATACAGCGCTTCGGTGCGCAGATCGTTCGCGGGCAGCGGTTCTTCTTTAAAGCCCACGCCGAAGCAGGGCTTGGACACCGGCATCTTCAGCGTTTTTTCGGTGGCGGCCAGCGTCATGGGTTCCGGCTTCCACAGGCGCTGCACACCCTCGGCGGTGCGGGGCTCCATCAGGCCGTGACGCTCACAGGCGGCTAAAATCTGCTCCATGGTGGTATTGCCGGCTGCGGCCAGCACCATGTTGCCCGGCGCATAGAACGCCTTGCAGCTGTCGTAGAGCATTTCCGGGGTGATCTCGGCAATGCTTTCCACGGTGCCCGCGATGTCGCTGCGGATGGGGTGTTCGTGATACAGGCACTCGAACAGGCCGGTGATGAGCCGCCAGTCCGGGCTGTCGTCGTACATTTTGATCTCCTGCCCGATGATGCCCTGCTCCTTGGCAATGGTCTGCTCGGTAAAGTACGGGTGGGTCACCATGCCCAGCAGCACATCCAGACTTTCGTCCAGCTGCTGGGTGGCGGTGAACAGATAGCAGGTGCGGTCAAAGCTGGTGAAGGCATTGGCATTGGCACCGGTCTTGGCGTACTTTGCAAAGGCGTCGCCGTCCTGGTCCTCGAACATTTTGTGTTCCAGAAAGTGGGCCACACCGGCAGGCAGATGCACCTCTTTGCCGTCCAGCCGGAAATCCCGGTCGATGGAGCCAAAGCGGGTGGCAAAAATCACATGGGTGCTGGAATAGCCCGGCATGGGCCGCACGATGACCGTCAGGCCGGAAGGCAGGGTCTGCCACTGGTCGGCCACCGTCTTTTCCAGCAGTTCCGAATTATTCTGCGGCATGGGCTTCCACCTCCTTTGTGAGCAGATAGCTGACCGAGAGGGTCAGTTTGCGCAGGATGGCACGCACATCGTCCTTGGTCACGGCCTGTAGGGCGGCGCGGGCCTCGGCGGGCGTCTGCACCTTGGCCGGGTCGCCGCCGCTGCGCAGCACCTCGATGTAATACCAGGTCTCAATGCCGCCCAGCGTGTCTTCCACACCCTGCATCCCGCTGAGCAGGCCCCGGCGGCAATCTTCGAATTCATCGTCCGTGATGGGGCCGGTGCACAGGTCGGCCAGCTCTTTCAGGATGGCCTGTTCTGCCCGGGCTGCGTCAGCGTGCTCCACGCCGCTGTTCACAGCCATGCTGCCGGTAAAGCTCTGGAACGAGGACGAGCAGTAGTAGCACAGGTGGTCCCGCTCGCGCACGTTCAAAAACAGGCGGCTGGTCACACTGCCGCCGTACAGCGCCATGGCAAGGCGCACGGCAGCCAGCTGTTCGGTGCGCATAGGTTTCCCCAGCGTAAACAGCATACAGAGCTTTGCCTGCACCATATCGTAAGTTTCCACTTTGTGCACCGGTTCCCGGCGGGGCATGGCAATGTTCTCTGCCAGCGGCAGCGGGGCGCGCTGGATGGCGGCCAGCTCTGCCAGCAGAGCATCTTTCACCGCAGCAGTCTGCTCTGCGGTGCAGCCCAGCACGATCAGCTCAATGTTTGCCGTGCACAGCATCTCGTAATAAGCATCCGTCAGCATGGCCGGCGTCAGGCCGTCCACTTCTTCCAGATAGCCTTCCTGCCGCACGCCCGCCGGGCTGCTGCCAAAGAACTCCCGGTTGGCCTGATGCAGGCAGTACAGGCGCTTATCGTTGATCTCGTCCTCCAGCGCCTTTTTCAGCATCTGCTTTTCGATGTTCACAGCCTCCGGATCAAAAGTGCCGCCCACAAAATAAGGGTGAAACGCCGCGCCCAGTGCAATGGATGCATATTCCTTTGTCAGCGGTTCCTCTTCCAGGGCAAACTGATCTTTGATGCCGGTGACGCTGACGCACAGGTTGTGGCTGCAGCCCATAGGCCGGGCGTCCACGGTGAGGTCGGCGCCGTAGAGCCTGGCCAGTTTCTTGGTCAGGCGGGTCATATCCGGGCAGTCGGCATAGCCGCGCTCCATCACCAGCGGCAGCAGTGCATGGGCCGTGGCAGTTTCCCGCTTTGCCGGGAAGGCAAAGTGGATGCTGATGCGGCAGCGGTTGAATTTTTCCGCCGGGTCGCAGGAAAGATGCACGCCCGGCGCAATGAGAGTACGTTTCAATTTGTTCCTCCGCCCTGTCTGCACAGGGAGCTTTTTTTATTTTTAAGATGCCTTCTGCAAGGCGAGAAATTCTTCCAGACTCAGGCCGCTGGCACGGATGGCAAGGGCATTTTCCGGCCCCACATACCGCCAGTGCCACGGCTCAAACACCACGCCGGTCGCGGCCTGATGTTCCTGCGGGTAGCGCAGGATAAAACCATATTCCGCAGCGTAGGCCGTCAGCCACTCGTAAGCGCGGGTCTTTGCAAAGCCGGTGTCCCGATCCGGGTAGTCGCTGCTGAGGATATCCGCCGCGTAGCCGGTGCCGTGCTCGCTGCAGTCTGCAGGCAGCTGGATATCTGCGGCAAGGCTGGCTGCCGCTTCCTCACTCCTGCCCTTCTGCAGATACTGCTGCTTCTGTGCATCAAAGGCTGCGCTGCGGGTGTCGGCGTCCTGATAGCCTGCGGTCAGCACCAGCGTAATGCCATCCTCTGCCGCCGAAGCAGCCATCTTCTGATAAGCGGCAGCGGCTTCGGCTTCCAGCTGGATGCTGCCGTCCTCATTGGCGGCGGCAAGGGCCGGTGCGGGTTCTTTTGCAAAAGGCAGGTTTGCATTCACCAGTACAAGCCGCGCATCGTCTGCGTCAAAGGTGTAGCCTGTGCCGTCGTAGCTGGCTGCTTCAAACTTTTTGGGCCCGGCAAGGGCGGCGTTCACCTTTGGCAGCAGCCACAGGATGCCTTTGGTCATCAGCGCCACGATGGCGGCACAGACCAGAATGAGAATGGCCCAGTTGCGCACCAGACGCAGCCGCTTGCGGCGCATATACTGCTGACGGGTCAGGCGGGGCTTTGCAGCCTTTTTGTTGGTTGGTTCCATGGTGCGTTGCAGCTCCTTTGGCAGAATTTGCAGCGCGCCGCGCCGCACAGATACAGTGTATATTATACACCCCTTTGCATTTTGTGTAAACGCCGGAAGTGTAAAATAAGTATGACCGCGCGAGAACGATTCAAAATGCCCTCCGCTTCGCTCTGGGCATTTCAGTGGAAATGTTATTTATAACATTGCAACTCATCCAGTCCTGCGGGCCTGGATGAATTGCTTTTTTCACAGGACCGGTCGTGACGAAAAACGGCATCACAAGAATATTTTTTCAGCGCAGCACGCAAAAATGCCGCACTACCTGAAAGGCAATGCGGCATTTTTGTGTATTTCCTAATTAGTCAAACAGCATATCGTGGATCGCGGAAACGGCCTTGTCGGCGTCCTCGCGGTTGATGATGCAGGAGATCTTGATCTCGCTGGTGGAGATCATCTTGATGTTGATGTTGTTGTTGGACAGTGCCTCAAACATCTTGGAAGCAACGCCGCTGTGGCTCTGCATGCCGGCACCCACGATGGAGACCTTGGCGCAGGTATTATCCACGCTGACATCGTTGAAGTGTGCGCTCTCCTTCAGCACACGCATGGCCAGGTCGGCTTCGCCCTCAGAGCAGGTAAAGCTGATGTCCTTCTTGCCGTCGCGGCCGGTGGACTGCAGGATGATGTCCACGTTGATGTTCTTCTGGGCCAGCAGGCCGAAGATCTTGAAGCTCATGCCCGGCTCATCGGGAACATTCAGAATCGTGATAACAGCAACATCGGTGTCCTTTGCGACGCCCTTGATCAGCATACCTTCCATGTCTTTCGTAACCTCCTTGACCACCGTACCGGGCACGGGATTCAGGCTGGAGAGCACCTCCAGCTCCACATTATACTTCTTAGCCAGCTCCACGCTGCGGTTGTTCAGCACCTGTGCGCCCAGAGATGCCAGTTCCAGCATCTCATCAAAGGTGATCTCATCCAGCTTGCGGGTGTTGCGCACCTTGCGCGGGTCGGCGGTGTAAACGCCTTCCACATCGGTGAAGATCTGGCAGCGGTCTGCGTGCAGGGCAGCTGCAATGGCAACTGCGCTGGTATCGGAGCCGCCGCGGCCCAGGGTGGTGATGTCGTCCAGCTTGTTCAGGCCCTGGAATCCTGCCACCACCACCACACGGTTGCGCTCCAGCTCAGAGGAGATACGCTCGGTCTCCAAGCGGTTGATGCGTGCCTTGGTGTAGGCGCGGTCGGTGCGGAAGCCCGCCTGCCAGCCGGTCAGGCTGATGGCATGGCAGCCCAGCTCGTTCAGCGCCATGGCCAGCAGCGAAATGCTGATCTGCTCGCCGGTAGCCAGCAGCATATCCATTTCACGGGCCGAAGGGTTGTGGGTGATCTCCCCAGCCTTGGCGATCAGGTCATCGGTGGTATCGCCCTGAGCGGACACCACCACAACTACGTCATTGCCCGCGTTGTGGGTGTTTGCCACAATGCGTGCCACGTTGAAGATACGGTCACGGTCCTTCACCGAAGAACCGCCGAACTTCTGTACGATCAACGCCATATCTTGTCACTCTCCTCTTTTTGTCCCTTAATCAAAAGGGGTACACCGGGCGGAAGCCGCAGGCAGAACCTTGCACTTCCCTATCCCATTTATCATTCCACCGTTGCGCCGGTGTTATCGGCATCCAAACGCAGCAATGTAAATGCTTCACATCCGTCCAGACCTTCCAGCAGTTCCAGACCCTTTTCCAGCTTGGAGTAAAATTTCTCGGCCTCGGCCTTTTCGGCCACCGCCATCACGGTGCTGCCTGCGCCGGAAACGTAAACAGCCTTTGCACCGCACAGCCGTGCCATATCGAACACTTCCTTGGAGCCCGGCATCAGCGGCATCCGGTAGGGCTGGTGCAGCTTATCTTCGGTGGCAATGGCCAGCAGGTCGTGGCGGCCTTCGCAGAAGGCAGCGGGCACCAGCGCTGCACGGGAAAGATTATACACCGCATCCTTATGCGAGACTTCCTTGGGCAGAGCCGCACGGGCCGCTTCGGTCAGCAGTTTGTAGTCCGGCACGATGGCAGCAAAGCACAGCGTTTCGTCCACGTTGCGCTTGACCGAGTACACCTTGCCCTCCTCAAACACACTGCTGGTCAAGCCGCCCAGCAGCGCCGGTGCCACGTTATCCGGGTGGCCCTCAATGGAGGTAGCCAGCGTGAGCAGTTCCTGGGTGTTGAGCACATCGCCCAGCATCCGGTTGGCACCCAGCAGGCCCGCGATGATGCAGGCCGAGGAAGAACCCAGGCCGCGTGCCATGGGGATGGGGTTGGTCTGGGTGATCTTGAGGGGCGGGATCTGCTTGCCCACCTTCTCGAACAGTCCTTTTGCTGAGCGGTACACCAGGTTCGATTCACCGCGCGGGATGCGGGTGCCGTCCGCAGACGAGATATCCAGCACTTCGCTCTCTTCAAAGGTGACCGTATTATACAGCGTCACCGCCAGACCCAGTGCATCAAAGCCGGAGCCGATGTTTGCACTGGTGGCCGGGACAGAAACCTTGATCTTCATAGCCGCCGCACCTTTCTTTGATCCGTTGTCAGTTTTCTTCCGGCAGACGCTTGAGCACCAGCTTCACGCTGCCGCCCACGGCTTCCACCTTGCGGGCTGCTTCGGCCAGAGCCTTCTCGTCGGCGCGCTCCACAAAGTAGGCACAGCCCTCATAGCGCTCATCCACTACCTTGCCGTAACCGTAGATGGCTTCCACCACTGCCGGGGCAATGCCCGCCACACGCACATAATATGCGGCGGGAGCCGGATCGGTGAGCATTCCCTCCACCGGCTCGGCAGGCTGCCAGAACAGGCTGTCGTGCACCTTGGAGCCATGCTTGAGAGCATCCACCACGTCGGCCACCACAGCGCTGGCGGTGGGCAGCTTGCCCGCACCCTTGCCGTAGAACACCACATCGCCCAGCATATCGCCCTTGACCAGCACCGCGTTGAACACATCGTCCACGCTGGCCAGCTGGTTTGCCTTGGGCACCAGGCAGGGCTCCACACCTGCAGCCACGCTGCCATCCTCGCCGCGTTTCATCCAGGCGATCAGCTTGATGACGCAGCCCAGCTTCTCCGCCGCTTCCACATCGGCCGTGGTGATATCGCGGATGCCGCGGGTGGGGATATTCTGGGGGTAGATCTGGTGGCCGCAGACCAGCGAGGACAGGATGGCGATCTTGCGGCAGGCGTCGCGGCCGTCCACATCGTCGCTGGGGTCTTTGGTCTCGGCATAGCCAAGCTCCTGTGCGATCTTGAGCGCATCGTCAAAGCCCAGGTTCTCGCGCACCATCTTGGTGAGCATGAAGTTGGTGGTGCCGTTCACGATGCCCTGCACCTCGGTGATGACGTTTGCCGCCAGGCACTGGTGCATGGGGGTGATGATCGGCGTGCCGCCGCCCACGGAAGCCTCAAACAGGAAGGCACAATCGTGCTCTTTGGCCAGAGCCAGCAGCTCGGCACCGTAGGTGGCAACCATCTCCTTGTTGGAGGTGCACACGCTGCGGCCGCTTTCCAGGCAGGCTTTCACATACGGGTAGGCAAAGCGGGTGCCGCCGATGGTCTCCACCACTACCTTGACCTCCGGGTCCTGCAGAATGATATCAAAGTTCTTTACAAACAGATGTGCAGCCGGATGGTTTGAAAAATCCTTGGGGTCAAGGATATACTTGACCTCCACCGGCTCGCCTGCACGGCGGGAGACACCCGCAGCGTTGCGGCACAGTACCTCGTACACGCCGCTGCCCACCGTGCCAAAGCCCAGAATTGCAATTTTAGCCATTGTCGTTCTCCCTCGTTTTCCTGAAAACTGCTTACAGATTATATCCGCAGTGCACGCCCACCACCATGCGCTGGCGCGAGAGCTTCTCGGTAAGCTCCTCGGGGGTCATCTGCATGGTATCGGTGCGGATGGTAACGGCCACCAGTGCGGCACCGTTTTCCGGTGTGGACTGGTTGATGGTCACGATGCTTGCGCCTGCGGCGCTGATGCCGGCCAGCAGGCTCTGCAAAGCGCCGGTCTCGTCCCGCAGGGTGGCCATGACGGTGATGACCTCACGGCCATTCTCAGAATCAAAGATGCAGTCCTTATACTTATAAAATGCGCTGCGCGAAAGATCCACGGCACGGGTGGCAGCGGAAATGCTGCGTGCTTCCCCGCTGGCCAGCAGCTCTTTTGCACGCACTACCTTGAGGAATACCTCAGGCAGAACCTGCGCATCTACCAGATAAAAGCGGCGTTCCAACTTGTTCACCTCACAAACACAAGTGTTCTTGCAGTGAATATAATAGCATCCGGCCCCCTGCAATGCAAGAGGTCGGATGCGTTTTTGTCAGATTATCCAGTTTTGTCGTTTGAAGTGCGGTGTTTCCTTGCCGGATTCACACGGTGTTTGTGCCGAAAATACGCCTTTCGCGTTCTGTCCGCATCACATACACAGATCAATCTGTATCCAGATTACTTGTATCTGCCGGAATGACAGTCTGATCCGCCGCGGTATCTGCTGCAGGTGCAGTTGCTGCTGCAGCATGAGAGTAGTTGCAGGTGGCGGGCAGATCGTCCGCACGGTAGTAACCCACGGCGGTGCTGGGGCAGGAGCCGCCTGCCAGCAGGCCGCTCTGGGTGCAGTAGCGGCGCTCCACAACGCCGGCAGAGGTGGGGAATGCCTTATAGGGCAGGTCTGCCTGCACCTGTTCCATCAGTGCCTTCCACGCCGTAACGCAGGTGCGGGTCTTGGCCTGCTGCTTGCCCAGCGTTTTGGTCATATCGTAGGGTGCGTCGTAGCCCCACCACACAGCGGTGACATAGTACGGCGTGCCGCCCACGAACCACAGATCCTTTTCATCGCTGGCAGTACCAGTTTTACCAAAGGACTCCATACCGTTGGAGTTGGGGTAGCGGCCGCCTGCAGTACCCACGTTGGAGTACAGCACGTTCTTCAGCAGGCGGTTCATCACATAGGCGGTGTCCGGGGTCAGTGCCTGATAGCTGGTGGCATTGTTTTCCAGATAGATATTGCCGTCACGATCCAGCACACGGGTGTACAGGTGCGGGGTGGTGTACTCACCATCGTAGAAGATCTGGAAGGCAGCGGCCAGTGCCGTCGGGGTGACGCCGTGGGTCTGGCTGCCCATGACCATCTGGGCAAGGCCCACATCGTTCACTGGGTCCAGTGTATCCAGCTGCAGGGTGTTATAAACAAAGTTGAAGATATTGCTTGCACCCACCAGATCACCCACACGAACGGCGATGGTATTCAGCGAGCGGGCCAGGCCGTTCCACAGCGGGATATCACTGTTGTCGCCATAATTACCGCCGTAGTTGCGGGGCCAGCTGCGCCATGCATTGGGATATGCGCGCAGCTGCTTGTCCGAAAGGCCCATCAGGCCGTTCTTGCGGCAGTAATCCTCATCGCGGATCACCATGTCCTGCTTCTGGTACAGGGGCGAGTTGTTGAGCATGGTGGACCAGTTCACAAGGCCGTATTCCACGCCCAGTGCATAGGCACCGATGGGCTTGATGGTAGAACCGGTCTGACGGGTGACGCTGTAGGCACGGTTCAGCGAGAGGCTCTTGGTCTTCTGGCCCAGACCGCCTACGATGGCCACCACATTGCCGTCATAGTCCAGTGTGACCATGGCCGCCTGCGTGCGCACGTTGCGGTAATAGTACACCGTGCCGTCATCGCCGGTACGGGTCTTGGGGGTGCCATCCTCGTTGAACACCTGAATATCGTCCTCCGAAATGGAGGTGACCTCTTCCTCATGCCAGCCGGCCGGGAAGTAGGCATCATCGGTGTTCAGCATCAGGTTTTCCATCTGAGACT
>JBNMHZ010000027.1:0-38370 GCA_050873025.1 Faecalibacterium sp. | reverse complement strand
ATCACGAAGTATGCCGCCACATTCTTAGGCGTACTGGCTCTGGTCGGTCTGGCTGCTGGCGGCGGCATCTACGCCTTTATGAAGCAGAAACAGAAAAAGCAGGCAGAAAAAGAAGCCCTTGACCCCGATGCGGATTACACCGAGGACAAGGGCGATTTTGAGATTCCCACCGAGGATGAACCGGAGGAAACCGGCGAGGAGGATACCACAGAGGAATAATTTTACTGGCGGCATTTGCCGCCTTACATATCTAAATCTAAAAAGAATAGGAGTTGATGCTTATTGTCTTACAAACTTGTGGTCAGCGAAAAGCCCTCAGTCGGGGCAGCTTACGCAAAGGTTCTCGGTGCAACAAACAGAAACGATGGTTATTGGGAGGGTAACGGCTATCTGGTCAGCTGGTGCATCGGGCATCTGGTGGAGCTTGCTCCTCCCAATGTGTACGATGAAAAGTACACCAAGTGGAGTGTGGACGACCTGCCCATCCTGCCGGAAAAGTGGCAGTACCTTGTGTCTGCGTCCACCAAAAAGCAGTTCGGCATCCTGAAAAAGCTGATGAACCGCCCCGATGTGGACAGTGTGACCGCCGCGACCGACGCAGGGCGTGAGGGCGAACTGATCTTCCGACTGGTCTACCAGCAAGCTGGGTGCAAAAAGCCTGTTTTCCGCCTGTGGCTGTCCAGCATGGAAGAAACCGCAATCCGGGAGGGCTTTGCCCACCTGAAACCGTCAGCTGAATATGATGCGCTGTACAATGCAGCACTTTGCCGGGAACGCGCCGATTGGATGGTCGGTATCAATGCTTCCCGGCTTTTTTCGTGCCTGTATGGTAGGCCATTGGCGGTTGGTAGGGTCATGACCCCGGTGCTTGCCATGACGGTGGTGCGGGAAGCGGAAATCGCAGCTTTTACCCCAGAAAAGTTCTATGCCGTTGCCCTCGCATTTGCGGGCGGCGGTACAGCATCCAGCAAACGGTTCCTACAGAAAGCGGATGCCGAAGCCCTGCTCACTTCCTGCCGAAAGGAGGCCGGTGCTACCGTGCAGAATGTAGAGCGCAAGGAAAAATCCGAAAAGCCGCCGCAGCTTTACGACCTGACCACGCTCCAGCGAGATGCCAACCGTCTGCTGGGTTTTACCGCACAGCAGACACTGGACTATGCGCAGAGCCTTTATGAGAAAAAGTGCATTACCTACCCGCGTACAGACAGCCGATTCCTGACGGAAGATATGGCGGTATCCCTGACGGGACTGGTAGCAGACACCTCTGCTGCATTCGGCATTTCAGAAGAGATCCCTGTCCATATGCAGCAGGTCATTGATGGCAGCAAAGTTACCGATCACCATGCGCTGCTGCCTACGGCAAGCATGGCAAAAGTAGACCTTTCTGCTCTGCCTGCTGGAGAAATGAGTGTTCTGCGGCTGATTGCTGCACGGCTGCTCTGCGCCGTGGGTGAGCCTTACTGCTATGCAGAAACCACACTGACTGCCATCTGCGCAGGCGAAGAATTTACCGCCAAAGGCAAGGTTGTGCTGTCGGATGGCTGGAAAGGCATCGAACGCAAGGTGCTGGGTGAACTGCTTGGCAAGAAGAAAGAGCCGACTGTCCTGCCCGATGTGCAGAAACAGAGTGCGTGCAGCATTATCGGTGCCGAACTGAAAGAGGGACAGACGTCCCCGCCGAAATCCTTCACGGAAGACACGCTCCTACACTCGATGGAAACTGCCAGTGCGAACAATATGCCGGAGGGCGTGGAACGTCAAGGCATCGGCACTCCGGCCACCCGTGCTGCAACCATCGAAAAGCTGGTGCAGAAAGGTTTTCTGGAACGCAAGGGCGATAAGAAAACCAAGGTGCTGTTGCCGACTGACAAGGGCAAAGCCCTTATCACCGTGATGCCCGAACAGATTCAGTCTGCGGATATGACCGCCGACTGGGAAGCAAAACTGCTGCGCATTGAGCGCGGCGAGATGGAGCCGGAAGAATTTATGACCGAGATCAAAGATATGATTTCCTCGCTGGTAAATACCACCGAGGCCGTGAAGGGAGCAAATATGCTGATGAAGAACAAGGTTGCTGGTGTCTGCCCGAACTGTGGTAAGTCTGTTGTGGAGCGTGAAAAGGGCTGGTTCTGTGAGAACCGCGAGTGCCGCTTTGCGCTGTGGAAGGATAATGCCTACTTCAAGCGGCTGGGCAAGCATCTGGATAGCCGCATGGTGGACAAGCTGCTGCGGGATGGCCGGGTACGCCTGAAGGACTGCAAGAGCGCCAAGG
This sequence comes from Faecalibacterium sp., assembly GCA_050873025.1. Classification (GTDB taxonomy): domain Bacteria; phylum Bacillota; class Clostridia; order Oscillospirales; family Ruminococcaceae; genus Faecalibacterium. The sequence continues at coordinate 36,098 of JBNMHZ010000027.1, read as the reverse complement.
GCAAGACTTACAATGCCACTGTCCTGCTGGGCACCGAATCTGATGGCCGCAGCAAGTTCAGTCTGGAATTTGAAAACGGAGGCTGCTGATGGAGCCAAAAAATGAAGCTGTCTACCTCATCAATGGTGACAAATACTTGCATCTGCGCGAAAATGGCGCAGGTGTCGGCTTTGCCACCTATAATAAGGTGACGGGTGAGCTGCTGGAAAGTGGGCAGATTTCCGAAAAGAACCTGCCGCCCGATGGCAGAAACGCCATCGCTGCTGCCCGGAACTGGTATCTGTTCGAGCTTTCGGACGATGACCGCAAGGTCATCCAGCTGGAAAGTGTGCAGATTCTCGAAAATATTCCGCAGGCCGGCATTGGCAGGCGGCGCATCTGGGAACCTGAAACGATTCCGCCCGATGTTCGGCTCATCAACAGCCACTATGATGATATTTACCGTATCCCGGATGGCGGCATTATCCAGATTAACCGTTCGGATGGTGCCAGCTGCACGGCACGAGTGGAACGTATAGACGATTACCATGTCGATATCGGCGGGCTGGGGGATGTATATCATATCTGCCAGTTTGCAGAAATAATTGAACGTAGCGGTGGCACGGCTTACCCGGAAATCCAGACACAGGATGAACAAGGTGCATGGGCATTTGGAAATACAGGTTATATTGCTATCCAGTCCACAGACGAGGGCTGGGACTATACTCTCTACTACCGCGACTTTTCTGTGATGGATGGCGGTCAAATCAACGCACCGGAGCTGACGATTCAGGAAGTCCGGGAACAGATCTTGGAAGCGCGCCACATGGAAAAAGGTCGGAGGACGCTTCAGGACTATGACCTTATTATGGATAAGGTCGCAGAGGCCGAGGAACTGGGGCTTTCCAACAAGCCCTCCACGCTTGAAAAACTGGCGGAACTGTCCAAGTGCGACAATCCCGCTGGATGCAGAAAGGCTAGGGATGGACATGAACTTTGAGCATGAAGAGCTGACCCTGATGATGCTCTACAATACTGGCACCCGGCTGGGGCTGATTCAGGAACTGCGGCTGATGCAGTGCTACTTAATGTCGGATGAAACGGCTCTGCGTGAACTGTCCGAGGGCGTTATCGAAAAGCTCAAACTTATGACCGATACCGAATTTGCCGAGTTAGAATTTCCGCTTAACTAAATTTTTGCCGCCTGCGGGCGGCTTACATAAGGTTTCTTTTCTCCATTTTCAAGCTGTTCATAATTCTTTCGTTGCTATGAAATGAAAAATGAGCTATACTAATATTAAGAAAAGCAATGGAAGGAGGCTGCTTTATGAGCGAGCGTCAAATTAGTATTGCTGATATGCAGTGCTGGATTTTTCGTATGGCACAAACGAAGTGGAAAATGTCTCCAAAAGAGTGTGCGGAACTGTTTAAGAAGTACGATATCCTCGGATTTATCAACGAATGCTACGAACTTCTTCATGTAAGCAGCTACGCATGTGCGCTTGAAGATGTTGAGGATATTCTCAAGGCCAATGGGGTAAACGTATGCAAAAGTTGACAAATGGGCTGCTCCTTTATCATGGAAGCTATACTGAAATATCCACGATTGATTTGAAATACAGTAAGCGCACATTGGATTTTGGCAAGGGATTCTATCTTACTTCTTCTTACGAGCAAGCACTGAACTACATTCCGTCTGCTGTCAAGAAAAATATTCGCTGGCGGAAACTTCCTGCCGATTTCAAAGTAGACGACGGTTGTATCTCGGTTTTCCGATTTCATCCAACACCAGAATTGTTGATACATTATTTTGAAACAGCCGATCTCGATTGGCTTCATTTTATTTCAGCAAATCGAGATGATTCGCTGTTTCAATCGCTTCTCAAAGAATACAATGCCTATGATATTGTCGGTGGAAAGGTCGCGGACGATAGCACGGCTGCAACTTTGAATTCTTATATTACAGGTGAGTATGGAGAACCCGGCTCTGAACGAGCAGACAGTTTTACAATTGGCCAACTTCTGCCAGAACGCTTGACTGATCAATTTTGCTTCCGGACAGAAGCTTCCATAGGCACACTTGAATTTGTAAGGAGTGATCGCTATGGCGATGTCCGTCAATCCGGTCTCTGATAAAAGAAAAAACGCTTGTGCTGTAAATTTGATGCGCAGTATGCTGGTAAAATATGCGCAGAAGCATAATATTCCTTTTGAAGATGCAATGCTTCAATTTACAGAATCGGCCACCTACGAAACGCTGTTTGATTTTGATACAGCGATCTGGAAAGAAGGGCCTGATTATCTTCTGGACGTTTATGAAGAGGAACTGGCTAACAACCATCATTTAGCATCCTGATCACAGAATTTTTTATATGCCTTCAGCGGATGATTTATTTGGTCATCCGCTATTTTTATACTCTAAAATCTAAAAAAGGAGGAAAAAATGCCAAGCAAAACCGAAGAATACCTTGCCCTTGCCCAGCGCACGGCCAACGGTCTGACCCGGTATTGGGAAAGCTGGACAGCGTACCTGACCACAGCATCCCGGCTGTACAAGTACCGCTTTGAGGACCAGCTGATGATCTACGCCCAGCGGCCCGATGCCACGGCCTGCGCCGATTACGACATCTGGAACAATCGGATGAACCGCTATGTGCGCAGGGGTTCCAAAGGCATCGCTCTGCTGGATGAATCCAGCGGATATCCGCGTCTGCACTATGTTTTTGACGTGTCGGATACTGGAGTGCGCCGCAATTCTCGTGACCCTGACCTGTGGCAGTACAACGATGATCTGAAACAACCGGTTTCCGATGCGCTGACTGCTGCCTACGGCATCAACCATGAAAGGGTCAGCCAACAGCTTGCCGACATTGCCGGAAAGCTGGTCGCAGATTATTGGGACAACAACAGCGAGGATATCCGCGCCATCGTTGACGGTTCGTTCCTGATGGACTATGATAGTGCCGGGTTGGAAATGCAGTTCAAGTCCGCCGCCGCAATCAGCGTCACTTACACGTTGCTGGAGCGGTGCGGATTTGAACCGGATGGCTATTTTGACAAAGACAGTTTTCAGGCTATCTACGATTTTTCCACCCCGGACGCCGTCTATGCCCTCGGTGCCGCAGTCAGCGATATCAGCCGCGAAGTTCTGCGCACCGTGGAGCGGGCAGTCAAAACGACCATCCGCCGCCGAAACAATGAAAGGAGCCAGCATGAATATGAGCAGCAATCTGAGTTACACGCAGACCGGGGATTATCTTCTCCCGAACCTGACCCTGCATCAGCCGAAGACCCCGCTGGGCAAGTACAGCAGGATGCGCCTGAACTTTCTGAAACAGCAGCACCCGGTTCTGTACCACACGATGCTCCTGAATGGGAGCCTGTACCCGACCCTGACCGAACTGGAGCAGACCGCAGCAGCGATGAAGGAACAAATGATGGCCGACCTGCTGGCGAAGAACCCGGCTCCGGACAAGGAGAAGAACCAGATGGCGTGGGTGCAGCACATGAACAGTCTGCAGGAGCAGGTCGAGGAAGTAATTCGGACGGAACTGATCTACAGTTAAGTTTTCTGGATGCCGTCATCCCCACCGAAGCCCAGCAGATCGAACATATTGACCGAGCGGAGAGCGAAAAATCGCCCTCCGCTTTTGTTTTATCGCAGGCTGACATTGAAAATGCGCTGCGGAGAGGCTCTAACTTTGAAAACAGCAAACTTCGGATTTGGAAAATTTATCAGTTGCAGCCTGACCGAAACCTCCGGGCAAAAGCTCTTGCCAAAGAATACGCTCCAAACGGACCCGGTGGCTCCTCGCACACCTATCTGGATGGAAGCCGTGGCTGGCTTGACCATGACAGCAAGGGATTGACATTTGAACACTATCCAGACCATCAGAAAATCCTTCTCCGCTGGAATCAGGTCGAAAAGTATATTGACCTGATGATTCAGTCTGACCGCTATCTGACGGATAAGGAAAAACAAGCCATTGAATTTCCTCTTGAACTGAACGCTGCCAGTGCTGCCGAATACACGGCATTAAAGGAACAGCATCCGGACACTCTCGTGGGCTTTGAAGCTGGTGGCAATTTCATGTTCTATAAAGAAGATGCCGCCAAGGTTGCAAAAATCATTAACAGTGCGTTGTTCACGAGAGAAACAGCACTGGGCGAAGTTCAGGTCACAGGCTTTCCACCGAACTTATGGGCAAGAAAGTCAAAAGAGCTGTGGTCTGCGGGCAATGATGTTTACCTTGCCGGGTTAAACGAAGATGGCACTCACCATCAGACCAAACACCTGCGCAAAGAGGATTATCTGCCGATCGGTTCCATTATCAATATGGATGGCCGGGAATTTCGGGTCGATAACGTTGATTTTGACAAGGGCAAAGTTTCCTTGCAGGATATGGCACTGGCTGATATGCGGATGCCGATTTTCCGGGAAGAACCGCTGTCTGTTGTACGGGAATTGTACGAACAGCAGGATGAAGCCATCGAGATTGCCCCTGAAAAAACTGCCGATTACAAGGTCGGTGACGGTGTTGTCGTTGACCTTCCCACCCGAACCATTGAGGGCAAAATCGGCTATGTTGGCGAAACCGATGTGCGCATCGACACCAGTGCACAAGGCTATTCGTGGAGCAATGAGGTACTCAACAAGCAACAGTTTGAAAACGGCTTGCGGCAAGATGAGCCTACTCCTGATGAAGAACTGGACAAACTGCCAATCTCCGCAGAAGTCAATGGTGAATGGCAGACCTTTCCGAACGCTGCTGCCGCAGACGAAGCCCTGAACGCCGAACCGATGCCGGAAGCCGCAGGAAATTTTCACATCACGGATGATAATTTGGGTATCGGAGGCCCCAAGCAGAAATTCGCCCGCAATATTGAAGCCATCCAGACCCTGCGCACTCTGGAGCAGGAGCATCGTGGTGCCACCGCCGAGGAACAACAGGTGCTTTCACAGTATGTTGGCTGGGGCGGTCTGGCGGATGCCTTTGACCCGAACAAAGAAAATTGGTCTGCCGAGTACATCCAACTGAAAGGGCTGCTCACCGAAGAAGAATATGCCGCCGCCCGCGCTTCCACGCTGAACGCGCACTACACCAGCCCCACCGTGATTCGCGCCATCTATAATGCCGTGGAAAAGATGGGCTTCCAGTCGGGAAATATCTTGGAGCCTTCCATGGGTATTGGCAACTTCTTCGGTATGCTGCCCGACAGCATGGCCAGCAGCCGTTTGTATGGCGTAGAACTGGATTCTATTACTGGCCGCATTGCACAGAAGCTGTATCCACAGGCTGATATCACCGTTGCCGGCTTTGAAACCACTGACAGCCGAGATTTTTACGACCTCGCCGTAGGTAATGTTCCTTTTGGCCAGTACAAAGTCAGCGACAAGGCGTACAACAAGTTGGGTTTTAGCATCCATAACTACTTTTTCGCCAAGACTATCGACCAGATCAGGCCGGGCGGCGTGATTGCATTTGTGACCAGCCGCTTTACGATGGACAGCAAAGACAGCACCGCCCGCAAGTATATGGCGGAACGCACCGACCTGTTGGGCGCAATTCGTCTGCCCGACAATGCGTTCAAAGCCAACGCGGGCACCGAAGTGGTATCGGATATCATCTTTTTGCAGAAACGTGACCGTCCTGCGGACATCGAACCTGCATGGGTACAGTTGGGACAGACCGAAGATGGCTTCAGCATCAATCAGTATTTTGTTTCCCACCCGGAAATGGTACTGGGAAATTTGGAACTGGAAAGCACCCAGTACGGCCATGACCTGACCGTTGCACCAATTGAGGGAGCCAGCCTTGCAGACCAGCTTGCCGAAGCAGTGCAGCACATCGATGGTCAGTACACTGCGGTGGAGATTGCCGCCCCGGATGTTGCCGATGCGGAAGCACAGCGCAAAACGCTGCCAGCAGACCCCACCGTGAAGAATTTCAGCTATACTGTGGTGGATGGTGAGATCTACTACCGTGAAAACTCCATCATGACGCTGATTGAACTATCCGACAATGCCAAAGGCCGTGTGGCTGGCATGGTGGAACTGCGGCAGATCGTCAACGAGTTGATCGACCAGCAGTTGAATGATTTTCCAGACGAGGATATCAAGGCGTCGCAGGCAAAGCTGAACACCGCCTATGATGCCTTTACCGCAAAATACGGTCTGATCAACGACAAGAAAAATGCTCGCCTGTTCGATGATGATAGTTCCTACTATCTGCTCTGTTCGCTGGAGAATCTGGACGAGAATAAAAATCTCAAGTCCAAGGCAGATATGTTCACCAAGCGGACGATTCGCCCGGAACGCGTTGTTACCAGCGTAGATACCCCCAGCGAAGCATTGGCCGTGTCCATTGGTGAACATGGCAAGGTCGATCTGCCCTACATGGCCGACCTGCTGGGTACTCCCGGCAATTACGAGCGCATTACCACCGAGTTATCCGGTGTGATTTTCAAAGACCCTGCCGCTGATGCAGACGACCCGGAAGTCGGCTGGCAGACTGCGGACGAATACCTTTCCGGCAATGTGCGCGATAAACTGCGCATGGCACAGCTTGCTGCAGAAAGCCACCCGGAGTTCAAGGTCAACGTAGATGCACTGGAAAAAGCCCAGCCCAAAGATCTGGAAGCATCTGAAATTGATGTGCGTTTGGGTGCCACATGGCTTGACCCCTCCATCGTGCAGCAGTTCATGATGGAAACTTTTCAGCCGCCCTATCGTATCCGGTATAACAATGCTATTACCGTCCGCTACTCTCCTTATACTTCCGAATGGCGGATCAGCAATAAATCCGCCACCGGCTACGGTGACATTATGGCTACCGAAACCTACGGCACCCGCCGGGCCAACGCCTACAAAATTCTGGAGGATACCCTGAACCTGCGTGACAGCCGCGTCTATGATACCATTGAGGAGGATGGCAAAGAAAAACGTGTGCTGAACCAGAACGAAACCACTCTCGCCCAGCAGAAACAGCAGGCCATTAAGGACGCTTTTGCTGGCTGGGTCTGGAAAGACCCGCAGCGGCGCGCCTTGCTGGTGAAAAAGTACAATGAACTTTTTAACAGCACCCGGCCCCGTGAGTATGACGGTTCCCACATTCATTTTGTGGGCATGAACCCAGAGATCAGCTTGCGGGAGCATCAGCGCAATGCCATCGCTCACGTTTTGTACGGCCACAACACTCTGCTTGCACACGAAGTTGGAGCAGGCAAAACTTTTGAAATGGCCGCTGCTGCGATGGAATCCAAGCGACTTGGACTGTGCCAAAAGTCGCTATTCGTGGTGCCTAATCACTTGACGGAACAATGGGCTTCGGAGTTTCTGCATCTCTATCCCAATGCAAAGCTGCTGGTCACCAGCAAGAAAGATTTTGAACCCGGCAACCGCAAGACTTTTTGCAGCCGCATTGCGACCGGCGATTATGATGCGGTCATCATCGGACACTCCCAGTTTGAGAAAATCCCGCTGTCTGCAGAGCGGCAGGAGCGGCTGATTCAGGAGCAGATGGATGAAATCGAGGAGGCTATCGAAGAAGCAAAAGAGCAGGCCGGTGAGCATTTTACGGTGAAGCAGCTGGAAAAGCTGCGCAAGACCCTGAAGCAAAAATTGGAGAAGCTGCAGGCCGCCGACCGCAAGGATGATGTCGTTACATTTGAACAACTGGGCGTAGACCGATTGTTTGTGGACGAGAGCCAAGCGTTCAAAAACCTTTACTTATACACAAAAATGCGTAATGTCGCTGGTTTGAGTACGAGCGAAGCTCAAAAATCTTCTGATATGTTTGGCAAATGCCGCTACCTCGATGAGATCACCGGAGGGCGCGGCGTTATTTTTGCGACGGGTACGCCCCTGAGCAACAGCATGACCGAAATGTACACTCTGATGCGCTATCTCCAGTACAACACCTTACAGCAGAAAGGGCTGACCCATTTCGATGCGTGGGCTTCAACTTTCGGTGAGACCACGACAGCTATTGAACTGGCTCCGGAGGGCACCGGCTACCGTGCGCGCACTCGTTTTGCAAAGTTTTTCAACTTGCCCGAACTGATGGCGATGTTCAAGGAAGCGGCGGATATCAAGACCAGCAACCAGCTGCACTTGCCCGTGCCCGAAGCTAAATTTGAAACCGTGGTGGTCAAGCCCTCGGATATCCAGAAGGATATGGTGCAGGCGTTGAGCAAACGTGCCGCTGAAGTTCACAGCGGCTCCGTTGCCCCCTCGGTGGACAATATGCTGAAAATTACATCGGATGGCCGCAAGATCGGCCTTGACCAGCGGCTGATGAACGATGCTTTACCCGATGACCCCAACAGCAAACTGAACGCCTGCGTCAACAACGTCCTACGTATCTGGAATGACACCAAGGAACAAAAGCTGACCCAGTTGATCTTCTGCGATATGTCTACCCCAAAGGGCGATGGCAGTTTTAATGTCTATGATGATATCCGTTCCAAACTACTCAATGCTGGTGTACCCGAACAGGAAATCGAGTTCATCCATAATGCAGACACGGAGAACAAAAAGGCAGAACTTTTTTCAAAGGTGCGCAGCGGACAGGTGCGTGTGCTGCTGGGCAGCACTGCCAAGATGGGAGCCGGTACCAACGTACAAACGCTGCTCGTGGCCGTACATCATCTGGACGTGGGCTGGAGACCAGCCGATATGACCCAGCGCAATGGCAGAATCATCAGACAGGGCAATCAAAACAAGCAGGTTTACGTCTATAATTACGTCACCGAAGGAACTTTTGACGCCTACCTCTGGCAGACACTGGAGAATAAGCAAAAATTCATCAGCCAAATTATGACAAGCAAATCGCCCATGCGTTCCTGTGACGATGTGGATGAACAGGCTCTTTCTTATGCTGAAGTCAAAGCCTTGTGTGCCGGTGACCCGCGCATCCGGGAAAAGATGGATTTGGACGTGCAGGTGGCAAAATTGAAAGTCCTGCGCGGCGACTTCCAGAACCAGAAGTACCGTCTGGAGGATAAGCTGCTCAAGACTTTCCCGGAAGAAATCCAGAAACAGAAAACTCGCATTGCAGCGTTGCAGCAGGATTCACAGATTGCAGCTGCACACCCGCAGGACAAGGAGAATTTCTGCGGCATGACCATCAAGGGCATGGTGTTCGATGACAAAAAGGCTGCTGGCGAATGGCTGCTTCTGGCACGGCAGGAAATGCCCAATGCCGACATAATGCTGCTGGGCACCTACCGTGGCTTTGAGTTGAATCTGCGTTTTGACAGTTTCAAGAATGAGCATCAGGCTGTTCTCCGGGCAGAGTTGAGTTATTCGGTATCACTGGGCGATGATGCCCGCGGCAACATTACCAGATTGGACAATGCCATCGACAACTTTGCTGACCGCATTGCCGATGCCGAGAACGCCCTGCAAAACCTTGAACAGCAGAAGCAGGCCGCAGAGATTGAGGTAGCAAAACCGTTCGCACAGGAGGAAGAATTGCAGGAAAAGTCTGCTCGCCTTGCTGAACTGAACGCTCTGCTGAACATCGACCGTGACCGCAGCCCCTCGCAGGATGCTCCCGAAGAAATCGAGGAAACCGAAGCACCTGCAGCTCGTTTGTCCGTGCTGGCTGCGCTGGAGGAAAAGACCAATCAGTCGGAGCCTGTTAAGCCGTTCCGCAGCTATTATGACAAGGATGGTGATGCGCGATGAAAGAAAAGCGGGATGAAACCATCATCCTGCGCCTGAGCAAAACCGAAAAGAACCGCATCTATGAAAAGATGTTCAGCATGGGCATCCGCAGTCTGAGTGCCTATATCCGCAAAATGGCACTGGATGGCTACTGCCTGAATCTCGACCTTCCGCAGCTGCGGCGCATGGCTTATCTGCTCCAGAATTGCAGCAATAACCTGAATCAGGTAGCAAAACGCGCCAACGAAAGCGGCAAAATCTATTCTGCTGACCTTGCCGATCTGCGCACCCGGCTGGACGAACTGATTGACATTGGCAGACAAATTCTCTCTAAGCTGGCTGAACTCTGAAAATTCCCGCAGTTGGAGGACTGCGGGTGTACATATACTGCTTGACATCCTTGCAATGCAGCAGCCGATACCTTTATAATAAGGGCGAACAGAAAGGAAGTGCTTAATATGATGTCTATGTTGAAGAAAATTGTTCTTTTCCCGATTTCTCTTTTTGTGACTTTTCTGGCTCTGATGGCAAAGTGGCTGCTGACCCTGTCCAGCTATGTGGTCGCTCCGCTGATGGTCTACATCTTCGGCTGCGGCATCTACACCGCCTACCGCCAGACTTGGGATCAGTTTCTTATCCTGCTGGTGGCTGAGTTCATTTGTTTTGTCCTCTTTTTCGGTGCAACTGCCATCACCGAGGGTATCGGGCGGTTCAGCGAGTGGCTTGCTGAACTATAAAATATTTTTAATCTTTTGCCGCCTTCGGGCGGCATTTTCCTTTAGGGGGTGATTTCACATGGCTGCAACACGCCTGATACCGATGCGAAAGAATAAAGGCAAATCGCTTGCGGCCTGTCTGCACTGCCATACGGCCTATGTTCAAAACCCTGATAAAACCGAGCAAGGCGAACTTGTTAGTTCTTATGAGTGCAGTCCCTTGACTGTGGACGAGGAATTTTTGCTGACCAAGAAGTTATATGAACAGACGGTCGGTCGTGATCGTGATGTGATTGCGTATCAGGTGCGGCAATCTTTTCGTCCGGGCGAAATCACCGCAGAGGAAGCAAACAAAATCGGTTATGAATTTGCCATGCGTTTTCTAAAAGGAAAATACGCCTTTATTGTAGCCACCCACGTGGATCGGGCGCATATTCATAACCACATCATCTTCAATTCAACCGCATTGGACGGAACCCATAAATTCAATAATTTCTGGCTTTCGTACCTTGCCGTTCAGCGTCTGAGCGACCTGATTTGCTTGGAACACCAGCTATCCACCATTGCCTATAAGCCCTATCGTGACAGGCAGAAACGGATCGTTTATCCACCGAAAGAAAGCAACCGCGACAAATTATGCAGTATTATCGACAGCATTCTGGCTGAGAAACCGGAAGATTACGAAGAATTTCTGAAAAAGTTAGAGCAGCAAGGCTACGAGGTCAAACGTGGCAAGTACACTTCTGTCAAGAGCACACGGCAGAAACGCTTTATCCGCTTCCGTACTTTGGGTGTAGGATACAGTGAAGAAGAACTAAAAGCTGTTATCGCCGGAGAAGCGGAACACCGGCCTCATCGGAAGCAGCCACCCAAAGAACAAACGTTCCAGTTACTGGTGGACATTCAGGCTAAATTGGCCGAAGGCAAAGGCGGCGGGTACACACGCTGGGCAAAAAAATATAACCTGAAAGAGATGTCCAAGACTCTGGTTTTCTTGCAGGAGCATAAAATCAGCAGCGCAAATGAATTAAAAGAGCGTGTTGATGCAGCCACTGTACACTATCACGAACTGGGCGATTCCATCAAAGCGGCAGAAAACCGGATGGCCGAGATTGCCGTACTGAAAACGCACATCATCAACTACGCCAAGACCCGCCCGGTCTACGATGCCTATCGGAAAGCTGGGTACAGCAAAAGATTTCTGGATGCTCACCGGGAAGAAATCACGTTGCACAAAGCTGCAAAAGCAGCCTTTAACGATGCAAAGCTGACAAAGCTGCCCAAGGTGAAGGATTTAAATATCGAATACTCCGACCTACTGGCAAAGAAAAAATCAGAATACCCAGCTTACCGCAAGGCACGTGATGCGATGCAGGAACTGGTGAAAGCGCAGAAAAATGTGGAATTGTTCTTTGCAGAGGAAAAGAGCGAACAGGAAAAGCAGCAGACCCGATAAACGGATATCGCCGAGCATTCTTCCCTTTGGGGAGGAGTCCTCGGCGATTTTTAGTTTATATAACAGCGGTCTTGTGCCACGAGCCAATCTTCGCACAGTCGTTGCGCTTCATCTTTCGAGCAGCAGGTACAGTTGAACAGTTTGCCATGCAGGGAGCAATAAGTATATCGGATTTTCGGCACGCCATTTTCATCCTGAAATTTCGTGTAGCGTTCTTCTCCGGGCATCAGGTAAAGCTGCTCCATAACCGCATCGTCCTTTCCGTTCTGAGTGTCAAGCACACAATGCACTCATTTTACCACGAACAGTTGGTCTGCGCCATTGACTCTTGTACCAAAAAGCAACCCAGATTTTCGGAGAGAGTGTGCATTGACACATTCAAAAGCGTTCGGAATGAACGCGCAGCCTGCACCGGAACGGTGCAGGTCCGAAAGGGTTTGGGAATTCCCAACAAGCATTTTGCAGCGCAAAATCGGTTTTGTATAGACAAAACCATTGCTTGCCACGACAATGCGTCCCTTCAGTCCGTATTCAGCCACTTTCAGTTCTAGTTAAACATGAGAGCTATCAGGAAGGAAATCATAGCAACACCCACGAGCCAAGGGATAATTTTCTCCTGATGGAATTCCCGGAATCCCAAAGATCTTATAAACAGAACACCCAACAGGCCGATGATGCACCATGCAGATATTGTAAGACAAACATCATACATTGTTTCTTTCCTCACTGATGAAATTTTTAATGCAAAGAACTAAGATCTCTTCGCAAATAAAGGGTCATCGTCTCAGGCGATATAAGATATCTTACCAGCATATCCCGCATTAATCGAACAAGCGTGTTGGCATTGTTATTTACCCAAACATACAAGTTCGTCCCCGGAATGATCTTGTTCCTTCGTGGAACTGATTCCTTCATAAAGTAGCTGACCTTTCTTCTTTTGAAATAAGGGTCGTCAACGAATCCACCCATTTTATTTCCATCAATATTATAAAGGTAGGAACACAATTATATGAGTGCATCTTGCCAACTTGATACTTCAAATCTTATTCCGTTGATTTCAAACCCGCAAATCTTCTTGTATTCAAAATCCTCATCTAAGGTATGCGGTTCCATATTATCAACATCGAAGTCAGCATAATCGATTGGTTTTCTTGAAGGAATCTGTTTCTCCGCATTCGCATTGCTTTCAGGAACAATCTTTTGCTTTGATGATTTTACTTCCATTAAAGCAATTGCGTTCTCGATTCTATTGTTGATTTCTGAAATCTGTTGACAGGATTCGGCAATTCGACTAATATCATCAAACGAATTCTTTTCAGTCGAAAGCTGGATTTCCTTTTTTGTTATTGCTAATGCATTATCAAAACTCGTTCTTAGCGATTCAAATGCATGAAGAAGCTCCGTTGAACACTCTTTATCTGTGTCAACTATAAAGCGAAAAAGCTTTTCATACTTTTCGTTCATGTTCAATCTGCCTTTCACACCATTTATAATACCATTGCAGCTCAATTAAAGAAATTCCTCGTCTAATAAACCATCAACGTCATTATCTGTATGAGCCTGTAAAGATGTCTCAGGAAATGGCGGCCTCTTGCCGGTCGAGTTAGAAGAGTGATTCATTGTTATTATTTCGTCTAAAGCATTACTGATTTCTTTGAGTTGGTTGCAATATGTGGCCAACTGCCCAACATCATCAAAAAAGTCTTCATCCACCTCCGACTTGATTTTTTCTTTGAAATGTGCAAGTACTTTATTCAAACTCGTCTGCACCTGTTGCATCGAACATAAAATATCAGTTGCACAGGGTTTATCTATGCTCGATATATATTGAATGAGTTCCTGTAAATTTTTATCCATAATGGAAAGTACCGTCCCTCTTTTTCAAATATCCATAAATCAAAAGAACTCCTCATCCAACAAGCTATCTACATCAAAGTTACTATTGTCCGCAAGAGAATCAATATAACTATCAATCTCGTCAGTTATGAGTTGATTCCATAAACCAGAAGAGCGTAATTTATCCGCAATCTTCCATCTAGTTATCTGTGTTCCAAAAATATCGTTGAATTTGTCGGTTAGATTGAGCAAAGTCATTTTCTCGGAATTATCAACAATCCATTTGCAAATCAAAGGAATGCTAAGCGTGTCATTTGTGGAAGAAAGAATGTAATTCCCTACAAAATATACAGCAGTAAAGCCTTGAATCTGATGAATAAGCGAGTTACATAACCACTCATTATAGCCTACTGCTTTTACAAAAGGCCATTCTCGGATTTCATTCCAAATGCTGTGTGCATTGAAGTACTTCTCAATGCAGAGTGGCCTTACCTGCTGCTGGAATTCTATAACGTCCGCTCTTGCAATACCACATTGTTCGTACAAATAGCAATCCTTCACATATTCTTTAGGAGCAATCTCGAACAATCGAAGTCCTGCTTCCTCCTTTTGCAAGCATGACTGAAATGCAGACAGACGAAGTAGTCTCTGATCTAGTTCATTTAATTTGAAAACTTCTCCATCTTTAATTTGCACATCGTATAAGTAATCGCGCATTGAGTTGTACTGATTTGAGTAAGCATAGCCCGCCGAGAACATTAAATAGCCTAAAGTTTTTAGAGTAGCGGCATTCAGTGAATCTATAGAAGACCTTCTTCCAAAATTTTTCCACAGTTCCTCAAGTTCCTCGATAAACCAAAATTCTTTTTGTTTTAATTTTGAACCAATCGTGATGGAATCATACTGATTTAATTTAGGGGCTTTAGCAATATAGGTTCCATTTATCAAGTAAGGTGTTACATAGCCGCCAAGGTTTGCACTTGCGGAGTCACGTTTAATGCCAAAACGCTCTTCATATGCACCCCAGAAATCCATATAACCAATCGGGGAAAGCTCCTTTACAAGATTGACTACTTGATTCTCATCGGACGCTTCTCCAACAATAATAACGGGTATTCTGCGGAAGCAAATATCAAATGGATATTGTGCTGAGAGTTTGAGGAGACGATTTTCTTCGTGCTCATCACCATTCTTTAGACAACAAAACAGCTCATATCCATTTTGAATATCAAGACTCTCAAGTTCTTCTGCATAATCGCGGTAGATTAATTCACATGATATAACTGAATTTTGATATTTTCTAAAGTCAATCAGCTTCTTCAAATAATTAAAGTTGTAGGGAAGATACCTGAATTTTCCGTCCGTCTCAAAAACAAGATTTTCTTGAAGCCGAAGTCGGTTGGATAGACTTCTCCAGTTGAGGTCATATTTTCCCATATCAAGACCGAGGTTCTTGATATATTCGTTATACTTCTTTTTGAATTGCTCAAAATCAATCGGTTCCAAGCATTCGTGACTTAATATATAGGAAATAGCTTTAGTACGTGTCACGGATGTTGCTTGTTCTCTCCAATGAAATTTAGGCAAATCATGTCGAACCCGGCTAAAAAAAGTACCTCGAAAATCTTCTCCGGTTTCATACTGTGGGATGGCAGACCCCTTCTTATACCGTAAAAGGAGATATTGATGCGTTTCAGGAATTGCCTCTGGAAACAGTAGCTGAAAATCTTCTTTTCCGAGCAGATATCTTTCAAATACATCGGCGTAATAATCTTCAAAAAGAACTGGCATCTTTTTGATTTGTTTTACTGTAATCTGACGTATTCTTTCACGTGTTAGCCCATATTTTTCACCGATTTCCTGCAAGGTTAACCCATGTAGCCTATCCACAAGGACCTTATCCCTTGTATCATCTGAGTACTCTAGCTGTTTGATGTATTCGGCAAGCGTCATTCGTTGCAACAAAATCGTGTCATGTAGTTCCACAAAAATGTTAGACTTTTCCAGACAACTTAAAACGATAGGCGCATACTGTTCATCAATGATACTATTTAGAATTTCAAGAAATCTTTCTTTTGGAATGGATTCTGAACCCTCGTCAACGTCAACTGATGTGCTCTTGAACCATACTATTATGGAATCCTGAACAAATCTGATCCTAAGTAAAATAGAGAGTGCTGCTTCAGTAAGCTCATCATGATAGACTTCTTGAATTTCGTTATACGATAATTCACCTCGGCACATTTCAATAAAATGCCGAAATTCCACAGTAAAAAAAGGGTGCAAGGCTGTATAAACCTCTGTAAAGAATCTTTCCTCTTCATCAGAGATTGTAAAATCGTTTACTTGGTAATATCCGTTATTAGTTAGCCATTCTCGTGTGTTGCTGATAATTTCATTGATTGTCCCATTTCCCAATCCACGCTTCTGCGAAAGTTCATAAACCGTAAGAGCAGCAAGTTTATCTATTGTTTTTATACCGCTACGGTTCAGAACGTTTTGCGCTCTGCAAGGAAGATTGATTTCTGAAACATCATGGTATGACAATGCGTTCCTCAAATCATCGGTAAGTAATTGGCCAAAGACGGTATTTGTTTTTGCATTTTGGTTTTCGCTCGACTTTTCTGTACTTATAGTATCATCACAATATCCATTGCTTTGTAGCCAATGTTCTGTAGCCTCTTTAACTATCGATAAGGTTTTATCTCCGATATTGGGAATTTTATCCAAATCATCCCTTTTTAATTCTACCAATTGCTCAATTGTGTCACACCCTACAACTGTAAGATAATGAAACGCTCGCATTGGCATATCAATCTCTGTAATGCGATGATTTGAAAGTTCCTTTAACTCTTCTGGAGTAAGTTTAATGTTAAAGAAAAAGTTGTCCCAATTTTCCGAATATGCATTATCTTCATTCCCACCGGTAGGATTTTGCTTAAAAGCAATAATCTCATCCAGCGTTTTCTTGCCCATTCCCTTTATGGCAGTCAGTCTATCCGAAGAACATTCTTCAAGCTCTGATAATTGAAAAATACCATTTCGGGCAAGTATGTTAATCGCCCTAGTGGAAAGATTTGTAGAAGACAAACATAAATCGGACATCTTATTCACCATCTCTTTAATATTCGGGTTGCAATAGCTGCTCTAAGTCGGATGTTTGAACATCTGCGTGAGCCTGCTGGTCATAAATCATTTTATAGGCATAATCTACCGCATCGTCTTGGGTAATAATGGCATTGCTCGTGAATGCTTCGTACAAAATCTCTATACCACCACGGACATAGGAGTTAAAGAGATCAAGTGCCTGTTTCATTACGGATACTTCTTCTTGCGTAACAGGCGGAACTGCTCCTTCACGGTCTTTGTCACGATAACGGAAACAAATATTTGCACGCTCTTCATTCGACCAATCCATGCTGTTGTCTGCTAAAATGACTGTTCGAAAAAGTTCCATGCATTTTGCGCGTTCCCCGCTGAAAGCGTCTGCATAGATTCTTGCTCGATCTGTCGAATCATTTTCTTCGGACTTCTTCTGATTCAAAATTCCAAGTGCTGCGCCAGTCATATAAACGTCAATATATCGCGGGAACACTCCGGCATCTTTTACGAGATACTTAATGAATGTTGCGTGCTTTCCTTGAAGTGTATAGTCGTTTTCAAACATCATTCATCCTCCTCGATAATAGTATGAGACTCCGAAATCTTCTTTAATCCGCAATATTTTCCAACATGGATTTCCATGACAGTTTTAGCGTACTGCCAATCCTTTTCCATCACAAACATGATGACCTGATTTGCGACTTCTGGAAGAACTGCCGAAATATTCTTGATATGTGTTTCATCTGCATTGGAGAACGGTGCATCCATCACAAGAGGATATGCTTCATTTTCCCATGTAACAGAATCCGCCTCTGTTTTGCCAAAAGACGCTTTTTCCTTTGCAAGATCAACGAGACCTGCAATAAAAGCAAAATTTTTGACGCGCTTCAAACCTTCAGATTCGCCAGTAACGACTTCTTTTCCATTAAGCTGAGAAAGAAGTGTAACATGATATTGATTGTCGATCTGCACTCGACGATTTCCATGGTACATCCTGTTGAAAATATTATTAACCTTTACCTGTAATTTGTCCTTCGTCTCGTGCTCTTTCGCAATATAGGTTTCGTCAATCCATGCGCCAATTGCTTCAGCGTAAGCCATATATGTAATAATTTGTTTATTCTTAGCTGATGCAGCAACTAAACCGTCACAAATCTTTTGTGCCGACTCAATTGTGCTTTCACAAACGCCAATGTCGCGGACACATTTATCTCTGCATTCTGTAATTCGTCGGATATTTGCCTTTATACGATTCAGATCTTCTTCGTAGCTCTTCATATTTTCTTTTCCGAAGATGCTTTGGTCAATTGCCGCAATACGTTCCATCTTGTTAGCAATCGTATTTCTGGACTTTGTTATACTTTTGAATTTCTGTGCTATAGTCGGATAAAACTGAGTAGTATTCCGTCTTTCGTTAGAAAGAAGGGCCTTATAATTCTGAATAGCTGTTCCGATATGAGCAGGAGGAAGGTATCGCATTTCTTCCATGATATGCTGATAAGCATCATTTCCCTTTACAATAGGTGCTCCGCAAATACATCTTCCACGATTGATGATGTCACGAATGGAGCTCTCTGTCATATCATGGATGCCACGGTCATCAAGATTTGCATTTGCCAAACGTTGCTCCGCTTTGTCCATTGAGGGTAAAAGGAAATAAGTTACAGCACCATTTCCAAAAAAGCCAAGGAAAGCCTTTTCAGCTTCCTGTAAATCAGCTTTTTCTTCATCAAGTTCTTTTTCAAGCTGCTGCTTTTCGCGCTGTAGATTTGCCGTATCCTGATTGTCCCGAAGGATTTCAGCGATTTTCTCTTTCTGTAAATCGAGTTCCTTCAATTCCTTTTCATAAGCGGCAATCTGATCTTCAAGTTTCGCTTTTTTCTGAGTCTGCTCATCAACCGTATTCAACGCCTGCTTTGCACGTTCATCACCTGTTGAATCCAAGGAGGCATTCCACTGTCCAATTGCGGAGAGTCTTTGCGTCCGCGAGCCAAGGTGTTTCCGCGCATTTCCGACAGCGGCTAATCCCAATAATCCACGAACCGCTTCTGAAAGATCTTTGCGAGAACTGATATCGGCTACACGTTCTGTATCAAAGAAGAAATAACCCGACAGTGATTGTGGCAAAATACTATTGATTATATTTCTTTCTTCGCCCTCTTTTATCTGCTTTGTCAAACCATTTTCCTTGTAGGTTATGGTGAGCTGATCGGGAAGTGCAGTCCAGTTGTCATAGGAACGATCTACATATACTCGAATTCGCTCAATAGTGTACTCAATATTTTTATGACTTAGAGAAATCGTCACAACTACTTCGCACTTCTTATTAAGCCCCGTATTTTCACTTGCAGTTTCAAGATTAAGCAAAAAATCAGGGTTACTCTCCTTGGGAAAAACCGCAATTCCATATAAGCACCAGTTGAATGCCTGAAGAATCGTTGTCTTGCCGAATGTGTTATCGCCAAGCAAAACAGTCACATTTTTTTCCTTGTCGCACGAGAAACTCAGGGTCTGAGTCCCTTTAAATTGCCGAAAATCATGCATAGAAATACTGCGAATAAGCATTTTGTATCCTCCTCAGTGCACCATCAGCATTCTTTTTCAATTATCTTGCGAACAATTTTAACCATATCCTGAGATGTTTTTTCGTTGGTTTTCAGATTCTCTTTTTCCGCCTTGATGATAAGGCGCTTCATGGCATTTAATTTAACACTATCAATTGGTACATTCTTAATCTCATCAGATAGCATCCTCTTCAACCTCCATGTTTTGTAAATCCTGCTCAGTAATATTAAATGCGTGTTTTAATTTATAAATCCATTCTGATGTTTCGGATGGGTTGTCGGCTATCGCGGCAAAGTCCATCATTCTGCGAAGTTCCCTGACTATCAAGCCTTTCGTGGATACAATAACATCTGATCTTTGTGACAGAAAAGATTCCATTGTAAACGGAAGCGTGATGAAATCATAGATTTCCGCATAATCTTTCCCCGGAAATTTGCGAAGAACTCGGCCTCTTCGCTGGATATATTCTTTTGGATTTGTACTGCTTGCCAAAATAAAGGCAGTTTTTATACTTGGAATATTGACACCTTCATCCAGACATTTTATTGCAACTAAGGCTTGAAGTTGTCTTCCCTCCGCAAAGGTCTTTCTGATTTGCTGCCGCTCATCAGAGGACTCCATAGATGTAAATCTTCCAACACGCATATCAAGCTGATTGCCTAGCATTTCTGCAACAACATCAATTTGACGAACTGCATCTTCCATTTCATCATTTTCTTTATAAGATGTGGCACCACAATAAACGAGAATATGATTATCTTTGTTGTAGGGTGAGATGCATTCTTTCAGCGCAGACAGTTTACTTCTTGCACCTGCAACAATTCTCGCTCTTTTAATCAAAAGCTGCTTTGCAAACTCGGTAAGATGTATTTTCCCATTATGTTTTTTTATGCTTTTTCCAATCTGGCTTGTTAGAACAAGATAGTCAGCAAGTTCCTCGGCATCAAGCGAGCAAATCACTGGATAGTAACGATATGGTGTTAGCATTTCGTTTTGTATCGCATCTTCGAGAGAATAAACGATACACTTTTTTCCAAAATAATTTTTGAGAAAATCCGTTCCAGCCGCATCATTGTGTCGGTCGATTGTTGCGGATAGTGCTAACCGGAATTGAATGCTCTCCGGGATGTTTTTACGATAATGTGCGGATCCAATGTTGTGGGCCTCATCAACAACTAACACTGTATCATCAGACAATACGCCAATACAATCCTGAACACTTTTTGTTGCAAACGAAGCATTCGTTGTCACGAAACAGAAATGATTTGTGACGCGCAGCTCAAACGATTGAACAGCTCGTGAGAGAGCCTTTTTCCAATTTTTTTGCGCTGAGTTTGAATACCCAATAATCGGGTTCATGCCAAATCGTACAATATCTTCGACCCATTGTTCTACTAGGTGTTGGTATGGACACACTATAATAACAGCTAATCTCTTCTTGTTCTTTTTGAAGAGATATTCAATGCTTGCGAGCGCTGTTAAAGTTTTACCCGTTCCAGTGGCCATATCGTAAATACCACAAAATCCGTTTTTCTCCCATGATTCTATAGCTTGTGTTTGATATTCTCTAGGTGAAAAATCATTAGGAAGGTATATAGCATCCTTCGCTACACTGGTTTCAGTCGTTTTAAGGAGTGGCTCCTGCATCGGCTTTGTCCTAGAGATTGACTTTGAATGCAAATCCTGATATTCCAACAGTTTTGATTTTGCTGCTTCTGGAAAATTCAACGTTTGAATACCTGGCTCAAAATCTTCCCAAATAGCTTTGAAAGCTAAACTTTTTTGGTATACACGTTCCTTATCATGACTATCTGTCCAAGAACAAAAAACATCTATCGCTTCATAATTTCCATAAAACGCGTTATCGCTCTCATTCATTGAACCAGAAAAAGCTATCTGATTCCCAATCGCATCTGTAAGAATGCCCATTTTCTCATGATACATGGAATATCGATTGCCCGATGACAATAATGCAACTTTTATATCCAAAACATTTTTAGCAATCAGTTGTCCCAGATACGATAAGTTTTTTAATTCGAGTTCATCAGAAGTGCTTTCTAGTTCTCGGATAAGGGATCGCTCAATAATTTTTCGGACCTCATATCCATGTTCAATATCAGAGATATCACTTTCTGATAGCTTCGGCGAAATGATTAACTGAATTTTGCCGTTATTTTCCACCAGTGTGTCTATTCCTTCACGAATTGTCAAAAAAGATGATGATGAAAAAAAACCAACTGCTCTTTGATATAGAACACTTCTTTTCAATGTCGGAACGTAGAAACTCTGCGGAATGTCATCCGACAATGATCTGTATTCATTTTTTATTTTTAGGTCAGTAAAATTCATTCAAATCACCGTCACACCTAATTATAGATTTTCCTCGATAGATTCTAATGCCATTACTAATGTGTCAAAATCCTTTTGTGCTGTAAAATACCCAATACTGAATCGAATAGTTCCGGCCGGGTATGTGCCCAAGAACTTATGCGCCAATGGTGCACATTGCAGTCCCGTTCGGACAGCTACGCCATGCTCGCTCAACAGATTGCCAGCTATATCGCTGCTGATTCCATCAAAAAGACAAGACACAATGCCAACATACTGCTGTGCTGGAGCATTACCTACAACCGTAATAAAATCGTATTGGGACAAAATCTCAAGCAGTTTCTTGCGATTTTTTTGCTCCTGCTCAAAAATATTCTGAATCCCATTTTTCTGATTCCATTGCAAGGCGGCATTTAATCCTGCAATACCAGCAATATTACTGGTTCCCATTTCATACTTTTCGGGCAGACTATCCGGCATATCTTGATTTGCGGAATCATAGCCTGTGCCGCCAAAAAGAACAGGGGGGAGTTTTATATCTGGCTTCATTATAAAGCCAGATATTCCGGTCGGGCCATATAACGTCTTATGGCCTGCAAATACTGCAAAATCGAACGTGCTGCGTCCAACGTTACAATCAACAAGCCCTGCTGTCTGCGACATATCCAGCACTGTGTAACTGCTGTATGTTTTCGCCAAATCAAAAATTTCTGTGGCAGGAGCAATCAGACCGATTACATTGCTAGCATGACTTACGACAACAACATCAGGCTTGCAGTCATCAAACTGATAGCGAATTTTTTCCAGATCGTATTTCAGTTCCGATGTTACAGAGAGCTGGTGAACTTTGATGCGCCCCAAATTTTCAAAGTGATGCAGTGTTCGGGTAACGGCGTTATGCTCAAAAGGGCTGATATAGAAGTTTTTCATGCCCATCTCACATAATCCTTGCAGGATAATGTTCAGCGCGATTGTGGCAGTCGGTGTAAAAATCACCTGCTTTGCAGGGCAGTGTAAAAGCTCTTGCAGCCGCGATCTTGTGTCTGCTACAAGTGCGCCAGCAGATTTAGCAATGCCATAATCGCCACGACCAACATTTCCTCCGCACTGACGATAGAATTCATTCATAAAGGAATAAACATCTTCAGGTTTTGGATATGTGGTAGCTGCATTATCAAAGTATGCCATAACATTTTCTCCTTTGAGGTTTTAGCACAGCTCTCTTAACACGTCCATCAGGATTTGGCGTTTTTCCTGTTCAGAAACAGCCTGTCCCATGCCGCTGATCGCAGACTCAATCGCATTGTAAAGCAACTTCCCTCGCTTGCTCGTTTCCACTTTATCAAAGCGTTTTGTTACCGTGCAGCCCGCTTCATCCTCATAAGTCAACTGATAACCATTAATGGATTCTGTTTCTGCTTTGGGTGTTTCCTTACGGAATCCCTCGGCGGTCATTTTATACTGCTTGACGCTTTCCAACGCAGCAGCTTGTGTGTTTGCATCCCAATCGCTCAGATTCAGGTCGGTTGCGAGTTTTGCAAGATTCAGGGTCAGGATATGCTCGCTTGCATCTTTATTTGCACTGAATAATTGAAGCATTCTATCAGTTCCGTCCGCAAATAATTGCTCGTAAATAGACGGATCAAGTCGATTCATCCATTCGGCAACTACGTTCGGCAAAGATTTTCTGCTTAGAATCGCTTTATCCTGACCCTCACCGAAGATCTTCTTGACCTCATCGCAAAATGCGAATTCCAACTGACCAAGCATCTGGTCATAGAAGAATTTAATCTCAGAAACCGCCTTTACAATTTCCAAGCTGCATTCTGCCTTCCCAGTAATAAGAGCAGGAAGCCGCTCAAATAACAAAGTATGGGTGCCAATATTTTGCTTGAGCATCCGAATAAACTGACGCTTGAGCTTGTCAATCTGCTGCCCTTTGGGGTCATATTTGGCTTCTTTGGCGTACTTAGGAAGCTCCATATACCAACGGTGCATGGCAGCTACAACATAATTGTAACCCGAAGCTGCTTTTTCGGCTTCAACAACATAATCCTTGAAAACATCTGCAAGGGCGTCAACGTACTCGTCTTTTTCATTGTTCCAATCCAAGCACTGTAACGCAAAGTCTTGTGGTGCTGCTTCGATTTGGAGCAAGGTATCGTTGTTCAGCGGAACTTGAGAGAATTTATCGTAGATGATGATTTCTTTTTTGTATTCGTGGAATACAGCAGCAACATAGATAGGAACAAGTCCTCTCCGCAAGCCGATATAGCATTTATCGGTAGTCAACCGAGCATACAGCTCTGCAAAGCTCATTTTCCGCTTGCGCGCTTCTTGGACAAATTTCTCAATCTCGTCCAGCAGATTTGCCATAAGGTAATCATGCGGGTGCAGGTTGACTTTAGGCACACCGTTTTTGGTATCCAGTATCCCCGTTCGAATCAGCGTACTGCGGAGAATCGAAACTTCTTGTCCGGCACCAGCCAGTCCAAGATTCGGCTCCAGTTCAGAACGCAGCAGTCCAATAACAATTTTGCTTCGGCTGTTTACCGAATTTGCTGTCAGATGATTTTTGTTGACTGCCTCGTTGACAATAACCGGGGTCTTGAAATACGTTTTCTCACAGATGGTAGATAAAAGGTCAGTCAGAGCAGCTTTGCGAACGATTTGTTTTTCTTCTCCCTTATAAATATAGGTAGACGCTCTCTTTTCTGGATGAGTATAGTCGCTAATATAGTGGTTGATGATTTCCCGAAGGTCTTCATAAATCACCTCATACTCATCAAACAGAACTTTATCGGAGACGGCAAGATCTTTCAACGTCTCGACAGCCTTGTACTCTCGAACCGTAAAATCAATAGGAACAAACTTATGAGGGATAACAAAGACGCAGTTTGAGCAGTAGGTACTGGTTTTCTTCACTATATCCACAATCTGTGCAATCGAATCCTTGCTATGCGGAATGATAGCGTATACAATGCCATCCGCTTCCGTACCCTGCTGCTTTGTTTTCCAGTTGACATCTTCGGTAACTTCCGATTCATCAATAAAGGTAAAGTCAAAGTATCGTGTGACTTCCTTCTCATCGTTATAGCGGAAAGGATAGATGCAGCTATCAAAGTTTGAGGCATTCAGAATCTTTTTCACGACTGCGCTGCTCTGCTGAGCTGCAATCGTATCACGGATTTTAGCTTCAACATCAACGCCGGAGCTTTCTTTCAACTGAAGGAAATCGTTACTGCGTTTGAGGTAAATGACATACTCATCGTCAATAAGATTGTTTAATGCCTTTTCAATTTCCGGCACCGAATACTGAATAGAGTAGATTCCAATCAGCTCATCCTTTGTCGGCTTGAGCTTTTCAAACTGCTCCAGCATATAAATCAACGACAACGTCTTTACTAGTTTTTCTTCTAAAGAATCATCGTCAAGCTGATTTAAGATAGTGCTGGTCAAGAAGTAAATGTCATGGAGTGTTCCGTTTGAAATTTCCTTTTTGAACAGCGGCTCAAAATAATCGTAAAGCAAATCAGGCGTAACGACCGAGAACTCGTCATCGTGATACTGCTTCAAGAAGGACGGAAGAGTTGCCTGTCCATTAGCCGACAAAAAAGTAAAAAGCGTCCGCTCATTCTGAGCCACCCGCTCGGACAGCCGGGGTAGAATAAACGTAGAAACCGGGTGGAGAGGATAGCAAGCCTCTATTGTGTGCTCTACACTATCAGACTGCATATCCGCAAAAATCCGATGCGTCTCATAGCGTTTTGCCAGAGCATTGAATTCCTTTTTATGATTAGCGCAGAACAGATTCCAGAGCTTTTGATCTTTCTGGATGACCGTTGCAATAATTTCGTAGGTCTGCGTAAAGTTATTGTTCAGGTGAATATGAGTGAAGCGTTCAGAAACACCACGCCAACCATCGACCTTCTGCTTGGGCAGACGGTCAATATAATTTGCAATCTCTTTGTGGGAAATCAGCATCAGGTGCATCTGATTTTTTCCGCTTCGATTGCATTTTTCTGCAAAGTCCTGAAGCATCTTAGTATCGCTTACCGATGCCTCCGAAATATTTGCTTCCAGATATTTACTGAACTCATCGTAGATGACATAAATGCCCGTGTAACCATGAGGTTTTAATGCCTGAACCACACTTTCATATAGCTGCACGACATCAAAGCCTACAAAGGGATTAAACGTACTACCTGCTGTCAAGCTCGGATAAATGCGTTCAAATTCTTCGTAAGCCTTAATGTCATAATCGTCCAAACGAGAAACAAACGAACTGATTGAATCCGTAATCTTATTCTTGAACTGCTGATACGTATCAGGAAAATCGTTTTTCCAGCGTTCAATAACCGACACGGCAGCTTTATAGTTCGTGTCCGGCATAATGTTCAGCAGATCATTTTCTTTCAATGTTTGCTGAAGAGCCAGAAGGAATGCCTGTGTCAGACTTGTATTGCTGCCCGTAATAATGACCGGCA
This sequence comes from Faecalibacterium sp., assembly GCA_050873025.1. GTDB lineage: Bacteria > Bacillota > Clostridia > Oscillospirales > Ruminococcaceae > Faecalibacterium. The sequence continues at coordinate 9,959 of JBNMHZ010000027.1, read as the reverse complement.
ACAGCTTGTTGTCGCTTGCATAGTAGTTTTGAATCAGACGGTTCAATTTATCGCGCTTCTGAATAGCGGGAAGCAGTTTTTCAAACAGCTCAAGGTCACGCTTCATCAAAAGTGCGAGAATCGTCAGCACAATGTGTGATTTTCCCTTGCCGTAAGCACCAATCAAAACACGCGAACGGTCAGTTGCGGTGGGCAGAGTACTCTGCAAAATATCTTCCATCAACTGGAGCGCAGACTGAGTCGGTATATAGCTCTTTAACTTATCATCAGCATGAAGGTCGTAGGCAATGTTCACAGAATACTGAAAACCTTCTGCAACTGAAATCATTTCACTCATTAAACTTTCCCCTTAATCAATCTTGGAAATGCACTCATAGTAATTGTCCACGCATTCCGCAAAAGAATAATTCTGCTTTAACTGGATAACATCCAAACCTGCTGTCCGAATAATTTTAACCAGTCCAAGCTTTTCCACCTGATGCAGCACATCCAACATCGTGATGGCATCCAAATTGAAGGTCTTTCCAATGTTACATTTTGCTGTGAGCAGCTCGTTTAACCCAATTTCCATGCGACCGTTTGACTGATCGCACATGACTGCCATCAGCACCCACGGATGAATGGTTTCAGGTGTGGGAATAGCTTTTCTGTATGTCTTTTTGTTTTTATCCAGAATGTCAATAAGTCCCAACTCACCTAACGGGCAGTCGATGTTGTTCTCCGGATTTACTCGTGTGGGATTTGTTTTGTATCGGGGCAAATATGTGTTAAGAATGCAAGCAAAGTCATCCGACATCGAGCGAATTGCAACAGCTTCGCCTTTCATGGAAACATAGTTCTGCAAGGCCGCAACGAAATCTTCTCGTGTGAATTCGGACATATTGAATTCATTGAAGAAGAAATACCACGCTGTCGCATCTTCTTCATTCTTTGATAGCATATAATGCAGGAGATAGAGCGTTCCATACTCCTCCATAAAGCGATCGTTTTTGAACACCTGATTTCCAAACTCGGTGAACTTTTGAATACGACGTTTATTTTGAAGAGCTTCTTCTGTAAGATTCGTAGCGACCAACCAGTAGCGAAGCGACTTTACCATGTTAGAGCCGATGCCCAAAACATCCATTGGATTTTCGTCTTTCGCAACAAAGACATCCGGCTTAGAATGAACCGCTTTCATACCCTTACTCAGCCATCCCTTTCGGATGAAGAAGGTATCATGTGCTCTAAATTTCATGGCAAAATTCCCGCCTTATCATTTCGTTTTCAAATATTTGTTCATCATACACCCGCCATCGAGGTATTTAGGAGTAACGCACATCTTACAATGAACGCATTTAGCAGGATTGATGTAGTAGTAGTCTCCAATAATTGAGATTGCTCCCGCACGGCAAAGCGATTCGCACTTCAAGCACTTGCGGCAAGCATTGAATTTTCGGATTTGGTATCCAACCATTCGTTGCAGATCATCGTGGTCAGCAACATTCATCGTCCGAACCTTTACTGCGTGTTCGTATCCATCATGGGTAAAAGGCTGAATAGAAAGAATCGGAACATTCGTTCTGACATCAAGAATTACAGTTTCGTTCAGAATTTTCTGTCCATACTCCGGCGCAATACGGCCAAAAGGAACGAACATTCCGACCAGCTCATCGTCATACGGACGTACAAGGCGGTAAATCTTTGCATGATCTTCTGCGGTACAGTTCGTAAATTTGATTTTCACATCATTCGCAGTCGCCAGACCATTACCGCCTTGACGGGCTTTCCACTTGCCAGAATCAACGTATTCTTCGGCATCAGGCTTTCCGATTTTTCTTGCAAACTTAATCAGGAATTCACGCCATGCCTTAGATTTTTCTGGCATATAGATTCGAGATAGGAACTGTGCGCGCTGATTGTTGTTCGGGCAGCACCAGCAGCCAACGCGATCATAGCCCAGCCGATAGGCATAATTAAAGTCGATTCCCTTGCTCAGAATATACAGCCAAATGTCAATATCTTTCCAAAAGAAGATAGGGGAAGCCACCGTCTGCTTTTGAATTTTGACAGATTCAGCGTCATCTTCAATACGATTGTACTTGCTGCGGCTGACAGACTCGGCTTTACGGATGCCGTAGAACGTCAGAATCTGCTCATTGCGGAACAGACTATTTAATGTTCGAGTAATCGGACCCGTCTTAAACATGGAGCAACACCAGCGCATCATTCGAGCTGGTGGCCCAATATCATCACAAACGTCCATGAAGTTCTGTTCTTCATTTTTAGCGACCATAAAAATTGCGTGAGGATGATTGTGACGATAGCGTTCTGCATATTCGCCCGTAGTTGGAAATTCCAGTGTAGTATTACCGAAAATATGAACAATGCTCGATGTTCCCAATGCATTGATCGTCAAATCAGCCGTGACCGTTGAGTCTTTTCCTCCTGAAAAAGAAACAACAAGTCGATCTTCATCAAACTTTGAAGCCGCATTTCGCACAAACTCGGATGCTTCATCTACGAGGTAGTTAAGACGATTTCTGTTTGCCTCACAGAATCGCTTGGCGTAAACATCAAAATACTCGTAGGTGTTGCTATCTTTATACCCCTCTATCCTCTTTGAAAGTTCGTCAGTATTAGCTTTTTCAAAGAGTTTCGCTGGAAGTGCTACGCGTTTTCCATCGATATAATAGCTGCTGTTTGCTGCCCACACAGATTTTTGAACGTATTCGTGTGGCTTCTTTTCAAGCAACAGCTCCAACAGAAGCCGTTCTTCTGGAAAGACCGGGCGCAAATCAGCCGACATATACTTGGTTTTATGCCCACAAAGCGGGCAAGTGCCTTTATCCGCTTGGGTGGTCGTATTGATGATGGGGACTTTGCATTCCGGGCACCAATAAACCTCAACAGGAATATCTTCTACCGTTTTGCTGCCGCAAATCGGACAGATTTCATCATTCGTTTCGATGTTGCAATTTTTACACCACATATAATAGTTCCTTCTAGGTGCATCTTTCTTTGGACTCTTGTGTATCTCGTGCCGCTTTCAACATTGTCTGATACTCGTCAATCACACTCTGGGGAGATGCAATTACAATACGCCCAGCCCAGCCAAATACCCACCTGAAAAAGTTGGGACTTGCACTCACATTGACATGTGCCATAAAGTGAGTGCCATCATACTCATTTACTTGAACATTTGATCCAAACTGATCCACAACATATTTCATCAATGAATTCTCAACGATGAGATTTACATTCTCTGTTCTATATGTATCAAACATCTGAAACACTTTCAATGCGTATTCAGATGTATCAAAATCTATCGGAGCCGGATATGCATCTTCCGTTAAAATTTCTGGCTGCTTAGCAATACGATCGATGCGAAACGTGTGGATTCTGCGTCTTTCCTCATAGTAACCTACCACATAATAGTAGTCTCCATTCCAAATAAGTGAGTACGGGCTTATACAGTACGGTTTTCCATCATTCTTTATCACTATTTCCTTTTTAGAGTTGTATTCTGTATAATAAAAAGATATTTTTTTACCAATGTTGATTGCCGTGTTTACTGCATCAATTATGTAATAAGTCTTCTCGTTTTCGGATTTCACCTTACTTGTATTGATAAGATTTCGTTTTAGTTCGACCTGTTTTGTTTCACTTGCTAAGCTAGTAATTTTTCCTATCAAAGACTCGCTTTTCTTAGCCGATATAAATCGTGCTGCCTGAATCGCATCGATGAGAAGCTTTAGTTCTGGTAAGTCAAACAGCCTATCACTAATATAATAACTTTTGCTCCTTGACCTAACTTCTGTGACCTCAATACCGCTTTGACACAAAAGCGCCACATACTTTGACACAGAGGTGCGATGGATTTGCAGTCCATACAGATTCTCAAAAAATAGCAAAATCTCATTTGTTGATAGCGGATGGTCAACATCCGCGTATCGCAAAAGTATCTTGTATAGATACAGAACCCGGAGTGCTGTTTCGCATTGCATCTTTTGATTCTCCCTATCAGCAAGCCTTCATGTTTTACAAAATACCATTTTACTATTTATAATCATACTTCATATTACCGGATAATGCAACTGTGAGATTTTCAATTTTGGCGACAGCTTATTTCGTTGTTGTTGCTTTTTTTAACAATAACGATATTTTGTTTTGGCATTGTGCCCAATTAGTATCTTTCCGTATTATCTTCCTTTTGTGGAATTGCATACAACAAATGTTCTAGTTCTTTGTGTAGGAACTCCGCGCGTTTAGGCAATGAACCATCAGGCAATCTTAATGAATCAAACTCTCTTTCTGCATATCCCTGCCAATATGGACTGAGCAGTCCATTTTTGGCATCAGTAATGCAATCCTCAATTTCAGAATAGCTTATTTCATTGTAATCAATCATTTCTTCGACATTCATCTTATTTATAAGGGCTCCTAATTCTTTCTCTGCTGCAACCAGTTTATCACATGTGATTGTTTATATCAATTAAAAATTATAGATTCAACCATCCGCTTTTGAATATCCTCTAGGCTACAATAAAATAAAGAAGGATGGTGGTTACCCATGTATGAAGAGCAGTTTTCTAAGCGACTTGCTGAACTGCGTGCAAAAAAGGGAGTGTCTGCAAGGGATATGAGTCTCTCCATGGGGCAGAATCCCGGATACATTCGAGCAATTGAATGTGGAACCACTTTTCCTACCATGGCAAATTTCTTCTATATTTGTGAGTATCTCGACGTAACACCGCAAGAATTTTTTAGTTTTAATGAAGAGCCTTCCAATGGACTAAAAGCATTGATTGATCAGCTCAATCAGTTCGATGATGGCCAAATCCATGCACTTACTGATTTTATTAAAAGCATTGTAAGAAAATGATTCTATCTAACCTCTGCTGTGTTTGATTTTTTATCGAAGAAGCTTTCATTTCATCATATAAGAACACAAAAGCCGTTCACTTTTACAGATTGACTGTAGAGTGAACGGCTTTTGTGCGTATAAACCATTATAAGAAGGAAGAATCAAAGAAGTCTTTTAGTGTGATTCCCAATCCCGAACAGATTCGCTCAATGGTGTCCACACTTAGTTGTCCGCCGCGGCGGGCTGTCGTTTGGATCGTGGAGTACGATATCCCGCTTTTTTTGGCTAGTACACAAAGATTCATATTGCGTTCCTGCATCAAGTCTTGAACACGTTTTATCGTATCCACGAAGAAAGCCTCCTTTATCTTAGTTCAATACTTTCCCAACTATCTCAAATCGCTGCTCTGGTGATATAAGCAGAGGTGAATATTTGGAGTTAAGAGATATCAGAACAGGCTGATTGTGTATCACACCATAGCTGTCAGTGAGAAGCTCAACATGGGATTTGTCTGGAGCCTGTTCATCATACTTTTTAAGGTAACCGCAGCCATCGTACAAGAAAACACCAATGTCACCGCATTCAAGTTCTTCACATTGCTTAATCCAGACAATCTGACCATTGTGGTATCGGGGTTCCATGCTATCACCGCTAACATATACGCCAAAATCTGCTCCTTGAGGAACACTGCCGGCAGGAACTTGCACCTGTCGAAACATTTCACCATCAAGAAAAGCACCCAAACCGGCCGATACCGGCAGTTCTGATACCGGCATCGTGGTGTAACGAATATCAGGCACATTCTCTGTATCTTGTGAATATCGCCGAGATGCAATCAGATCCAGTTCATACTCTGCAACCTTTTTTCGTCCAATTTCATTTAGAGGATCAGGTTTTCTAAATGGCTTTGTAAAATATGAAGGACCATCCTTAATATTTAGCGCATAGCAGATTGCAACCAGCTGATAGATGCTAGGAACACTGTATCCTGTTTCCCACTTGTTAATGCCTTTGGCACTGACCTCAACGCCATAGTGATGAAGAAGTTCAGAAAAAGCCACAAGTGAATAGCCATTCTTATTTCGCTCTGCTGCAAGAAGTAGTCCAACCTCATTGCTTTCCCTTGCAGCTGCTGCATCATAATGTGCAGCGGAGGGGGCCACACGCATATGTGGAAGTGTGCTTTTCTTTTTCATGGCAAGAATTCTCCTTTACGATCCGGTATCTTCATTATAGTAGCATAAATAGAAAAAATCAATACGTTTTCTCCAATATAGCGACAAGCACGTAATTGACATCTCTTTATTTTCGATATATAATCAAGCCAAATTAAAAAGAAAACGCTGTATGGATGTTTTGAAGCCGAAGCAAAACAACTGTACGACGTCTTCGACTAGGTACAAAGGAGCGAACAGTGATGCGAAAAGAAAATGTAAGGTGCCCGATGTGCGGGACGATGAACTACAATGTCGATCTGGACGAAACCGGCGGTTGGACGAAGTGCAGACTGTGTAAAGCCGTTACCTGCTCAATGGATGAGTGGAAAAGGCACACGGTACAAGTACCTCTATTGAGTGAAAAGCAGCTGGTTGCTCGTAGTATGTCGCACAAGTAATATCATTCTGTTTCTGTTAAAAAGGCAAAAAGGGGGTATTTTAATGTGTGCTGATTACAACCTTCACCGTGAAAAGCGTTATGTTGAGGTAGATGTTCGCTTCACGCCGGATGGTAAAATTCGACCACTTACCATAAACTATGATAAATCTCATGTTTATGGCATTGACCGCGTTTTGACTGTCAGGCGCAGCACCTCGCGTCTAGGTGGAACAGGACACTGCTTCACCTGCTTGATTTGCGGGCAGAAAAGAAACCTCTGGCTTGAAAAAGGAAAGTGGTTTGTGGAAGCCTATTGCGCCGCACCGGAAAGCCGTGCTTCATGATGGCTAGATGTTTGTCACGCGCTGATCTTTCAGGGATTGCAGGCAAATACATTGATATGTATTATAGCCGCTTTGGAATCGACAAGGACAATCCGGAACCCATTGACCCTGAACTGTTTGCAAGTACGATTCTTGGACTTAACGTAAAAATGCTGCCATTATGTAGTGATGGCACTGTTCTTGGCCTGACGGTTTTCCAAAAATGCAGCTTCACAGCCATCTTGGAAGATGGAACGCAGCTTATTGAAGTGTTTCTGCCAAGAGATGTTGTCATCAACTCCTCGCTTGCCAGCGACAAGTGTACCGGATGCCGGAATTTTACGATTGCTCATGAAGCTGCACATCAGATTCTAGCTGACTTGTTTCCAGACGATTATGGAAAAAGCACTAAGCATCGCGGGCATATTTCCTACCGTGAGAAAAATAACCACTTCTCATGGGAGGAATGGCAGGCAGATACTCTGGCAGCAGAACTTTTAATGCCGACTTTTCTGGTAAATGCAGAAATGAAACGTGTCGGACTCCACATACAGAACGGAATTCTATATAAATCCACCTCTGATCCAAACTACCGGAAAACTTTGGACATGGCACAGACTATGGGGGTATCGTGGTCTGCCATCCGAATCCGGCTTCAGCAGATGCAAATTATAAAAGGATTTCCTGTTCAGTGCCACCCGTTAGATATCATTCACACTGGAGAGAAAAATGATTCAATCGATTAATCGTCCTTTTCCAAGCAAAGTCCAAACTGTAACACAGCAAGCACAATTCAGTATCGGGTGGAGGTTTTGCCCGAATTGCGGGCATAAACTTTATCAAAAAATGGAAAATTGTTCTGGCTCTATTAGTATCAAATGCCTTAAGTGCGGTCGTGTATCAACAATCGATCTGGCATATCGAAAGCGATAATTTTCTTTGTAGATAGAACACAATTTCAAAAAACGGGTGCAGCTGCACCCTGAATATGGACTGCTTGTCACCGAGCAACGGGCCATTGCCGCAAGGCAATGTATGAAACGCGCACCAAATAGCCGGGCAGCAGCCAATTGAGAGATTCTCTGTAGCAGAGTCTCTCCGTTGGTTGTTGTCCGGCTATTTTTTAGCGTTCAGGAAGCCTGCTCCCGAAAAGGAGCAGGCTTTATGTTTGTCCGCTTTTTGTGGATGCCGCAAGCGGCAAAATATCCCTAGCGCCTCCAAATTTTCGACTTTTCACGATTTATCGAAAATTTGGAGGTTTGACATGGGATTCAACTATGGCATGGAAAAGAAAAGTTTTGATAGCGAATGGGCTGTAATCCGCAAGCAATATGAAAATGCTGGTATGAACAGCGATGCGATTCAGGCAATGTACGATTACGATTGGGCAGTTTTTAATGCAACTCGTTCTTACCGGAATCACACTCAGGAAATTGCAGCTCCATCTTTTGAACAGAGCGATGAATCCTATTCGCCATTGATGAACAAATATCGGGAAGCCATTTCCGTTACTGAACACTACCACGAAACCAAAAGCCGCTTCACATGGATTGGTGAGATTGAGAACGAACGGTTGTTGTCTGCTCTTGAAAACTTATCGGAGCTTGATCTCAAAATTCTTACGCTCTATGTCTATGCCGGGTACACCGAATCTGAGATTGCAAGTGCTTTGGAATCAAAAAGGATTACGATTCATAAGCGGATTGAGCGAATGACTGTTTTTTTGAAAAACTTTTGAACTTTTTTCTTTTTTGTGTAACAATTTAGGCTTTCTCGATGCCTACCAAGTGAGAGGACAATTCATTAAAGCGGCTCTTGCCGCTGGCAAAATGTCCACGCTCACGAACCTTGAAAATTGAAGAGTTCAGTTGTTCGGTACTTCGATAATGATACTTCCGTAATTCGCGGCCCGGTCAGAATGTAGGCGGGGTGGCTGAAATGCCAATGAAGCGGTACAAGTCCGCTGCCGAATGATTCCCCACTCGCAGGGAGCCGAGGGCGAATATGCGAGACCTTAACATATTTTATCAGGAGCGGCCGGATGCCGTTTTCGGTCTCCGGTCACTCCTGTTCTTTTACATATTTATCCGCCATTCACTTTTTACCGATACGGAGGACTGCTCAAATGGACGAGTTGAATCCTACGGTGCGCGAACAGGAGATCTACGAGGAGATGGAACTGACCCCGGAAATGATCAAGTCCATCCGAACCCTCTGTGCGACCTGTCTGCGGCATTTCGTAGAAGCCAAGGCTTTCAAAATCGCTCTTGTGCCGAGTGCAGACAGGAGCATGGATACCTGCACTGTCTGCCAGACCCGGCGCGGTCACGATTATGTTGTCATGCACCGCTGATGCCGGTGCATCATTCCAATCGCTAAGGAGGTGATACGTACCGTATAAGTAAACCACTTTCATACTTTAACAGAAGCTCGCTGACTAGGAGGTACAGCGGGCTTCTTACATATCCAAACGGAGGTTTCGCAATTGGAATCTACTTTGAAATTCCAACGCGGAGACATCTATTTCATTCGACTGGACAGCAGCACCGGTTCCGAACAAAGCGGAACCCGCCCTGCGGTCATCCTGCAAAACGATGTGGGCAATACCTATTCACCGACTTTGATCGTTGCGACCTTGACAAGTAAGACAGAAAAGAAAGTCACGCAGCCGACCCATTGTCTGGTGGAACTGGAAAAGCTGGAGCCTTCCATCGTTCAGGCCGAACAGATCTTCACCATTGACAAGAGCCGTGTCCAGAATTTTGTCGGACACCTCACCCCGGAAGAAATGGGTCGGGTTGATGATGTTGTAAAGATCAGCCTTGCCCTGAACCCGATGGGGAGCATCCAGAAGCTGAAACCAATCATCCGCTCCACGGCGGCTTACGCACCGCCTGAAACGGTTGATGGAAAGCCGCCTGTCTATCCCTACACCCCCATCAAATCCGATTTTGAGGACGCAGGGACAGTCGAAGAAATGATGCTATACACCGAACTGCAATCCGCTGTTCATGCCATGATCCAGCGGCTCGAATACAGCTTCACCTTTAATCCCAGCCTGCTCACCAGCCCGAAGCGTAAGAAGCAGGTGGCTGAGATTTTGACCGAAGCTGAAAAATACATTTGGCGAATCAAGGAGGAAATGCGATGCGCCTGAAAAACGACACGAACAATTTTGCCGCTTCTTTCAATAT
>JBNMHZ010000026.1:0-43334 GCA_050873025.1 Faecalibacterium sp. | reverse complement strand
GTGCTGAAAATATAGAGAGCCTGCGTGCCGGGAGCTTTCTCGCCCTCTCAGGTCGCTTCGCGTCCAGCTCTCCCAAAGGGAGAGCCAAGAACGTATCGGTAAGGCTCTTGCCTCTCCCCCTGGGAGAGGTGGCATTGCGAAGCAATGACGGAGAGGGCGAGGCCGCTCACGTTAGAACATCTTTTCCCACGTGCCTTCGCCCACAACGCCGTCTGCCGTCAGGCCGTTGCGCCGCTGGAACCGCTGCACCGCCGCCGCAGTGGAAGCGCCGAATTTGCCGTCTGCGGTCAGCCGTTCGCCCAGGGAGTTGAGCTTCTGCTGTACCAGACGCACCGTGCCGCCCGCACTGCCGCTGCGCAGGGCGATGCCGGGGTAGGGCACATTCAGCCCGTGCTTGGCGGTGTAGCGGGTGTAGAGCACGTTCCAGGTGTTTGCACCCACCTTGCCGTCCACATTCATCTTGTTTTTGAGCTGGAACTCCTTCACGGCGTTCTCACTGGCAACGCCGAATTTGCCGTCGGTTTTCAGTTCATCGTACCAGGTGCAGGCGTCGCGCACACCGTTGAGCCAGGTCTGCACAAGGGCTGCATCCGGCCCGGAAGAGCCGCGCTGGATGAGGGAATAATAAGCGGGAATTGCCATAATGGTTACACGCTCCTTTCGCCTTATGCTATGCGGCAAAGGCGGCGGGCGTTACCCCAGCAGCACCACATCCTCCCGGCGGGCAGTGCGCTGCTGCACCCACTCCACAAGGCGGAAGCGCAGGATGTAGTCTCCGCACACAAGGTCGTTCTCCGCAGGCCGGGCGTAGCCGCCGCAGGCGGCGCGGCACAGGCCCGGGTAGAGCACGCACCACCAGTTTTGCCCCGCGCCCGCGCCAATGCAGATGCGCAGCGCGTCGTACCTCCCGGCGGGCAGGGCACCGGAAGCATAGCGCCGGGTGGCAAAATACATATTTACCAGCTGCACCTGCACAGGCGCACGGATGCCAAGCTTTGTCAGCGCGTGCCGGGCCGTGAGCTGCAGTTCAAACAGGTGCCGGGACGCCCATGTGACGGCTTCCGGCTTGCTCCGGGCCGGACAGGCAGCGTCCAGATAGGCCAGCACGGCGTCCCGCACATGGAGCTTGGCGGTCTGGCTGGCAATGGAATCGTTCTCCGCCCGGATGTGCAGCCGCAGGGTGTCGGCGCACACCAGCGCCCCGGTGTCCAGCTGGGTGCGGCCCCAGACAGCAGCCTGCCACGCACTGCACAGGGCAAGGCTGAGGATAAGCCCGACGCACAAAAGCTGCATCTGGCGGCGGGTGAGCGTTCTGGATAGCATAAAAACAGACCCTTCTTCTGGAAATGTTATCCAGAGGATGGGCCTGTTGGAATGGGTTTATTCAGGGGATGGTCTCATGTGGCCAGATAAGCCCTATGATACACAGGTGGTTTGGCCACACTTAGTTCTTCAGCGACTGCATGGGAGCGGGCAGGCGGCCGCCGCGGTTGATGAACACGGAGGGGTCGTGCTGGTTCACGGCCATGATGGGGCCATAGCCCAGCAGGCCGCCAAAGTCCAGCACCTCGCCAGCCTTGCGGCCAATGGCGGGGATCACGCGCACGGCGGTGGTCTTGCTGTTCACCATGCCAATGGCGGCTTCGTCAGCGATGAGGGCGCTGATAACGGCCGGGCTGGTGTCGCCCGGGATGATGACCATATCAATGCCCACCGAGCAGACGGCGGTCATGGCTTCCAGCTTTTCAATGGTCAGGCAGCCGGTCTCGGCGGCGTGGATCATGCCTGCGTCCTCGCTGACCGGAATGAAGGCACCGGACAGGCCGCCCACGTGGTTGGAGGCCATCACGCCGCCCTTCTTCACGGCGTCGTTCAGCAGGGCAAGGCAGGCGGTGGTGCCGCAGCAGCCGCAGGTCTCAAGGCCCATCTCTTCCAGAATGTTGGCCACACTGTCACCGATGGCGGGGGTGGGAGCCAGCGAAAGGTCGATGATGCCGGCGGGCACGCCCAGTGCCTGGGAAGCAAGGTTTGCCACCAGCTGGCCTACGCGGGTGATCTTGAAGGCGGTGCGCTTTACAAGCTCTGCCACCTCATCGATGGGGGCATCCTTGGGCAGGCGGGCCAGAGCGGCACGCACGGCACCGGGGCCGGAAACACCCACGTGAATTTCGCAGTCCGGCTCGCCGGGGCCGTGGAATGCACCGGCCATGAAGGGGTTGTCCTCCGGCGCGTTGCAGAACACAACAAGCTTTGCCGCGCCGATGCACTGGCGGTCGGCAGTGAGCTCGCTGGCCTTCTTGACGGCCTCGCCCATCAGCTTGACGGCGTCCATGTTCAGGCCCGCCTTGGTGGCACCGATGTTCACCGAGCTGCACACGATGTCGGTCTCGGCCAGGGCACGGGGGATGGATTCAATCAGGCGGCGGTCACCGGCAGAGAAGCCTTTGTGCACCAGTGCACTGTAGCCGCCCACAAAGTTCACGCCCACCTTTTTGCCGGCAGCGTCCAGCGTTTTGGCAAAGTCCACGGGGTCTGCGTCCGGGCAGGCACCCAGCAGCATGGCAATGGGGGTGACGCTGATGCGCTTGTTGATGATGGGAATACCATACTCAGCGCTGATGTGCTCCACGGCGGGCACAAGGTTCGCGGCCTTGGTGGTGATCTTGTTATAGATGTTCTCGCAGGCCTTTTTGGGATCCGGGTCGATGCAGTCCAGCAGGCTGATGCCCATGGTGACGGTGCGCACGTCCAGATTGTCCTGGGTGAACATCTCGATGGTCTCGAGGATGTCACCGGTGTTAAACATACTCATTGCAGTGTACTCCCTCCATCAGACGGTGTGCATGGCGTCAAAAACTTCCTGACGGGTGACATTGATCTGCATGCCCATCTCAGCGGCCAGAGCGTCGGCACGCTTGTGCAGATCCTCGTGGCTCACGTTGCAGTTTGTGATATCCACCAGCATGATCATGGCGAACATACCCTGCAGGATGCTCTGGGTCACGTCCTCGATGTTGATGTTCAGTTCGGTGCACAGGCCGGCCACCTTTGCGACCACGCCCACGGTATCGTGACCAATGACGGTAATGAATGCTTTCATCGTTTCCACCCTCGTTTTCCTGTTGTGAATGGTGCCGTGAATGTTCCGGCACACCCTTACCACCTCAGTATAGCAGATTTGGCAAATTTTGAACACACTTTTTGTAAAAAAGAGCAGACAACGGCGGAAAAAGACATTCTATCAAAAAAGCGGATGCAATCTTTTACAGCTTGTGCTATACTTATAAATAATTTCCGCGAATTTCCCATCGGGATGAGAAGGAGTAAAATACCATGGAACAGCTTTTGAAAATTCTGGAAGACAATGCGCGGCTGCCCATTGAGGACATTGCCACGATGCTGAATAAATCCCCCGCCGAGGTGGCGGCGATGATCGATCTGGCCCGGGCGCAGGGCATCATCAAGGGCTACAAGACCCTCGTGGACTGGGAAAAGGCCGGGGTGAACCGTGTGGAAGCTGTCATCGAGCTGAACGTCAGCCCCAAAAAGAGCCGCGGCTTTGATGAGATCGCGGCCACCATTGCCGCCTTTGACGAGGTGGAGAGCGTTCTGCTGATGAGCGGCGGCTATGATCTGCAGCTGGTCATCAAGGGCCAGACCTTCCAGGAGATCGCGCTGTTCGTGGCAAAGCGCCTTTCCCCGCTGGACGATGTGCTTTCCACCGCCACCCACTTTGTGCTGCGCACCTACAAAAAGGAAGGCCGCCTGTATCAGGATGAAGAAATCGATGAAAGAGAGTGCACGGTGCTGTGATGGATTACGATAAACTGATCGCGCCTGCCGCCGAGGAAATGCGTCCCTCCGGCATCCGCAAATTCTTCGACCTCGCCGCCGAAATGCCCGAGTGCATCAGCCTGGGCGTGGGCGAGCCGGACTTTAAAACACCCTGGGCCGTGCGCGAAGCGGGCATTGAGAGCCTGGAGCATGGCCGCACCCGCTACACCTCCAACGCGGGCCTGAAAGAGCTGCGCGCCGAGGTGGCAAAGTATCTGGAGCGCCGCATGGGCCTGCACTATGACCCGCTGCACGAGGTGCTCATCACAGTGGGCGGCAGCGAAGCCATTGATATGTGCATCCGCACGCTGGTGCAGCCCGGCGATGAAGTCATTATCCCGGAGCCCTGTTTTGTGTGCTACGAGCCCATCACCACTCTTTCCGGCGGTGTGCCGGTGCATGTGGCCTGCCGTCAGGAGGACGAGTTCCGCCTGCGTGCCGACGCCCTGAAAGCGGCCATCACCCCCAGGACCAAGCTGCTTATCATGCCCTTCCCCAACAACCCCACCGGAGCGGTGATGGAGCGGGAAGATCTGGAAGCCATTGCGGAGGTGCTGCGCGGCACCAACGTGATGGTGCTCTCGGATGAAATTTACGCCGAGCTGAACTACGGCCTGCGGCCCCATGTTTCCATTGCCACCCTGCCCGGCATGGCGGAGCGCACCATCGTGGTGAACGGCTTCTCCAAGACCTACGCCATGACCGGCTGGCGCCTGGGCTATGCCTGCGGCCCGGCCCCCATCATCAAGATCATGACCAAGATCCATCAGAGCGCCATCATGAGCGCCCCCACCACCAGCCAGTACGCCGCCATCACGGCGCTGAAGGAGTGCGACGGCGAGATCGACCGGATGCGGGATGAGTACAACATGCGCCGACGTCTGGTGGTGAAGAGTTTCAACGATATGGGCCTGACCTGCTTTGAGCCCAGAGGTGCATTCTACGCCTTCCCCTGCATCAAGTCCACCGGCATGAGCAGCCAGGAGTTCTGCACAAAGCTGCTGGAGCAGAAGCATGTGGCCATCATCCCGGGCGACTCCTTTGGTGCTTCCGGCGAAGGCTATGCCCGCGTGTCCTATGCTTACAGCGTGGAGCACCTGAAGGAAGCGCTCAAGCGCATCAAAGAGTTCCTGCAGGAAAACGGCATCTATCATGGCATCTGAGGAGGGAAACACATGGCAAGGCTGAACAGCGTGACCGTTCTGGCCCCGGCAAAGCTCAATCTGGCGCTGGACGTGGTGGGCACTCTGCCGAACGGCTACCATGATCTGGACATGACCATGCAGGCCATCACCTTATACGAGCGGGTGGTGCTGCGCCGCAGCCCGTACCTTGACCTGAGGCTTCCGGGCAGTCCGGTGGCGGCGAACAACAAGAACACCGCCATCAAGGCGGCACTGGCCTTCTTTGATTACACCGGCCTGCTGGCAGGTGTGGATATCACCATTTATAAGAATACCCCGGTGCGGGCAGGCATGGCAGGTGGCAGTGCCGACGCCGCTGCCGTGCTGGTGGGCATGAACGAACTGTATGGGGCAAAGCTTTCCATGAGCGAGCTGTGCGCGCTGGGTGCAAAGATCGGCGCGGACGTGCCTTTTGCCCTTATGGGCGGCACCTGCCGGGTGCAGGGCGTGGGTGACTTTATCAAGGCGCTGCCGCCGGTGCCGGACTGCTGGTTCACGGTGGTGATGCCGGACTACGGCGTCTCCACCCCGGAAGCTTTTGCGGCCTATGATAAGGTGGGCAGCAGCATCCACCCGGACTGTGAAGCCCAGGAAGCCGCCATCCGCGCCGGAGACCTGGACGCGGTGTGTACCGCTGCAGGCAACGCGCTGGAAGAGTGCAGCGGTGCAAAGGATAACGAAGCCATCAAGGCTCTGCTGCGGGAGCATGGTGCCGTCACGGCGCTGATGACCGGCAGCGGCGCAGCGGTGTTTGGCGTGTTCCGGGACGAAGCTTCGGCTTTTGCGGCTGAGCAGGCGGCACGGCGGCGCTGGAAGCAGGTGTATCTTGCAAAGCCGGACCGGGGCGGCGCAAGGGTCATCCGGTAAAAAAATTCGCCCTCTCAGTCAGTCCTGTGCGGGCTGACAGCTCTCCCGAGGGAGAGCCGAGAATTAAAGAAATGCATAAACCTCCTTCCCACGGGGCATACTGCCCGCAAAGGAAGGAGGTCTTTTTGTGCAGACCTTTTATAAAATCTGCCTGATTCTCATGATCGTGGGCGGCATCAACTGGGGCCTTGTGGGCCTGTTCCAGTTCGATTTTGTGGGCTGGCTGCTGGGCGGCAGCGCTTCCATCTGGTCGCGCATCGTGTTCACGCTGGTGGGCGTCGCAGCCCTGTGCGGCATCCCGGGGCTGTTCTCGGACGAAGGCTCATCTGAAAACTGAAAGCGACCTCGCCCTCTCCGTCTTTGCTTCGCAAATCCACATCTCCTAAGAGAAGAGGCAAGAGCCTGACCGAAACGTTCTTGGCTCGCCCTTTGGGAGAGCTGTCACCGCAGGTGACTGAGAGGGCGAACGCACAAAAACAAAAAGCACCTGCAATTGGTTTTGCAGGTGCTTTTGTCAATTGTCGGAGCTGTCCTCCCACCCTACCAGATCGGGCAGGGTGAGCGTTTCATCGGAACAATGCGGGTGTGCGCGCTTCTGGTCCTCGGCCATGGTGCGCACCACCTCGCGGGCGATCTCCCGGATGGCGGCGCAGTCCTCGGGCAGGTCGGTCTGGCTGCGGCCGGAGTGGGTGAACAGAATTTTGCCCATGTGGCCAACAACCAGCGTCAGGGGCAGCAGCTGCGGGGCGCTGCTGTCGTAGCGGTAGCCCTGCTCCTTAGCAGCTTTGTAGATGCGCTGGGCCGCAAAACTCCAGCTCAGGATGCCCCGGGCCTGCTCCACGCCAAGATAACCGTACAGCACACCCGGCGCATCGCAGATGAGGGTGAAGGGAAACTCGGCACCCTGCGTAGCCTTGGCCACCATGCGGGGCGAAGAGCGCACTACGCACGCCAGCCGCACGCCGCGCAGCTTTGGTAGCGTTTCCAGATAGCGGGTGAGGTATTCCCGGGTGACGGGGTGGTCAAAAGCCGGCAGAAAGATCATCACCAGCGGATGTTCGCCTTCGCACAGCTTGTAAAAATCGTTGCCGGGCTTTGTGGGGGTGTCGAAGGTAAAGCGGGGGATGGAGGTGCCCACCAGATGTTCCGACTTCATGCCGCAATTGCACATCCTTTCATGATTCCAAGGTAATAAAAAATCCACACACTGTCTCCGTCTGCAAGTGGGGCAGAGGACAGTGGTGGATGATTTGTTATAAAAAGATCCCGCCCGGTCGTCTGCGGTCAATCAAACCTACCCTTACGGACAGGTGGGTGCCCTGTCGCCGGATTCGCGCTTCCTCATCGAGCCTCCATGGTCGACCCATGGCGGGGAGGTCTGCAATCCGCCGGAGAACTCCGGGCTCCCGTTAAATGATTAGTAGGATCATATAAACCGCAACAAATCGAGCCGGGCAGGAAGTTTTGCCTGGTAATTTGCTGGAATATTACTCGATCTCGAACTCGTCGCTCAGACGCTGCTCAAACAGCTTGCTGACTTCCAGCAGCGTTTCGTCGTCCTCCACAACGTCCAGATATTCGCCTTCGTCGTCCTCGCCGACGCTCAGGATCACAAGCTGAGCATCCTCGTTGACGTCCTCTTCGTTTTCGGCATATTCCACAACAGCCAGATAATGCACGCCCTTGTGATCCAGCGCATCGATCACTTCAAAGGTGACCTCGTTGCCGTCCTCATCTTCCAGGGTCATCAGATCGGGCTGATATTCCTCTTCGGCATTGGGATTCTTGATCTCTTCAGACATAGATGTTGTCTCCTGTATCGTATCGTAAGGCGGGGGCTTTGTGGTGCCGTCCCGCTCAGGTCTGCATATAGTGTAGCGTTTTTTTGCCTGCTCGTCAAGATGCTTTTTCGCACAGAATTTGTATCACAAATTTTCACGCATTTGCTCTCGCACTCCGCCGCAGAATATGATATACTATCCTCTGAATCTTTCCTGCACGGTGTGCCGTGCGGTTACTACAGTGTATGGAGCGTGGGCGCGGATGATGCATAAAAAAAGATGGATGGCACTGGTTCTGGCGGCAGCGCTGGTGCTGGCGGGCTGCAGTGCCGGGAATTTTCTGAACTTCGGCAAAGGCGGCAGCGCAGCCCAGAAGATCGACCGCCCGGCGGTGGAATCGGCAGAGCTGCAGTTCACTCACCCTGCGGCAGGGGATACGATAGCCGTGTTCGATACCTCGGCAGGCGTGTTCAAGGCAGTGCTCTTCCCGGATAAGGCCCCGCAGGCCTATGATAACTTTGCGGGCCTTGTGCAGGCAGGCTGGTACAACGGCCTGACGGTCTCCCGGGTGGAGAGCAGCTTTGTGGTGGAAGCCGGGCAGGGCGCTGACGGCAAAGGCACCACCATCTGGAACGGGAACCGCTACCCGGTGGAAGCCACCGACAGCCTGCACCACTATTCCGGTGCCCTGTGCATGGGCACGGACGCTTCCGGTGAGTGCGCCAGCGTGTTTTACGTGGTGCAGACTCTGCCGGGCAGCCAGTCGGTGACGCAGGAACTGGTGGATCAGATGAACAGTGCGGGCTACCGCGCCGAAGTGGTCAGCGCCTACCAGACCGCAGGCGGCGCACCCTACCTCGACTACACCGATACCGTATTCGGTCAGGTGTACGAGGGCATGGACGTGGTGGACGCCATCGGCCAGGCAGCTGTGGATGAAAACCAGCGGCCCACAGAGGATATCACCATCAACAGTGTAACGATTGAAACTTATCAGTAACGAAAAAGCACCTGCAGCGTTTGAACCTGCAGGTGCTTTTTCGTTGAAACTCTTTCAGCCGCCTGCGGCGACAGCTCCCTCGGGGAGGGAACCCTTGGCAGTGCGGCAAAATTTTCTTTTTCGACAGAGCCTTGCCGTCACGTTCTTGGCTCTCCCTTTGGGAGAGCTGTCGAACGAAGTGAGACTGAGAGGGTGAGGCTGTCTTTTTTATTCAAATCTCCCCCGGGTGTTCCTTCCGCCATGCCAGATAATCGTCCAGAATGACGGTGGCGCTGACGGAATCCAGAATTTCCTTCCGCTTTGCACCAAACGTGCCGCTCTCGTCCAGAATGTCAGCGGCGGCACAGGTGGTCTGGCGCTCGTCCCACATGCGCACCGGCAGGCCGCTCCAGATCTCCACGGTCTTTGCCAGCTTGCGGCTCTTGGCGGCGCGCTCGCCTTCGGTGCCGTCCATGTTCAGCGGCAGGCCGATGACGATCAGCTCGGCCCCGATCTCCTTGGCCACCTCGCACACCCGGGCAGCCACCTTGTTGCGGGCTTTCAGGGTGATCTGCGGTGTGATGGCACTGGTCAGGAATTCCGTCCGGTCACAGGTGGCAAGGCCGGTGCGGCTGTCGCCGTAATCAACAGCTAAAATTTTCATACAGGGTTCCTCTCTTGGTGGAAAATTGTTTTATTTCAGTTTACCACAGCACTTCTGCAAATTCAATTAAACAGTAGTTAGGCCAGGTTGGACATGGTTTTGCCGCCGGTTTCGTGTTACAATAGGCATAGATCAATTTTTCAGGAGGAAACACCCCATGCTCAAACTGGTTTTAGGCGGTTCCGGCAGCGGCAAAACAACGCTGCTGTATGCCCGCATCCGCGCCCGGGCTGAGAAAGGCCAGCGCAGCATCCTGCTGGTGCCGGAGCAGTTCACCTCCAGCACTGAGGGCCGCATCTACCGGGAGCTGGGCGATGCCCTTTCCGGCATGGTGGAAAGCTTTTCCTTCACGAGCCTGGCCGAGCACATCCTCTCGGCCGAGGGCGGCGCGGCGGTGCAGACCCTTTCGGACGCGGGTCGTGCCGTGCTGGTGCGCCGTGCGCTGGAAGAGCTGCAGGACAATGTGCATTATTATTACCGCCACCGCCGCAGCGCCGCCTTCTGCCAGATGGCCGCCGAGACCATCGACGAGCTGAAAAGTGCGGGCCTCTCCGGCACCCGGCTGGCCGAGCTGGCACCCGGCTGCGGCCCGGAGAGCGGCAAGCTGGCCGAGCTGGCGCTGATCTTTCAGGGCTACGAGACCCTGCTTTCCGGCACCGGCATGGACCCTGCTGACCGGCTGGAACTGGCGGCGGACCGTCTGGAAGCGGCCCTTGCCCGGGGAAGCCTGCCGGAGTTCCTGCAGGGGCGGGAAGTGTTCATTGACGAATTCGACACCTTCAACGCCCCCAAAAAGCGGCTGATGGGTGCCATGCTGGCGGCACTGCCCACGGTCACGGTGGCCCTGTGCGACGACGGTGCCCCCATGGAGCCGGGAGATATGGGGCTGTTCTCCGGCGCAAAGCAGGTGGCGGCACAGCTGCGCCAGCTGGCCCGCAAGAGCGGCACTGAGGTGGCCGTGCCGGAACTTTTGCGCCGCGACCTGCGCCACAAGGACGCCCCCGGCCTTGCCGCTGTAACGGAGCTTCTGGAAAGCGGCGCCTGTGAAGTGCCGCCCGCCGTGCCGGAGGTGCGTCTGTTTGCCGCGGCCAGCCGGGAAGAGGAGGCCCGCTGCACTGCCGCCGCCATCCGCCGCCTGATGCGGCAGGGGGTGCGCTGCAGCAAAATGGCCGTGGTCTGCCGCGATATTGCCAACTACCGCGCCGCCATCCGGTACGAGTTCCGCATGGCGGATATCCCGCTTTACTGCGATGAGCCGACGACGCCGGAGTTCAGCGCCCCGGCCACGGCGGTGCGGGCGCTGCTGGCTCTTCTGCGCGGCGCAGATATGACCGAACACCTGACTGTTCTTGCCAAAACGGGCCTGTGCAGCCTGACCGAGGAAGAGGTCTGCGCGCTGGAAAACTACGCCTACACCTGGTCGCCCAATGCGGCGGCGTGGCGGGCGAAGTTTGAAAAAAGCCCCAGGGGTTTTGGTGAGAACGAGCTGTCTGATGAGGACCAGAAAACGCTGGACGATGCCGAGAACGCCCGCAAACTGCTGGTAACAGCCGTGGACGAACTGCGCGGCAAGGTGCGCGGGGCCAACGCGGAGCAGATCAGCCGGGCGCTGTATTTCTGCCTGAAAGAGCTGGGTGCTGAGGAACAGCAGGCTGCGCAGGTGGAAGCCATCCGCACGGCCCGGGGCATCCCGGCGGCGGAGGAAGCCGCCCGCGAGTGGAACGTGGTGATGCAGTTGCTGGACGAAATGGCCCACTTGCTGGGCAGCCAGAGCGTGACCATTGCCGAATACGAAGACCTTTTCGGCCTGCTGCTGCGCTCGTCGGACCTCGGGCACATCCCGCAGACGCTGGACGCTGTGGTGCTGGCAAGCGCCGGCAAAATGCGCCTGGATGCGCCGGACTATGTGTTCGTGCTGGGGCTTTCGGAGGGCGAGTTCCCCTGTGCACCGTCCGAGACCGGCCTGCTGACCCACGCCGACCGCGATGCCCTGATGGCAAAGCAGATCGACCTGCCGGACTGTTTTGAGAACCGCGTGGTGCGCGAGCAGGTGTGCTTTTACAAAGCCCTTACCGCCCCGGCAAAGGGGCTGTGGCTCAGCTGGCCCAAAGGGCAGGGCCAGACCCTTTGCGCGGCACTGGAACCCATCGTGAGCGCTCTGCGCCCGGCTGCACCGGAACTGCAGCTTCCCGACCTTGCGGCTACCCCGGCGGATGGTCTGGATACCCTGGGCGGCGGCTGGCCCCTGACTGACACGGAACGCGCCAGCCTGACCGCTGCCCTGCACGCGCCGCAGGACGTGCCAGCGCAGGGGCTTGCCCTGCTGCGTCGCATGGAGGAAAACCCGCCCCGGCAGGTGAACGACCTGCCCGCGCTGGAAAGCCTGCTGGGCCGGAAACTGCGCATCTCGCCCAGCCAGATGGAAAAATACTACACCTGCCGGTACGGCTATTTCCTGCAGTACGTGCTGGGCCTGCGCCCCCGCAAACGGGCCGAGCTTTCTGCCGACCAGAGCGGCACCCTGATGCACTGGGTACTGCAGATGGCGCTGGACCCGCACCCGGGTGCGGACAACCCCTGTGCCGGGCTGACGCCCTTCCTCGCGCTGGACGACGACGCCATGGCAAACCTTGCCGGCCTTTTGGTGGACGAATACGCAAAGCGTTATCTGCCGGAGGATACGGCCCGCTTTGCCTATCTGCTCTCCCGCCTGAAAAAGAGCATGACCGGCCTTTTGTGCTACCTGCGGGACGAACAGAAGCAGTCCCAGTTTAAGCCCGCAGCCTGTGAGCTGCGCATCGGCAGCGGCGCAGATGCCGTGTCCGGGCAGGTGTATCACCTCTCGGACGGGCGCACCGTGCAGCTGGTGGGCACCGTGGACCGCGCCGACGAATGGGTGGAAGCAGACGGCACCCGCTGGGTGCGTGTGGTGGATTACAAGACCGGCAGCAAAAAGCTGGACCTGAAAGAGGTGTACTGCGGGCTGGACTGCCAGATGCTGCTGTATCTGTTCAGCCTGACACGGGACAAAAGCGGCCGCTTTACCGGGGCCGAGCCTGCAGGCGTTCTGTATCTGCTGGCCGACCCGGCCCCCAAAACCATGACCCGTCAGCAGGCCGCGCAGAGCGTGGAGTATCAGCTGGACGGCCTTGTGCGGGACGAGCAGAAGGTGTTTGATGCTATGGATGCAGCGGAAACGGGCCGCTATCTGCCCTTCGGTTACCGGGACGGCAAGCCCAGCCCCTACCAGAAAGATAAACGGGCAGACATTGCAAAGCTGAACCGCATCCAGCTGCATCTGGACGATCTGGTTACCCAGATGGGCACACAGCTCTACGAGGGCCAGATCGACGCTCAGCCGCTGGTGACGAGCAAGAACCCCTGTACCTTCTGTGATTACAGCTTTATCTGCTGCCACGAGACAGGCATTGGCGAACGGGTACTGGAAGCCCCGCCCAAGCCCTTTGAACCGGAAGAAACGCCGGAAAAATCTGAAACCGGAAAGGAAGGTGAGCAGGCATGAGTGAACCCAAGTGGACCCCGGCCCAGCAGGCCGCCATCGACGACCGCGGCGGTGCGCTGCTGGTGAGCGCGGCGGCGGGCAGCGGCAAAACGGCGGTGCTCACCGAACGCGCGGTGCAGCTCATCACCGACCCGGAACACCCGGTGGATGCGGACAAGCTGCTCATAGTCACCTTTACCAATGCGGCGGCGGCAGAACTGCGGGCCCGCATCGGGCAGGCCCTTTTGCGCCGCAGCCAGCAGGAACCCCGCAACACGGGCCTGCGCCGCCAGCGGATGCTGCTGCAGCGGGCACCCATCTGCACCATTGATGCGTTCTGTCTGGACCTTTTGCACAAGCACTTTCAGGCGCTGGATATCCCGCCGGATTTTGCCCCTGCAGACCCCGGCAGCGTGGAGGTGCTGCGGGCTGCCGCCCTTTCCGAAACGCTGGAAAACGCTTACCAGAGCCCGGATTTCTGCGCCTTTGCCGACCTCTACGGCAAGGGCCGCACCGATAAACCGGCAGGAGATACCATCCTGCACGTATACGATTTCCTGCGTGCCCTGCCGGATTATGACCGCAGGCTGGACGAATTTCTGGCCCCGTGGCAGCAGGAAAACGGCTTTGCTTCCACCTGCTGGCACGACCTGCTTCTGGCCGAAGCAGCCCGTTGTGCCAAAGCCGCGCGGGAGCTGCTGACGGCGGCGCTGGCGGACTGCCAGACGGACAAAGAACAGGAACTTGCCGAAGCCGACGAAAAAAAGACGCCCTCCGCGCAGGAAAAGGCGCGGGTGGCAGCAAAGGAAAAATACGCCGAAGCACAGGACCGGCTGGAAAACGCCGCCGCCCTGCTGGGCGAGGTGGAACGACTGGCCGCTGCGGGCGAGTGGACGCCGCTGTACGACCGGCTGACCCCCTATGTGCTGGGCATGGAGGAAGCGCCCGGCCTGAAAGGCATGAAAAAGCGGCTGAAAGGCGACCACAAGACCGCCATCAAGACCCGCGCGGACGAAGCAGCGGACCTGTTTGCCCAGATCACAGAGCTTGTCTCCTGCAGCGAGGAAGAAGCCGAAGCCGACCGCAAGGCGGCCCTGCCGCGCCTGCAGGCTCTGTTTGCCGCCGTGCGGGATTTTGACGCCCGGTTTGCGGCCAAGAAAAAAGAGCGCAAGCTGCTGGAATTCAGCGATTTTGAGCACTTCGCCCTGCGGCTGCTGCGCGGCCCGGACGGCACGCCTACGCCGCTGTGCCAGAGCATCCGGCAAAGTTACGCCGCCGTGATGGTGGACGAATATCAGGATACGAACGCCCTGCAGGATGCACTGTACCGATGCCTTGCGTCCCCGGCGGGGGATAATCTGTTCCTGGTGGGCGATTTGAAGCAGAGCATTTACCGCTTCCGGCAGGCAGACCCCAGCATCTTCCGGGCAAAGCTGGATGCCTGGCCGGAACTGCCCGGCGGCACGGCCCGCCCGCGCCCGGCAGAAGGCACGGCGGGAGAAAACGCCCTGCTGGCGCTGGATGCAAACTTCCGCTCGGCCCCGCAGGTGGTGGCGGGCATCAACTTTATTTTTGAACAGCTCATGACCCCGCAGCTGGGCGACACGGCCTACGGCGACGGCCAGCGGCTGGTGTGCGGTGCACCCGGCGCATATGCCGGCAGTGTGGAAGCACACTTCCTGCCCGACGACACTGCCGAGACCGACGCGGCGTGGATCGCAGGCCGCATCGAAGAGCTGGTGAAAACCGGCGAACCGGTGCGGGACGGAAACGGCACCCGGCCCGTGCAGTATGAGGATTGCTGCATCCTGCTGGCGGCCCGCGGCGATTTCCTTGCCTATGAGGAAGCGCTCACAGCCCGGGGTATCCCGGTGTATGCCGATGCCCGCGAAAACCTCATGACGGCCCCGCACATCCGGCCGCTCATTTCGCTTTTGAAGGTCATCGATAACCCGGCGCAGGACATCTATCTTGCCGCCGCCATGCTGGGGCCCATGTTCGGCTTTACGGACGACGACCTTGTGCGCCTGCGCGCCCAGAGTGCGGCGATGCAGAAAAAGTCGCAGGAAGAAAAAGACGGAAGTGAAAAAGGCAAAAAGCCTGCCCGCATGAGCCTGTACGGCGCGGTTTTGCAGGCCGTGCAGAGTGACGATGAAACACCCTTCACGCAAAAGGTGAAGAGTTTTTACAACCGCTTGACGGAACTGCGCCGCATGGCCCGCAGCGCCCCGGCAGAGCAGCTGATGGAGGAAATTTTTGTTTCCACCGGCTACCTTGCTGCTCTGGGCGTGCTGGAAAACGGTGCCCGCCGCCGGGAAGATGCCCGCAGGTTCGCTGCATTCTGTGCGTCCTCCGGCGCAAACGGCATTTCGGCGCTGGTGCGTGCCATCGACGCGGCGGCACAGGCGGGTTCTACCGGGCAGGACACGGTACCCGGCGGGGCAAGGCCGGGCTGCGTGACCATCATGACCATCCACCGCTCCAAGGGCCTGCAGTTCCCGGTGGTGTTCGTGGCGGATACGGCCCGGCGGTTCAACGCGGCGGACACCCGCCAGCCGGTGCTGCTGCACCGGGAATACGGTGCGGGCCTGCGTTTGCGGCCGGAGCAGGGAGAAGGTGCCTACAAAACGGCGGCCTACACCGCCCTTGCCAATGTGCACGCGCAGGAAATGCGCAGCGAGCAGATGCGCCTTTTATATGTGGCGCTCACCCGTGCACAGGACAAGTTGATCTTAACGGTGCCGCTGGGCATCACCAAAACCACCAACCCGCTCGCCCGGGCAGCGGCATTTCTGGCCGCAGGCGCAGGGGAGACGCTG
This sequence comes from Faecalibacterium sp., assembly GCA_050873025.1. GTDB lineage: Bacteria > Bacillota > Clostridia > Oscillospirales > Ruminococcaceae > Faecalibacterium. Next base: position 27,704 of record JBNMHZ010000026.1, on the reverse strand, counting down.
AACCAGCAGGCAAACAGCTTTGCCGACTGGCTGCGTGCGGCGCTGCTGGTGCATCCCTTCGGCGGGCCGCTGCGGCGTCAGGCCGGGGAGCTGGAACTGCCCTTCGTGTTTACCGAGAGAGAAATCGCCGTTACCGTGCAGGAGGAACTGCCGGAATCGGAAACGCTGGAAGCGCCGGAACAACCGGAACGACCCAAAGAAGCACCCGCCGACCCGGCACTGGTGGCCCAGCTGCAGGCGGGCTTTGCCTGGCAGTACCCGGCGGCAAAGCTGGCGGCGGTGCCTGCCAAGGTCAGCGTGACCAGCATCGTGCACAAGGCGGAGCAGACCACGCTGGAACGGCCCGCTTTCCTCTCCAAAGACGGCCTGACCGCCGCCGAGATGGGCACGGCCCTGCACGCGTTCCTTGAACACGCGGACCTTGCGGCCCTTGCGGCGGCAAAAGCGGCGGGCACGCTGGACGAAGCCATTCAGGCCGAGCGTCAGCGGCAGGTAGATGCGCAGCTGGTGGCACCGGAAATTGCGGCAAATCTGGATGCAGGCCGCATCCGCCGCTTTGCGGAGAGCGAAGCCTTTGCAAAGATCTGTTCTGCCGATAAGGTGCTGCGTGAACTGGCGTTCATCACGGCGCTGCCCGCCAGCGCGGTGCTGACGGCGCAGGGCACGCCGGTACAGGATGCCGCGGCCATGCAAAATGAGCAGGTATTGGTGCAGGGCATTGCAGACCTTGTGTTGGAATTTGCCGACCATCTGGAACTGCTGGACTACAAGACCGACCGCCGCAAAACGGAAGCAGACTTCCTGCGCGCCTACCGCCCGCAGCTGAATTTGTACGCCCTTGCCATCGACAAGCGCTTTGCGCCCAAAAAGGTGACCTATAAGGGCATCTATTCATTGGAACTGGGAAAGCTGATCGAGGTGTGAGGAAAACGAGCTCGCCCTCTCAGTCTCGCGTTCGCTCGACAGCTCTCCCAAAGGGAGAGCCGAGACCGTGAAGGCGGAGCTCTTGCCTCTCCCTTTGGGAGAGGTGGCACGGCGTGAGCCGTGACGGAGAGGGCGAAGACGTATAAAAGTCATATTTCTCCCGCAAAACGCATAAAAAGTGCTTGACAGCGCTTTCTGCCTGTGGTAAAATAGCCGGGTAAAGAAAGCAGCTACGGCCTGTGCCGCGCTCGCCTTGTGGGGTCCGAATCCCCGGGCTATACCCGAAAAGCAGTTCATCTATGCGTGAATTGCGGCTTTGAGTGAATCGTGCGCGGCTGTCCTGAAAATGGGCGGCCGCGTTTTCTATGCCAAATATTGCAACAAAATGGATTTTGTTTGGAGGTGCATTCATTATCGCTACCGCTGGAAAGTCGAAGGAACTGGAGATCAACGGTCAGATCCGTGACCGTGAGGTCCGTTTGATCGGTGCAGACGGCGAGCAGAAGGGCGTTGTGTCCATTCAGGTGGCCATGCGCGCTGCTGAGGAAGCCAATCTGGATCTGGTCAAGATCGCACCGCAGGCTGTTCCGCCTGTGTGCAAGGTGCTGGATTACGGCAAGTACCGTTTTGAACAGCAGAAGAAGGAGAAGGAAGCCAAGAAGAACCAGAAGGTGGTCGAAGTCAAGGAGACCCGCCTCTCGCTCAACATTGACACCAACGACTTCAATACCAAGCTGAACCAGACTGCCAAATTCCTGGCAGCTGGCCACAAGGTTAAGGTTTCGATCCGCTTCCGCGGCCGTGAAATGGCGCACAGTGCCCTGGGCGCAGATGTGCTCAAGCGTTTTGCCGAGGGTCTGCCTCAGGCAACCACCGACAAGCCGCCGGTGCTTGAGGGCCGCACGATGTCCATTCTGCTGATCCCGAAACCCAATAAGGACTAATTTTAGGAGGAAACTAAAATGGCTAAGATGAAACTGAAGACGCACTCCGGCGCTAAGAAGCGCTTTAAGCTGACCAAGAACGGCAAGATCAAGCGCGGCCACGCATTCCGCAGCCACATCCTGACCAAGAAGACCACCAAGCTGACCCGTGGTTACCGTCAGCCCAGCTACGTTGATAAGACCAACGCAGCTACCATCAAGAGCATGCTGCCCTACGCCTAAGAGCGAGCCGCAGGCACAAACAATCTACTACTGAGACAACTAAAGGAGATATAAAAAATGGCACGTATCAAGGGCGCAACCATGACTCACAAACGTCGTAAGAAGATGCTGAAGCTGGCCAAGGGCTTCTACGGCTGCAAGAGCAAGCACTTTAAGATGGCCAAGCAGCAGGTCATGAAGAGCGGCAACTACGCTCTGGCTGGCCGCCGCATGAAGAAGCGTCAGTTCCGCAACCTGTGGATCACCCGCATCAACAATGCAGTTCGTCCTCTGGGCATGAACTACTCCACCTTCATGGCTGGTCTGAAGAAGGCTGGCATCGAGCTGAACCGCAAGATGCTGTCTGAGATGGCTATCAACGATCCCAAGAGCTTTGCAGCTCTGGTTGAGACCGTCAAGAACGCCTGATTAGGAACTTGAATCGTGACGCCCGCGCGTATACGCGGGCGTCCGTTTTGTATCCGGGGTTCTTACGGCAGGGAAAACACGTTTTCAGGGCAGCGCCCTGCCGCAGGAACACCTTTGTGGCAGACGCTGCCCTTTTTGCTTTTTTGAGAAAAACAACCATCCTTTTAAGCCTTCCCCAGGGCGGGAGAAGGCAGCGCACCGGAACAGAGACACTTTCAGCAGGAGGAACATAATGGACGAGAAGATCACCAGCAGAGAAAACGCAAAGATCAAATATGCCTGCCGCCTTTCTTCCAGCGCGGCATTCCGCCGCAGTGAAGGGCGCTTTCTGGCCGAAGGGCGCAAGCTGTGCCCGGAGCTTGCCCGCGGTGCGCAGCTGGAGACCTTATTCTATACCGAAAGCGCCATGGCAAAATGCCCGGAGCTGGCAGACCTGCCCGGCGAGCACTACCTTGTGGAAGACCATGTGGCCGACAAGCTGGCCGATGTAGGCACCCATCAGGGCGTGTTCGGCGTGTTCCGCACCCCGGTGCACACGCTGGATGAGGTAAAGACCGGCGGACGGTATCTGGCGCTGGAACGGGTGCAGGACCCCGGCAATGTGGGCACCCTGCTGCGCAGTGCGGCGGCCTTTGGCTTTGACGGCGTGATTTTAAGTGACGGCTGCGCCAGCGTGTGGGCCCCCAAGACCCTGCGGGCCTCCATGGGTGCGGCGGTGCGCATCCCGGTCATTGAGGCCGGTGCCATGCCGGAAGCGGTGGCCCAGCTGCGCGCAAAAGGCATCACCTGCCTGGCGGCAGCCCTCTATCAGTCTCAGCCCCTGAGCGCGGCACAGGCAAGCTACCCGGGCGGCGTGTGCGTCGTCATCGGCAGCGAGGGCCAGGGCCTGACCGACGAGACTATCGCCGCCTGCACCAGCACGGTGCGCATCCCCATGACCGACCGGGTGGAAAGCCTGAATGCCGGCATCGCGGGCAGCATTTTGCTGTGGCATTTCCGGGAGGAAAGCCTGTGAGCAAAACAAAAAAGAAGCAGGAAGCACCGGTGCAGGCACCAGACGAACTGCTCTACTGGCTGTGGCTGGCGAGAACGCTTGGCCCGGGCAGTGCTTATGCAGGCAGAGTGATTGAAAAATTTGAAGATGCTAAGGGTGCGTGGATCGTAAGAAAAACAGGCGAATTCCGGGAGGCAGCAGGCGAGGCAGCTTTTGCACGGGCGAACCGGCCTGAAAATGCACCGGAAACTTTCCGCGCGTTCACGAGAAAGTGCGCCGAAAAACATATTCAAATTCTGCCGTATGGAGACCCGGATTATCCCAAAGCACTTTGCTGCATTCCGGATAGACCGCTGGTGCTTTACTGCACGGGCAATCCGCAGTGGCTCAACAATCAGCTGACAGTTGGTCTTATCGGAAGCCGAAAGCCTACGGCATATGGTCTGGATGTGGCGGCAGATATGGGAGAAGCACTGGCAAAAAGCGGAGTGGTTATTGCCAGCGGCCTTGCCGATGGGCTGGACAGCGTTGGACATAACACGGCAGTAAAAAATAGTGCGCCTACCGTGGGCGTTCTGGGTGTGCCCATCGATTCCACATATCCTGCAGCAAACCGGGAACTGCGAAGAAAAATTGAAGCAAACGGCTGTATCATCAGCGAGTATGCGCCGGGCAGCAAAAGCATTGGGCCGAACGGTTTCTTGCAGCGCAACCGGCTTATTGCGGCGCTGTCTGAAGCAGTTCTAGTGGTAGAAGCACAGGAGAAAAGCGGCACGATGTCAACGGTAGAATGTGCTGAAAAGTACGGAAAAAAAGTGTACGCAGTGCCGGGCAGCATCTATTCGCCAAATTCTGTTGGAACAAATGCACTGATTGGAGAAGGCCGGGCCGCCGCTGTGTACAGTCCGGCCAATCTCCTGAGCCGGCTGGGACGAAAAGCACAGACGGCTGAAATGGAAACAGCCAAAGCGAAAGCAGAGCCGCCGCTGAATGATACAGAGCGTAAGATCATGGAGTGTATGGGGCCAAAACCGATTGGGCTCGAAGAACTGCGGGTCCGTACAGAGCTTCCTACTTCGGTGCTGCTCCGTACCCTGATGAATCTGGAACTCACCAAACGAATCTATCGTCAGCCCGGCCAGCGGTATGTGCTGCGCTGAACTGCAGTATAAATTTTACTGGTAAAGCACACAACAGCTGTGGTATATTATAAAAATAGAGAATCCCGTACTGTGCGCACTGCACAGCGCGTTATTGATAAAGAAGAAAGAAAAACTGAAATGGGAGTAAACGCAAATGGCGAAACTAGTGATCGTGGAGTCGCCTGCTAAGGCGAAGACCATTGGCAAATACCTGGGCGATGATTATGACGTTACCGCAAGCATGGGCCATATCCGTGACCTGCCTGCTTCGCAGCTGGGCATTGATGTGGAGCACGGCTATGCCCCGCAGTACATCAGCATCAAGGGCAAGGAAAAACTCATCAAGGAGCTCAAGAGCAAGGCCAAACACGCAGACGGCGTGCTGCTGGCGACCGACCCGGACCGCGAAGGCGAAGCCATCAGCTGGCATCTGGCAAACATTCTGGGCCTGGACCCTCACGAGCCCAACCGCGTCACCTTTGACGAGATCACCAAAAAAGGCGTGAAGGAGGGCATGGCCCACCCCCGCGCCATCGACGAAGATCTGTTCAACGCCCAGCAGGCCCGCCGTGTGCTGGACCGTCTGGTGGGCTACAAGCTCAGCCCGTTTTTGTGGCGCAAGGTGCGCCGGGGCCTTTCCGCAGGCCGCGTGCAGAGTGTGGCCGTGCGCCTGATCGACGACCGCGAGAAGGAGATCGAGAGCTTCAAACCGGATGAGTACTGGAATGTGGACGCCACCCTCGGTGCCGGCCACAAGAGCTTTACGGCCCGCCTTTCTTCGGACAGCAAGGGCAAAAAGCTGCTGCCGAAGAACGAAGCCGAGGCCCGCGCCATCGAAAAGGGCCTGGAAGGGGCCGAATATGTGGTGACCGAGCTGAAAAAGGGCAAGCGCGCAAAGCAGCCTACCCCGGCATTCATCACCAGTACCCTGCAGCAGGAGGCTTCCCGCCGTCTGGGCTTCACGGCTACCCGCACCATGCGCGCCGCCCAGACCCTGTACGAAGGCGTGGACATTGCAGGTCACGGCACCATGGGTCTGATCACCTATATGCGTACCGACAGCCTGCGCATTTCCGACGAAGCCGTTGCTGCCGCCAAGGAATACATCGCCGGTGCCTACGGCGAAGCCTATATCTGCCCCTACAAGCGCACCTGGAAGACCAAGAGCGCCACCGCCGCGCAGGACGCCCACGAAGCCATTCGTCCCTCTGTGCCGTCCCTGACGCCGGACGAGGTGGATAAGAGTATCAGCGGCGACACCGCCAAGCTCTACCGCATGATCTGGAGCCGTTTTATGGCCAGCCAGATGGCGGACTGCCAGCAGGACACCGTGTCCGTCACCGTGAGTGCGGCGGACTACCGCTTCAAGGCCAGCGGCTACACCGTTACCTTTGACGGCTTCACCGCCCTGTACGAGGAAGCCACCGACGAAAAGGAAAAGAAGGAGACCGCTCTGCCCCCGCTGGAACAGGGCCAGGTGCTCAAGCTGCGGGACCTGAAGAGCGAGCAGAAGTTCACCCAGCCGCCTGCCCGCTACACCGAAGCTACCCTCATCAAGGCGTTGGAAGAGAACGGCATCGGCCGTCCCTCCACCTATGCGCCCATCATCACCACCATCATCGACCGCGGCTATGTAGAGCGCGACCAGAAAAAGCTCAAGCCCACCCTGCTGGGCCGGGCCGTGGACGGCCTGATGCTGGAGCAGTTCCCCCACATCGTGGACGTGGACTTCTCCGCCCAGATGGAAAAGAATCTGGATAAGATCGAGAGCGGCAAGGCCGACTGGCACAAGACTGTGGACGACTTCTATCAGGGCTTTGCGGCCAGCCTGGAGCAGGCCGAGAAGAACATGGAAGGCAAAAAGGTCAAGGTGCCGGACGAGCCTTCCAGCGAAGTGTGCGACCTGTGCGGCCGCCCCATGGTCATCAAAGTGGGCAAGTACGGCAAGTTCCTTGCCTGCAGCGGCTTCCCGGAGTGCCGGGGCACCAAGCGGCTGGTGAAGGACACCGGCGGCATCTGCCCCAAATGCGGCAAGGGCCGTATGCTGGAACGCAAGAGCTCCAAGGGCCGCATCTACTACGGCTGCGAGCGCTACCCGGATTGCGACTTCATGACCTGGGACACCCCGGTGCCCACCAAGTGCGAAAAGTGCGGCAGTACGATGTTCCGCAAGGGCAGCAAGCTCTACTGCGCAAAGGAAGGCTGCGGCTTTGAGATGCCGGTGCCAAAGAAGGATTGACCGGACGATGTACGCAAAAGCCTTCCCCCGGACGGGGGAAGGTGCTGAACGAAGTGAAGCGGATGAGGGCGTGCCGAAAGCTGCAACTGACGATTTCCCCTCATCAGTCAGCTTCGCTGACAGCTTCCCCCCAAGGGGTGAAGCCTTAAAAGGAACAATACCAAATGAACCAATACAAAGTTACAGTATTAGGCGCCGGTCTTGCGGGCTGCGAAGCCGCCCTCTGGCTGGCAGGCAAGGGCGTGCAGGTGGACCTGTACGAGCAGAAGCCCGTGCACTTTTCGCCCGCGCATAAAAGTGAAGGCTTTGCAGAGCTGATCTGCTCCAACAGCCTGAAAGCGGAGCGGCTGGACTCTGCCTCCGGTCCGCTGAAAGAAGAGATGCGCCGCATGGGCAGCCAGCTGCTCAACGCCGCTGAGGTGGCCCGTGTGGCGGCAGGCGGTGCACTGGCCGTGGACCGCGACGCCTTCAGCGCCGAAGTGACCCGCATGGTGGAAAAATGTGAGAATATCACCATCCACCGGGAGCGGGTGGAGCACATCGACGAAAGCGCACCCATTCTGGTGGCCACCGGCCCGCTGACCGACGGCGCACTGGCCGATGAAATTGGCCGCCTGACCGGTGACGAGCGCCTGCACTTCTATGATGCCGTGGCACCCATCGTCACCGCCGAAAGTCTGGATTACAACAAGGTGTTTGCCGCTTCCCGCTATGACCGGGGCGAAGCAGACTACCTGAACTGCCCCTTCAACAAGGAAGAATACGAGAATTTCCACGCGGCCCTTGCTTCCGCCGAGCGTGCACCCCTGCACGACTTCGACACCGGGGCCGAGCAGTCGGCCCAGCCCGACCCGGACGCCCACGGCAAAAAGGCCGACACCGTTACGGTGTACGAGGGCTGTATGCCCATTGAGATCATGGCCGCCCGCGGTGCCGACACCATGCGCTTCGGCCCGCTGCGCCCGGTGGGCCTTGTGAACCCGGCCACCGGTCACCGCCCCTGGGCCAACGTGCAGCTGCGCGCCGAAAATAAGGAGCGCACCCTGTATAACATCGTGGGCTTTCAGACCAACCTCAAGTGGGGCGAGCAGAAGCGGGTGTTCCGCATGATCCCGGGCCTGGAAAACGCCGAGTTCGTGAGGTACGGCGTGATGCACCGCAACACCTTCCTGGATGCACCCCGGGTGCTGAATGCCGGTCTGAACCTGAAAGAGCACCCCAATGTGTTCTTTGCGGGCCAGATCACCGGCTTTGAGGGCTATATGGAAAGCGCCGCCTGCGGCCTGCTGGCTGCACGCAGTCTGTACGCCTGCCTGCAGGGCAAAGAGCTGCCCGCGCCGCCTGCAAACACCATGTGCGGTGCGCTGGTACAGTACCTGACTACCGAGAACAAGCACTTCCAGCCCATGGGCGCAAACATGGGCATCCTTCCTCCGCTGCCGGAGGAGAGCCGCCCGCGGGACAAGCGCCTGCGTTACATGGCACAGGCCGAGCGTGCCGTTGCCAGCTTCCAGCAGTGGCTGGATGAAAACGAACTCTGAAAGGCAAACGGGTCCGCCCTCTCAGACCGCTTCGCGTCCAGCTCTCCCAAGGGGAGAGGTGGCATTGCAAAGCAATGACGGAGAGGGCGAGCCACCTGAAAGGAGAAAAACTATGAAAATTATCGTGGACATGATGGGCGGCGACAACGCCCCTCTGGCTGTGCTGGAAGGTGCTGCACAGGCCGTAAAGGAGTACGGCGTCAGCGTCATCGGCGTGGGCGACGAAGCGTTGGTGCGCAAGACCGCTGCCGAGCACAATATCCCGCTGGACGGCATCGAGCTGGTGAACTGCACCGAGGTCATCGACATGTGCGATGAGCCCGCCCGCGCCATCCGCCAGAAGAAGGATTCCTCCATCGTGGTGGGCCTGAACATGCTGAAAGATGGCAGGGGTGATGCCTTTGTCTCCGCCGGCAGCACCGGTGCACTGCACGTGGGCGCAAGCCTGATCGTGCGCACCCTCAAGGGCATCAAGCGCCCGGCTCTGGCCACCATGGTGCCCGCCAAGAAGCAGGCCTATCTGCTGCTGGACTGCGGTGCCAACGTGGAGTGCCGTCCCGAGATGCTGGCGGCGTTCGCCGTCATGGGCAGCTGCTATGTGAACAAGGTGGAGAACCGCCAGAATCCCACGGTGGCGCTGGCCAACAACGGCGCGGAGGAGAGCAAGGGCACCCCCATGCTCAAGGAAGCCCACCAGCTGCTCAAGACCACGCCCGGCGTCAACTTTGTGGGCAACATCGAGCCCCGCGACGTGCCGAACGGCGAAGTGGATGTGGTGGTGTGCGATGGCTTTACCGGCAATGTGATCCTCAAGCTCACCGAGGGCGTGGCAAAAATGCTGCTGGGAATGCTCAAGCAGATGTTCCTGGCAAACCTCGGCGGCAAGCTGGCCTACCTGCTGCTCAAGGGCGGCGTGGCCGACCTCAAGCACCAGATGGACAGCGAGGAATACGGCGGTGCACCCTTCCTGGGGGCCAAGCAGCCGGTCATCAAGGCACACGGTTCTTCCAAGGCCAAGGGCATCAAGAACGCCATCCGTCAGGCAAAGATCTGCGTGGAGAACGACCTGTGCGGCACCATGCAGTCCGCGCTGGATGAACTGGCGGCAGCAAACAAAACAGAGGAATAAGGACAGCGGGCTCACCCTCTCAGTCTCACATTCGTTCGACAGCTCCCCCCAAAGGGGGAGCCCTTGGCAAAACTGCAAACCTTGTGGGGACTGCCAAGGCCTCTCACTTTGGGAGAGGTGGCATTGCGATAGCAATGACGGAGAGGGCGAGGCTGCTAACCATAAATCAAGGGAGCTAAAACATATGAGCCATCAGTTGGAAACAATTATTGGTTATAAGTTCAAAAACCCGGAGCTGCTGGAAACGGCGCTTACCCACACCAGCTACGCCAACGAGAGCCGCACCCCGGTCAAGCACAACGAGCGGCTGGAATTTCTGGGCGACAGCGTTTTGCAGATCGTCTCGGCAGATTATCTGTTCCACGCCTACGCCGACCGGCCGGAGGGCGACTTGACCCGCATCCGCGCCAGCCTTGTCAGCGAGGGCGCACTGTTCCAGTTTGCGCAGGAGATCAATCTCGGCGAGTATCTGCGTCTGGGCCGTGGTGAGGAACGCTGCGGCGGCCGCACCCGCCCCAGCGTTGTGTCCGATGCATTTGAAGCACTGATCGCTGCTTTGTATCTGGACGGCGGCATGGATGTGGCCCGCAATTTCATCCTGCCCTTCATCACCGAGGGCAAGCACGCCGAGGCCGACTACAAGACCCGCCTGCAGGAGATCGTGCAGCAGAACCCGGAAGAGCGCCTGAGCTATGTGGTGGAAAGCGAATCCGGTCCGGACCACGACAAGCACTTTGTGGTGGCCGTGCGCTTCAACTCTGACCGTGTGGCCCGTGGCGAAGGCCGCAGCAAAAAAGCCGCCGAGCAGTGCGCCGCCAAGGAAGCGCTCAAACTGCTGGGCGTGATAAAGGAAAAGTAAATGGTATTCAAAGAACTGGAGATCCAGGGCTTCAAAAGCTTCCCCGATAAGGTCAAAATTCGTTTCGACGCGGGCGTTACCGGCGTGGTGGGCCCCAACGGCTCCGGCAAGTCGAACCTTTCGGACGCAGTGCGCTGGGTGCTGGGCGAGACCAGCTCCCGTCAGCTGCGTGCGGCCGGCAAGATGGAGGACGTGATCTTTGGCGGCACCCGGCGGCGCGGAGCCATGGGCTTTGCCCAGGTGCGCCTGACGCTGGATAACGCCGACCATACCTTTGATGTGGACGCGGACGAAGTGACCATTGGCCGCAAGTATTACCGCTCCGGTGACAGTGAGTACACCATCAACGGGCAGGTGTGCCGCTTAAAGGACGTGTACGAGCTGCTGCTGGACACCGGCATCGGCCGCGACGGCTATTCAGTGATCGGGCAGGGCCGCATTGCAGAGATCGTGGCGGCCAAAAGCAGTGAGCGCCGCGAAATTTTTGAGGAAGCCTGCGGCATTGCCAAATATCGCTACCGCAAAACCGAGGCCGAGCGCCGCCTTGCCGCAGCGGGCGAGAATCTGGAACGCCTGCGGGACATTCTGGGCGAGCTGGAAAGCCGGGTGGGCCCGCTGGAAAAAGAGAGCGCCAAGGCGGAAAAATTTCTGGAACTGGCCGCGCAGCGCAAAACGCTGGAAGTGACTCTGTGGACCGACGGCGTCCACCGTGCACGGGAAGCCGTGCGCCAGCAGGTGCGCGACTACGAGACGGCCCAGGCGGATTACGAACGCTTTGACCGCGAGACCAAAGCCGCCGAGCAGGAGGCTGAGGAGATCCGGATGCAGGCACAGCAGCTGACCATTGCGGTCGAGCGCCTGAATGGGGATATCCGCAGCATCACCGAGCAGATCAGCGGATCGGAAAGCCGCATCGCGGTGTTAGAGAACGACATCCTCCGCAATGAGGAGAGTTCTGCATCCCTGCGGGAAGAGATCGCCGCAGGCGAGCAGGACAGCACCGAAGCCGCCGCCGCTTTGCAGCGCCACCGCGCCGTGGCAAAGACCATGGAAGCCGAGGGTGAAAAGCTTGCGGCGGAGATCGAAGCACTGAACGCCGAGATCACCCGCCTGACCGATGCCAGCACCGCCAGCGGTGCACGCAAGGACAGCCTGCGCACCGAGCTGACCGGTCTGACCGCCCGGCGCACCGAAGCACAGGTGGCACAGGCTGCCGCCGAAGCCGCCGAAGAGACGGCCCGCCAGCGCCTGCCCGCTTTGGAGCAGAGTGCACAGGAAGCTGCTGCCCAGCAAAACGAAGCAAAGCAGGATCTGGACGATACCATCAAGTACCGCCGGATGCTGGAAGAAAACGAAAAGCAGCTGGCGAATGTCCGCTCCGGCCTGGAACTCAAGCTCAAAGGCCGTAAGGCTGCACTGAATGATGCTGACGCGGCTGAGCAGCGCCTTGGCCGGGAGCTGGACGCCGCCCGCCAGCGCCTTTCCGTTCTGCGGGAGCTGGAAAAGAACATGGACGGCTACCAGAACTCGGTCAAGGCCGTCATGCGCGCCGCCGGGGCCCGCCGCCTGCGGGGCGTCATCGGGCCGGTGTCCGCCATCTTAAAGGTGGAACCGGGCTGTGAGGTGGCTGTGGAAACGGCCCTGGGCGGTGCATTGCAGAATATTGTGGTGGAAAACGAAGCTGCTGCAAAAGCGGCCATCGCAATGCTGCGCAATGACAACGCAGGCCGTGCTACCTTCCTGCCGCTGGATACGGTGCAGCCCGGTGTGTTCCGTGGCCGTCTTTCCGGCACGGCCAGGCTTGCGTCCAGTTTGGTGCAGGCCGACCGCCGGTACGAGAACATCGTATCAAACCTGCTGGGCCGTATCATCGTGGTGGACGACATCAACGAAGCCTCCCGCGTGGCCCGGGACAACGGCTTCCGCAGCAAGGTGGTCACCATGGATGGTCAGGTGGTCAATGCAGGCGGCAGCTTTACCGGCGGTAGCGTGCAGCGCAGCGCGGGCCTGTTCACCCGCAAGCAGGAGATGGAAGAACTGCGGGTAAAGGCCGCAAAGCTGCAGAAAGACTGCCTTGCCGCGCAGGAAAAGACCGACCAGTGCAAGGAACAGGTGGACGCTTTGCAGGCAGAGCTGACCGCTACGGCCAGCGAGCAGATCACTGCCGCTAACGATAAGGTGCGTGCCGAGGCGGAACAGAAGCGGCTGGAAGCTGTGGTGCAGCAGTTGGAAACGGCCCGCAGCAACGGCCAGCAGCAGATCGATGCCCTGCAGGCGGCGCTTTCCGAGAGCCGCAGCAAGGCGGACGAAGCCGCTGCCCTGCAGGCACAGCTGACGGCAAAGATCGACCTGCTGACGGCGGAAATGAACCGCATCGCCGAGGGTGACGACAGCTTTGTGGCCCAGCAGACGGAACTTAACCAGAAGCTGAGTGCAAAGCGCTTGGAACAGGTCACCCGCCAGAAAGACGCCGAGCTGGCCTACAGCCAGATCGCTGCACTGGAACAGCGGGCCCAGGATGCCGCTGCACGAAAAGCTTCCCTGCAGGAAAGCCTTGCCGCACTGGCACAGCGCAGCGAGAGCTGCCGGGCCGAGATCGTGGCCATCCGTCAGGCAAAGACCGACAGCCAGACCGAAATTGCCGTAAAAGAACAGGCCATCCGCGAAGCGACCGAAAAGCGGCTGGAACGCCAGCAGGCAGAGACAGCTGCTCTTGGCCGGGCACGCACGGCTTCCGACAGCCGCGAGGAGATGGGCCGGGAAATGGCCCGTCTTGCTGAGCGCAAAGCCGCCGCTGAAACCGAGTACGACCAGACCGTGGCAAAGCTTTGGGATGAATACCAGCTCTCGGTGAGCCAGGCGGAAGCGCTCTGCGTGGAGTTTGAGAGCCTGACGGCCCTGCGGGCACAGGTGGCCGACCTGCGCGGCAAAATTCGTGCTCTTGGCAGCGTGAACGTGAGCGCCATTGATGAATACAAGGAGGTCAAAGCCCGCTATGATGCACTGGTGCATCAGGTGACGGATGTGGAGGAGAGCCGCAACGAGCTCAGCCGCATGATCTCCAGGCTCTCAGCTCAGATGAAGGAAATCTTTTCCGACAGCTTCCGCGCCATCAACGAAAACTTTGGCCGCGTGTTCACCGAGTTGTTCGGCGGCGGCGAGGCCAGCCTTGTGCTGGAGGATGAAAGCGACGTGCTTTCCTGCGGCATCGGCATCCGGGTGGCACCGCCGGGCAAGGTCATCAAGAATCTGGAAGCACTTTCCGGCGGCGAGCAGGCGCTGGTGGCCATCAGCATCTACTTTGCAATTCTGGCGGTCAACCCGGCCCCGTTCTGTATTCTGGACGAGATCGAAGCTGCCTTGGACGACGCCAACGTGGTGCGCTTTGCCCAGTACTTACGGCGTGTGAGCGACAAGACCCAGTTCATCGTCATTACCCACCGCCGCGGCACGATGGAAGCCGCCAATGTGTTGTATGGCGTCACCATGCAGGAGGACGGCGTGTCGAAACTGCTCAAGCTTGATCTGGAACAGGTTGACGCCACGCTGGTTTCCTGATATAAAATAAGAAAGCAGAGAAGGCGAACATCCTCGCCTTCTCAGTCTCACTTCGTTCGCCAGCTCCCCTAAAGGGGGAGCCGAGAAGGGCGTTTCCCTTTTTGCCAAAGGCTCTCCCTTTGGGAGAGCTGGCGCGTAAGCGCCCGAGAGGGCGGACACTATTACGATAATAGGAGGACACCATGGGGTTCTTCGGATTTGGCAAGAAAAACAAAGAAAAAGAACAGGAAAAAATGAAAACGGGTCTGGAAAAGACCCGCACCGGTTTCTGGGGCAATATCCTCAACACCCTCACCGGCAGTGTCATCGACGATGATATGTACGATGATCTGGAAGAACAGCTCATTCTGGCCGATGTAGGCGGTGAAGTGGCCGTGCGTCTGGTGGACAAGCTGCGCGACCGGGTGCACGAGAAGGGCCTCAAGACCGGCGAAGAAGCAGCAGATGCCCTGCGTGACATCATTGCCGAGGAGATGACGCCGGATGCCGAGATGGATCTTTCCGGTAAACCGGCGGTCATTCTGGTCATCGGCGTCAACGGCGTGGGCAAGACCACCAGCATTGCAAAGCTGGCCGATTACTACACCCGCGAGGGCAAAAAGGTGATGCTGGCCGCCGGTGATACCTTCCGTGCCGCCGCCAGCGAGCAGCTGGAGATCTGGGCTGGCCGCGCCGGTGTGCCCATCGTCAGCGCAGGCGAGGGGGCAGACCCGGCGGCTGTTATCTTTGATACGGTCAAGTCTGCCACTGCCCGCGGCTATGACATGGTCATTGCCGATACGGCTGGCCGTCTGCACAACAAATCGAACCTGATGGCAGAGCTTTCCAAGATCAGCCGCAGCGTCAAAAAGGCCAGCCCCGAAGCCAGTCTGGAGACCCTGCTGGTGCTGGATGCCATCACCGGCCAGAACGCCATCAGCCAGGCCAAGGAGTTCTGCAAGGCCGCCGACGCCACCGGCATCATCCTGACAAAGCTCGACGGCACCGCCAAGGGCGGCTGCGTGGTGGCAGTCAAACAGCGTCTGGGCCTGCCGGTGCGGTTCATCGGCGTGGGCGAGGGCATCGACGACCTGCTGCCCTTTACCCCGGAGGGCTTTGTGGAAGAGCTGCTCCCGCGCCAGTGGAAGCACTAAAGGAGGACCGCCGCATGAAGATTTGTGCAGCCACCGGCAACGCCGGCAAGCTCCGCGAACTGCGCCGCATTCTGGAAGCGCAGGGCCATGAGGTGGTGAGCCAGAAGGAGCTGGGCATCACCATCGAGCCGGACGAGACCGGCACCACCTTTGCTGAAAA
The DNA here is from genome assembly GCA_050873025.1 of Faecalibacterium sp. Lineage (GTDB taxonomy): Bacteria > Bacillota > Clostridia > Oscillospirales > Ruminococcaceae > Faecalibacterium. The sequence goes on along the minus strand of JBNMHZ010000026.1, from coordinate 12,451 downwards.
CGCCCTCATCAAGGCCGAGACCATCTGCAAGGCAAGCGGCCTGCCCACCATCGCCGATGATTCCGGCCTGTGTGTGGATGCACTGAACGGTGCGCCCGGCGTTTACAGCGCCCGCTACTGCGGCCATCACGGCGACGACGAAGCCAACAATGATAAGCTTTTGGATGCCATGAAAGATGTGCCTGCCCAAAAGCGCGGGGCAAAGTTTGTCTCGGCAGTGTGCTTCATCCTGCCGGACGGGCGGCATCTCACCTGCATGGGCGAGTGCCCCGGCTGCATCGCGTTTGAGCGCCTGAACGGCGATTACGGCTTTGGCTACGACCCGCTGTTCATCCCGGAGGACTGCGGCGTGGGCAAGATGGGCAAGCGCCCCAACACCGAGCGCCGCAGCTATGCCCAGCTCACCCCCGACGAAAAAGACGCAATCAGCCACCGCGGCAACGCGCTGGCCCAGCTGGAAAAGCAGCTGCCGGGATTTCTGGCAGAGAAATAAAACGATTTTAAATGGCCTCCGCGTTCGCTCTGGCCATATTTTAAGGAATTAAAATCTTTTATTTCGCGTTTGTCGTGCTCTCGACGCTTGTCAGGGCAAGGCCCTTCCATCTGCTGGCGCAGACCGCTCGCCTGCTTGAAAGCCCCACTGGGGCTTTCATTGCTGCACAAACGCAGAACCACTCCAAACGCATTTTCACGAGAAAGGCTCAAACCGGCAGATGCATAAATTGATTTTTTTGCATTTTACCGTTACGACCCCATCCCGTGAAAAAGTAAAATTGAAAAATCTGCAGATTTTTCAATTTTACAAAACTATAAAACAACTATAAAACAAAATTTCCGCTGAATATAGCCAGAGCGCAAGCGGCGGCTATTCTAAATCGTTATAACTTAAAGGAGAACTATTATGCTCACTAGCAAACAGCGCGCCATTCTGCGCGGCAAGGCAAACACCATGGACCCCGTTTACATCGTGGGTAAGGGCGAGATCGACGAGACCATGATCCAGGGCGTGAAGGACTGCCTGGACGCCCGGGAACTCATCAAGGTGAAGGTGCTGGAAAGCAGCATGTACAACGCCCGCGAGGCTTCGGTCAAGCTGGCCGAGGCCACCGGTGCCGACTGCGTGCAGGTGATCGGCTCCAAGTTCGTGCTGTACCTGCAGAAGAAAAAGGACAGCGCCTACGCCGACCTGCTGAAGTAACGATGAAAGTGCTTCTCTACGGCGGCACCTTCGACCCGCCCCACAACGGCCACCTGAACAACCTCCGCGCCGCTGCTGCCCGCGTGCGGCCGGATAAAGTGGTGGTGATGCCCGCCGGGCTTTCGCCGTTCAAACAGCGCACCTCGGCCCCGGGTGCCCTGCGGCTGGAAATGTGCAGCTGCTTCCAGGCACTGGAAGAGCAGGGCACCGTCCCGCAGCTGGAAGTCAGCGGCTGGGAAATTGCCCAGGCTGCCGCCGGGAACCGCAATTATACGGTGCTCACGGTGGAAAAGCTGGCCCGGGAATACCCCGGCGCACAGCTGTACCTTGCCATCGGCAGCGATATGCTGCTGAGCTTTGACGGCTGGTACCGCTGGCAGGACATCCTGCGCCTTTGCCATCTGGTGGTCACCAGCCGCAATGTGGGCGACGACCCGCAGCTGCACGCCAAGGCCCGCCAGCTGGATGATACCGGCGCACGCATCCTGTTTGCGCCGGTGCAGGCGCTGCCCATGGCCAGCAGCAGCATCCGTGCCCGGCTGGCGGCAGGCGAAGAATGCGAAGCGGAGCTGCCGCAGGCGGTGCGCACGGTGATCCGCCGGGAGAAACTTTATAAAGAAGAAGGCTTGAGCAAATGAATCTCAAACAGGCAAAGGAGCTTGTACGCAGTCGCCTGAGCGATAAGCGCTACCAGCATACTTTGAACGTGAAAAAAATGGCCGTCAAGCTGGCCGGAATTTACGGCGAGGATGCGGAACGCGCCGCACTGGCAGCGCTGCTGCACGACTCTGCCAAGGAGATCAGCAAGGACGAAATGCGCGAGCTGATGCGCCAGTATCCGCAGTACGCCGAGGGCGGGGAAGAACGCCCGGCCCCGGTGTGGCACGGCGTGTGTGCTGCTATTCTGGCCCGCACCCAGTGGGGTGTCACCGACGAAGCGGTGCTTTCTGCCATTGCCTGCCACACGGCGGGCAAACCCGGCATGACAAGGCTTGACAAAATTTTGTATCTGGCGGATATGACCAGCGCGGAACGGGACTGGCCCGGTGTGAACAAGCTGCGCCGGCTGGAAAAGAAGGATCTGGATGCTGCCATGCTGGCCGCGCTGAAGCAGACCAACGATTTCGTGCTCTCACAGGGCAAACCGCTGGACCCCATGTCCAAGGCTGCCTACGAGGATATCCTGCAGCACAGCGGGCAGAATGAAAAATAATGAACGTCAGGGGCAAGATCGTCTCTGACCGGATGCAGAAAACCGATTGCAGATTCTGCCGGATAATGTTATACTAAAAACTATGACAGGTTTTGCAGGTGAACTTTGCTGCAGGACCGCGAAATCTGGAGGATACAAAAAAGCATGAGCCAGACGCCACGCCACATCAATACTTCGCGTTCTCTCAGCCGGCCGGATCAGGCTGCTGCTGCACCGCGTCATGCCGCATCAGCAGATGCAAAGCAGGGGGCGGAGAATACCCGCAGCGAAGCACCCCGCCGTCCGGCGCAAAGCGCAGGACAGGGCGAACCGCCGCGCCGCCGCAAAAAGAAAAAGAAAACGCCCATCTGGCTGCCCTTTGCGGTGGTCATGGCCATCATTGCGGTGATCTCCGGCGTGGTGGTGTATGGCGTGAGCCTTGTGAACAAGGTGGAGGACAGCATCCGCCCGGACGACAGCGCCCCCACCATTGAGGAAGAAGTCAAGACTGCTGAGGAGTACAAGGGCGATGTGGTGAACATCCTTGTCTGCGGCATCGACTTTGAAGAGGGCCGCAGCTATTCCAACGACCCCACCTCCAACGACGGCATGACCGATATGATCCTGTATGTGCAGTTCGACATCAAGAACGGCGCACTGCGGATGCTGCAGATCCCCCGCAACAGCCTTGTGACCACCAAGAACCGCAAGGTGACCCTTTCCAACGGCAAGACCTATGTGGCATCCAACTACCAGATCAACTCGGTGGCGCTTTCCAACGGCGGCAGCATCGCCGCGCTGGCAGACGTCATCTACGATCAGTACCGCCTGCCCATCGACTACTACGTGACGGTGGATATGCAGGCTCTGGTGGATATGGTGGACAACTTCGGCGGTATTGAGGTGTATATCCCGCACGATATGTCCTACGGCGGCAGCAAGCTGCTCAAGGGCTACCGCAATCTGGACGGTGCATCGGCCGAGTTCTTTGTGCGCTGCCGCCACGGCGACGGCTACGCCAACTCCGACATCGACCGCCTGAACATGCAGCGCTATTTCTATGCCGGCCTGTTCAAGCGTGCCCGCGCCATGGGCGTGACCGATATCCTCAACCAGCTGCCGCTGGTGTTCAAGAACTATATCAAGACGGATATGGACTTTACCACCATTGCAAAGCTGGTGGTGTCCTTCCTCAAGATCGACAGTTCTAACATCATCTTGGCCCAGACGCCGGTGTTCATGGGCGTGCCCAACGTGGGCAAGACCGACACCTTTGACGGTTACTCCTGTGTGGTGCCGGATGCCGGTTCCATTGCAAACCTGCTCAACCAGTATTTCTGCACCTACACCGGCCCCATTGATGTGAGCGAGATGCACCTCGTCACCGACGAATGGCCCCACGGCAGCGCATCCACCGATGCCAACGTGCAGTATATGGGCCGCATCGATAAGGAATCGGACGATGCCATCCTCAGCGGCGACACCGACCTTTCCGGCGCGGTGACCACCGACGGCCAGGCCGCAGGCTCGGCCCAGTAAAAACAGACAGAAAGCCCACTGCGGCTTACCATAAGAAGGGAGAAACCTATGGAGAACTTCAACGACAGCAAGGCACTTGCCATTGAGATCGCAAAGATCCTGGATAAGAAAAAGGCCCACGATGTGCGGGTGCTCAAGGTGGAGAGCCTGACTGTGCTCACCGATTACTTCGTCATCGCATCCGGCACTTCCACCACCCAGGTGGCCGCTCTGGCCGATGAGGTGGAGTACGAGCTTTCCCAGAAGGGCCTGGAGCCCTACAACACCGAGGGCTACGACTCCAAGAACTGGGTGCTGCTGGATTATTCCAACGTTATCGTGCACGTGTTCGTGCCCAACACCCGCACCTACTACGATCTGGAGCACCTGTGGGCAGACGGTGAGCCCATCGATATTTCCGAGTACCTGACCCCCGACAGCACCGTCGAATAATTTTATCAAGGCAAACGGGTTCGCCCTCTCCGTCATTGCTCCGCAATGCCACCTCTCCCAAAGGGGAAAGGCAAGGGCTGCACCGCCACGTTCTTGGCTCCCCCATTGGGGGAGCTGTCACCGAAGGTGATTGAGAGGGCGAGGACGTAAGAGAGCAAGGATCCTGAAAAGCATAAATCATTTTCCAATTGCGGTATTTTGCAAATGTAAAGTCTGGAGCTGATTAACAACATGAAGTACGATTACAAGGCTGTTGAAGCCAAGTGGCAGAAGGTGTGGGAGGACGAAAAGACCTTCCATGTCGAGATCGACCACTCCAAACCCAAGTTCTATGCACTGGTCGAGTTCCCGTATCCGTCGGGTGCCGGCCTGCATGTGGGCCATCCCCGCAGCTACACCGCGCTGGACGTGGTCAGCCGTAAGCGCCGCCAGAACGGCTACAACGTGCTGTACCCCATGGGCTGGGATGCATTCGGCCTGCCCACCGAGAACTTCGCCATGAAGAACCACATCCACCCGGCCATCGTTACCAAGAACAACGTGGACCATTTCCGCAGCCAGCTGAAGGCACTGGGCTTCTCCTTTGACTGGGATCGTGAGATCAACACCACCGACCCGGAGTACTACAAGTGGACCCAGTGGATCTTCCTGCAGCTGTACAAGCACGGTCTGGCCTACAAGAAGGAAATGAACGTCAACTGGTGCACCGGCTGCAAGTGCGTGCTGGCCAACGAGGAAGTTGTCAACGGCGTGTGCGAGCGCTGCGGCAGCGAGGTGGTGCACCGCGTCAAGAGCCAGTGGATGCTCAAGATCACCGCATACGCCGATAAGCTGATCGACGGTCTGGACGGTCTGGATTACATTGAGCGCGTTGCCACCCAGCAGAAGAACTGGATCGGCCGCAGCCACGGCGCAGAGGTCAACTTCGGCACCACCGCCGGGGACACCCTGACCGTTTACACCACCCGCTGCGATACCCTGTTCGGTGCCACCTACATGGTCGTCTCCCCGGAGCACGCCATGGTCAAGGCATGGCTCGATAAGGGTGTCATCAAGAACGCCGACGCCGTCAAGGCCTATCAGGCCGAGGCTGCCCGCAAGAGCGATTTCGAGCGCAGCGAGCTGAACAAGGAAAAGACCGGCGTCAAGCTGGAAGGCGTCATGGGCATCAACCCGGTCAACGATACCGAGATCCCCATCTTTATCTCCGACTACGTCCTGTCCACCTACGGCACCGGTGCCATCATGGCTGTGCCTGCCCACGATACCCGTGACTGGGAGTTCGCCAAGAAGTTCGGTCTGCCCATCATCGAGGTGGTCAAGGGCAACACCCCGTCCAATCTGGACGAAGCCGCCTTTACCGATGTGGCCACCGGTACGCTGGTCAACTCCGGCTTCCTGAACGGCCTGTCCGTCACCGATGCAAAGAAGAAGATGATCGGCTGGCTGGGAGAGAACGGCAAGGGCCGCGATAAGGTCAACTACAAGCTGCGCGACTGGGTGTTCAGCCGTCAGCGTTACTGGGGCGAGCCCATCCCCATGGTGCACTGCGACAAGTGCGGCTGGCAGCCCCTGCCCGAGAGCAGCCTGCCCCTGACCCTGCCGGACATCACCGACTTTGAGCCGGGCCCGGACGGCGAGAGCCCGCTGGCCCGCCACAAGGACTGGGTCAAGACCACCTGCCCCTGCTGCGGCGGCCCCGCTACCCGCGAGACCGATACCATGCCCCAGTGGGCCGGTTCTTCCTGGTACTTCCTGCGCTACATGGACCCCCACTGCAAGGATGCCATTGCTTCCAAGGAAGCTCTGGACTACTGGTCTCCGGTGGACTGGTACAACGGCGGCATGGAGCACACCACCCTGCATCTGCTGTACAGCCGTTTCTGGCATAAGTTCCTGTACGATATCGGCGCTGTGCCTTCTCCGGAACCCTACCAGAAGCGTACTGCTCACGGCATGATCCTGGGCCTGAACCCCCACAGCTTCGTCAACCTGCCCGCCGAAGAGCAGGACAAGCTGCTCAAGGAGTACGGCAGCCAGAAGGCCGCAGAGAAGGCTCTGGAAGAAAAGTACGGCGAGATGGCCCGCCATCCCATCGTGAAGATGTCCAAGAGCCTGGGCAACGTCATCAACCCGGACGAGGTGGTGGACCAGTACGGTGCCGACACCATGCGTCTGTACGAGATGTTCATGGGCGACTTTGAGCAGGCTGCACCCTGGCAGACTTCCGCCATTGCCGGCTGCAACCGCTTCCTGGACCGCGTGTGGGCCCTGAGCGACAAGCTGGTGGAAGGCGAAGGCTACCGCCCGCAGATCGAGACCCTGATGCACCAGACCATCAAGAAGGTGGGCGCAGACATCGAAGGCCTGAAGATGAACACCGCCATTGCACAGCTGATGACCCTGGTCAACGCCCTGTACGACAACGGCGGCGCTACCAAGGCAGAGCTGGAGACTGTTGTGCAGCTGCTGAACCCGTTTGCTCCCCACATGACCGAAGAGCTGTGGGAGAAGCTGGGCCACAGCCACGACGAGCAGCTGGCCTACTATCCCTGGCCCAAGTACGAGGAAGCCAAGTGCGTGGAGAGCACGGTGGAGATCGCCGTGCAGGTGAACGGCAAGGTGAAGGCCCGTCTGAAGGTGGCTGCCGATATCGATGCTGCCGCCGCAATTGCCGCCGCCAAGGCAGACCCCGCAGTTGCCGCCGCTCTGGAAGGCAAGCAGCTGGTGAAGGAGATCTACGTCAAGGGCCGTCTGGTCAACCTGGCCGTCAAGGGCTGAACCCAATGATACCCCGCCGAAAGGCTGGATATACAACTACCCGCAGAGGCGGACCGGCGCGCAGAACACCCGGGAACGTCTGTTCAAAATAATTTAAAAGTTTTGGGCAAAAAACTTTCAAAAAAAGGTTGACGAACCGGAGAAAATGCGCTATACTGTCTACTGTTAGTTACCATGTAACAACGAAATTCCTGCCTCACGGTCCAAGGGAGGGAATAAGATGTCGGAAATTCGTGTTAAAGAGGGCGAGTCGCTGGAAAGCGCACTGCGTCGCTTCAAGCGCAGCACTGCTCGCAGCGGTGTGCTCGCAGAGGTCCGTAAGCGCGAGGCTTACGAGAAGCCGTCTGTCAAGCGCAAGAAGAAGTCCGAAGCAGCCCGCAAGCGCAAGTTCAAGTAATTAACTGCTTGAAATCGCTGTTGCTTTAGATTTCATACGCGTTGCTAACGCCGATGTAGGGGAGCCTGTATTTGCAGGCTCCCCTATTTTCATTTATGAAAAAGATGAACGTCCTCACCCTCTCAGCTTCGCTTGTGCTCAGCAGCTCTCCCAAAGGGAGAGCTAAGAATGTGCCGGTAAAGCTCTTGCCTCTCCCGCTGGGAGAGGTGGCATTGCGCAAGCAATGACGGAGAGGGCGAGCCTGTTAAAGGTAAGGAGGGGCATATGCTGATTACCCCCGAATATGTTTTCAAGGATGTCACCCACATCACGCCGGAATGGCTGGCGGCAAAGGGCATCACGGCGCTGGTGCTGGATATCGACAACACCCTCACCGCCGACCGCAGCCAGGAGCTGCCGGACGAGGTGGTAGGCTGGCTGGACGCCATGCGCAAGGCGGGCGTCAAACTCACCATCGTGTCCAACGGCGCGGAGAAGCGGGTGCGCCCTTTTGCCCGGAAACTGGGCCTTGCCTACCTGTACCGCTCGGCAAAGCCCCTGCCCTTTGCGCTGATGGTGGCACAGCACCGCATGGGTGTAAAACACAGCCAGATGGCCATGGTGGGCGACCAGCTTTACGCCGACCGCATGGCAGCGGCGCTGTACGGCATCCCCGGTCTGATGGTGGTGCCCCGGGGCCCGGACCTCGGCGCGCAGGTCGTTTTAAAGCGTAAGTGGGAGAAAAAACACTGGCAGAAATACTACGACCGGGGAGGGAAGACCCTGTGAGCGAGTGGAAGATCCGGTTCGGCACCGCAGGCACCAGCGAAAGCTTTGCCGCCCAAGGGTACAAAAGCAGCCTTGATGTGCCGGAGTACACCGCAAAAATGGGCCTTGACGCCTTCGAGTACCAGTGCGGGCGCGGCGTGCGCCTTGGACTGGATAAGGCCGCAAAAATGGCGGCGCTGGCCCAGCCCAAGGATATCATGTTCAGCGTGCATGCACCTTACTATATCAGTATGTCCAGCCTGGAGGAGGACAAGCGGCTCAACAGCATCCAGTATCTGCTGCAGAGCGCAGCGGTGTGCCGGGCGCTGGGCGGCAGGCGCATCATCTTCCACTCCGGCAGCTGCGGCAAGCAGAGCCGGGAGGCAGCGCTGGAAAAGGCGCTGGATACCATGCGCCGGGCCGTGGAAGCGTTGGACGAAGCCGGTTTTGCGGATATGACCCTCTGCCCGGAGACCATGGGCAAGATCGGTCAGCTGGGCACGCTGGACGAAGTGCTGGCCCTGTGCAGCGTGGACAAGCGCATCACACCCTGCATCGACTTCGGCCACCTGAACGCCCGCGCTCTGGGCGGTATCCAGACAAAAGCGGACTACGCCGCCATCCTGGACCGCATGGCTGAAAAGCTGGGGGATGAGCGGGCGCAGCGGTTCCACGTGCATTTTTCCCGCATCGAGTATTCCGCGGGCGGCGAAAAGCGCCACTGGACCTTTGCCGAGACCCAGTTCGGCCCGGAGCCGCAGCCGCTGATGGAACTGCTGGCTCAGCGGAAGCTGCAGCCGGTCATCATCTGCGAGAGCGCAGGCACCCAGGCCGAGGACGCGCAGACGATGCAGCGGATGTACCGGGAAGCATTGTGATGGACAGGCCGTCGGGGGGAGCTTTCTCCGCGAACAGCCCGGGACTCCAGTCCCGCCCCAGGACATTCGCTGGAGAAACTCCCCGCTGTCCTGCCCGGAAAAGCTTTTGTGCCACCCAACTTATGAAAAATTTTCTGTTTTCATCGTCTTTTTTGCCGAAACCCCTTGCCAAACGCAAGCGGATTGGGTAAAATAAATAGAGATATGCGTTAAGCATTTGAGATTAAACTAATGGAGGAATTCCTATGATTTCTGCAGGCGAGTTTCGCAATGGCGTGACCTTTGAGCAGGACGGCCAGGTTCTTCAGGTCGTTGAGTTCCAGCACGTGAAGCCCGGCAAGGGCGCTGCCTTTGTCCGTACCAAGACCAAGAACGTGATCACCGGCTCTGTGGTTGAGACCAGCTACAACCCGACCGCAAAGTTCCCTCAGGCTTTCATCGAGCGCAAGGACGTGACCTACAGCTATGAGGATGGCGATCTGTACCACTTCATGGACAACGAGACCTACGATGACATCCCTGTCAACGCAAGCGATGTGCCCGATAACTTCAAGTTCTGCAAGGAGAACGAGCTGTGCAAGCTGCTGAGCTACAAGGGCAAGGTGTTCAGTGTCGAGATCCCCAACTTCATCGAGCTGGAAGTTACCCAGACCGAGCCGGGTGTCAAGGGCAACACTGCCACCAACACCCTGAAGCCCGCTACCGTCGAGACCGGTGCTGAGATTCGTGTGCCCCTGTTCATCAACGAGGGCGACCACATCCGCATCGATACCCGCACCGGCGAGTATATGGAGCGCGTCTAAGCTTTTCAGAACGTAAACCGGGCAGCGGGCAACCGTTTGCCCGGTTTTTTACAATCCCGCTTTTTCTATTATAAGGAGGGCATTCGTATGGAACTGAACAAAAAGGCTGCTTATCTGCAGGGTCTTGTGGATGGTCTGGGCATTGACGAGTCCACCAAAGAGGGCCGCATCATCAAGGCCATGAGCGCACTGCTGGGCGAGATGGCCGATGCAATTGAGGGCATGGACGAGGATCTTTCCCGTGCCTACGACCAGATCAACGACCTGAGCGATGAGTTGGAAGATCTGGAAGCAGATCTGTACGAGGATGAGGATGCTGAGGATGATGCCGACGCAGAAGAAGAGGACACCGAAGCCGACGACGACGCAAACGATGACGACATCGCCAGCGAGCCGTTCTATGAAGTGGCCTGCCCCAACTGCGGCGAGACCGTTTACGTCAGCGAGGACGATCTGGATGCAGGCGAAGCCAACTGCGCCCACTGCGGCGTGACCTTTGAAGTTGCTCTGGAAGGCGGCGACGAGGAGACCGAGGACGGCCCTGTGCAGTACGAAGTGACCTGCCCGGACTGCGGTACTACCTCCGTGTTTGAAGAGGACGAACTGCTGGACGGCGCACCCAAGTGCCCCAACTGCGGCAAATCCCTCGACTTTGAAGTGACCGAGGAATAAAAAATTACAGATGCTGCTGCCAATGACAGCCCCAGCTGTGAAAAATGCGTTTGGAGCGGTCCTGCGGTTGCAAAGCAATAAACAAAAAAGCTGCTGCACATTGCTGTGCAGCAGCTTTTTGTTTTTACTGTGCGTTTGCTTTCTGCAGCCAGATGCTTCCGATATCCAGTGCATTGTACAGGCCGATCTTGGTGGTCTGACGCATCACACGCTCCTGCGGAGCCTTGGTGGTATCGGTGGAGAGCAGCATCAGGTGCACCTTATCTGCAACCTGCTGGTCGCCCATGGGCTTGGTGGTCATGATCTGCAGGTAGAGCACGTACGGGTCGGTCATATTGCCGTAATACAGCTCGTTGTCCTTGCGGACGAGGGGCTTGCCTTTATAAGTCAGTTTCGGGGTGAATGCCATCGTAAAAGCCTCCCTATCGTAGTAGTTCAGTTTAGTATAACACATCTGCGGTGCCATATGCAAGCTTTTGGCCGGGCAAAAGGCGGACTTTTTGCACACAATGGCATTCCTGCGTGAAAAAGAATCTGCAATTTTAGGCACTCTGGCAGAAAACAGGGCTTGCCGGAACGTACAGATATGGTATACTAGGAACGAGAAAGCCCGGTTTATATCCGGTACGAAAAAAGTGAGGGAAACAGCATGGCAGACTATCAGGAATACCGGCGGCGGGTGCTGCGCAAGCGCTGGCGCAGGCGGTTCATGGCGGCAGGGCTTTTGCTTTTATTGCTGCTGGTGGGTGCCATTGGGGTGCTGTGGAAGAGCCTGCACCGGGAGCAGAACCCCTCTGCCATTGGGCAGAACACCATCCTGCAGGAGGTAACGCAGGATAACACCTGGAACACGGCTTCTTATGCAGTGGCACGGCAGCTCAGCGTGCAGACCCTGCCCAACAGCACGGCCACGGCGCTGGATTTCCGCATGGCAGCACTGCCGCAGAGTCCGGAGACGGTGGATAAGAGCTGGTTCAGTGACGTGAGCTTTGTGGGCGACAGCCTGACCCAGGGAATGCAGCTGTACGAAGAGGGGATGCAGAACGCCATGTTCTGCGCCTATAAGGGCGTGGGCCCGAACGTGATCGTCAACGGCACCACCTGCAAGCGTGCCGACGGCGTGGCTGAGGTGCCTCTGGAAGCACTGACGGCCCAGCAGCCCCGGGCCATTTACGTCCTGCTGGGAACCAATGTGCTGGGCCGCGACGCTGACTACAGCAGCTTTCTGACCTACTACCGGCTGATGCTGGATATGCTGAGCCAGACGCTGCCGAACACCAAAATTTACGTGCAGTCCATTACGCCGGTGCGGCCGGAGGTGTGCCAGAAGTCCGGCCACGAGGGCCTGAACCGTGACCGTCTGTGCCAGATCAACAACGAGCTGGCGGCTATTGCGCTGGAAAAGAACTGTTATTTCCTCAACCTGTGGGAAGCACTGGCCGATGAAAACGGCGACCTGATCGAGGATTACGCTCAGCCGGACGGCTACCACTTAAAGCCTGCCGGGTACGCCGCCTGGACGGATTACCTGTGCAGCCACACAGAAGGGTAAATCGATCGAAATGGCCTCCGCTTTGCTCTGGCCATAATTCAAGGTATCAATATTTTTATATATTGAGTCAGAGGAACGACTGCGGTCATTCCTCTGACTCTTTTTCACGCAAAAGGTCGAAACTGTCAGATGCATTATATCCTGAAATGCCGTTTTCCGTTCCAGCCCCTCTCCGTGAAAATGCAAAAACGGTCAGCCTGCAGGCTGACCGTTTTTGCATTTTCACGGAGAGGGGCTGGAACGGAAAACGGCATTTCAGG
>JBNMHZ010000025.1:0-43879 GCA_050873025.1 Faecalibacterium sp. | reverse complement strand
CTCCACAGCCTTGGTGTCGCTGGTCAGGTCCAGATCCCGCAGATTATAGGTATCGGGATCGTTCTTCACCCAGCGCAGCTGCTCAAAGGGCAGCTGCTGCATCCGGATCTCCACGTTGTACTCGGTGTTCAGGCGGTACTCCAGCACTTCCAGCTGCAGCACGCCGACCACGCCGACCACGACTTCCTCCATACCGCCGCCCACTTCGCGGAAGATCTGGATCGCGCCTTCCTGCGCGATCTGCTCCATGCCTTTCACAAACTGTTTGCGCTTCATGGTGTCCTTCTGCTCGATGCGGGCAAAGTGCTCGGGCGAGAAGGTGGGGATGCCTGCAAACTGCACCTTCTTTTTGCCGGTGCACAGGGTGTCGCCGATGGAGAAGATACCCGGGTCAAACAGGCCGATGATATCGCCGGCATAGGCTTCGTCCACGATGGCACGATCCTGTGCCATCAGCTGGGTGCCGGTGGCCAGCTTGATGTTCTTGCCCTCCTGCACATGGAAGGCTTCCATGCCGCGCTCAAACTTGCCGGAACAGATGCGCATGAAAGCAATGCGGTCGCGGTGGGCCTTGTTCATGTTGGCCTGAATTTTAAAGATGAAGGCGGAGAACTCGTCGCGGCAGGGGTCCACAGCTTCGCCGGTCAGGCTGTCCACACGGGCCAGCGGGGTGGGGGTGAGCCGCAGGAAGTTCTCGAGGAAGGGCTCCACGCCGAAGTTGGTCAGGGCCGAACCGAAGAACACGGGGCTCAATTCGCCCTTCAGCACCTTGTCCAGGTCAAACTCCTCGGCAGCGCCGTCCAGCAGCTCGATCTCATCCACCAGCTGCTGGTGCAGGTAGGGGGTGAGCAGTTCGTCCAGTGCGGGATCGCCCAGCTCGGCGGTGGTCTCTTCCACCTTCTTGACGCCGTTGGCGCGGCCGTCGCTGGAGAAGGCCAGCACCTTGCGGGTGTTGCGGTCGAACACGCCCTTGAACTCCTTGCCGCAGCCGATGGGCCAGTTCATGGGGTAGGTCTTGATGCCCAGAATTTCTTCAATGTTCTCCATCAGCTCAAAGGGATCGCGGGCTTCGCGGTCCATCTTGTTGATGAAGGTAAAGATAGGGATGTGACGCAGGGTGCACACCTTGAACAGCTTGATGGTCTGGGCCTCAACGCCTTTTGCGGCGTCGATGACCATGACGGCAGAGTCTGCCGCCATCAGGGTACGGTAGGTATCCTCCGAGAAGTCCTGATGGCCCGGGGTGTCCAGAATGTTCACGCACTTGCCGGCGTAGTTGAACTGCAGAACGGAAGAGGTAACGGAAATGCCGCGCTGCTTTTCAATGTCCATCCAGTCGGAAACGGCGTGCTTTGCGCTCTGCTTGCCCTTGACGGAACCTGCCTGATTGATGGCTCCGCCGTACAGCAGCAGCTTTTCGGTCAGAGTGGTCTTACCGGCGTCGGGATGGCTGATGATCGCAAACGTCCGGCGGCGCTCGATTTCTTCACGATTTGTCATAAAATATTATTTCTCCTGAAAACGGCCTCGCCCTCTCCGTCATTGCTCACGCAATGCCACCTTGCTCCCCTTTCTGTCGCTTACGCGACATCTTCCCCCGGCCGGGGGGAAGTCTTTCAAAGGGAGAGGCAAGAAACGTTGCGGTCAAGTCCTTGGCTCTCCCACTGGGAGAGCTGGCGCGTCAGCGCCTGAGAGGGCGAGCTATCTTTTTGACACATACGAATCATATTCTAACTGAAAACTCACAATAATGCAAGAGGTTTCGTTATTTTTTCAGGATGATGCAGGGCAGCGGAGCCGTTTCGGCCCAGTTGGCAAAATCACACACCAGAACGGTAAAACTTTTGAGCGGAAGTGTCCGCAGAAATTCCAGCACCGTCTGCTTTTCGTCCGTGCCGATCACCTGCCCGCTGTAGAGGATGGCCGTCACCACGCCGCCGGGATGCACGGCTTCCAGGGCGGCTTTCAGGGCCGGAATGCTGCTGCTGGCGGTGGAGAACACCGCATGGTCGGCCCCCGGCAGCCAGCCGAAGTTGAACATCACCGCATCCGCTGTGCCCGGCTGCACGTACTGCAAAAGGTCGGCATGGCTTTGGCAGTGCAGTTCGTACTTTGCAGCCGGGATGCCCGCCTGCTCCAGGTGCTTCCGGGTGGACGTGATGGCTTCGGGCTGGATGTCAAAGCCCAGCACCCGGCCCTCCGGGGCGGTGAGCTGGCACAAAAACGCCGTGTCGCCGCCGTTGCCGCAGGTGGCGTCCACGCAAAGGCGCGGAGAAACGAGCCGGGCGGCCAGAAAATCCTGCACGAACTTGACGGCGGTCAGGTCCGGCGTGCGGCGGCGCACCAGCAGCGGCCCTTCTGCCGCAAAGCCAAACTTTGCCCAGAATGCGCCTTCGGCGGTGTCGGCGGGCAGCGGGGCCGTGAACACGGTGGCTTTTTCGCGGTCATAACCGGCAAAGACGCGCAATACTTCTTTTAATAAATAGGAGCCGTAGCCCTTACGCCGCCACTGCGGCTCAATGCCAAGGGCTGTGATGTCCGCCCCCTTTGCGGCAGGGGTCAGAGCGCAAAAACCGATCTGTGTTTTTTCTTTATAAAGGGCAAAACCCTCGCTGGTGCGGCGCAGTTCCATAGCATTTTCCTCCTGAATTTCCGCTTCTACAATAGCAAGCGCAAAGGCTGCTGTCAAGGGCGGAAAGTGCGTCTTTATTTCACAGTTTCTTCACTGCACGCGCGATGGATTTTCACAATTGGTGGTTACAATAAGGGCTGTTCAAAGGAGCAGAGTTCCGGCGGACGCATCCCTTACGGAAAGGAAGTATCAATATGGATAACGAGAACAAATGGGAATATGATTATTCCTCTCAGAATAAGCCCGAAAGCGGCGATACCGGTTACCCCAACGTGGGCAGCAGCGGCATGAACACCGCCAACCAGTATAACGACCCGAAGCCGGAACCGGAGGTAAGCGCAGCAGCGCCCCAGACGGACGGCGGCGCAGGCGGTGCAACACCGCCGGTACATCCGGTGCAGCCCCAGACGGGTGCAAAGCCGCCCCGTAAAAAGAAGAAGGGCACCGGCAGACGCATCGCACGCAGTGCTGTGGCACTGGTGCTGGCCGCAGCCATGGGCTTTGCAGGCGGCTTTGTGGGCGCAAAATTCGGCGGCAGCGGCAAGGTGGTCATCCAGCAGGTGGCACCTTCCTCCACGGCCAGCAGCTCCGACAGCACGGATAACGGCATCACCGCAGCATCCAGCACCGGCAGTGCACTGAGCACCGAGCAGGTGGCCGATATGGTCAGCCCCAGCGTGGTGGTCATTACCACCGAGCAGGTGGTCTACTCTCAGTGGTCCTGGTACGGCCAGAATCAGGTGGAGAGCGGTGCCGGCAGCGGCGTCATCATCAGCTCGGACGGCTACATCCTCACCTGTGCACATGTTGTGGACGGTGCTTCCACCATCACCGTGACCATCGGTGACCAGGACTACACCGCCACCCTCGTGGGCGAAGATACCACCAGTGATATTGCTGTGATCAAGATCGACGCCGACGGCCTGACCCCCGCCACCGTGGGCGACAGCGACAGCCTGAAGGTGGGCCAGAGCGTGATGGCCGTAGGCAACCCGCTGGGTGAGCTGGGCGGCACCGTCACCGGCGGCATGATCAGCGCACTGAACCGCAGTGTGACCATTCAGGGCAGCAGCTCTGTGAACACCATGTCCCTGATCCAGATGGATGCCTCGGTCAGCCCCGGCAACTCCGGCGGCGGCCTGTTCAACATGAACGGTGAACTGATCGGCATCGTGAACGCAAAATCCTCTTCCAGCGATGCAGAGGGCCTTGGCTTTGCCATCCCCATCAACGACGCCATCAAGGTGGCGCAGGAACTGCTGGAAAACGGCTATGTGACCGGACGCCCCTACCTGGGCATCACCTATCTGGCCGTTGAGGATGCACAGACCGCTGCCCAGCTGGGCGTGAACGCCTACGGCGTCTACGTTGTGGATGTGGTCAAGGGCGGCCCTGCCGAGAAGGCGGGCCTGCAGGCCGGTGACCGCATCGTGAGCGTGGACGGCACCGAGATCGCCACCAAGGACGACCTTGGCACCCTGATGCAGAAGCACGCGGCAGGCGATACCCTTTCCATCACCATTGCCCGGGAAGGCCAGATGCAGACCATCAACGTGACTCTGGGCGAAAAGACAGCTTCCAACAGCTGAGATTCCAAATAAAACTTTTAGAAGCGGCGGCAGACCCTTGCAGGCGGTCTGCCGCCGCTTTTGTGTTTCTATGCACTTGTGAATTTGCACAGTTTGTTGTATCTGTGTGCGGAAAAAACAAGTTGTTTTTTCTTGTCGATCCCTGCTTTTTTTGAGGCACAAAGCTCTTAAATTGATATATCAGTTTGGCTATAATCGGTCTTGCAAGGGCGGAAACGCAAAAAGCCGGGTGGTCTCCGGCAGGCGTTTTTGGGCCCACAGGACAGAAGAAAGCAAAAAACAGGAGGAATCGACCATGAAAAACGTTGGTGTGCGCGTTGTAAGTGCAGCGCTTGCAGCCTGCATGATGACATCCGTTCTTCCGGTGAGCGCATTTGCCGCCGTGGGAATGGAGCAGGATGCCGAGACTGGCATTGCGGTGATGGACGCAGAGGACGAGACCGTTCAGGAGCTGGCATCAGGAACCGTAAAGATCACGGCAAGCGGCAGCTACCGGGTCAACAAAGAGCAGAAGACCGTTGTGGTAGAAGCTGAAGATCAGAACGTCAAAATTTATATCGATGAAGATATCGATACAGAGAACAGCCAGCGCTTCCGTATCATAAGTGTGAGAAATCTGACCATTATCAATCGTGACCATACTGTGGATGCGGGCACCGCTACCGTTTTGAGCGTGGACAAGGACACCAGCATTACCGGTACGCTGCAGATTGAGGGCGGCGCCTACTCCGGCAAAAACGGCTTCTTCATCCATACCAGTGCAGCCGGAGCTGCCGAATTGAAAAACGTCGATGTTACGGCAGGCAATGTTGCCGTAAGCAATCAGGGCGCAGGCACCCTTCTCTGACGATACAGGCATGGATGTGACCACCACCATCAACGGCGGCAGCATTACCGGCTGCAACAGCGGCATCGGTATGCAGAGCGGTGATATCATCGTGACGGTGAATGACGTGACATTTGGCGGCAACACGACCGATATCACCCTGCGTGAAGACCAGCAGATCACCATTGCAGGGGCCGTTTTTTAGGTTCAAATTTGGCCGAAGATAGTGGCGCTGCAGGGCATCAGCACGGCTTCGTGCTCGTATACCCGTGCAGGGCCGCGCCACAGGCTGGACGAGATGCCGTCGCTCAGCATCTGCCAGCGCCCGCCCGGCAGCGGCACGGTCTTGCTGGTATCGGTGGGGTTATAAAACACGCACAACGCCTGCCAGGCCGCACCGTCGCCCCACTGGGCGGGCAGCTGCCAGCCCACCAGCGGCTGTTCCAGCGAGAAAAAGTGCAGCGCATCCGGTGCGCCGCAGTCGGCACTGGAAAGCCGCGGGAACCTTGCCCGCAAAGCCAGCAGGCCCCGGTAGTAGTCCACAAGGGCATGATATTTTTCGGCGCGCTCCCAGTCCAGCCGGTTCAGCGCCGGGGAGGAACGGTAGCTGTTGCCCTGCCCCTTTTTGGTGCGGGCAAACTCCTCGCCCGCCTGCAAAAAGGGCAGGCCGAAGCTGGTGAGGTAAATGCCCGCCGCCAGCCGGTTCTGGGCAAGGGCGGTGCTGTCATTGGCGGCGAACTCCGGCCTTTCGTACCGCACCAGAAGCAGCTTGTCCCACAGGGTAAAGTTGTCGTGGGCGGAAACGTAACTCACGATCTGGCTGGGCGCATGGGGCGGCAGACGGTCGCTGCGGCACCATGCCGCCACCGCCCCGCCAATGTCCCAGAAGCTGCCGGGCTTTCCCTCTACATAGCCCGGCTCCCGGGCATTGAAGCAGCCGCCTTTGATGGTGTCGCGGGTGTCGTCGCAGAAGATGCCGATGCGCTCGTTCAGCATGGCAAGGTTTGCCTTGTTGGCTTCGTACCGGTGCAGCTGGCTGCCGCCGCCCTGCCACGGCTCGCCGTACATCAAAATATCCCGCCCGCCGGGCAGGGCATCCAGTGCCGCCCGCACTGCGTTGATGGTCTCCACATCGTACAGGCCCATCAGGTCGAACCGGAAGCCGTCGATGTGGTATTCCTGCGCCCAGTAAAGGATGGAATCGATCATATACCGCCGGGCCATGGGCCGCTCGCTGGCAAACTCGTTGCCGCAGCCGCTGCCATTGGAAAAGCTGCCGTCCTCGTTCTGGCGGAAAAAGTAGCAGGGCACCGTGTTGCTCAGCGGGTTCTCATTGCGGTACATGTGGTTGTACACCACATCCATCACTACGCCGATGCCCGCCGCGTGCAGGGCCGCGATCATCGCTTTGCACTCCCGGACGCGCACCTCGCCCCGGGTGGGGTCGGTGGAATAGCTGCCCTCCGGCACATTGTAGTTGGTAGGGTCGTAGCCCCAGTTGTACTGCCGCAGCAGGGGCTTTGCCTCGTCCACGCTGCCAAAATCAAAGATGGGCATCAGCTGCACATACTTCACGCCCAGCCGCTTTAGATAATTCAGGCAGGTGGGGTGGATGCCGTCGCCGTGCAGGGTGGTGCCGCTCTGGGTAAAGGCCATGAATTTGCCCCGCCACGCAGGCCGTACGCCGCTGGCTGCATCCTGCGAAAAATCCCGCACGCTCACTTCCCACACGGCCCGCTGGCTGGGCGGGATCACCGGCCGCACATCCCGCGCCCAGTTGTCCGGGTCCGTGCGGGCAAGATCCACGATCATGCTGCGGGTGCCGTTCACGCCCGCAGCCCGTGCGTAGGGGTCGCCGGTCTCGCGGCTCACACCGTCCACCGTGACCGTAAAGGTGTAGTAGTGCCCGTGCTGGTCGCCGGGCAGGTAGATGCTCCACACACCCTGCGGCCCGCACTCCAGCGGCAGGGTGCCCATGCACACGCCGCCGTCGCCTTTGCGGTACAGGTTTACCGCCACATTTTCGGCCGTGGGGGCCCACAGGCGCAGCCGCGTGCCCGAATGTGCATACTCCGGCCCCAGCGGCCCGGTGCAGGTGGTGCTGCGGGCAAAGGCGTCGCTCTCGAACAGCGTTTTCAGTTCAGCGGGGGTTCTGGCGCTCATGGCTTCCTTCATTCCTTCTTGCAAAATTCCTACCATTAAGTGTAAACAACCCGGACGTATTTTGCAAGAGGGAATTGCAAAACGTGCCAAACTACTCTATACTGAAAGAAAACAACAAAAACGGAGGGCAAAGCATGGCATATACCGACGATTGGGAGAACCTTATGAATGGCGTATTCGGTGCGGGGGGCAGGCCGCGTTTTGGCGGCACCACCCAGCCGGAAGCAAAGACGCAGAAGCCCAAGGCACCCGCAGTGCCGGACCTGAACGCCGCTTTGCTGGAAAATCAGAAGCAGCTGGACGCCCTGCTCAAAAAACAGAACGCCCAGCTCAAAAACCAGGATACGGCGGTGCAGTCTGCACTGGATGATTCCCGCCAGATGCTGCGGGACATGGAAGCGGACGGCCTGCTTGCCAAAGGCACTGCAGATGTGCCCGCAGAGCACCTTGGCAGCTTTGAAGGCCTTGCCGCCGAAGTAAAAAAGACCGTTCTGGGGCAGGACGCCTTTGTGGACAGCGTGGTGCGGGCCATGCGCCGGCCCTTTGTGCTGGGCACCGAACACCCGGCGGCACGCAATGTGATCCTCATCTGCGGCGGGGCCGGTACCGGGCGGCACTTTGCGCTGGAAGAGACCGCCCGCATCATGGCGGCACGGGGCCTTTTGCAGAGCGACAAAACCGCCGTGGTAGACCTTGCCCTGTACCCCAATTCCGGGGCGGAAAAGCTGTTTTTGCAGGATGTGTACGCTGCCCTGCACGCCCCCGGCGAGATCGTTGTGTTTGAGCACTACGAAAGCTGCTACCCGGGCTTCCTCAAGACCCTTTCCGACCTTGCCGTCAAGGGCAGTGCTCCGCTTTCCAGCCGGTATCTGGTCAACAAGGAGGGCATCCTTGTGGACGCAGGCACGGCACTGGCCCCGGGCGCGGTAAGCAGCATCACCCCCTGCGGCAAGTACCTCATCTTCTTCTCCCGCAAGGGCCGGGATGCACTGGCGGATAAATTCGGTGCGCCCTTTGTGGCGGCGGTGGGTGATGTGTGCGAGACCTCGGCCTTTGCCCGCGAGGACCTTGCTGCACTGGCGGCCCAGCAGCTGAACGCGCTGGCCCAGAAGGTGAGCACCCGGCTGGGGCTGGCCCTTTCCGCCGGGGCCGACGTGCGGGATTACGTTGCGGCCCAGTGCTCCAAAGAAAAGGGCGCGGCGGGCCTTTCCGAAGCGTGCGATAAGATGTTCCGCGCCCTGAGCGAATACTGCCTGCAGACCGACGCCAAACTCACCGGCACTGTGGCGCTGGCCGCAAAACCGGACGGCATCTGGTTCCGCCTGAACGACGCCGAAGAGCAGGAGCTGTTTGCCCTGCTGCCTGCCGAGTATACCGGCGCGGTGGAAGAGATCCGTGCCGAGATGAACAGCCTTGTGGGCCTTGCCCCGGTCAAGGAGTACGTGTTCGGTCTGGCGGATAATCTGCAGGTGCAGCAGCGCCGCGCGGCGGCAGGCTTCAAAACGGCCAGCCTTTCCATGCATATGATCTTTACCGGCAACCCCGGCACCGGCAAGACCACCATTGCCCGGTTGGTGGCAAAGTACCTCAAGGCCATCGGCGCGCTCAAGGGCGGCCAGCTGGTGGAAGTGACCCGCGCCGACCTTGTGGGCCGCTACACCGGCCACACCGCCCCGCTGACCAACAGCGTCATTGAGAGCGCCCTTGGCGGCGTGCTGTTCATCGACGAAGCCTACAGCCTCTACCGCGGCGAGCAGGACAGCTTTGGACTGGAAGCCATCGACACCCTTGTGAAAGGCATGGAGGACCACCGGGACGAACTGGTGGTGATCCTGGCGGGCTATACAAAGGAAATGGAAGTGTTCCTCACGGCCAACAGCGGCCTTGCCAGCCGCTTCCCCAACAAAATTGAGTTCCCGGACTACACGGCGGACGAGCTGCTGGACATCACTACTGTGCTGGCCAGGGGCAAGGGATACCGCCTTGCCGAGAGCTGCACCTTCCCGCTGCTGGGCTACTACAAGCGCCGTCAGGCGCTGGACAGCCGCACCGCCGGCAATGGCCGCCTTGCACGCAACACGCTGGAAAAGGCCATCTTCAACCAGAGCCGCCGCCTTGTGACGGAACCCGCTGCCGAATTGGATCTGATCCTGCCCAGTGACCTGGAATTTAAAGAATAACGAGAACGGAATACTACATAGGATATAGGTTCAGGGTAAAAGTGATATGTTTAGTGTTGAATGGGAAAACTTAAACTGATATAATAAAATTAAGTGTGCTTACAAACTCGGAGAGAGTATAAAATGAGAGGAGAGGTGAAGCAATGAATCCTGTGTTGAAGTATCGCGGCGGAAAGTCTCGCGAGATTCCACGCTTTTTACAATATATACCCGATGATTTTAATCGTTATATTGAACCATTTTTTGGCGGTGGAGCGGTATACTTCTATTTGGAACCTGAAAATGCAATCATAAATGATGTTAATACGCGATTGATGACATTTTATTGTCAGCTTCGAGATAATTATCCTGAGATGCGAGTGCAACTTGATGCCTTGCAACTACTATACGAAGAAAATCAAACAAAATACAAAAAACTTAAGGCTGAGACCCCCGACGAAAGGGTTCCAAATGATAATGAAGCACTGTACTATCGGATTCGGAATCTTTTTAACCATCCGGATGGCAGCTACCTCGATGGAGTGTTGTACTTTTTTATAAATAAGACAGCCTATTCGGGGATGATTAGATATAATAATAGTGGCGAGTATAATGTCCCATTTGGTCGTTATCCAAATTTGAATACTCGACTAGTTACACAACAGCATAGCGAATTGTTGCAAGGCGCTGAACTATACAATTTAGATTACAGCAAAATATTTGAGATGGCTCAAGAAGATGATTTCATTTTTTTGGATCCGCCGTATGATTGTGTATTTAATGATTACGGAAATATCGATATGATGAATGGCTTTGATGAGACAGAACATCGTAGATTGGCAGCTGATTTTCGTAATCTTCCCTGTCGGGCTTTAATGGTAATTGGCAAAACACCTCTTACGGAGGAACTTTATGGAGAATACATCTTCGATGAGTATTACAAAAACTATGCAGTAAATATTAGAAACCGCTTCAATAATGATAAAATGCATATCGTTGTGAAGAATTATTAGGAGTGAATATGGGAGTAATCAAGAGTAGCCGAACGCTGTTTTTTACAACTTCACCTAGATCGCCCAAAAAGTTGATTCCTGAAATTGGTTTGCTGGTGGATAAATTTTCGGGACAGACATGGAGCGGCAATGAACAGGTGCAAGAGGAGTTTGCCCATGCGCTTGCAGAGGCAACGACATTTGAGGGAGATACATCTAGAAAATATTCTGCGTTTAGTGCACGTGATCGAATTACCCGCTCACCGCAAGGATTGGGCTTTGTTGATCTTTCTCCGGAAATCCGATTGACGGATGCAGGTGAAGAATTTATACGTGGAAATAGGCCACATGAAATTTTTTTGAGACAGCTTTTAAAGTTTCAACTGCCTTCTCCATATCATAGGGAGGGGAGAAAAATCAAAGGAACTTTTTGGGGACGGCCATATTTGGAAATTATTCGTTTAATTCGTGATTTGGAATACCTGACGCCGGACGAATTTAGAATTTTTGCATTGCAATTAACGGACTATCGAAAGTATGAGAATGTAAAAGAACAAGTTGTTTCGTTTCGAAGAGAAAAAGAAAGACATAAGGGAAAATATAAGAAATTTGTTGATGATGTTGTAAATCAAGAGATTTCAAGGATTTATGCCAAGGAGATTGAGACAGGCCACATAGCGACGAGAGAGTCTAAAACAGGTGATGTGAAATCATTTATCAGCAAAGAAAAACGTAATATGAGAGATTATGCTGATGCATGTTTCCGTTATTTTCGATTCACTGAAATGTTTGCATCTGACGGTAAGTCAATTCGGGTTGCACAAGATAAAATTCAAGAAATTGATTATATTTTAGAAACTGTCCCAAGAGAACCCGTCTATATTGACGATGTGACGGCATTTAAGAAATATTTGTTTGACCCTGCACAGCCCCATTTATATACGGATGATCGCAATAAATTAGAAGATATGTTAATGCGTAATTATTCGTACACTAAACGAGAGCTTTCCGGCAAGACAGTCGAGGAACTGAAAGATTTGAGGGATAGCGCTGTTCAGGCAAAGCGGGTTGCAATTATTCGGAAGCAGACCGAGGAATTGAAATCTTATGCGCTGTATCAAGAAGTTATTGATACTTATAATGAGATTTTGTCAGATGAAGTATATGATGCGCCTTTGTTTCTTGAGTGGAATACATGGAGAGCGATGACAATGTTAGACGGTGGAATCATTAAAGGCAATTTCAAAGTTGATGATTCCGGTCGTCCGACATCAACGGCCCAAGGCAATATGCCGGATATTGAGTGCGATTACGGCACGTTTGCTTTGTCAGTTGAAGTTACATTGCAGCGAGGTCAGAGACAGTATGAATCTGAGGGAGAACCAGTGACTCGACATTATGCACAACTTCAGAAATTGAAAGGAAAAACGACCTACTGCTTATTTATAGCACCATCTATTAACAGGGCAACATGGGCACACTTTTTTGGGTTAAATCAAATTAAAAATATCACAGCATATGGTGGGAAACCTAAAATTGTCCCATTAGAGCTTGATTCGTTTATGAGGCTGATAGAGAATTCCTATATCAATGATGGCGTACCTCGACCGCAGGATGTACAAAAATTTCTGCAAACTGCTATTGATGAAATAGAAAACGCAAGCGATGAAATGGATTGGAGTAATAGAATTTCTGCATACGTTGATAAGTGGTTGGTTGCATAAGGAATCGTGGAATTTAAAAAAGCACGAATATCTTTAATGATAAAATAACCGTGAAACCTAAATAAAAAGTCCAGTATCCATACAAAAACCTATCAGTTGTGTGGATACTGGACTTTTTCAATTTATTTGTGTTGTGCTGTCAGTGCCTTTGCCGCATCCCGCATCCCTTTGCGCACAGCGGCGGGGGCCGTTACCTCCACCTTGCCGCCAAAGCCGCATACCCAGCCGTAGAACTGAGGGCTGACGCACACCGGCACGTCAAAGTGGAAATAGCCGCCATCTTCTTCCGGCACGAAGAGCGGTGCTTTGCCAAAGCGGTCCCGCATGGCACTTTCCAGGTCGGCGGTACAGCGCAGGGTGACCCGGTGCTCCGGCCCGCCGTACATGTTGAAGTGCTTGCGCAGGTAGGCGGGCAGGTCGAACTGGCGGAACTCCGCTTTGCCCCGGCGGGCGTCGTCCAGCACGGTGACGCCGGACATGCGGTCCACACGGTAGTTGCGGATGCCGGCAGGCTCTTTTTCGTCCTGATAGGCAATGAGGTAGTAGCAGCCGTTCTCCCATGCCAGCTGCCACGGGCTTACGGTGCGGGTGCCGCCCTCTTTGTAGCGGAAGCGCACCATTCTGCCCGCATTGATGGCGCTGTGCAGGGCGTCGATGCTGTACAGCAGGGCGTGGCTGTCGCTTTTGGGGCGGCCATCCACGTATACCTGACGCTGCAGCTGGGTGCCTTCGTAGTCGGAACAGAGGGCTTCCAGCTTGTGGATGAGGCGGCTGCTGGTGCGGGCCGAGATGACCTTGCTGGCCTGCACGGCATCCACCAGAAGCTTGAGCTCAGAAAGCTCAAAGGTGCGGCTGGCCAGCCAGTAGCCGCCGCCGCGCCCGCGCCGCAGCTGGATGTCATAGCCCAGGCTGCGCAGGGTGTCGATATCGCTGTAGATGCTTTTGCGCTCGGCAAGGATGTCCTGCTGTTCCAGCAGCTCCACCAGCTGCGGCACATTGAGCAGGTGTTCTTCGTCGGTCTTTTGTTCCAGAATGCGCAAAAGGGTCAAAAGCTTGGATTTCTGGCCTTCCTGCTTGGGCATGGCAATACCTCCGGCTTCCATTTTAAGCCTTCCCCCGGTCGGGGGGAAGGTGGTGCGTGCGCACCGGATGAGGGCGCAGTGAAACAGCTGCTTTCCGTGGGTCTCCCCTCATCCGTCCTGCCGCTTCGCGTCGATCCAACTTCTCCCCAGGGGGGGAGGTTTTCGGGACGAGGCATAGGCTCATCTCATTCCGGCAGCTTTTTGTCAAACGCTGCGCGGCGCTGGGTGGAAAGGCGGAACATCTCTTCCAGCTTATCCCGGTCGTCGGCCACAAGGGCGTTGCGCATTTCCTGCAGGGCCGCGTCAAACTGGTCGATCTCGGAGATCAGGTTCTGCTTGTTCCACAAAAAAAGCTCTGCCCACATCTTGTCGTTGATGCGTGCAATGCGGGTCAGATCGCGGAAGGAGTCGCCGGTGTACTCGCACAGCGAAGTGTTGTCGTTGGCGCACATCAGGCTCACGGCGATGGCGTGGCACAGCTGGCTCACATAGCCGATCATTTTGTCGTGCTCCTGCACGGTCAGGGTGCAGATGTGGTGGAAGCCCAGCACTTCGGCCAGCTCCTTTGCCCACTGAATGGCTTCCGGCGTGTTCTTTTCCGTCGGGGTGATGATGAAGTTGGCCGGGGCAAAGTTCACCTCAGCAGCGTGCTCCACGCTGGACGTCTCGCGGCCTGCCATGGGGTGGCTGGCAATGAACTCTACGCCTGCCGGGCACATGGCCTGCACCGGCTCCACAAGGCCGGTCTTGACGCCGGAAACATCGGTAAAGATGCAGCCGGGCTTGATGAGACGGCCGTAGGTGCGGAACCACTCGATGAGGGCCGTGGGGTACAGGCCGAAGATGATGTGGTCGGCCTGCTGTACAAGATCTTCAAAATCGTGGGTCTTGCCGCTGGCGATGTAGCCGTGGTCGAGGGCGTACTGCAGGTGGCCCTCGCTGCGGTTGATGCCGTCCACATGGAAACCGGCTTTGGTCAGTTCCAGTGCGTATTTGCCGCCCAGCAGGCCAAGGCCCACCACGAGATAACGCTTTGTTTTATCCAACATATTCCACCTCCGCGCCCAAAGGCTTGATGGCTTCAAAGAAATTCGGCCAGCTTTTTGTGATAGCTTCGGCGTCGTCCACCGTCAGCGCAAGGCCTGTACTCAGGGCCAGCACCGCAAGGCTCATGACCACCCGGTGGTCGTTGTGGCCGTGCAGGGTGCCCGCCGGGGCGTGCAGCTTGCCGGCGCAGCCGTGCACCGTGATGGTGCCGCCCTCGCTTTCCAGCACGCCGCCGCAGGCCCGCAGTTCGGCTTCCATGGCCGCGATGCGGTCACTTTCCTTCAAACGCAGTCGTTCCGCGTTACGGATGGTGGTGATACCCTCACACAGCAGGCCCAGCACCATCAGCACGGGGCCAAGGTCCGGGCAGTCGGCAAGGTCGATGTCCACACCGTGCAAAGGCGCTTTTTCAAAGGTGACAGTGTCGCCCACGCGGGTGAACTTTGCCCCGCACCGGCGCAGGATGTCCAGAATGGCCGCGTCGCCCTGCAGTGTCTCCGGCGACAGCCCTTGGATGGTCACGCCGCCGCAGACCGCACCCAGCACCGCCGGGAAAGCGGCCTGGCTGTAATCGCCCTCCACGGTGTAATCGCAGGGGTGGTAGTGCTGCCCGCCCGGCAGGAAAAGTGTGTCTTCATCCAGCCAGCGGCTTTCCACACCAAAAGCGGCCTGCACTGCGCGGGTCATATCGATATAGCTGCGGCTCTCCACCGGCGGGATGAGGTGCAAGGTGCTGTCTCCATCCAGCAGCGGCAGCGCGAACAGCAGCCCGCTGATGAACTGGCTGGACACATTGCCCGCCAGTTTGTACTCGCCGGGAGTGAGGGCACCTTCCACAGTCAGGCCGGAAGGTGCCTGTTCAAACCGTAGATTCTGCTCCCGATATAACGTCTCGTAAACGGACTGGGGCCGCTCCATCAGCCGCCCGCGGCCGGCAAAGGTCACTTCCTGCCCGGTCAGGCTGGCAATGGGGATAAGAAAGCGCAGGGTGCTGCCGCTCTCGCAGCAGTCTACAGGGGCCGTCAGCGTCTCAAAATACCCAAGGCCCTCCACCACGGCATCATCTTTGCCGGTGTGCACCTTGGCGCACAGCTGGCCTGCCGCACCCAGCGTGGCGGAGATATCCTTGCTGAATTCCAGATTGGTGATGTGGCTTTTCCCCTCGGCCAGCGCCGCGCACAGCACCGCCCGGTGGGCCATGCTTTTGCTGGGCGGGGCCGTGATGGTGCCGCTGATTTTATCGCAGTTTCGCTTGATCGTTGCAAACATAAAGTTTATCCTTTGGCAAAAGCCTTCCCCCTCGGGGGAAGGTGGCATTGCGTCAGCAATGACGAATGAGGGGCAGCCGTGGTTTGATGATGCTTTATAAAAACGGATTCAGAAGATTACTGCCCCTCATCAGTCGCTTGCGCGACAGCTTCCCCCAAGGGGGAAGCCTTTCATTACATATCCCGGCCGATGGCCCATGCCACCTGACGGCACTTTGCCATGGCCTGTGCGAAGCCGTCCGGGGTCAGGCACTGTGCGCCGTCGCTCCATGCGTGCTGCGGGTCGTAGTGCACTTCCACTTCCAGACCGTCGGCACCGGCGGCCACTGCGGCGATCATCATGGGCTCCACGAGGTTTGCCTTGCCGGTGGCGTGGCTGGGGTCAACGATGACGGGCAGGTGGGTCTTTTCGTGGATGATGGGCACTGCAGAGAGGTCCAGCGTGTTGCGGGTGTACTTTTCGAAGGTGCGGATGCCGCGCTCGCACAGGATGACCTGCTCGTTGCCGCCGGCCATGATGTACTCGGCGCTCATGATCCACTCCTCGATGGTGTTGCACAGGCCGCGCTTGAGCAGCACGGGCTTGTGCATCTTGCCCACGGCCTTGAGCAGCTGGAAGTTCTGCATGTTGCGGGCACCGATCTGCACCACGTCCACATACTCCTCAAACTCGGGGATGCGGTCCTCGCTCATCAGCTCGGAGACGATGGGCAGGCCGGTGGCCTCGCGGGCCTTCACCATGTCCAGGATGCCCTCGGTCTCAAGGCCCTGGAAGGAGTAGGGAGAGGTGCGGGGCTTGTAGGCACCGCCGCGGAACAGGGTGGCACCGCCGGCCTTCACGCCCTGTGCGATGCGCAGAGCCTGCTCTTCGCCCTCGATGCTGCAGGGGCCTGCCATGACGGCGATCTTTTCCTTGCCGCCGATCTTCACGCCGCCGCAGTCAATGACGGAATCCGCCGGGTGGAACAGGCGGTTTGCGCGCTTATAGGGGGCGGACACGCGGGTGACGTTGTCGATCCAGGGGTTGGCCAGCACGTCGCGCTCGTCGATCTTGGTGGTATCGCCCACAAGGCCGAACACATTGTAGTCCTTGCCGGTGATGAGGGTCACGTCCAGACCCTGCTTCTCGAATTTGTCAACGATCTTTTCCAGTTCGGGTTTCGGGGTTCCTTTTTTGGTGGAGATGATCATAAGAGTGTTTTCCTTTCCTACTCTGTTTTATAGCCTTCCCCCTCGGGGGAAGGTGGTGCGCAGCACCGGATGAGGGGAAGCTGCCGTCAGAAATCGCTTTCAAAGAGCGAAATCAAAAGATAACTACCCCTCATCAGTCATGCTACTTCGCATCCTGACAGCTTCCCCCGAGGGGGGAAGCCTTACATCACGATATGTGCCTTGCCGGTGCCGTCGGCCCGCAGCAGCTGGGCCAGATAGATGCAGGCGTGGAGGTAGCCCTGCGGGCCTTCGCCGATGAAGTGGCCCTGACAGCCAAAGGACACCACGTCTGTTTTGCGGAAGGGTTCCCGCTCGTCCGGTGCGTGCAGCATTACTTCCACGGCGGGCACGCCGCACAGCCGCAGTGCGTCCAGAATGGCCACGCTGTAGTGGGCGTAGGCACCGGGGTTCAGCACGATGCCGTCCACCCGGCCAGCTGCCGCCTGAATTTCGTCCACAAGGTCGCCCTCGTGGTTCGTTTGGCAGCAGTCGGTCTCAATGCCCAGCTGGTCACAGCCCGCCTGCACGTAATCCATGATGGCGTTGTAGTCCAGCTCACCGGGCACGCCCGGCTCTGACCAGCGCATGATGTTGAGATTTGGGCCGTTAAGAATCAAAAACTTCATCCAGTGCCTCCATGGCGGCGTGCAGGGCTTCGTCCAGCGTGCCGTTGTTGGGAATCACGGCGTCGGCCGCGGCCAGATACAGCGGGCGGCGCTGAGCTTCCATCTCACGCAGCGCGTCCATGCTGGAAGAAAGCGGTCTGCCGCCGCCCACGGTCAGTGCATCCACAGGCCGGTCAATGAACAGCACGATGCCGTTCTGGTGCAGGGCCCGCAGGTTCTCCGCCCGCTTTACCGCGCCGCCGCCGCAGGAAATGAGCTGCCGTCCCTCTTTGCCAAAGCGCCGGGTCTCGGCGGTCTCCCGTGCACGGAAGGCGTCCTCGCCCTCGGCAGCAAAGATATCCGGGATGCTGCGGCCCGCGGTCTTTACAATTTCCTCGTCGAGGTCCACAAAGGTGCGGCCAAGGCTTTTTGCCAGCATCCTGCCGAGGGTGGTCTTGCCGGAAGAGGGCATCCCGATGAGGGCAATGTTCAGCATATCCCGGCGCAGCGCCGCGGTGATGCGGCGGATCTCGCCCGGCGCATCCTCAAGCTTGCGGTCAAGGAAGTATTCGGCGGCATACACCGCCTGCGCCACCAGCATTTCCAAACCGCCCACGGCCACCGGCACACCGGCTTCTTCCGCGCGGAGGATGAGCTCCGTCTTATCGGGGTTATACACCACGTCTACCACGGCTTCCAGCCCCGGCATGGCGGCAACATCCAGATTGCACACGCCCACATTGGGGTACATGCCTGCCGGTGTGGTGTTGATGACGATCTGTGCCCCGCTGCGGGCGGCTTCCGCGTAGCTCAGCTCGCCCTTTTCCGGGTCGGGGTGGCGGCTGACCGTGAGCACCTTTGCCGTGCCCTTATCCCGGGCCACGGCGCTGGTGGTGTTGTGGGTGCCGCCGGTGCCCAAAATCAGCACGGTGCGTCCGGCAAAATCCACGCCGTGGGCGTCGCACAGGTAAGAAAAACCGAGGTAGTCGGTGTTGTAGCCGTAGAGCAGGCCGTTCTTGTTCACCACGGTGTTCACGGCCCCGATGGCCTTGGCCTGTGGGGCGATGTAGGAGCAGTATTCCATCACCAGTTTTTTGTAGGGGATGGTCACGTTGATGGCCTTGAACTGCCGCTTTTGCAGGAACGCCCGGGCCTCTTCCTCGGTGGGCAGGGGGCACAGGTCATATCGGTAGCCGCAGAGCATTTCATGGATGACCTTGGAGTAGGAGTGGCCGAGTTTGCCGCCGATCAGTCCGTATTCCATTTACACATCCTCCTTCCGGAAGCTGGTGGGGTGGGTCATCCAGCTCTCGCCATAGCGGGCCGTCAGCAGGTCGCCCACCGCGAGGGCCGCAGCGCAGGTCTGCACGATGGCAGCACGGGGCACGATGCAGGGGTCGTGACGGCCCTGAATGGACAGCTGGGCGTCCTTTTTGGCAATGTAGTCCACCGTATCCTGCTGTTTGTAGATGCTGGGCGTGGGCTTGATGACCGTGCGGAACACCACCGGCATCCCGTTGGCGATGCCTCCGTTGACGCCCGCGTTGTGATTGGTGGCGGTGACCACGGCCCCCTCCGGCGTCATGCGGAAGGCGTCATTCGCTTCGGAGCCGCGCATCCCGGCAAAGCCGAAGCCGGTGCCGAACTCGATGCCCTTCACAGCGGGCACCGAGAAGGCCAGATGCGCGATCTCACTCTCCACGCTGTCGAAATAGGGCTCGCCGATGCCGGCAGGCAGGCCGAGAATGGCGGTCTCCAGCATTCCGCCCACGCTGTCGCCTTCGGCCCCGGCGGCGCGGATGGCGGTCTTCATGGGCTCTTCCACGGCGGCATCCAGCACCGCAAAGCCTTCGGGCTTGCTGGCAAGGGCTTCCACCTGTGCGGCCAGTGCGGCGGCATCATCCCGTGCAAAGCGGGTATCCGCGATGCCGGCACATTCTGCAATGTGGGTGGTGATGTCGATGCCTGCGCGGTTCAGCGCGCCCAGTACCACCGCACCGCCCGCCACGAGGGCGGCGGTGACCCGGCCGGAAAAATGCCCGCCGCCCCGTGCATCCTGAAAGCCGTGGTACTTGGCGTAGGCGGTGTAGTCCGCATGGCCGGGGCGCAGCAGGTCTGCCGTTTTGGCGTAGTCACCGCTGCGGGTGTTCTGGTTTTCGATCATCAGGGCGATGGCGGTGCCGGTGGTGTGACCGTTCACCACACCGGACAAAAACTGCACGGCATCCGCTTCCACGCGGGGGGTGGACAGGCCATCGCCGCGGGCACGGCGCTTGTCCATGCAGGCGGCGAGAAATTCCTCGTCCACCGGCACACCGGCGGCCATGCCGTCCAGCACCGCACCGATGGCTCTGCCGTGGCTCTCGCCAAAAATGGTCAGCGAAAGGTCGCTGCCGAATGTATTTTTCATAGTTTATTCCTCAATGCCAAGCAGGGGGCGCAGACCCTCCACCGGGATGGTCTCGGCGCGCCAGCAGCCAAGGCCCGGCACCTTGATGATGGTGATGCTGCCGCCCTGTGCCTTTTTGTCGTGCAGCATTTCCGCCAGCACCTTTTCCTTATCGTAGGTGGTGCGGGTGGGCAGGCCGAGGCGGCGGTACACCGCGCGCACCCGCTTCTGCAGGGCTTTGGATTCGATCATGGGCAGCATACCCAGCGCCACGCACTCGCCGTGGAACAGGCCCACGGTGCGGCGGCCTTTGATGCCCTTGACGGCTTCGATGCCGTGGCCGATGGTGTGGCCGAAGTTCAGCGCCTTGCGCATCCCCTGCTCGGTCTCGTCCTGCTCCACGATGTTCTTTTTGAACCGCAGGCTGCGGCAGATGATCTCGCCGATCTGAGCGTCCACATCGCCATTCTCGAAGATGGAGAACAGCTCCGGGTCGGCCAGCAGGCTTGCCTTGACGGCTTCCGCCAAACCGTTGATGAAGTGGCGGCGCGGCAGGGTGGCGAGGGTATCCGGGTCCACGATGACCAGTTTCGGCTGCCAGAAAGCACCCACGATGTTCTTGGTGTCGCCCAGATCCACAGCGGTCTTGCCGCCGATGGAGGAATCGATCATGGAAAGGGTGGTGGTGGGGCAGTTGATAAAGTCGATGCCGCGCATGTAGATGGCAGCGGCAAAACCGGCCAGGTCGCCTACCACGCCGCCGCCCACGGCTACCACAAGGTCGCCGCGGCCCATGCCGAACTCCAGCATTTGCTTGAGGACGGATTCCAGAATTTTAAAGCTCTTGCTGGCTTCGCCCTGGGGCACCGTGATGATGCGGGCGTCCTTGCACTGGTCGGCCACCATCTGGGCGTACTGGGCGGGCACGCCGCTGTCGGTGACGACGGCCACGCGGCGGTCCAGCCGGGCAAACTGGTACAGGTTTTCCAGCGAGCCGCTTTTCACGATGATGTCATAGCTGCGCTCGCCCAGATTCATGGTCAGCTTGGTTCCGATAAATTCACTCATTTGGTATACACTCCTAACAGCCGCACGGTACGGCAGGTGCGGTCAAGCTCGCGCAGCAGCGCGGCGGTCTCGTCGGCGGTGGGGTCGCCCACCAGCTCCACGTAAAAATAATATTCAAACGGCACATGCGGCATGGGCCGGCTCTTGATGGATTCCATATTGAAGCCGCTGGCACCAATGATCTGGATCACTTCGCCCAGCTTGCCGGGCTTGTTGTCCACGGTGAAGAGCAGCGAAAAACGGTTGCCTGCCGTGGGCTTTTCCCGGCTGAGCACGATGAAGCGGGTGGTGTTGTCGCCGTCGGTGTTGATGCTGGGCACCAGCACTTCCAGCCCGTACAGCGCCGCCGTCTCCACGCTGGCAATGGCCGCCTTGGTGCAGTCGCCGCTCTCGGCCACGAACTTTGCGGCCATGGCGGTGTTAGCCATGGCGGTGGCGGGCAGGCCGAACTGCTTTAAAAAGGTCTCGCTCTGGGCGATGGCCTGCTGATGGCTGTAGACATGCTGCAGCTGGTCCAGCTTTGTGCCCGGCAGCACCAGCAGGTTCTGGGAGATGGGCAGGTCGTACACGTCCACCACCCACAGTTCCGGGTGATTATAGCACAGATCCAGCACGGCAGAAACATCGCCTGCGTGGCTGTTCTCAAAGGGCACCACGCCCCGGGCGGCGTCACCGTGTTCCACTGCGTCGAACACTTCGTCCCAGGTGGGATAGCTCACAGCCTCGGCGTGGGGAAACAGCGCCTTGAGGGCGATGTGGGCAAAGGCACCTTCCACGCCCTGATAGGCGGCACGGTTCCGGCCCAGCACCACGGCCTCATACTGCTTGGCCACATCCATCAGGTTCTGCACATGGTCTTTGTAATAGGGCCGCAGGGCGGCATCCTGAATGCGGGCCGCAGCCTTTTCCAGCACGGCAGCCTCGCGGGCAGCGTCGTAAATGGGCAGGCCGTGGGCCTGCTTATACTCCGCTACCTGCAGCACAGCGGCCATCCGCCGCTCAAACAGTGCGGCAAGCTGGGCGTCCACGGCGTCGATCTCGGCGCGGGCCTGTTCCAGTGCGTCCATGGGGTCACATCCTTCTGTATGGTTGATAGATATCATCTAAATAGTAGATACCCAGTAAGTATACCATAACTGGGACGGAGAAACAACAAAACGCCCGGCGTTTCAAAGCGGAGAATATTTCAAATCAGCATACCGTAAAAAGACGAAAATTGCAAAGGCGTTGGGCAGCAGGGAAGATTTTTGTGCTTCCCGTGCAGAGCGCTTTCGCGTAGGGCAGGCTTAATAGCTTTTGCAAAATGCATCTCCGCCGAATATGTACTCTTTTGCGCGCACAAAAGAGTACCAGAAAAGCGCCCGCTACTTTCGAGGCGCGGGAGGCACGAACTAGGGGCTGCACGCCCCTAGTGACCCCAAAGCAGTTAGGCTCCATACAAAAAATCCAAGCCGCTTCGCTAGAGGATTTTTTGTGTTACGCCGATTAAGAGTCGCTGCGCGACGAGCTGTGAGGGCAAGCTTGTGCTTTTTCTGCTGCGCGACAGCCGCAGGCTGACAGCAGCAAAATGCCATTTACTGTTGCGGCCCTTCCCGTGAAAAAGCAAACAAGCCAGCCCCGCAGGGCTGGCTTGTTTGCAATATAAAAAATATTTTTCCTCAGCAAACGCGGCGGCCGTTTTCAATCCTGTCGCTTTGCCAAAAGCTCCTCCCGGCTGCGTGCTTTGCCGTAATACCGCCCGTAGGGGTTATCCAGCGCTTCGGCCAGCGAGACCGGCGTTTCCGGCGTCTGTTTTGGCACCGGCTTTGCGGTGCGGTCAAATGTGAAACGTGCAGCAGGCCCGCCGCACTTCACCCGGAACCGCATCTCAGCCTTCCTCCGTCACGGTGGAGACCGCCCCGGCGGTCAGGGCGTTCCACAGCTCCTCACCACCGGCCAGCAGGTCGGCAGAATCCTTGTTCCATGCGCCCCGTATGCCGATGTAGTAGTGGCTCATCAGCTCCTGGCTGGAGCCGCTCTCGCTCTGCACGGCATCGGATGCGTAATCGCCGAGGTCAAGCCCGGCCAGCACCGGGCAGTCGTCCCAGTGATAGACCATGTTCCACCAGTCGTTGTCCGCGTCGGACTGCGGCAGGCTGCCGTCCAGATAGCGCAGGGTGCCGGTGGTCTGCTGGAAGCCTGCCGGGTCGTACAGAATAAAGATGGAACTCAGCGCGCCCTGAATGTCGGTGGAAAGCTTGGTGGTGCCTGCCATATCAAGATAGGCGTCCGAGTCCTCATTGCCGAAGTCCATGGTGTAGACGTTCAGCTTTACCACCACCTTGCCGTCACCGTTCAGATCCTCGCCGTAGGCGGCAAGGGCGTTCTGCAGGGCGGTCTGGGTGGCTTCCGGCAGGTAGTGGGGGGCCACCACCGCCACGTTATAATCGGCATGGACGGTAAAGAAATACTGCCCGATGAAGTTATAGCCGAAAAATGCCACGATGATGCCGATGATAAGCACCCACTTGAGGTTATAATCCCACCAGTTGGCCCAGCGCTCTTTGCGGGTGTACTGGCGCTCTTTGCGGGGCTTGAGGTCCTTAGGGTCGATATCGCGTTCGTAACGGTAGCTTGCCATGCGGCAGTATCCTCCAAAATTTGATCTTTCGATGCGCCCTCATCCGCCGCCTGCGGCGGCACCTTTTTCCCCACGTCCGGGGAAGGCTTTGACAGCTCATGCAGGTTCATGGTTTTGCCAAGGGCTCTCCCCTTGGGTGAGCTGGACGCAAAGCGGCCTGTTATAATTGTGCCAGAATGGTCTGGCGCACAGCGTCGGGCAGCTGCTTTTGCTCGGCCTTGCTCATGCCGGCTGTCTGGATGGGCGGCAGCACGCAGATGTGCACGCTGCCGGGGTGGCAGCGGTTGCCGTTGTTTTCAAACAGGGCGCGGGCACCGGTAATGGCTACCGGTACCACCGGCACACCGGTCTTGACGGCAATGCGGAACGCACCGGCTTTAAACTCACCGGCACCGCCCTCTTCGCCTTTGTAGCGGGTGCCCTCCGGGAAAATGACAAAGCTTCTGCCGCTTTCCACAATGGCGGTGGCGTCGTTCAGGGCGCGGACGGAAGCACGGATATCATCGCGCTGCACGAACACACAGCCCAGCAGCTTCATCCAGCGGTTCAAAAGCGGGATCTTTTCCAGTTCCTCTTTTGCAAGGATGCCGTGGGGCTTATCCAGGCTGGCAAGCAGCAGCGGGATGTCGTAGTAGCTGCGGTGGTTGCCCACGAACACACAGGGGGTGTCTTTGGGGATGTTCTCCAGCCCTTCCACGCTCAGGGAAACACCGGTCACCTTCAAAATACCCCGGCTCCAGTGCGGGATATGCTTATTGACGATCTCTTCCACAAGCTTTGTGTCGCCTGCGGCCAGTGCACGCTCGCCGCGGCGCAGCACGCCGTAATGGACGATCATGTAGCCAAACAAATAAATAAACAGCGCAATCGTGCGGAATATGCTCATTGCGGTTTCCTCCCTCCGGCAAAATATACCATTATCATTGTATCACACTTTTTATAAAAAGGGGAGAAATAACACTTTTTTTACAAATCCGGGGGTCTGCGGTCTTGCAAAGTTGACAAAATGCGGGTATATTTATAGTTGTAAAGCCAGCACAATGGCACTTTCTGTGTGAAATGCTTTCTGCCGGCCCAATGGATGAAGAAAGAGGTACCATACAGATATGGGTTTATTTCCTTCCGCAAACGACTTCAAGGCCGGCAAGGGCGTTGAAAAGGATGCCCCCCGCAAGACCGGCGTGGGCCGTTTCTTTGAGCTGGTAGGCCGTGATATGAATGGCATGTTTCTGGCAAACCTGCTTGCCTGCATCGGTTTTGCACCGGTCATCTGCCTGGTGTACATCGGGTTTCTGGCAAACAGCCTGCCGGTGATGGTGATAAGCGCCGCTGTGGGCGGCATCCTGGCCGGGCCTGCGCTGGCGGGCATGTACGATACCGTGCTGCGTGCCCTGCGGGACGAAGCCGGCTACTGGTGGGTGACCTACCGCAAAGCGTTCAAACGCAACTTCAAAGCCAGCATCGCGCCGGGCATCTTCTACTGCGTCGTCACCACGATGCAGATCTTCCTCGTGTATTTCTGCTTCAATATGCTGTATCAGGGCACCAACGTGGGCGTGCCGCTGTGGGTGGCCACCGTTTTGAACCTGCTCATCTTCCAGATGCTGTTTGCCTACATGTGGCCGCAGGTGGTGCTGCTGGATCAGCCCTTCAGCCTGACGGTGAAGAACAGCCTCAACTGCATGATCGCCTTTCTGCCCCACGCACTGGCCGCGGCCATTGTGCAGATCCTGTTCTGGGGCATTGTGATCCTGTGTATGCCGCTGGGCCTGCTGCTCATGCTGATCTTTGGCTTCTGGTTCGTCACCGAGGTGTCCTGCCAGATCATCTACGGCGACATTGAAAAGGTGTTCCACATTGAGGAGAGCATCCGCAAAATGAAGGATGCCGAGCTGGAAGCCGCCCTCAAAGAGGACTACGGCGAAGATACCGACGACACCGAGGAATAACCATCATTTCCCGCAAAGGAGGGGTGCCCCATGGAACAACGGAATAATCTGGTTTTGCAGGGCACCGAGACCTTCTCCCGCGGGCAGCTGGACAACGTTGCACTGGACGGCGGTGCCATCGTGCTGGACAGTGTGGCAGGCCGCTGCCTGCAGTATGGCAGCTACACCACGCCGGAGTTTGCCATGCCGGCTTTCTGCAACCTGAATGTGAGCTGGAATGCCTTTGCCCCCCACAACACCATGGTGGAGGTGCGCTGCCGGGTGTACGCCGGCGGCAGCTGGACCGGCTGGATGAGCTTTGGCAAGTGGGCACCGGGCTACCCCCGCTGCAGCTGCAGCTCGCAGAGCGATGACGGCATGATCTTTTTGATGGGCGACACCGTCACGGTGGCTGCGCCCGGCGGCGGCACCGGCGTGCAGCTGCAGGTGAACCTTTCCACCAACGATGATAAAGTTTCGCCCCAGGTGCGGCTGCTGGCAGCGGCTGTGCGCCCCCTTACCTGGGAAAAGCGCAATGGCCACCCGCTGAACCGGCGGCTCTATCTGCCGGAATACTGCCTTGCTGCCCACGACCCCAGCTTTGGCCGCACCATGGACCTGCCGCTGGTGATGGCGGCACTGATGAACTGCTGGGGCGAGGATATCCTGCCCGAAGAAGTGGCCTACGTCATGGAGGATATGGCCCACAGCACCACCGCCAACGCAGCCTTTGCGGCGGCAGCGGCGGGCTGCTGCGGCTACCCCTGCTGGCAGGCGTGGATGGATCTTGCAGACCTGCGGGCGCAGATCCACGACGACTGCTGCGTGGCGGTGCAGGTGGAGCGGCGCATCCGCGGCCAGCGGGACCCGGTGCGGGTCTGGATGGGCCTGCGGGGCTTTGGCCACGACGATGCCGTGATGGCGGACTATGTGCTTTTGAACGACCCCACCGCCGACTCCAACGGCGCAGTGAACTGCACCATGGCGCTGGTGGATTTTATGCGGTACTTTACCGGCCGCGCCATTGCCCTGCGGGCAAAACCCCGGGATATTGCGGCAAACCGTCCGCTGCGCCTGCGCTGTGAGCTGGTGCCCGGCGAGACGGCAGGCGTATACTATTTTGAGCAGCGCGGCACAAAGGACCCATTGCCGGAAAGCTTTTCCGGCTGGATCGCCTGTGCGCCGCACGACGGTGTGGCCCACGCCACTACCGCCCACCGCAGTTTCTGCCGCATGGAGCGCACGCCGGAGGGCGGCATCCGCTTCCCGGAAAAGCTGCTGGCCGAGGGTGGCCGGTGCAGCGTGTATGCGGTGGACCAGACCGGCGCCATGCGGGTGGCAGAAGTGCGGCTGCCAAAGCCGAAACCTGCCCCCGAAACCCCGCAAACAGCTTCCCAGGCACAGGCACAGCCGACAGACTGACCGGCTGTGCCCGGCTAAATCATATACATAGGAGGAACACATTATGGCAAAGACGATCATCACTTTGGGACGTGAATACTGCACAGGCGGCCGCTACATCGCAGAAGACGTGGCAAACACTCTGGGCATCAAGCTTTACGACAAAGAGCTGATCACCATGGCAGCAAAGCACTCCGGCCTTTCGGAAGAGGCTGTTGCCGCCAGCGAAAAGCGGCATACTCACAGCCTGCTGTACAGCCTGTACACCATGGGCAACGAGCTGCCGCTGGGCGATCAGGTGTTCATTCTTCAGAGCCGCATCATCAAGCAGCTGGCCGAGGAAGGCCCCTGCGTGATCCTGGGCCGCTGCGGCGACTACGTGCTGCGGGAGCGCAAGGATGTGCTGCGCGTGTTCGTGTACGCCCCCAAGGAGTGGCGGCTGGAATACGCCAAGACCAATCCTCTGGTCAAGGCCAAGGACGAGAAGGGCATCAAGGAAGAGGTGGAAAAGACCGACCGCAACCGTGCTGCCTACTACAACTACTACACCCAGAACCGTTGGGGCGATGCCCACAACTACGATCTGGCCATCAACGCCGCCCTGGGCCGCGAGACCTGCGTGAAGATGATCCTGGACGCAGCCGCTGCCAAGGAAAAGACCCTGGGCTGATGCCCGGCCCCCTGTAAAAGCGGGCACAATAAAACAACGATGTAACGTGGGTAGGGCGCTTCGGTGCCCTGCCCACGTTTCGGGCAACGGCGACGACCGCCGCCAGTGGCGGAAACAGGGAGGAGCCGTTGGGGCAGCGGCCAGCAGGACGCGAGTGCCGCCATGGGCGGTCACGAAGCGGACGCTGGGAGCCGCAACCCGGGCGCTGATGCCGTTTCCGGTTTTCAGAAGCCTTGCCAGCTGCACGAGTGCGGCAATATGCCTCTAGCAAAAACCATCCCAAGTCAAAAAGGAGCAAACGTGGAAACAAAGCAACCCCAACCCTCTCCCGCGGTCGCGCGGGAAAACATCATGGGCACCATGGAGATCAACCCTCTGCTGGTGCGGCTCAGCGTGCCCATGATGGTATCCATGCTGGTGCAGGCACTGTACAACGTGGTGGACTCGGTGTTCGTGTCCCATGTCAGTGAAAGTGCCCTCACCGCCGTGTCCCTCGCCTTCTCGCTGCAGAATGTGATGATCGCCGTAGGCGTGGGCACCGGCGTGGGCGTCAACGCCCTGCTCTCCAAGAGCCTGGGCGAAAAGAACCAGCGCCGTGCCAACGCCACCGCCGAAAACGGCATCTTCCTCTCGCTGTGCAGTTTTGTGGTGTTCCTGGTGGTGGGCCTGACCTGCATGAAGCCCTACTTCTATGCACAGACCAGTGATGCGGCCATTGCCCAGCAGGGCATCCGGTACCTCTCGGTGTGCTGCATCTTCAGCCTGGGCCTTTTCACCCAGACCATGGGTGAAAAGCTGCTGGCTGCCACCGGCCGCACCCACCTGAGCATGATAAGCCAGCTCACCGGTGCCATCGTGAACATCATCCTGGACCCCATCTTCATCTTCGGCCACTGCGGTGAGGCGCTGTCCGGCACCACCGGCGCTGCCGTGGCCACCGTCATCGGCCAGTTCTGCGGCGCGGGTATGACCCTGTTCTTCAACCTGAACAAAAACCCGGACATCCAGATCAGCTTCAAGGGCTTCCGGCCCAGCGCTAAGGCCATTGGCCGCATTTACACCGTGGGCCTGCCCAGCATCGCCATGCAGTGCGTGGGCAGCGTGATGACCTTTGGCATGAACCTGATCCTGATGACCTTCTCGGCCACGGCGGTGGCGGTGTTCGGCGTCTACTTCAAGCTGCAGAGCTTCGTGTTCATGCCCATCTTCGGCCTGAACAACGGCATGGTGCCCATCATCAGCTACAACTACGGTGCCCGCAAACCGGACCGCGTCAAAAAGACCATCAAGCTGGCCGTGTGCTACGCCGAGTGCATCATGCTGGTGGGCTTCTGCATCTTCCAGTTCTTCCCGGATAAAGTGTTGGGCATCTTTGCAGCCAGCGACGCCATGCTGGCCATCGGCATCCCGGCGCTGCGCATCATCTGCCCGCACTTTTTGCTGGCAGGCATCGGCATCGTGATGGGGTCGGTGTTCCAGGCGCTGGGCAACGGCGTGTTCAGCCTGATTGTCTCGGTGTGCCGTCAGCTGGCCGTGCTGCTGCCGGCAGCTTACCTGCTGGCCCAGACCGGCAATGTCAACAATGTGTGGTGGGCCTTCCTCATCGCCGAGGTGGTCAGCCTGCTGCTGAGCCTTGGCTTCTACGCCCGCATCAACAAGACCATCATCGCCCCCATGTACGGCCCTGCCGACTGAGGGCGTGAGCAAAAAAGCCGAAAGGAACGTGATCTCTATGGTAAAAAAGCTCAAGTGGAATCTGGTGCTCATGAGCGCGCTGTACCTGGGCCTGGGCATCTTCCTGCTCATGAAGCCCACCACGGCCCTCAACATCGTGTGCTATGCGCTGGGCGCGGTGGTGCTGGCCTGTGCGGCCGTACAGCTCATCCGCTATTTTGTGGTGGAGCGCGGCATCTTCCAGAGCCAGCTCACCCTGATCTCCGGCATCATCTGCCTGGCACTGGGCGCTTTCCTGATCCTGCGCAGTGACATTGTGGTGAGCATATTGCCCATCGTGTTCGGCCTGTTCGTCATCTTTGACAGCATCAGCCGGGTGCAGAACGCGCTGGACCTGCGCCGCTGCGGCTATGGCAGCTGGAAAGGCTTTCTGCTGCTGCCGGTACTCAGCGTGGTGCTGGGCGTCATCATGATCCTGAACCCCTTCGGCACCATGGAAACGCTGGTGATGGCCATTGGCATCATCCTCATTGTGGAAGGTGCCATCAACCTGCTCAGCGCCCTGTACACGGTGCTGGCAGTGCGCCGCTTTGCAAAGCTCCACCCGGAGACTCAGTCCATGCTGGAATCCCTCACCGGTGAGGACCTGAACGGGGACGGCGTCATTGCGCCGGATGTGACCCACGCCGACGCCGAGGCCACGGCCGTGGAGCTGGACGAGGTGGACGAGAGCGCCACCGTGGAGCAGGAGAACGAGGAATAACTAAGGCTTCCCCCGAGGGGGAAGGCTATTACAAGAAAAGGAAAAGAGAGCAATGGAAAAGTACGATCTGATCATCGTTGGTGCCGGCCCGGCCGGTATCTTCACCGCTGTGGAGCTGCTGCGCCACGGCAGCAAAAAGAAGATTCTGCTGGTGGAAAAGGGCAAGCCGGTGGAAAAGCGCCACTGCCCCAAGGCGGAAGTGGGCC
Source organism: Faecalibacterium sp. (assembly GCA_050873025.1). Lineage (GTDB taxonomy): Bacteria > Bacillota > Clostridia > Oscillospirales > Ruminococcaceae > Faecalibacterium. The sequence goes on along the minus strand of JBNMHZ010000025.1, from coordinate 13,861 downwards.
ACTGCGTCAACTGCCGCCCCACCTGCGCCATCACCACCGGCTTCTCCGGTGCCGGTGCTTTCTCGGACGGCAAGCTCAGCCTGTCCCACGAGGTGGGCGGTGACCTGCCCACCCTCATCGGTGAGGATTTTGCACAGGAACTGATCGAGTATACCGATAAGATCTACCTTGAGTTTGGTGCCGACCCCCACGTGGAGGGCATCTACACCGGCGAGGACATCAAGGAGATCCGCAAGAACGCCATCCATGCGGGCCTGAAACTGGTGGACTGCCCCATCCGCCATCTGGGCACCGAGAAGGCACAGGAACTGTACCTTGCCATTCAGAACTATCTGGCCGACAACGGAGTGGAGATGCTGTTCAGCACCGAGTGCGAGAACATCATTCTGGAAAACGAGGAGTGCAAGGGCGTGCTGCTGAAGGACGGCGACCAGCTCAAGCCCGTTTACGCGGATGAGGTGGTCATCGGCACCGGCCGCCGCGGCGCGGACTGGCTGGAAAAGATCTGCGCCGAGCACCACATCGCCCACAAGCCCGGCACCGTGGACATCGGTGTGCGCGTGGAGTGCCGCAACGAGGTCATGGAAAAGGTGAACAAGGTGCTGTATGAGTCCAAGCTCATCGGCTACCCCAAGCCCTGGAAGAACAAGGTGCGCACCTTCTGCCAGAACCCCGGCGGCTTCGTGGCACAGGAAAACTACGACAACGACCTTGCCGTGGTCAACGGCCACAGCTTCAAGGAGAAGAAGAGCGAGAACACCAACCTCGCCATCCTCGTCTCCCACAACTTCACCGAGCCGTTCAACCAGCCCATCGCCTACGCCCAGAAGGTGGGCGAGCTGACCAACATGCTGGGCGCGGGCCACATCATGGTGCAGCGCTACGGCGATATTCTGGACGGCAAGCGCACCTGGCAGAAGGAGCTGGCCCAGTCCAACGTGAAGCCCACCCTGAAGGATGCCGTGGCCGGCGATATCACTGCCGCCATGCCCTACCGCGCCATGACCAACATCATTGAGTTCATCAAGATGCTGGATATGGTGGTGCCCGGCTTTGCCGCTACCGAGACCCTGCTGTATAGCCCGGAGCTGAAGTTCTACTCCAACAAGGTCAAGATGGACGAGAACCTGGACACCAACATCAAGGGCCTGCACTGCCTGGGCGACTCCTCCGGCTGGACCCGCGGCCTGATGATGGCTTCGGTCATGGGCGTGCTCATGGGCCGCAAGCTGGCCGAAAAGGAAGGCTGCTGAAAACTGGCAGCACCTATGTAAAAGAAAAGCGACAGTGTGTCGAAATTGCACGCTGTCGCTTTTTGTGTTATACTGTCACTGCGGCCCTTCTCCATGTCCCCCCAAGCGCGGAAAGGAGGTGGCACCCATGAATGGATTCGTCACATTCATTCAGACTGTCGGAGCACAAGTAGTGGCCTACTATCTGTGCAAGTGGCTTGACAGCCTGATCGGCAAGGGCAGCAAGCACTAAAAAGAGCCCCTCGGTAATGCTAGTACCGAGGGGCTTTGTTTTTTGCGTGGCATCCACGTTCAGGCTTCGTCACATTGCCTAGCTCTATTATATGCAGCTACGCGTAAAAGTCAAGAGAAGCAAGGTGGATTTTTGAGGGAATCAACCTTCAATGATCTCCACGGTCTTCATCTTGACCGGGGTGGTGGGCTTGTCGTTCCAGTCGGTGCGGACGGCTGCGATCTTATCCACAACATCCATACCGGCAACCACCTTGCCAAAGGCGGCGTACTGGCCGTCCAGATGGGGTGCGTCCTGATGCATGATGAAGAACTGGCTGCCGGCGCTGTTGGGGTTCATGGCGCGTGCCATGCTGATGACGCCGCGGGTGTGCTTGATGGGGTTATTCACGCCGTTGGCGGCAAACTCGCCCTTGATGTTCCAGCCCGGGCCGCCGGTGCCGTTGCCCAGCGGGCAGCCGCCCTGGATCATAAAGCCGGGGATCACGCGGTGGAAGGTCAGGCCGTTGTAAAAGCCCTCGCTGACCAGCTTTTTAAAATTCTCACAGGTGATAGGAGCGGCTTCTTCGTTCAGCTCGATGTCGATGATGCCGCCGTCTTCCATAGTAATGCGAACCATAACGCTACAATACTCCTTTTGTGTTGCCCCGCAGCAGTGCGGGAGTGTTCGGCAGAAGTTCTGCCGGATATCCCTTATAGTATACCATAGGTTTTGAGGGTTGCAACGGCGCAGATGCAACGTTTTTGTTAAAATTCATCCCGCATCTCCACCATATCGGCCCAGAAACGCTTGGGGCAGTGGCTCATGCGGCATTTTTCGTTGTGGCGGGCTTTGATCTCCAGCGTTTTGTAAAACTGCTTCCACAATGCCTGAAACTGCTGCTCCCGTTCGCTGGGCGGCGGAAGTTCCAGCGGGGCCGCCAGCTCCAGCAGCTGCGTTTTGTGGTTTTCGTGCAGCAGCACGGCCATGTGCACCGCATCGTAGATCATGAAGTTCTCTTCCGGGAAGCGCCCGCAGAAGTGGGGCCGCAGCAGCGGCAGAATGTAGTTTTTGGGGTGAATGACGGCACCCAGCATCCCGTCGTGCTCCTCAAACCGCACAAAGCCCTGGAATTTATCCACTTCCCAATCCAGGCTTTTTTTCATTTCGTACAGCGGTGCCACATCCGGGTGGCCTTCCCGCTTCACCGTGCCGGGGCCAAGGGCAAAGGCCAGGTGCAGAAAACGGATGAGGAGCAGCTCCTTATTTTCCCGCCCGGAGAGAAAATCCCGGCTGACGAGGTATTCCGTTTCGGCACCCAGTTTTTTGCCAAAGCTGGCGAACACCCGCTGGGCCTTTGCGTGGTCGGTGGCAATGTCCTTCACCGGGTAAAGGGTAGAAGTCTCCCGCTGGGGCGTCCACACCGCAAACGGGATCTCGTGCTGGGCAAAACTCTCAAATACGCAGCACAGAAACCCCTCAAAGCTGCCGTCGTAAAGGTACACCACATCTGCATCGTGGAGTTTGCGGGCCTTCTGGGGTCTTACAGCGCTTTCGCCAGACATTGCACCGCCTCCTCCCGCACCATGCGCATGGCAGTGCGGGGTGCCACGCCCTGCGTGATGAGATTGTCCACCGCAGGCGGTGTGAACAGGCTCAGCTGCTCACAATTGCCGCCGAACACATTCGGGTCGATTAGCGCCCGGGTGATGTGCTCCCGCCCGGTGGTGCCGCGGCCCGGATGCGCCCCCGCAAACCCCTTGCAGGTGATGAAATACTGCGCCCGCTTGAGCACCACGCCCATGCGCTTGAGCTCGTCCAGCCCAAGGCTGGAAAGCTTGCGGGCGTGCCAGATGCGCCGGGCGCTTTTGGGGCCGATGCCCGGCACCCGCAGCAGCATTTCAAACGGCGCGCGGTTCACGTCTACCGGAAAAAGCCCGTAGTGCTGCACGGCCCAGTTGCATTTGGGGTCGAGGTAGGGGTTGAAGTTCTGGTTGTCCTTGTCCAGGATCTCGTCCGCCTTGAACCGGTAAAACCGCAGCAGCCAGTCGGCCTGATACAGCCGATGCTCCCGCAGCAGCGGCGGCTTGGTGTCCAGTGCGGGCAGGCGGGTATCCTCGGCCACGGGGATGTAAGCGGAGTAGAACACTCGCTTTAAGCTGTATTTCTGGTACATGCCCTCGGTGAGCTTTAAAATGTGGTAGTCCGTCTCCGGGGAAGCGCCCACGATCATCTGGGTGCTCTGCCCGGCAGGCGCAAACTTGGGCGCATGGCGGTAGACGGTCAGCTCCTGTTTGCTCTGGGCACCGGAAACTGCGATCTGCTTCATGGGCCGGAAGATGGAGTGCCGGTCCTTATCCGGTGCCAGCAGGTTCAGGCTCTGCTCGCTGGGCAGCTCCACGTTCACGCTCAGGCGGTCGGCAAGGTACCCAAGCTGCTGCAAAAGCTCCGGGCTTGTGCCGGGGATGGCCTTGGCGTGGATGTAGCCGCCAAAGCGGTACTCGTTGCGCAGCAGCCGCAGGGTGGCCAGCATCCGCTCGGTGGTGTAATCCGGCGTGCCCAGCACCGCGCTGGAGAGGAACAGCCCCTCAATGTAGTTGCGGCGGTAGAATTCCACGGTCAGCTCGGCCAGCTCCCGGGGCGCAAAGGTGGCCCGGGGGATATCGTTGGACTTGCGGTTGACGCAATAGCCGCAGTCGAAGGAGCAGCAGTTGGTCATAAGCACCTTCAAAAGGCTCACGCAGCGGCCATCGGCGGTAAAAGCATGGCAGCAGCCCGGCGCATAGCAGCTGCCCAGCGTGCCCGCGCGGGCCGTGCGCGAAGCACCGCTGGAGGTGCAGGCAACATCGTATTTGGCGCTGTCGGCAAGGATCGTCAGCTTGTCCATGATCGATTGTTCCATGCGTGCACCTCCAGATACAAAAAAGGCTTCCCCCTCGGGGGAAGCTGTCACGTCAGCGACGGATGAGGGAAAGTCATCTTCTACACCCGCTTCCGGAAAACGGAATCTGGCCGCAGCTGCCCCTCATCCGTCATTGCTGCGCAATGCCACCTTCCCCCGAGGGGGAAGGCTGTCTGCTTACCACTTTGCCTTGGTTTCCACCACGCGCCCTGCAATGTGCAGGTGGTTCAGCTCCTCGCCCTTGATGACCATTTCACTGTAGGCGGGGTTAAAAGGCTGCAGCACCACGCAGTTGCCGCGCTGGATGTAGCGCTTCAGGGTGCCTTCGCCTTCATCGCCGTAGATCAGCACGCCCAGGTCGCCGTTTTCCAGCGTATCCTGCTTGTGTACAAGGGCAAGGTCGCCGTCCTGGATGCGGGGCTCCATGCTGTCGCCGCGCACCACAAGATAAAAATAATTGGAAGGGTCCTTCACGCGGGCGTACTCCTGCCCGTAGTCCTCCTCAAAGGCAAGGGCACCGTAGCCGGCCTTCACCGTGCCGATCACGGGGATCAGGCTCTCGGAATAGCTGCCAAAGAACCGCTCTTCCGGGGCCGAAACGTTGCTCACCGGGCGGTACAGGCCCAGCAGGTAGTCTGCCGTGGTGTTCAGCAGCTCGGCAATGCGGGCCACCGTGGTGGGGTCGGGAGAGGACTTGCCGCTTTCCCATTTGCCGACGGCCTGCTGGGTAACCCCCAGCTTGGAAGCCAGCTCAGCCTGGCTCACGCCCTGCTTTTTGCGGCACTGCTTTAAAAGTTCTGAAAACGACATGGTAGGTTTCTCCTTTACACCGCGAGAAAATTTTCTTGTGTTCATTATACAACAAAAAGGTGTGTTTGTAAAGGGCTCAAATGAGCCAAGACCCAAAAAGGTTGTGATAAATTTTGGCTTTTTGCGCCAAAAGAAAAAATTTGCGCCAAAGGCTTGACAGCCGGGCACAAATCTGGTAAATTAAATAGGCATTCGACACGGCGTAAGGCGAGTGTCCACAAGGAGAGATGTCCGAGTGGTTTAAGGAAGCAGTCTTGAAAACTGCCGTACGGCAACGTACCGTGGGTTCGAATCCCACTCTCTCCGCCATTTTTATTGAATAAGTGTAACACACTTTGCTCTGGAGTAGTACTCAAGAGGTCGAAGAGGCGCCCCTGCTAAGGGCGTAGGTCGTCTAAACAACGGCGCGAGGGTTCAAATCCCTCCTACTCCGCCAAGAAAAAGCTCGTTGATTCGTTGAAATCAATGGGCTTTTTCCTTTGTAAACGGAAAATTGCGGCTTGTAAAAACAAAAGGGAGGAACCAATGGCGTTAGGGGTTTTGGCTGGGCAGATCACGGTGATCTTTCTGGAAGTGCTGCTGGGGTATGTGGGTGCACGCAGCGGCATCATCAAGGACCGGGACAGCAAGTTTTTGTCCGATTTTATCATGAAGCTGCTGCTGCCCTGCACCATGCTGGCGGGCGCTGCCGTGGACGGTGAGCCGGAGCTGCTCACCCAGGCGGGCATTCTGTTTGCACTGCTGCTGGTGATGTTTGTAGCCACCACCGGCCTGTGCCGCGTGAGCAGCTGGCTGCACCACGACACGCCGGGCCGGTATGCAGTGCTGGTGGGCACCGCTGCCATGCCCAACTGCGGCTTCATCGGCCTGCCGCTGTGCAGCGCATTGCTGGGTGCGGCCCGGGGCACCGTGTTTGCAGGCATGGCTATGGCCTCTTATAATGTATGGTTCTTTACCTATGTGGTGTGTCTGTTCCGCCCGGGCGAAAAGCTGAACCTCAAGTCTTTCATCACCCCCACCAACATTGCCACCGTGGCCATGCTGGTGCTGCTGGCCACCGGCTGGCGTCTGCCCGCGCCGGTGCAGCAGTTTTGCAGTGCGGTGGGCGGCTGCACCACGCCGCTGGCCCTGATGATCGTGGGCGTGCTGCTGGCGGGCAGCGATATGCGTGCGCTGCTGCGCACCGGTTTTCTGTACCGGGTCACCCTGCTGCGCGGGGTGGTGTTCCCGCTTTTGTTCATGCTGGTGCTGTGCGCCCTGCCGCTGGATAATGTGCTGCGCACCGGCCTTTCGGTGATCGCCTGCTGCCCGGCCGGCAGCCTTGCCGCCGTGCTTGCCAAGCAGACTGGCACGGAAGAGACCCTGGCCAGCCAGGCCGTGGCCCACTCCACCGTGTGTATGCTGGTCACGGTGCCCGCCATGCTGCTGCTGACGGGTGTACTGTTCCCGATGTAAAACCTGTACAAGAAAAGCCGCTGCAATTGCAGCGGCTTTTCTTGTATTCAGCGGTCTCTGTGCTTGTTCTGGTACATGGTGTGGTCGGCTTCGTGGTAGGCCAGCTGCAGGCTGGCAGGGCCGCTTTCCATGGTGTAGGTGCCAAAGGCCACGCTCAGCGGCAGGCGGTCGTCGCTTTCGGCGGCAAGCCTGCGCTCCAGCTGCTGCACCAGCACATCGGCCTGCAGGGCGGTGCAGTTCTGGCACAGCATCAGGAATTCGTCGCCGCCCACCCGGATGACGATGTTTTCCTCGGCCAGGTTCTCGCGCAGGATGCGTGCCACGCGCTTGAGCATCAAATCGCCGTACTCATGGCCGTAGGTGTCGTTCACCCGCTTTAAGTAGTTGCAGTCGGACATGACGGCCGTGACCGGGAACGCTGCTTTATCCAGAAATTCCTGTCCTTTGCGGTCAAAGTAGTTGCGGTTGTACAGGCCGGTGAGGGTGTCGCGGTAGGAGAGCTGTTCCAGCTCCTTTTCCATCCGCACCCGCGGGGTGGTTTCATCTGCTGTCCCCACGATGCCCACCACTTTTCCATTCAGAAACACTGGATTTTTCTTGATCTCAAAATACCGGGGGCCTTCCGGTGTGAAGATTTCATTGACATACTGGCTGCCTTCCCCGGTGGCAAGGATCTTTTTGTCATCTTCGTAGTATAACTTGCCAAAGTCCTTGTACACCTGTACATCCAAGTCGGTCTTGCCCAGGATGCTGTGCTCCTCACCGCCGTTGAGCATGCTGCAGATCTCGGTCACAAAGCGATATTTGCACTCGGTATCCTTGAAAAACAGGTTCACCGGGGCGCTTTTCATAAAGGCGAGAATGTTCTCGCAATAGCTTTTGTAGTCGAAATTGGTGCCCTGTTCCATAGGACGCTCCCTCCTGATGCCGGCTCGCACACCTCAAAACGCACGAGCAGGCATCGCTTTTTTTCATTGTAATACTTATGCACTGGATATTCAAGTGTAAATAGCACTTAATTTAATGCGTATATTTTGTGTGTACTCCCACCTATAATAAAAAGCGGGAGGGAATACACATATGCCGTTCAAAATTCCGAAAGAAGAATACATCAACCGTACCTTCCGCCTGCGCAAGGAGCTTGTGGACCGCATGGAATCCATCTGCAACGAAAAAAATATTTCCCTCAACAAGCTCACGGTGCTGTGCATCGAATATGCGCTGGATAACCTCGAGGAGGGCGAACCGCCCGAGCCTGTGCATAAAAAGCCGTGATGCGCTTTGCATACACAAAAAAACAGACCGGCCGCTCTGTCCATCTGGCAGGAGCGTGCCGGTCTGTTTTGGCGTATACCGGAAAAGTACGACCCTGTACCGGTATTGTACCGCGAACTGTAAACGATTTCAATAGAGCGGAACGTAAAATTTTACAGCACAAGGTTTGTTATAAGTGCCAAAAGCGCGATGTGCACCGGGTAGAACCAGTAGAATACCTGCTGCTGCACCCTGCCGCAGGCACCGCGCCGGCCGTTGTAGAACCAGATGAGCACAAAGGCCAGCGGCGCGGTGAGCTCAAAGGCAAACAGCACCGCCCCAACGATGCACTGCTTTTTGCGGTCGGCACGGGTCAGATACAGCGCACAGATGATGATAACGCCGATGGCGTGGTAGTCCGTACTGGCCAGAAAAGCCATGAGTGCACAGCCGCCTGCACACAGCAGTCCTTTCCAGCTGGTGGTGCCGTCCGGCGTTTCAAAATGCCGCAGGCCCGCCATGGCCAGCACACCCAGCGCCAGCGTCCAGTAGACATTCTGGTATTGCAGGGTGAAGGGCGTGCGGAAAAATGCAAGGTCAAAGGGCACCTCGCTGATGCAGCCGAACAGCAAAAGCCGCTGCACATAGCGCTTTACATCGTGGGTGTGCACAAAGCCCTCCACCAGCAGAAAGCAGAAGATGGGGAAGGCCAGCCGCCCGATGTACCGCAGCACCCGGTCCAGCACCAGCAGGGTGCTGACCGGGATGCTGCTGTAAGCAGCTGCGCCGGTGGTGATGGCCGGCAGCAGGATGCCCGCTTCCAGACAGGATGCGCCGATATGGTCGATGAGCATGGTGATGCAGGCGATGCGTTTGAGGGCTGTGCCGCTGAGCCCGGAGCGGGCAGGGGCCTGAATGGAGCTTGTCATACGGTACCTCGTTTGTGCTTAAAAAAGGATAACTTGCTTTTTATACGATGTGCGAAGGGAATTTCCTGCAGCATTTGCGGCAAAATGCGCCCGGAAGGTGCAAAAATCGGGCCAAAATGCTTGACAGGATGGGCGCGGGATAGTACAATCAAGAAGATAATTGAACTATCTCAAACTAAAGATGAAAAAGATTCACAAAGAATCGGGCGTCTCCGAACCGGATCAAAAAGGAAGGAGGCTTTGGGCATGACGCTTTTTTCCTACGAGATCTTTGATGCAGTGGCGCGGCAGGGCAGCTTCAACAAGGCGGCACAGCAGCTGCATCTGACTCCTTCGGCCATCAGCCACGCCATTGCCGTGATGGAGGAGGAACTGGGCTTTGCCCTGTTCAACCGCGGCAAAAACGGCGTTTCCATGACCAGCTACGGTGCATCCCTGTATCCGTCCATCCGCGATGTGCTCAACAGTGACGAAGCCCTCAAGCAGAGCATCGCCCGCCTGAACGGCCTGGAAAAGGGCAAGGTGAAGCTGGGCGTGTTCAACTCGGTGTGTGCATCGCTGCTGCCGGGCCTGCTCAAGAGCTTCATGGCCCACTACCCCCAGATCGAGATCGAAGTGTACCAGGGCACCTACGACGACGTGAAGGAGTGGCTGCGCACCGGTCAGGTGGATATCGCGTTCCTTTCTTCCACCTGCCGCGAGGAGTTCAACCTCACCGAGCTGTTCCGCGAGCCGCTGCTGTGCATCGTGCCGCAGGACTGGCCGGAACCGGAAAACGGCGTCATGACCCCCGCCCTGATGAATGGCCAGAGCTTTGTGGTGCAGTGCGATGCCACCGACGCCGAGATGCGCCAGTTCCTCAAAAAGTACAAGATCGGCACCGAGCGCCGCTGCCATGTCATCGACGACCAGTCCAACATCGCCATGGTGGAAGCGGGCCTTGGCATTTCCATCATGCCCCAGATGCTGCTGCGCAACTGCAAGGCGGCCGTCAAGATCTACCCCATTGAGCCGGAAGAATACCGGGTGGTGGGTCTGGCGGTCCAGCGCCCTGCCGCCATGGCTCCCGCCGTGGAGCAGATGTTCCACCACATCGTGGATTACTGCAAGGATCTTGAGCAACCGTAACATACAGTACCTATTACTATAGCACATTTCAGCCGGTGTTTCTTGCACCGGCTGAAATTTTTTGCCGCAAAATACCGTTTTTGGCGCATATCCGGCAAATCTGCCTGTTTTTGCGGGCGGTGCGGGGCTGTACTTATTCAAAAAAGTGAATTGTATCCGGATGTGAAATCCGGTATACTTATCAAAAAACAACAGGAGACTGCCATGCAAACGTTTTCTACCCTGCCCGCCGCCGAGGGCTTCCGGATGCCGGCGGAATATGAGCCGCACCGCGGCTGTGTGATGATCTGGCCGGTGCGGCCCGGTTCCTGGCTGTATGGCGGCCGGGATGCGCAACCTGCCTTTGCACAGGCGGCCCGTGCCATTGCCGAGAGTGAAACGGTGTGGATGCTGGCCGGCCCGGCGGATGCGGACGCCGTGCGGGCGGAGTTTGCAAAGGATGAAAACATCCATGTGCTGCCCATTGAAACAGACGACGCCTGGGCGCGGGATGTGGGCCCCACCTGTGTGGTGGATGGCAAGGGCACCGTGCGCGGCGTGGACTGGCAGTTCAACGCCTGGGGCGGCACCGTGGACGGCCTGTATGCCCACTGGGAAAAGGACAACGCCGCCGCCCGTGCCATCTGCGATGCACTGGGCATGGACTGCTACGATGCACAGCATTTTGTGCTGGAGGGCGGCTCCATCCACACGGACGGCGAGGGCACCGTCATCGCCACCGAAGCCTGCCTGCTGAGCCATGGCCGCAACCCGCAGCTGAGCCGCGAACAGATTGAGCAGGAACTGAAAAATTACCTCGGTGCACAGAAGATCGTCTGGCTGCCCCGGGGCATCTACAACGATGAGACCAACGAGCATGTGGACAATGTGTGCGCCTATGTGGGCCCTGCCGAGGTGGTGCTGGCCTGGACAGACGACGAGACCGACCCGCAGTATGCCCTGAGCAGGGCAAGCCTTGACGCGCTGGAAGCTGCCACCGATGCCAAAGGCCGGCATTTTACGGTGCACAAGCTGCCCATCCCGGCAAAGCCCATCTGTGTGACCGAAGAAGAGCTCAAAAGCTACACCTTTGAAGAGGGCGAGGACACCCGCGAAGCCGGGGAGCGCCTTGCCGCAAGCTATGTGAATTTTTACATCTCCAACGGCGGCATCATCCTGCCGCAGTTCGGGGATGAAAACGACGCCGAAGCGGTGCGCATTCTGGGCGGGCTGTTCCCGGGGCGGAAGGTGTACCCCATCCCGGCGCGGAGCATTCTGGTGGGCGGCGGCAACATCCACTGCGTCACCCAGCAGATCCCCAGAGGTTAAAATGAGGAGGAAAGCAGTATGAGAAACGTAACAGTGGCCGTGGTGCAGATGCAGTGCGCCAAAGAAGTGGAAGCCAACATCGCCAAGGCCGATGCCATGGTGCGGGAAGCCGCAGCAAAGGGTGCCAACATCATCCTGCTGCCGGAGCTGTTCGAACGGCCCTATTTCTGCCAGGAACGGCAGTATGAATATTATGCCTACGCCACGCCCACGGCCCAGAACCCGGCGGTGCAGCACTTCAAGGCCGTGGCAAAGGAACTGGGCGTGGTGCTGCCCATCAGCTTTTACGAAAAGGCGGGCACCCAGCTGTTCAACAGCATCGCGGTGCTGGATGCGGACGGCACCCTGCTGGGCGTTTACCGCAAGACCCATATCCCGGACGACCACTATTATCAGGAAAAATTCTACTTTACCCCGGGCGACACCGGCTTCAAGGTGTGGGATACCCGCTTTGGCCGCATCGGCATCGGCATCTGCTGGGACCAGTGGTTCCCGGAGACGGCCCGCAGCCTGGCCCTGATGGGGGCCGAGCTGCTGCTGTACCCCACGGCCATCGGCAGTGAGCCCATTCTGGACTGTGACAGTGCCGGACACTGGCGCCGCTGTATGCAGGGCCACGCGGGCAGCAACCTTGTACCGGTGCTGGCGGCAAACCGCATCGGTCTGGAGACCGTGGAGCCCTGCGAAGCCAACGGCGGGCAGAAGTCTGCCCTGCGGTTCTACGGCTCGTCCTTCATTGCGGACGAGACCGGTGCACTGGTGGCGGACGGCACCCGCGATACCGAGCAGGTGCTGACGGCAACCTTTGATCTGGACAAGGTGGAGGAAAACCGCATGAGCTGGGGCGTGTTCCGTGACCGCCGCCCGGAGTGGTACGGCGAGATCACCCGGCAGGCCCGGGGTGTCTGAGCAGGGGAAATGGCCATGAAACGACGGGATTTTTGCAAGGCGGCAGCGCTGCTGGCGGCAGGTACGCTGATGCCGCACGCTGCTGCTGCGCAGCCGGATGCGGTGCGGGCCGTTGTGGGCAGTGCCGCCGCAGGAGATCAGTATACAGTCGCCTTCCGCAGCGACCACAGCGAAGCAGACCTGAACTGCAGCTTTTACTATACAGATGCCTTTTTTGACCATTCGGCGCTGGAATATGACCACCAGCTGGCACAGGCCACACTGGCTCTTGTGGCCTGTGGCGGCAGCACCTGGCAGAGCGAAAGCCAATACTGGGTGCAGGGCAATGTGGGCCGCGAAGCCAATATCGAGGATGCCTACGCACAGCTGGGTTTTGCCAACACCTTTTATGTGGGCTATGACCGCAGCCTGAACGAAGTGGTGGATACAGCCGGCTGCGCCTTTGCCCAGAAAACGCTGGTGCGCAGCGGCAGGCGCACCACCATCATTGCGGCCATGCTGCGCGGTTTTGGCTATGGCAACGAGTGGGCCAGCAATATGCATGTGGGGGCCGACGGCGGGCACTATGGCTTTGTGAGCGCGGCAGAGCAGTTCTTTGCCGACCTGCAGACCTATCTGGCCCTTGTGAAGAAGCAGACCGGAACGCTTGGCACCGTCAAGCTCTGGGTGGGCGGCTACAGCCGCGGCGCAGCAGTGGCAAATCTGGCGGGGGCCAAACTCCGCAGGGAGCTGCCGGAGATAGCGCAGGAGAACACCTTCATCTATACCTTTGCCACACCGGCGGCGATTACGGCGGCAGACCACCCGGAACTGCAGGCGGACTACAATTATAACCGCACGGCCGACGGCACCCTGAAACCGGACTGGGAGCCCAGCAATATCTTCAATGTTATTTCCAGCGGCGACATTGTGGCCCGCGTTATGCCGCAGGAGTGGGGCTACCACCGCAACGGCAACGACCGCTTTCTGCCGGCCACGACCTTCCAGAACGAGCTGGATGACCTGAACATTATCGGGAGCCGCACAGGCGGTGTGCCGCTGCAGTTCGAGCAGCTGGCGACCAAGGAAGAAACGGATCGGGTGATCGCGGCAGCTCTGCGGCTCTGCGTGAACCGGGAAAACTACTGTGCAAAATACGAGGCTGCCTTTATGGATATGCTGCGGTGCGCCTTTACCCGCTCGGAGGAAGAGGTGACGCAGGGTGTGATCCTGGACGATGAGGCCGTGCTGGAACGGCTGCGCAGGATGCCGAATATCCGGCAGATGGCATGGAGCAAGGTGCTGCGCTGTGTGATCGCGGCATCCACCATGAGCCGTCCGCTTCTGGAAAAGCTGGGCGGCAGAGTGCCGCTGCAGGCGCAGCAGGTAGTCATCCCGGTGCTGGCGGTGGGCCTGTGCTACGAGGTGGAGACCGACGTGCTGAAGCTGATGGTGTATTACATCATCAGCCTGATGAGCGTAAAGGGCCCGGCAGACAGCGTCCTGCGCGCGGCCTTCTGCCACTACCCGGAAAACTATTTTGCCCTGATGCAGTACTACGCTCCATCCGAGCACGGCATGGAAGCGTATACCAGAAAGTAAAAAAGAGACGGAAACTCACGTTTCCGTCTCTTTTTGTGTGTGGCCGGGGTGTTTGTTGCTATCGCAAACGCGAACTTGTCGGGGCGGGACCCCTCCATCTTGCGCAAGCAAGATGGAGGGG
>JBNMHZ010000024.1:0-45205 GCA_050873025.1 Faecalibacterium sp. | reverse complement strand
GAGCGCGAGATCGTGGACGAGGCATATGCGGGCGACATTATCGGCGTATTCGACCCGGGTATTTTCTCTATCGGCGATACCCTGTGCATGCCGAAACAGAAATTCAAATACGAAGGCATTCCTACTTTCGCACCGGAGCATTTTGCCAGAGTACGGCAGGTGGACACCATGAAGAGAAAACAGTTCGTCAAGGGTGTGGAGCAGATCGCCCAGGAGGGTGCCATCCAGATCTTCCGCGAAGTGGGCGGCGGCATGGAAGAAGTGGTGGTCGGCGTTGTGGGCGTGCTGCAGCTGGAAGTGCTGGAGTACCGCCTGAACACCGAGTACAACGTGGAGATCCGGATGCAGCAGCTGCCCTTTGAGCAGCTGCGCTGGGTGCAGAACGACCCCGATACCTACAACCTGCGTGACCTGGACCTGACCAGCGACACCAAGGCTGTGGAGGATATGAAGGGCAACCGCCTGCTGCTGTTCACTTCCGACTGGGCCGTGCGCTGGGCCGAGACCCACAACGAAGAGCTGAAACTGAGCGAGTTCGGCAACATCTGATCTTTTGAAAAAGAGCTGCTGTGCGGGAGAGCTGCACGGCAGCTTTTTTGCTGGCACTGGGCGCGGATGCTCCATGCGATGCAGCAAATCTGCACTTGCATTCGGCCAGGCGCCTGTTATAATATAGCCAGCATACAAAATTTGCCAGCTTTTGAATGAAGTGCTCCCATTGCGGGGAACACTGCTGGCATGGAGGGTAACATTTTATGCAGAACATCAACATTGGCAAAAGCGGCATCTCGGTGCCGTTCCTCGGCATGGGCACCTGGGCCATCGGCGGCGGTGCCTGGTGGGGCGACAACGACGACAGCCTTTCGGTCAAGGCAATCCAGACCGCTGTGGAGCAGGGCATCCAGTGGATCGACACCGCGCCCATCTACGGCCTGTACCACAGTGAGGAAGTGGTGGGCGAGGCCATGAAGCACATCGACCGCGACAAGGTGGTGCTTTCCACCAAGTGCGGCCTGGAGTGGCGGCACGAGACGCCGGTGCTGCACAAGGTAGTGGACGGCACCACCGTCTACCGCGACCTGTCTGCCCAGAGCATCATCGAGGACGTGGAGGACAGCCTGCGCCGCCTGAACACCGACCATCTGGACGTGCTGTACACCCACTGGCAGACCCCCGATTTTGGCCTGTATCCGCTGGAAGAGACCGTGGAAGCCATGATGAAGCTGAAAGAGCAGGGCAAGATCCGTGCCATCGGCGCTTCCAACGTGACTGCCGACATCATCCGCGGCTACTACAAGTACGGCCAGCTGGATGTCATTCAGGAAAAATACAGCCTGCTGACCCGCCGTGTGGAAAAGCAGCTGCTGCCCACCTGCAATGAGCTGGGCGTTTCGGTGCAGGCATACTCCCCGCTGGAGCAGGGCCTGCTGACCGGCAAGGTGACCATGGACACCACCTACCCCGAGGGCAGCACCCGCAACTCGAACCCCAGCTTCCAGCCCGACCGCCGCTCGCAGGCGCTGGACATGCTGGCCAAGTGGAGCAACCTGACCGAGAAGTACAACTGCAGTCTGGCCCAGCTGGTGATCGCTCTGACCGCCCGCATGATCCCCGGCCTGCATGTGCTGTGCGGTGCCCGCACGCCGCAGCAGGTGATGGACAACGCCGGTGCCATGAACATCAAGCTGGACGGTGCCGATGCCGTGCGCATGAAGTGGGACGTGGACGCCATTTCCTGATGGTTTGACCATTTGAATGGCCGCCGCTTCGCTCTGGCCATCGTTAGAGGAACTATTCTTTTATCTTGGGGTTCTGAAAAGCCTGCGGGCTTTTCAGAACCCCTTTTCACGCAAAAGGTCGAAACCGGCAGATGATGCCGCTTTTCTTTACGATCCTTTCTGTGAAAATGCAATGCCGGACAGCCCGCAGGCTGTCCGGCATTGCTCTTATAAAATAGAAATTCCGCTGTTTATGGCCAGAGCGAAGCGGCGGCCATTTAAAATCGTCAATTATTTTCTTTCCAGAACAGCCCGCCGCTGGTCTGGAACAGGGGCCACGGGTTCACGCTTTTGCTGCCCAGCTTATAGTCCATGGTCAGCTCTTCGCCCAGAACACCCACGGCCTGCCCCTTTTCCACCGTCTGCCCGGCAGAAACGCTCAAGCTCTGCAGGCCGTACAGGTAGCTGCGCATGCCGCAGCCGTGGTCGATGACCACCGTGTTGCCGGTGAGGGCCAGTTCTGCGGCCAGCACCACCACGCCGTTTGCCGGAGCGCGGCAGGGCTCACCGGGGATGGTATAAAGCTTTGTGGAGTTGGCGCGGCTGCCCTGCTGGCCGTTCACCACCTTCACCTGGCCAAAATCCACCAGCGTCATGGAGTTTTCCGCCGGGTTCACAAAGCCGCCCTGCCACAGTTTTTCCCGGGCGGGGGCTTCGTACAGGCCCCACACCGCATTGCGGAACTGGGTGTTGGCCGCTTCGGATGCCGCCGGCTCCGGCTCCACATCCACCGTGCCAAAATCCTTAGGCAGCACGATGATGCTGCGGGATATCGTCTCGCCATTGACGGTGATGTTCACCTCGTGCCCGCCGGAAGAAGCATTGTATGCTGCCGGGATGTAGGCCCGCCAGCCGTCTGCCGCGCGCACGCACTGCACATTGCCAAGGTCGGTCTCCACCGTGGGGGCTGCATCGCCGGTCATGCCGGAAATGCGCAGGCCCACAACGCCGCCCTGCTCCACACGCTCGGCGGAAAGCTCCACCTCCGCGCTGGCCTGCAGGGTGAACCGGAAGGCATACCGGTACCAGCCGGTGGGCTTTGCGGGCTTTTCCAGCCCCAGATTTTTGCGCACCGCGCCGGTGCTGCCGCCCTCAAACTGCAGCACGGTGCCGCCTTTGGGCACACGCCATGCCGTCAGCTCGGCCTTGTATTCGCCGTTGGCCGGGAACAGAAAGCTCTCGTATTCGCTGGCCGTTCCGGTGAACACTGTCTCACCGGAAGCAGTCTGGATGGTCAGGGTCGTATAGGCGGCCCAGTCCGGCAGGGTAAGGGCCGGGTGGGCCGTATAAAGGGTGCCAAGCTTCTGCACCGTGAGGGTGGCAGGGCTGGCAAACACCTTATCCAGCTGCCCGCCGATGAGCGGCACCTGCCAGCACCAGCCGTTGGGTTCCAGCGCTTCGGTGCCGAACTGCGCATCACTTGCCGGGCAGCCGCCCTCGGTGGTAAAGGCATAGCTCACGCCCATCACCGCGCCCAGAAACACCCCGACGCCCAGCACCACACCCACGAGCCAGAGCAGAAAACGCTTCATGATACACTCCTTCTATGTAGCAAAAAGGGCGCACCGGCGCAGCCTATTGCAGACTGCCGGTGCGCCCGAAGGGTTACGTTTTTGTGTTTTATTCTGCAGCATCCTCTGCAGGGGCAGCCTCTTCAGCAGCAGCTTCGGGCTCCACGGTTGCAGCATCGTCTTCGCCAAACAGCAGACGCTCGTACTCGTCCAGCTCCTTCTCGCGGCGGTGCAGGTAAACAGCAACAGCAGCAAGGGCACCGGCAACAGCGGCCAGAACAGTGATCACAGCGATCAGGCAAGACTTTTTCATAGGTTCAGTACACTCCTTTTTTCGGTTGAAACGATGTTTCAGCTTTATTTTCAGTGTTTGTTGCTTTTTATTATACCCGTTCCTGTCAAAAATTACAACTGTTCCGCCCAAAAAGGCCAAAATTTCATACCATCAGCTTCTTATATGATTTGAATGCACCGGGCAGGGTATACTCCGCCTGCAGTGCTTCCCGGCTGGCCCAGACGCAGCCTTCCGGTGCGTTCTGGGCGGGCAGGCGCAGCAGGACGCCGTTCATGTGCCACTCGATGTGGCTGAAGATATGCTTTGCCGCAGGCAGGGCTTCCGGCGTCGTTTCCCGAACGTCCAGCCCCATGGCCTGCAGACGGGCCAGCACCTCTTCCGCGCTGAGGGCTTCGCCCTCCCACAACACCGGCTGCCACAGTCCGGCAAGCAGGCCCTTTTGGGGCCGCTGCTGCAGCAGGAAACCCGCCGGGCTTTCCACCAGTGCCAGTGTGACCGGCTCAATGCGCCGGGGTTTGGGTGCGGCCTTATGGGGCAGTTCCAGCGCCGTGCCGGCGGCCCGGGCCGCGCACAGATGGGCAAGCGGGCATTTTTCGCACAGGGGCACACCGTTGGGCACGCAGACCAGCGCACCCAGTTCCATGAGGGCCTGATTGTAGTCGCCGGCTTTTTCCGGCGGCTGATGTTCCATCACCCGGGCCGTGAAGGCCTTTTTCACCGCCGGTTCGGTGACCACGGCAGGATCGTTGTACAGGCGGGAGAACACCCGCAGCACATTACCGTCCACAGCCGGCACCGGGATGCCGAAGCTGATGGACGCAATGGCCCCCGCTGTGTAGTCGCCGATACCGGGCAGCGCACGCAGGGCATCGTAATCGGCAGGCAGCTGCCCGCCGTACTGCTCACAGACGATGCGTGCCGCCTTTTGCAGGTTGCGCACCCGGCTGTAGTAGCCAAGGCCCTCCCAGAGCTTGTGCAGCTTTTCTTCCTCACAGGCAGCGAGGGAGGAGATATCCGGCAGAGCGGCGAGGAAGCGCTCGTAGTAGGGCAGCGCCGCCGAGACACGGGTCTGCTGCAGCATGATCTCGCTGAGCCACACATGGTAGGGGCTTGGGTCGGTACGGAAGGGCAGGATGCGCTGGTTTTTGTAGAACCATTCCAGCAGGGCAGGAGAGATGTTTTCCACTTGTTTTGTGCTCCTTGTTGAAAAGGTAAGGCGGCTCGCCCTCTCAGTCACCTGCGGTGACAGCTCTCCCAGAGGGAGAGCCAAGGACTTAACCGCAACGTTTCTTGCCTCTCCCTTTGAAAGACTTCCCCCGGCCGGGGGAAGATGTCGCGTAAGCGACAGAAAGGGGAGCAAGGTGGATTTGCGGAGCAAAGACGGAGAGGGCGAGGACGTTAATCAAAAAAGCCGCCGCCATCGGCGACGACTTTTTATCAGTTTATGCTGTTTTAGAAGCCGTATGCGGTGCGGGGGAAGGGCAGCACGTCGCGGATGTTCTGGATGCCCGTGAGGTACATGATCATGCGCTCGAAGCCCAGGCCGTAGCCGGCGTGCTCCACGCCGCCGAACTTGCGCAGGTTGAGGTACCAGTCGTAGTTGGTCTTGTCCATGCCCAGCTCGTCCATGCGGGCCACCAGCTTGTCGTAGTTCTCCTCACGCTGGCTGCCGCCGATCAGCTCGCCGATGCCGGGCACCAGCATATCCGCTGCGGCCACGGTCTTGCCGTCCGGGTTCTGCTTCATGTAGAAGCTCTTGATCTCCTTGGGGTAGTCGGTGACGAACACGGGCTTCTTGAATACCACCTCGGTCAGGTAGCGCTCGTGCTCGGTCTGGATGTCCACGCCCCACTCCACAGGGTACTGGAACTTCTTGTTGTTCTTCTTCAGGATCTCGATGGCGTCGGTGTAGGTAATGCGGCCGAACTCGCTGTTTGCCACCAGCTCCAGACGCTCGATGAGGCCCTTGTCGATGAACTGGTTGAAGAAGGCCATCTCATCCGGGCAGTTGTCCAGCACATAGCGGATGACGTACTTGGTCATGGCTTCGGCGGTGTCCATGTAACCATTCAGGTCGCAGAAGGCCATTTCCGGCTCGATCATCCAGAACTCGGCGGCGTGACGGGTGGTGAAGCTCTTCTCGGCACGGAAGGTGGGGCCGAAGGTGTACACCTTGCCAAAGGCCATAGCCATGGCTTCGGCTTCCAGCTGGCCGGAAACGGTCAGGTTGACCGGCTTTTCAAAGAAGTCCTTGGTGTAATCCACGGTGCCGTCCTCGTTCTTGGGCACATTCTCCAGGTCCAGGGTGGTCACGCGGAACATCTCACCTGCGCCCTCACAGTCGGAAGAAGTGAGCAGCGGAGAGTGGGAGTAGACGAAGCCGTTCTCCTGGAAGAACTTGTGGATGGCGTAGGCAGCGGCGCTGCGCACGCGGAAAGCAGCGTTGAAGGTGTTGGTGCGGGGACGCAGGGTGGGCATGGTGCGCAGGTACTCCATGCTCATCTTCTTTTTCTGCAGGGGGTACTCGTCGGCGGGGCAGTCGCCCAGAATTTCGACAGAATCTGCGTTCAGCTCAAAGGGCTGCTTTGCCTGCGGGGTGAGCACCAGCTTGCCCTTGATGCGCAGGCTGCTGTACAGACCGGTGTGGATGACCTCATCGTAGTTTGCCAGCTTGCCTGCTTCCAGCACGACCTGCAGGGTCTTGAAGCAGCCGCCGTCCGACAGGGCGATGAAGCCGATGTTCTTGGAGTCGCGGATGTTCTTTGCCCAGCCGCAGACGGTGATCTCGGTGCCGTCGGCGGGGGTAGACTTGAACAGCGAAACGATCTCAGTGCGTTCCATAGTTTGTTTTCCTCCCGAAAATGATATAAACGAAAAAGACAGCTTTGTTCTCCCTGAAAGTTCAGGGCGAACAAGCTGTCTTGTAATGTCCGCGGTGCCACCTGAATTACCGGAAGTGTCCGGTCGCTCACGCGCTCAAAAAAGCGCTGCCCCTGTAACGCAGGGCCTGCGGCGCACCTACTGGCAACTTGCGTTGTGTTCAGCTTGCTGCTCCCGGGTGTTCGTTCACGCGGCGTGCGGGCGCGGCTCTCAGCTGTGCCGCACTCTCTGGGCCGGACGGCCCGCGCTACTTTTCCCGATCAAGGCATTTAACCATTCAAAAATAGCACTTTGGCGGCGTTTTGTCAAGCACCGGTGCCGCCCAGAAGTGCAGCTGCCAGCCCTTTTGCCGCCAGCTGCCCGGCATAGAGGGCTTCGTTGAGGTTGTTGCCGTGCCCGCCAATTTCAATGAGCAGGCTGCCGGTAGTCAGATCCTGATTGTAAAACCGGTAGCTGAACAGCACCGGCCGGGTAAAACCGGGGTAAAGCCCCTCCATGCTGCGCTCCCACGCGGCGGCAAAACGCAGATTCTGCCGCCAGTTGGGCAGCTGGACGGTGGTGCCGTTGTCGCACCCGCAGATGATCATCACCTGCGCGGCCTGCCGGCCATCTACCGTGCATACCGGGGCATAGCGGCTGCCGCTTTCCGTCTCAATGGCGTCCCGGTGCACATCCAGCACCACCTTGATGCTGGGGTACTGCTGTAAATACTGCTGCACCACGGCCCGGCTGCCCGCATAGCTGCCGGTGTAGCTGGGGTAGTCGTTCAATGTTTCATCGTGCAGGGTGTTGATGCCCGCCGCGTTGAGGGTATCGGCCACCACCCGGCCCACGGCGCACATGTTCACGCTGCGGTCGGTGCTGCGGGCCCCGTCGCCGGGGGTGAACCACAGCCCGGCCGAAAGGCGATAGTCCTCAGTAGCATGGGTGTGCATTACAAGCACCTGTGGTTTCGGGCTGTTGGGCTCAATGGCAAAGGGCAGCGGGTTTTCAATTTCCGCTGCAATGTCCGCCGCCGTCTGCCGGGTGTTGTTTTTGATGCTGCCCGCCCCGCAGGGAATGTACTTTTCGCCGCTGCCCTGCGGGTAATTTTTTTCAAGAATAGTGCCCGCATCCGCCGGACGGGCCTCTTCGCCCAGCAGCGGCACAAGATAATCCTCGATGCTGCCGGTCAATGCCTGCACCGCCTGCGGCAGGGAGGACGCTGCCGTTTCCGGAGCGGTCTCCGGCACAGCTTCCGCCTGCGTGGAAGCCGCCTGCTGTTCGGCCCCCTGCCTGCCCAGCCAGAGGACCGTCTGTGCCAGCGGCAGCGGGGCCGTGATGGCCGCAGCCAGCACCAGCGCCGCCGTGCGGGCAAAGATGCACAGCGCGGCAAACAGGGCAGCGGCTTCCAAAAACGGCACAAAATGCCCCCGTTCCCGGGCAGGCAGCGGTGTTCTGCTGCGCATGGCGGCACCTCCTTCCCGCTGTTTTTATCATTGTATGCCGGGCCGGGTGCAAAATAGCGCAAAACAAAAAGCCCATGCACAAACGGATGCTGTGCACGAGCCGGGATGGGTTCTGCTTTACTTTTTGTTTTGTTCTGCCAGGAACTGCTTTTCCAGTTCCAGCAGGTTTTTGCTGCGGTCTCTGGTTTTATGCGCCGGGATGCCCACGTTCATGCTCCAGGGCTCCGGGTCATGACTGATAAAGGAGAAACTGCCGAAGGAACTGCCCTCTTTGAGGTCTACGCCGGGCATGATGACGCTGGTGCAGCCCACCAGCACATGCTTGCGGATATGTACCGGTGCACTGTGCACCTTTTTGTATTCGTCCGGGATGGTGGGGTTGGACATTGCCTCGCCGGTGTAATCATCGCTGGCGGCATATACGTTCACCCGCGAAGAAACGCCCGCAAAGTCCTCGATGAAAATGCCGGCGTCACCGCCGAACAGGGCTGCATAGGCCGCAATGTGCACGTAGCTGCCGATCTCGATCTTTCCGCTCAGGATGCAGAAATCGTCGATGCGCACATTGCTGCCGATGGAGATATTCTGTGCACCGTAAATGCTGGCTTTACGGCTGATGCGTACCCCCCCCCCGACGCTTTTGAAGCCGAGGGCCTTGAGTTCTTCTTCCGTGTAAAAACTTGTCATTCCGTTTCTCCTTTTCACGTCATCGCAGCAGGGTTTTGCAAAGCTTTTTCCCAATGATACCCCCCCCCCGTAAGAAATGTCAACTTTTTTCTGCGGGCAGCAGGAAGTACCTGTTTATTTTAAGGGTAAAGGAGAGCAGCCGTCGGTTACAATCCTCAAAATGCGTTTTTTTACGTCGTCAGCCAACACAATTGCGCCACGCTGAGCCGCGGCTGCAGCGCACGGTTGATGGCACCGGCCAGCAGGGCCGAGCCGTGGGCAATGACGCTGTCCAGCGCACGGGGCGTCACCACAAGGTCGGCCCCTTCGTCCGAGTCCATCAGGGTGGGGATGCCCGCCGCAATCACCGGCACGCCGAGGGCAGCAGCGTCCAGATGCTTTGCGTGGCCGGTCTGCGCAGGGTAGAGCCCGGTATCCGAGAACTGCACGCTGCGCCCAAGCCGTGCACCCTCGCTGCTGCAAAGGCTGTCCACGCAGATAAGCGCCGCAGGCCGCACCGTATCCACCAGCGCCCCCGCCAGCTGGCGCAGGGTGAGCCCGGTGGAAGCCGAGACCCCCGGCGCGATGGCAGCCACCGGCCGGATGCCCTTTACCGGCAGAGCGTGCTGCGGCCCCATGGTGACCAGAATTTTCTGTGCCGTGCGGGGGCCGAGGGCGTCCGCCGTGATGCGGCGGCTGCCGATGCCCAGCACCAGCACCGGGCCTTCCGGCGGCAGCAGGGCCCGCAGCTCCGCCGCACAGGTCTCGATCACAGCGGCATCCCGCTCGTCCAGCACGCTGACGCTGGGCATTTCCAGCGTTACATACCGGCCCCGGGGCCGCGCCAGCCCTTCCCGCGCGATCTCCACCCGGGTGACGGTGACGCCGCCGTGCTTTGCGGTTGCCAGCCGCACACCCGCCGGCAGCGCCCCCTCTGCCGGGCCAAAAAGCTCATCTGCCATATCGGTAGAACGCATATTTCTGCTCCTTGTACCCGTTTTGGGGCCGAATGGGCCCCTTCGTACGCAGAAAGTATGGCAAAAATAAAACTTTTCTAAACAAAAATCAAAAAAACGCTTGCGCTGGTACGCGAAATATGGTATCATAGGGTGCGCTGTTATAGGTAGCCAAGGAGGTGGAACGAATGCCTAACATCAAATCTCAGAAGGACCGCGTCGTGCAGGCTGCTGCAGAGCAGGCTCACAACAAGGCCATTAAGACCAACCTGAAAACAGTCGTCAAGAAGGCAGACGCTGCCATCGATGCGAATGCCGCTGACAAGGACGCAACCGTCCTGGCTGCTGTTTCCGCGATCGACAAGGCTCGCGCTAAGGGTGTCATCAAGAAGAACACCGCCAGCCGCAAGATCAGCCGTATGGCAAAGCGTGCTAACAAGAACGCTTGATCGCTTTCTGATTGACGAACAAAACCTCTGTACCGGGTTTCCGGCACAGGGGTTTTTGTTTTGCCCGGGGTTCTGCTCAGGGCACGGCAGCTTCAAAATCGCACAGCGAAGTAAAGTTGAACCCGGGCGGCTGTTCCAATAACTGCTCCGGCGGCAGGGGATCGGACGGCTCGGCAAACAGGGCCCACGCCGCCCAGGCTGTGGGCACCACTGCCGCAAGGGCCAGCCCCGGCAGCACCAGTGCCGGGCATGTACCAAATGCACTGCCCGGCGGCAGAGCTGCCGCCGCACACACGGCCTGCGCCGCCCACAGCTCCCACAAAAGGGTGGTCCAGCGGTGTTTCATGCACATCACCTCTTCTCTTTTCCACATTCTAGCGCGCGGCAGTTGAAAAACAGGGCGAAACGCGGCCCGGCTTGACTTTTGGCCCAAAGCCGGTACAATAAAAGGCAATGATACTGATACACCCATCCGTATGGAGGTTTTTGCAATGAAGCAATGCATGGACGCAGACAACCTGCACCGCCGCCTGAAAAAGATCATCGGTCAGGTGCAGGCCATCGACCGCATGGTGGACGAGGATGTGCCCTGTGAGGACATCCTCTCCCAGATCAACGCCGCAAAATCCGCCCTGCACAAGTGCGGGCAGATCGTGCTGGAAGGCCACATCCAGCACTGCGTGAAGGACGGCATCGAGCACGGCGACGCCGACAAGACCATTCAGGAGTTCACCAAGGCTGTGGAGCGCTTTGCCAACATGGGCTGAACCCCTGCAGGGGCAGTTGTATGATTTTTTCGTACAACTGCCTTTTTTTCTTTTTGCCTCTTGACAAACCCATACCCCTATATGTATAATCATGCCGAAGCATATACATATACCCCCATAGGTACAAGTTTGGAAAAGAGGTCTTGGTATGAAATCCTTCCGCAGGCGGCTCATGGAACCGCTGGAGCATTTTCTCGAGCTGGGCGGCATCAAAAAGGACATCACCCTGCTGGTGCTCTCCGGCATTGCGGTGGTGCTCAGTCTGGCGGGCGTGCAGCCGCTGCCCTTCGACATTGCGTGGGTGGCGATCCTTTTGTGCGGCGTGCCCATCATTCTGGAAGCCATCATCGGCCTTGTGACCGAATTTGACATCAAAGCGGACGTGCTGGTGTCGCTGGCGCTCATCGCATCGGTGTGCATCGGCGAGACCTTCGCTGCCGGTGAGGTGGCGTTCATCATGCAGCTGGGCGGTCTGCTGGAAGAACTGACCGTCGCCAAGGCCCGCGCCGGCATCGAAAAGCTGGTGCACCTGACCCCGCAGACGGCCCGGGTGCTGAAAAACGGCACCGAAACCACCCTTCCTGCCGAGCAGGTGCAGGTGGGTGATGTGCTGCGGGTGCTGCCGGGCGAGACGGTGCCGGTGGACGGCATCATCACCGCCGGGCAGACCTCCATCAATCAGGCCGTCATGACCGGCGAGAGCCTGCCCGTGGATAAGACCGTGGGCGACGAGGTGTCCAGCGGCACGGTGAACCAGTTCGGTGCGTTTGAAATGCGGGCTTCCAAGGTGGGGGAGGACAGCTCCATCCAGCGCATGATCCGGCTGGTGCAGTCTGCGGATGCAGGCAAGGCCAAGATCGTGGGCCTTGCCGACCGCTGGGCCACCTGGATCGTGGTAATCGCGCTGACCGCCGCCGCCCTCACCTGGGCAGTGACCGGCCAGATCATCCGTGCCGTGACCATTCTGGTTGTGTTCTGCCCCTGTGCGCTGGTGCTGGCAACGCCCACCGCCATCATGGCGGCCATTGGCAACGCCACCAAGCACGGCTTCCTCGTGCGGGAGGGTGATGCGCTGGAACGCCTTGCCCGGGTGAAGATCCTGGCCTTTGACAAGACCGGCACCCTGACCTGCGGCACACCGGAAGTGGTGGCCGTGGAGAGCCTTTCTTCGGCTTACACCAACACCGACCTGTACCGCTTTGCCGCCTGTGCAGAGCAGCTCTCGGAGCACCCACTGGGCAAAGCCATCGTGCGGTGCTGCAAAAAAGACCTGGGCGCAGAGCTGGCTGCCGCGCAGGATTTCCGCATGATCCCGGGCCGGGGCGTTTCGGCCACGGTGGACGGCGTGCAGTTGCTGGCCGGCAACCCGGAACTGTTAAAAGAACATGGCATTGACTTTGCCCTGCCCGCCAGCGCAGAGAACTATCTGCAAAAGGGTGCCACCATCACCTATCTGGCCGTGAACGGCAGTTTTGCGGGCTTTATCGCCCTTTCCGACACGCTGCGTGCCGAGAGTGCTGACACCATCCGGGAGCTTTCCGCCTTGGGCGTGCAGCCGGTGCTTCTGACCGGCGACCATGAGAGCGCCGCCAACGCCATCGCGGGCCAGCTGAGCATCCGGGAAGTGCGGGCAAACTGCCTGCCGCAGGACAAGCTGCGGTACATCGACGAATTCCAGCAGAAAGGCGAACTGGTGTGCATGATCGGCGACGGCATCAACGATGCCCCCGCCCTGAAAAAGGCCGAGGTGGGCATCGCCATGGGCGGCACCGGCAGCGACATTGCGGTGGACGCTGCAGACATCGCCCTTGTGGACGATGAGGTGAAGGAGCTGCCCCACCTGATGGCCCTCTCCAAGCGGATGATGACCACCATCAAGCTGAACCTGACCTTCTCCATGACGTTGAACTTCATCGCCATCACGCTGGCCATTACCGGCATCCTGAACCCTGTCGTCGGCGCGCTGGTGCATAACGCAGGCAGTGTGCTTGTTATCATCAACTCGGCATTGCTGCTCAACTGGAGGAAAAAAGCATGATCACGATTTTTGGTCTTATCATTGGCATTTTGCTGTTCGGCGCAGGCATCTACTACCTGACCCTGAACAAAAACGATGCAGAATCCCGCAAGATTTAC
This sequence comes from Faecalibacterium sp., assembly GCA_050873025.1. Taxonomy (GTDB): domain Bacteria; phylum Bacillota; class Clostridia; order Oscillospirales; family Ruminococcaceae; genus Faecalibacterium. Next base: position 32,319 of record JBNMHZ010000024.1, on the reverse strand, counting down.
GGCATTGCCGCCGCAGTCGGTGCGGTGGTGGCCGTGGTGTGCGCGGTGATGCTTCTGCTGTAATTTTCTTTTATCTCATAACGACAAAGAAGGAGCGCCTGCAGGCGCTCCTTCTTTTCGTTTTTCTCTAGTTCTGATCGTGGCTCTTTCCAACCAAAGAGCATATCACGCCGCACACAAGGCTGGTGGTAACGCCTGCTGCAGCGGCGGTCAGCCCGCCGGTGAGGATGCCCACCGCGCCCTCTTCCTGCAAAGCCGTGCGCACACCCTTTGCCAGCAGATGCCCGAAGCCCAGCAGCGGCACGGTGGCTCCGCACCCGGCAAACTCGGCCAGCGGCGTATACCACCCGATGGCCGAAAGCACCACGCCCGCCACCACATACCCGGTGAGGATGCGGGCCGGGGTCAGGCCGGTGAGGTCGATGAGCAATTGACCCACCACACAGATGGCACCGCCCACACAGAACGCCCAGAAATAATTCATGCCGTGTCTCCTTTCTGCGGGGCACGCAGTTCCACAAGGTGTGCCACCGCCGGGATGCTCTCCTTCTGCAGAAAGGTGGTCTGGCTCATCAGGGCCCCGGTGGCCGTGAACAGCACCCGTTTCTGGCTGCCCCGCACAAGGCGCGGCAGGATATGCCCGCACAGCACCGCCGCACAGCAGCCCGGGCCGGAGCCGCCGCTCTTCACGCTCTGCTCGTTTGCGTCAAACAGGATGCACCCGCAGTCCACATGATTTTTGATGAGCAGCCCTTCTGCGGCCAGCAGTTCCCGCAGCAGCTGGCTGCCCACCTGCCCAAGGTCGCCAGTGTAAATGCAGTCGAACTCCTGCGGTTCGGTGCCGGTATCCTTAAAATAGTGCAGCAGGGTGGAAGCCGCCGCCGGGGCCATGGCCGCGCCCATGTTGTTGATGCCCTTCACCTGATAATCCTGCACCCGGCCAAAGGTGGCCGCGGCAATGGCGGGGCCTTTGCCCTGGGGCTGCAAAAGGCAGCACCCGGCCGCGGTGGCCGTCCACTGGGCTGTGGGCGTGCGCACCGCACCGTAGCTCAAGGGTGTACGGAACTGCCGTTCGGCCGCGCAGAAATGGCTGGACGCCATTGCCAGCAGATTGCGGGCCGCGCCGCCCTCACACAGAGCAGCCCCCAGCGCAAGGCCCTCGGCCATGGTACTGCAGGCACCAAACAGCCCTGCAAAGGGCACGCCCAGTTCCCGCATGGTGTAGCTGGATGCTGTACACTGGGCCTGCAGGTCCCCGGCAAGGGCCAGCTGCACCTTTTCCTGCGGAAGGGCCGCCTTTTGCAGGCACAGGCGTGCCGCCCGCAGCTGCAGGTATTTTTCCGCCGCTTCCCAGCTGGCCTGCCCGAAGCGGTTGTCCGCACTCAGCTCGTCAAACTCCGCCGCCAGCGGGCCCTCACCCTCTTTTTTGCCGCCCACTGCGGCCCCGGCGGCGATCACCGGCGGCACTTCAAACAACAGGGTGTCCCCGCTCCGGATGCTCATGGATAAAATTTCTCCTTTCCGGCAACAAATACAAAGTTTTATGGTACAATAGCGGTGTGCCGCAATCTTGCGGCATTTTGAACCGTATTCAGGACAGTACAGGCATGCCCAGTGCGCCCAGCACCCACAGCACTGCACCGTACACCACCGCCGTCAGCGTACCGTACACGATCACCGGCCCGGCAATGGTGAACATCTTGGCCCCGGTGCCCAGCACCCGGCCTTCGGCCTTGAACTCGATGGCTGCGCTGACCACTGCGTTGGCAAAACCCGTGATGGGCACCAGCGACCCGGCCCCGGCCTTTGCAGCCAGCTTCTGGTACCAGCCCAGCGTGGTGAGCACCGCCGAAAGCACGATGAGCGTGCAGCTGGTCAGGGTGCCGGCAAGGTCGGTTTCAAGGCCCATGGCAAGATACCGCTGGCGCAGCACCTCGCCCAGCAGGCAGATGCCGCCGCCCACGCCAAAAGCCCACAGGCAGTCTGCCCCCAAAGGGGAGTGCGGCCCGATGCGCCGCACCCGGCGCGCATATTCCTGTGCTGTCATCTTCATACTGTCTTCCCTCCGGGCATAGCTTGCCCATGGAGGGCACATTCTATGCATATCCCCCAGAAAGAAGGTATCCGGATGAATCGACCTGTTCATACCCGCCGCCATCGCCGTCGCCGCCGTCTGCGGCCCGCTGTGCGCCGCCTGCTCACGGTCACTGCCGCCGCCTGCATCGCGGTGGGCTGCGTTTCGTTTGTTTTCAGCCGCAAAGCCGCCGTGCCCGCCGCATCGGCTGCTTCTGCCCCCGGCAGCGCTGCGGCATCGGAAGCCGAAAGCGGCCTGCTGACCGCCCAGCAGGCACAGGCCATGCTGGATGACCCCCGCATGGTGCTGGTGAACCACACCAATAAGATGCCGGACGATTACACGTTTACCACCAAAGAATGCGGCTCGGCCACCGCCATCAACAAGGCCCTGCAGACCGAAGCCGCCGATGCTTTTCTTGCCATGCAGGCTGCTGCCGCCAAGGAGGGTGTGACCATCTGGATGCAGAGCGGCTACCGCAGCGTGGACTACCAGAAGACCCTCTACGACCGTAAGACCCAGCAGTTTTTGGATAAGGGCCTGAGCGAAGCCGACGCCCGCCAGCAGGCTGCTGCCATTGTGAATCCGCCGGGCTACTCGGAGCACAACTGCGGCCTTGCCGCCGACCTGAACAGCCCGGAGCACACCGGCCTTGACGAAGGCTTTGAAAACACCGGGGCTTTCCGCTGGCTGTGCGCCCACGCAGAGGAATACGGGTTCATCCTGCGCTACCCGAAGGATGCCGAAGCCGTGACCGAGATCACCTACGAGCCGTGGCACTGGCGCTATGTGGGCCCGGAGAATGCGGCCCTCATCAACCAGAGCGGCCTGTGTCTTGAGGATGCCATTGCCCTGCTGCAGAAGCTTGCCGCAGGGGAGAAGATCACCGGTTAAAAATCCGTAAAACCGGAGCCCTGCGCGTTGCATTTTGCACGCGGTTATGGTAAGATAACAATAGTCTGCCCTGCGGCAAAACCGCTTTGGGCAGCTCTTAGAACGTTTTGAGCAAAAGAAGGAATATTTTATGATAAATCGCACAAAAATCATTGCAATCGCACTCACCGGCGCGCTGGCTGCGGCAGCCCTTACCGGCTGCGGCGGCAGCAGTTCTTCTGCGCCGTCCTCCGTTTCCACCGCCGAGGTCACCTCGCCCGCTTCCAGCGCCGCCGCATCCTCTGTGGTGGACGATGTTGAGAACGGCTCCAATGACGCACTGGACGGCGTTTTCAATGCCCTGCTGGAGGCCGACCCCATCTCCAACCAGTTCGAGATCGCAGCCATGAACATCGAATATGACTTCGGCCTGCAGGCGGACGATGTGGCCAGCTACAAGGGCGTGAAGAGCAACGACAACGGCGACGCGGGCCTTGTGCTGGTGATCGAAGCTGCCGACGGCAAAGCCGAGGATGTGGCAAACCAGCTGGCTTCCTACCAGCAGGATCAGGTAGCCTTCTACGGCAACTACGCCGAGTTTGCACAGGCACAGGACAATGTGGAGAACGCCGTTATCGCTTTTAAGGACAACACTGTTGTCATGGTGATCGCCTCCAACGAGTGCACTGCCGATCTGGACAGCGCCGTGGACAGCGCTCTGGCATAAATACGAACCCACCCAAAGCCGGTGCCATTTGCGGCATCGGCTTTTTTCGATGAACGGCCTCGCCCTCTCAGGCCGCTTCGCGTCCAGCTCTCCCAAAGGGAGAGCCTCTGGCGAAACCAGTAACTTTGCATGGAATGCCAAGGCCTCCCACTTTGGGGGAGGTGGCATTGCGTAAGCAATGACGGAGAGGGCGAGCAAGTTAATCTTGAAAAGGAGGCTGACGCCTTGGTTTTCAGCACGATCATTTTCCTGTTCCGCTTTCTGCCCATCACGCTGGCACTGTATTATCTGGCCCCCGCAAAACTCAAGAACACCGTGCTGTTCCTTTGCAGTCTGGTGTTCTACTGCTGGGGCGAGGTGCGGTTTTTCCCGGTAATGGTGGCCCTGATCCTGCTCAACTATATCTGCGGCCTGTGCATTGAGCATTTTGAGCAAAGCCCGGCCCTGCGCAAAGTATTTCTGCTGGCAGCCCTTATCGGAAGCCTTGGGATGCTGTTTTACTTCAAGTACGCAAACTTTGTGCTGCGCAGTGCAAACGCTTTGCTGGGCACCGCCTTTGCCGAAATCCAGGGCATCGGCACCCTGCCGCTGGGCATCAGCTTTTACACCTTCCAGACCCTTTCCTACTCCATCGATGTCTACCGCCGGGATGTAAAAGCCGAGCGCAACATTATCGACTTCGGCGCGTATGTGGTCATGTTCCCGCAGCTGATCGCAGGCCCCATCGTGAAATACCGTGATGTCTCCAACCAGCTGCACGTCTACAAGCACCGTTATAATTTGAAACAAATCGAAGAGGGCATGACCCTGTTCACCTTTGGCCTTGCCAAAAAGGTACTGCTGGCGGACGCCATCGGCGCATTATGGACGGATATCATCGGCGTGGCGGACAGCCCCTCCACCACCTTTGTGGGCCTTGCCAATGCTTCTACACCGCTGGTGTGGCTGGGCATCATCGCCTACAGCCTGCAGCTGTACTTTGATTTTTCCGGCTACTCCATGATGGGCATCGGCATGGGCAAGATGCTGGGCTTCGATTTCCCCGCAAACTTCAATTACCCGTATATCTCCGCGTCCATCACCGAGTTCTGGCGGCGCTGGCACATGACCCTTTCCGGCTGGTTCCGCGAGTATGTGTATATCCCGCTGGGCGGCAACCGCAAGGGGCTCAAGCGCCAGATCTTCAACCTGTTCGTGGTGGAGCTGCTCACCGGCATCTGGCACGGTGCCAACTGGAACTTTATCTGCTGGGGCCTGTACTACTTTGTGCTGCTGGCGGTGGAAAAGCTGTTTCTGCTCAAGCATCTGGAAAAGGGCAAAGTGTGGCCCCACATCTACACCCTGTTCCTCGTGGTCGTGGGCTGGGCCATGTTCGTGGGCAACGACACCGGTGTTTCCTTCGGCCTTTTGTTCCAGAAATTGTTCATCCCTTCCGGCGGCGCTTCTCCGCTGTACTTCCTGCGCAACTACGGTGTGCTGCTGGCGGTGAGCGTTATCTGCTGCACCCCGCTGATTGAAAAGCTCTGGAACCTGCTCAAAAAGAACGCCGTCACCCGCTGCGCAGCCATTCTGGCGCTGCTGGTGGTCTCCACCGCCTACGTGGTGGGCAGCACCAACAGCCCGTTCCTCTACTTTAACTTTTAAGGAGGCGTGAAGATGGAAAAACACAGCAAAAAGTCTTCTTCGCTCCTGCACTACCCGGTGCTGGTGGTGTTCAGCCTGTTCTTTCTCTGCCTGTTTGCACTGGACCTCATCACGCCGGACCGCGCCTACAGCGAGATGGAAAACACTACCCTCAGCCAGCGTCCGGCACTGACCCAGTTTTCCGCCAAGGGGCTGAACAGTTACTTTACCGCCTACACGAAATACGTGAAGGATCAGGTGTTTGGCCGTGACCAGTGGATCAGCCTGCAGAGCGTGGTGGAGACCACCCTGCTGCAGAAGGAGCAGAACGGCGGCATCCTGCTGGGCCGGGAGCACATGATGTTCCCCCGCACCTTCGGCCTGCTTGCCAGCGAGGAGCGCACCCTGCCCAAGAACACCGCCGCCGTGGAATCACTCTGCCAGCGGTACCCCGGCAAGGTGAATGTTCTGCTTGCACCGGCGGCATCGGTCATCTACCCGGAGAACGTACCTGCAAACGCGCCCCTGCTGGATGAAGATGTCTATCTCGACCAGCTTTCCGCCGCCGTGCAGGCGGCGGGCGGGCGCTTTGTGGACGTGCGGCAGACCCTTGCCGAGCACAAGGATGAATATATCTACTACCGCACCGACCACCACTGGACGAGCCTTGGCGCATACTACGCCTACAGCCGGCTGTGCGATGCTTTGGGGCTGACCCCCTTTGACCCCGCCGCCCACACGGCCCTGACGGCAGACGGCTTTTACGGCACCCACTATTCCAAGGCCCGCACCTGGAACGCCGTGCCGGACACCATCACCTACTACGACCTGCCCAATGCTTTGACCATCTACAATGTGACCGCTGCAGGCCAGCCTGCAGACGGCCAGACCACCGGCCTGTACGACACCGGCAAGCTGAACGTGTACGACAAGTACGCCATGTTCCTGCACGGCAACAACGGCCTGAGCCGCATTGAGGGCGACGGCACCGGCCGCATCCTTGTCATCAAGGACAGCTACGCCAACTGCTTTGCGCCCTACCTGACCGCAAACTTTGCCCAGATCGACGTAGTGGACTTCCGCAATTACAACTATGGCCTTGACCAGCTGATCGCCGACAACGGCTACGACCAGATCCTGGTTTTGTACAGCTTTGACAGCTTCAAGAGCGACCCGTACCTCTACCGCGCCGGTGTGGCAGGGTGATAAAGCCAAAGTATTCTGAAACGCACCGGAGCATACCGCCGCCTGTGGTACGCTCCGGTGCGTTTTATTGCAGTCTTTTTCCACAAATTTTTCCAGTTCTTTTCGGAAGTCTCTCCAGTTTTTGCGCAGGCTGTATATTCTCCTCTTGAAAAAAGCCCCCGCCTGTTGTACAATGACGGTGTAGAGCAATGCTCTGCAGTTGCGGTTTATCTTGGTGTGAATGGCGCATAGAATGTGCTGTTTTGATAGCTTTGATTCAAAGGAGTGTTATTATGGAAAACAAGATCATGATGCCTGCTTCCTACAACGTACTGTCCTGCGAAGAAATGACCTACACCGAAGGCGGTGCTACTGCCACTCAGGCACTTCTTGCTGCTTTTGTTTGGCCGTACGCATGGTACAAGGCTAATACCTCCATCCGCGATTATCGCAAAAAGAATCCCGACAACTGGCTTGATACCGGTTTGGATTACTTTATGGCAGATGCTGAGAAGAGCCTGACCAATGCAATTTATAATTTTAGCTGCGCCTACAGTTTTCTGGTAATCAATCTGGGCACTGCGGGCATTGGCTTTATCCCGTCTGCTCTCATCATCTTCAGCAAGTAATCTGCAGAAGTATACCAAAGGGCTTTTTTTGCGGCGGCTCTTCTTTGGGAGAGCCGCCGCTTTTGTTATGAAACTGAAATTTGAGGAGTCTGCTTTATGACGAACACCATTACCTATCCCGCAACATACAATGTCCTGTCCAGCGACGAAATGACCTACACCGAGGGCGGCGTAGGCGTCGTGCAGGCCCTGATGGCCTGGTTCCCGCTGTACGGCTGGTACGAGGGCGTTACCGCCATCCACGATTACCGCAAGGCAAACATCAACTCCAACTGGGTGGAGAACGGCATGAACGCACTGGCTGCCCATGCCGAAAAGAGCTCTCTGAACACCATCTACGACCTGGGCTGCGGTGTCTGGTTTGTTGCCTCCTGCGCAACCATCATCGGCCTTGTGCCCAATGCGCTCATCATCTTTGGCAAGTAAAAAGCCTGTGTACCCCTGAATAAAGCAAAAAGCGGCGGCACCTCCCGTTTGGGAAGTGCCGCCGCTTTGCTTATCGTTCTTCCTGCTCTGGCAGTTCTGTTTTATCAAACAGCACCCGCAGATAATCTCTGCGGCCATAGAGGACGCGGTCCACAAAAACATTCGTTCTTGTCGCACGGTAGAATACCATGTAGCTCCCACAAACAAGAAAACGTTCTTCGCTGTTGGCTCCGGAAATTGAAGCCAACGTTGCTCCCATCAACGGGTTGTCATTCAAAAGCCGGATCTTTTTTGTGATCCGGCTTACCACAGCCAGCGCCGCTTTGGGGTTATCCAAATCAACCGCAATATAAGATTTTATTTCCAAAAGGTCTTTTTGAGCCGCTCTTGATAACTGCAACTTATTCATTTGTGATTCCAAGTGATTTCTCCACTTCCTCCACACTCAGCCAGCCGTCCTCTTCGCCGGAGCGGCGGCCCTTGGCGATCTCGCTCATCAGGCGGATGGTCGCCTGCGCCTTTTCGTAATCGCGCAGTTCCACAATGGCGTATTTTCCGCGGCCGTTTTTGGTGAGGAATACCGGCGAGCCTTCTTCCACATCGCGCAGCACCTCGTTGTAGTTTCTCAGGTCAGAGATCGGTTTGATATTGGGCATAGTATCCACTCCTTTCAGCCTTAGTATACCGCAGTGTGCTGTAAAATTCAACGTAAAATTTGCAGCAGTTTTTGTGATCGCAGCAAAAACGGCGGCACCTCCCGTTTGGGAAGTGCCGCCGCCTTTTGTTATGCTGTTTTGTTCCTTCTCAGTTGTTGAACATATCCTTCAGCTTTTTGAAGAAGCCCTTGCGCTTTTCGTAGTTTTCTTCTTTCAGGGTGCCCTCAAACTTTTTCAGGGCATCGCGCTGGGTCTTGTTCAGCTTTTTGGGGATCTCCACCTCGCACTTGACGTACATATCACCGCGGCCGCGGCCATTCAGGTACTGGATGCCCTTGCCGCGCAGGCGGAAGGTGGTGCCGCTCTGGGTGCCTTCGGGCACGGTGTACTCCACCTTGCCATCGATGGACGGCACCTGCACGGTATCGCCCAGCACTGCCTGACTGTAAGTGATGGGCACCGTGACCCACACATCGTAGCCGTCGCGCTGGAACACCTCGCTGGGGCGCACGGTGACCATGACGATCACATCACCGGCAGGGCCGCCGTTGGCACCGGCATCGCCCACGCCGCGCAGAGCAAAGCTCTGGTCGTCGTCGATGCCCATGGGGATGGACACCTCCAGCGTCTTTTTGGTTGCCACCTTGCCGCTGCCGTGGCAGACCTTGCAGGGGTTCTTGACCAGCTTGCCCTTGCCGCCGCAGCGGGAGCAGGGCTGCTGGGTCTGCATCACGCCAAAGGGGGTGCGCTGCTGGCGGATCACAAAGCCGCGGCCGCCGCAGTCCGGGCAGGTCTCGGGGCTGGAACCGGCGGCGCAGCCGCTGCCGTGGCACTCGGTGCACTCCTGCTGGCGGGTGATGGTGATGTTCTTCTTGCAGCCGTGCACAGCCTCGTCAAAGCTCAGGGTGATGCGCACGCGGATGTCCTGGCCCTTGCGGGGGGCGTTGGGGTTTGCCTGACGGGACGAGCCGCCAAAGCCGCCGAAACCGCCGCCAAAGATATCGCCGAAGATGTCGCCCAGATCCACGCCGTCGCCGCCGAAACCGCCAAAGCCGCCCGCACCGGGGCCGCCGCCGTTCTGTGCTGCATAGGCGGGGTCAACGCCTGCAAAGCCGTACTGATCGTACAGCTGGCGCTTTTTCGGGTCCGAAAGCACCTCGTTTGCCTCGTTCACTTCCTTGAACTTTTCCTCGGCGTCCTTGTCGCCGGGGTTATAGTCCGGGTGGTACTTCATTGCAAGCTTGCGGTATGCCTTTTTGATCTCGGCATCGGTCGCAGTCTTGGATACACCCAGCACTTCGTAGTAATCACGCTTTTCCTGTGCCATATCCACTCACCTCTCCGGGAACGTTTGATCCGGGAAACGCCCCGGTTGGTTCCTCGCTCTATAACCAGCAAGAGCCGCCCCGGCAAAACCGGAGCGGCTTTTGCTATTCTACGCGTGTGTCCGCCGGTTTGGCCGGGCACACACTGCTCAGTTCAGTTTATCAGACTTCCTTGAAGTCGGCATCCACAACGCCGTCATCATTGGGCTTCTGGTTGTTGTTTGCGCCTGCGTCGGGGCCGGGCTGTGCGCCTGCAGCCTGCTGTGCGGCAGCAGCTGCCTGGTACATCTTCTCGAACACCTGGCTCAGGGCTTCCTGCTTTGCCTTGATGTCATCCACGTTGCCGGACTGCACGGCAGTCTTCAGGTCGGCCAGCTTTGCCTCAGCCTCGCTCTTCACGTCGGCAGGCAGCTTATCGCCGTTCTCCTTCAGCATCTTTTCGGTCTGGAACACCATCTGGTCGGCACCGTTGCGGATATCGACCTCTTCACGCTTCTTCTTATCGTCGGCAGCAAACTGCTCAGCTTCCTTCACAGCCTTGTCGATGTCCTCCTTGGACATGTTGGTAGAAGCGGTGATGGTGATGTTCTGCTCCTTGCCGGTGCCCAGATCCTTGGCGCTGACCTTCACGATGCCGTTTGCATCGATATCGAAGGTGACTTCGATCTGAGGCACGCCACGGGGAGCCGGAGCAATGCCATCCAGATGGAACACGCCCAAGCTCTTGTTGTCGCGTGCGAACTCACGCTCACCCTGCAGGACGTTGACCTCAACAGAGGGCTGGTTGTCGGCTGCGGTGGAGAACACCTGGCTCTTGTGGGTGGGGATGGTGGTGTTGCGGTCAATGATCTTGGTGCACACGCCGCCCAGGGTCTCAATGCCCAGGCTCAGCGGGGTGACATCCAGCAGCAGCAGGCCCTTCACGTCGCCCTGCAGCACGCCGCCCTGAATAGCGGCACCGACGGCCACGCACTCATCGGGGTTGATGCCCTTGAAGGGCTCGCAGTTCAGTTCCTTCTTGACTGCGTCGTAGACGGCGGGGATACGGGTGGAACCGCCGACCATCAGGACCTTCTTCAGGTCAGAGGGACGCAGGCCTGCATCCTGCAGAGCCTTGCGGACGGGGCCCATGGTGCGATCGACCAGATCAGCGGTCAGCTCGTTGAACTTTGCGCGGGTCAGGGTCATATCCAGATGCTTGGGGCCGGTAGCGTCGGCAGTGATGAAGGGCAGGTTGATCTGGCTGCTCATTGCGCTGGACAGCTCGATCTTAGCCTTCTCGGCAGCTTCCTTCAGACGCTGAGCAGCCATCTTGTCCTTGCGCAGGTCGATGCCGTTCTCGGTCTGGAATGCGTCTGCCATCCAGTTGATGATGCGCTCATCGAAATCGTCGCCGCCCAGATGGGTATCACCGTTGGTGGCCAGAACCTCGGTAACGCCGTCGCCCATCTCGATGATGGAGACATCGAAGGTGCCGCCGCCCAGGTCGTAGACCATGATCTTCTGGTCCTCTTCCTTATCGATGCCGTATGCCAGAGAAGCGGCAGTGGGCTCGTTGATGATACGCTTGACGTTCAGGCCTGCAATGGTGCCGGCGTCCTTGGTAGCCTGACGCTGGCTGTCGTTGAAGTATGCGGGAACGGTGATGACAGCCTCAGTAACAGGCTCACCCAGGTAAGCCTCGGCGTCAGCCTTCAGCTTCTGCAGGATCATAGCGCTCACCTGCTGGGGAGTGTACTCCTTGCCGTTCAGGGTCACCTTGTGGTCGGTGCCCATGAAACGCTTGATGGAAGCCACGGTGTTTTCGGGGTTGGTGATGGCCTGACGCTTTGCCACCTGGCCGACCAGACGGTCGCCGGTCTTGGTGAAGCCGACCACAGACGGGGTGGTGCGTGCACCCTCAGAGTTTGCGATGACGACGGGCTCGCCGCCCTCCATGACAGCCACGCAGCTGTTGGTAGTACCAAGGTCGATACCAATGATCTTGCTCATAATGAAATCTCCTCTCAAAAAGACGAATCTTGTTGTTTATGTGATGCTCAGATGTTTGTAAGCGGATGTTATATCTGAAAACCCTTTGCGGGGTTTTGCGGTGTTATTCGGCCACCACAACGGTTGCATGGCGGACGATCTTGTCGCCCAGCTTGTAACCCTTCTGGTAGACCGTGATGACGGTGCCGCTCTCCTGCCCGTCGGGGGCGGGAATCTGCTGCACTGCGTTCATGAAGTTGGGATCAAAGGGCTTGCCCAGCGCTTCGATTTCCTCCACATGGAGGGCATCCAGCGCCTTGGCGGCTTTGTCCAGCGTCATGGTCACGCCCTTTTTGTAGTTCTCGTCGGTGGTGGGGGCGTTGGCCGCCATTTCCAGCGTATCCAGAATGGGGATGATCTGGTTCACCGCAAAGGAAACGCCATCGTTGAACTTCTGGTCGGCTTCGCGGGTGGAGCGCTTGCGGTAGTTCTCGTACTCCGCAGCCATGCGCAGCAGCTGGTCTTTGGCCTGTGCGGCGTTGGCTTCGGCGGCGTCCAGCTTTGCCTTTACAGCTTCCAGCTCGCGGGCCTTTTTGTTGAACCAGCCGCCGTCCTTCTTCTTGTCGTCCTTCGGGTCTGCAGCTTCCTCGGCAGGTGCCTGTTCGGGCGCTGCCTGCTCTGCCTTTTCTTCGGGAGCGGCCTGCTCAGCCTGCTGCTCAGTTTCCTGAGCGGGGGCTGTCTTTTTGGTTTCTTCGCTCATTCCAGATCCTCCTTATAGATCACAGTCCGCCGCGGTACGGCAGCCTGCGGGGTGTCTTTTCGTTTGCCGCTCATGCCCTCGCCCAGCTGGTCTGCAAAGTAATGCAGCAGCGGCATCAATTTCTGGAAGGGCATCCGGGTGGGGCCGATCAGTGCAATGGAGCCCCACAGGCCGCCGCCCACCAGATACCGGTCGCTCACGATGCACAGGCCGGGGATCTGGGGTTCCAGATCTTCGCCCAGCAGCACGCTTTCGCTGCGGTCGGCCGGGGGAGCAATGAGCCCTGCGGCCTGCTCCTCGTCGTTCAGCAGGGTGAGGATGTCGCCCACCTTGCCGTCCAGCTGGGGCCAGTCCAGCAGGTACTGCTCGCCGCCCAGAAATACGTGGGGCTTGACGGAATCCTGCAGGATGGCCGCCGCCGCGCTGATGACGGGCACCAGCTCCGGGTCGATCTGGCTGCACAGCTCTGCCAGCAGCCGACTGGAAAGATCCACCGGTGCCACAAAGGTGAGGTTGCGGTTCAGCAATGCGGCAAGGGCCGCTGCATTCTCGCGGGAAAGCCCGGTGCGCACCCGCGCCACACGGGTGCGGACGTAACCGGCTGTGGTAACGGCCAGCACAGCCGCCGCGCTGCGGCCCACCTGAACCACTTCGTAATGGGCGATGCACAGATCCTCGGCACAGGGGGTGCTGATGGCGGCGGTGCATCCGCTGATGGCGGCCAGCGCCCTGGCGGCACCTGCGGCCAGCTTTTCGGGCTCGTGGTCCAGGCTGGCGAACACGGCGTCCACACGGGCGCGGCTCACACGGTCCAGCGGCTGATCGTCGGTGAGCAGATTATCAAGGTAGTAACGGTAGCCTTTGGCACTGGGCACGCGGCCCGCGCTGGTGTGGGGCTGCTCCAGCAGGCCCAGCTTTGTCAGCGCCGCCATCTCATTGCGAAGCGTTGCACTGGAAACCGCCATATCAAAGTAGTTTGCCAGCACGCTGCTGCCAACGGGCTCACCTTCGAGACCATACAGCGCCACGATCGCCTGCAAGACTCGCTGCTTGCGTGCATCCATCGTCATAGCGCCTGCCTCCTTTTTGCGTTTGCTTTGTTTGTTTAGCACTCCTTGTTCCTGAGTGCTAAGACCATTATAGCCAATTTTCCTGTGCTGTCAAGCCCCTTGGAAAAATGTTATCAAAGATTCATAATTCTGTCATAAAAGCAAAAGCGCCCTCCTTATATAAAAAGGAGAGCGCGTTCTTGACAAGCCGCCGCCAGTGGCGGAAACAGGGAGGAGCTGTTGGGGCCGCGGCCTGCAGGATGCGAGCGCCGCACCAAGGCGCGAAGCAGACGCAGGGAGCCGCAAGTCGATCTGCATGGTCAGCTTCCTCCGGCTAAGTTGTCAATAAGAATGACCGCTCAGGGTTGGAAGTCTGTGGGCGGTCATTTCTTTTTGTTATGGAAAAATCGCCTATGTGGCAAACGCTTTTTCTGTTGTAACAGCGCAAAAAGTGTGCTAAAATAAAAATACCGCCCGAAAAGGGCGGTGAATAAGGTGCTGTCTGCATTGCAGGTGGTCAAGCTTCCGTGCCCGGTCGCTGTTTCTTCTACATAGAACGAAGCAGGGGTTCCGGGAGTGGAACTCTTTTGTTGAATGAAGCTTCCCGGAGCCCTGAAGGCGAAGGGAGGAATGTCGAATGACTCTGTTAGAAACTCTCGCACTGCTCACTTTCATTCTCACATTGCTGGGTCTGATCGTGGACGTGATCCGTCTGGCCGTTGAGGTCATGACAAAGTTTCCGCAGCGCAATGACAATGATAACAAAAAAGATTGACCGCCAACCTTCCAAGTACACGGTCAATCTTTTTTGACTAGTGGGTACGGGAGCTGACCATTGCGGATAGCACCTTTTCTGTTTTTATTATAGCGTATCTGCGCAGTTTGTCAAGCCGATGCCGGGCAGCTTTGCACAAAAGCATTTCGCCCTGCACATGCCAAAAATTGAAGAGCAATTTTAGCACATCTGTCCATTGCAAAAAGTGCAACAATAGCGTACACTGGACAAGTATACTTTTGTCTGTTGAAGTAAAGCAGGCTCATTTTCCGGTGCAAGGGGGCGTTTCCGTGCCCTTGCGGGGCGTTCTGCGCGGCGGGCGGCTTTTAGGCAGCGGTTTATGGTATGCTTTGGGCAGACAAAAATGGTTCTGCGGGGTTTTTGCCAGTGGTTGGCGGCACCGCGCAGAAGGAGGAGGATTTTTTATGAAAAAAGCAACGAGGCTGGTCAGCTGGCTGCTTGCAGCAAGCATGGCTTTGGGCCTCTGCCCGGTTTCTGCATTCGCAGATGATACGGGGGGGGAATATTCCCGACAGTGTGAGTGTGCAGGAGTTGGCGGAAGAAAATAGCAGCAATCCATACGACATTCCACTGGATGAAAATGGCAATATTGTGTTAACGGGCCTTACTCCGTCTGGCACAGAAACATTAGGCAACAGTTCGTACGCTCCTACATTCACCAAATACCGTCTTGCTGGTAATGACAGTTGGGAAGCGCTTGTTAAATCAGGCTCTTCAACTTCATATCTACGTCTGCTCTCCGGTGAGTTTGATTTAGGTACACTTGACCCTTCTAATGTTGTCGTTGAATTGGGTGCTGCCATTACTGGTGGCACTTTCAGTAACAGGAGCAGTGTTGTTTCACGCGGCACTATTTCTGGTGGCACATATAACTGCAACCTCTATGCAATAGAAGGTAAAATCGCCAATGGCGATTTTACTCAACACGCGGAATCCGGTTCTGCAAACACGTTGTATAGCTACAGCTATATTTCCGACAGCAGTTTGTCTATTACTGGCGGCACATTTCATAATGGCTTTGTGCTCTACGGTTGCTCCACTGTAACTATTTCTGGCGGTGTATTTTATCCTAACCCTAACTATGATGAGAACTCCGTCAAGAATTATTACTGTCCTACCCTCTCCATTTACAACGGAACTTTTAAAGGGAATATTGCTTCACCAGCGGAAAGCTATTATCACACTTATCTTTATGGTGGTGTATTCTCTGACGACCCAACCCAAACTTCTCTCAACACGACTTTTCCGCAAAATTATTCCAAATATAAAATCACTACTGATGGCTACACAATAAACAATATACTCAATAACAGTGCTTATATTTTTCTAAGCCGTGACAATACATACCCTATCACTGTTACCGTTGACAGCAAGCAGGCCGGTAAAGTAGCCTGGACTGTCCAGGTCGAAGGCGAAACCGAAACCAAACCCCTTACTGAATGGGGTGCAACTAATATTACTGGTGAAGATACCGGCATCGTCACTTTGACTGCAACGCCTGCTCCCGCCACCCAAACCATCACCCTGCCCGCAAGTGTGGCCGATATTAAAATTGAGGGCACGGATGCTGGCAGCGCTTACGATGCCGACAACAACACCCTGACCGTGGAACCGGGTAAAAAAGTTACCTTTACCCCCGTCAATACGGATGCCACTTATAAAGCTGTAAAGAGTGATAATTCCGTCGCTGAGGATACTTACCAGCCTGCCAAGAACGATAACGGCAGCTACACCTTTACCGTGCCCACCGAGAACGTGACCATTGTGGAAGTGCCCAATGAGCACAAAGTCACCCTGCCCAAGGACGATGTGACCGATGTTGAAGTGACCGACAAAAACGGCAATGCGGTCGAACCCAACGCCGACGGCACTTACACCGTCAAGAAGGGCTATAAAGTCTCCTTCACGAAGCCTGCAGATGCAGACGTCACCTATAAGAACGGCGAAGAAACGCTGGAACCCGACGCCGGAACGGACGACCGGTTCACCATCACCGTGGGCACCGATAATGTGGCCATCACCGCCGTGGACAACGAATACACCGTCACCCTGCCCAAGGGTGTGACCGATGTCCGTGTGAACGGCACCACGGTCACCCCCGATGAGAACGGAACCATCACCGTTAAAAAGGACGACGAGATCAAGTTCAAGCCCGCTGAGGGTTCGGACGTGACCATTAAGGACGCCAACGGTGATTCCCTTACCCCGGACGAAAATGGGGATTACACCATCAGTGCCGACGGCACGAACAGCACTATCACTTCCGAAGACAACACCTACACCATCACCCTGCCCAAGGACGATGTGACCGATGTTGAAGCGACCGACAAAAACGGCAATGTGGTCGAACCCAACGCCGACGGCACTTATACCGTCAAGAATGGCTATAAAGTCTCCTTTAAGAAGCCCGCAGATGCAGACGTTTCCTACAAAAACGGCGATGAACCGCTGACCCCCGGCGACGACGGCGTTTACACCGTTATTGTGCGCGGCCAGAACGTCGAGATCAAGGCCATCCCCAACGAGACGCCCGGTATCCCGGATGCAGACATCAGCTCCGGCTCCGGCAGTGACGGTGCCGCCGCTGCTGCCCTGATCGTTGGCGGTGCCGCCGTCACCTATCTTGTGGGCACCCAGGTCTGGATGAAGCTCAACCTGCCCGATGGCGTCATCCCCACCAGCCGCCAGCAGATGGCCCTGATGCTGTGGAACGCCGCCGACCGGCCCCAGCCCCAGAACGCCGTGCTCTACACCGACATTGACACTGCCGATGCGGATGCACAGGCCGCAGCCCGCTGGTGCGTGGAGCAGGGCCTGATGAAGGACTTTGCCGAGGGCACCACCTTCAAACCCGGTACTCATGCGTTCCGCCCGCAGGTCATCAAGGCCTGGTGCGAACTGTAAAACGCCCGGCAGTGAGCCCTTTTTAAACAGCACCCTTTGATATAAAGCAGCCCGGCTTCCGTGTGGAGCCGGGCTGCTTTTTTACTCTTCCATCTGCCGGGCCAGGAACGCCGCCGCCACGTTCACCGCCTTGAGCTGGGCGGCGTCCGGCGTGGCGGTGCGGTCCTCGGTGAGCAGGCCCACCGCGCCGGTCACATCCCCCGCCGCAATGATGGGCGCGGCACACAGCACCGCCCGGGGCGAGCCTTCGCAGGGCAGGATGCACCGTTCGGCCACGCCCTCGCTCTGGTACAGGCGGCGGCTGTCCATCAGCTTTTCCAGCGGCTGGCTGATGCTGCGGTCGGCCAGCTCCCGCCGGCCGCCGCCGCTCACGGTAAGGATGCGGTCACGGTCGGCCACAAAAGCGGTAAGGGCAAAGCTTTTGCTCAGCACCTCGGTGTACTGGGCCGCCACGGCGTTCATCTCGCCAATGGGCGAATATTTTTTAAAGATCACCTCGCCATCGCCGGTAGTGAAAATTTCCAGCGGGTCGCCGCGCCGGATGCGCTGGGTGCGGCGGATCTCCTTGGGGATCACCACCCGGCCAAGCTCGTCGATGCGGCGCACAATGCCTGTTGCTTTCATTCTCTGTATCCTCCGTTTCCTTGAAAATGCCTGCAGCTCTAGTATCTGTCAGCCCGGGCAAATTATACCTGCAAAGCGTACCGCCGTTATTTTTTGGCGAAGCCCGGCCGAAATCGTTTTCAGTGTGGAAACACTTATGTTCTTATGCTATAATTGGGAGTAAGTGGAATTTTGCAGGAAAGGAGAAAGGATCATGAGCCTTTTGCGAACCGAATACGAAGCCGAATTTCAGGAGCTGGTGGATGCAGCGTTCCGGTACGAGTGCACCACCCACCCGGATTATTATGCCCGCATCACCCCCAAGGTGGAGCGCATCATCTACCGCGACACCCGCTACAACGCCGATTATCTTTACACCTCCTACATTCTGGACGACGACAAGATCATGTCGGACTATGCCGCCTGGCTGTTCGAGCTGCTGGCATCCATCCTCAAGGACCGCCAGACCCGGCAGGAAACGGCAGAATACACCATTGATAACTTTACCGCCCTTGCCTACGGCGTAAACACCGTGGCAAAGGCCGAAAAGCGCCCCCGGATGCTGGCCCTGCTGGAAACTGCCAAGCAGAGCGTGCGGGACGCCGCCAGCCTGCCGCCGGCATCCATTGGCCGGCCCAGCCGCTTTGAAGAGCAGATCCGCCAGTATATGGACTGCCTGCTGGCCAAGGACAGCAAGCGCGCACTGTTCCTGATCCAGAAATTCCTGGAAAGCGGCATCTCCCTGAACGATGTGTATGTGGAGATCCTGGCCGAGAGTATGCGCCGGGTGGGCGACCTGTGGCATACCGC
Source organism: Faecalibacterium sp. (assembly GCA_050873025.1). Classification (GTDB taxonomy): domain Bacteria; phylum Bacillota; class Clostridia; order Oscillospirales; family Ruminococcaceae; genus Faecalibacterium. The sequence goes on along the minus strand of JBNMHZ010000024.1, from coordinate 13,908 downwards.
ACGCATCACCGTGGACACCGAGCACTACTGCACCTCGGTCACCCAGATGGCCATGGCACAGCTGTACCCGGCCCTGTTCGACACCAAACGCCGGGGCCGCACCATCCTGTGCGCCTGCCCGGGCACCGAACTGCACGAGATGGGGGCCCGCATGGTGGCCGACCTGTTTGAAAACGACGGCTGGGACACCATCTATCTGGGTGCTGCCGTGCCGGTGGATGCCCTGCTGGACGCCGTGCGGGAGAACCAGCCCGACCTTGTGGCCCTCTCGGTGACCATGCCGCAGCACCTGCTGGCCTGCCGCGAGCTGGCCGAAGCCGTGCGCAAGGAGTTCCCGCAGATGAAGATCGCCGTGGGCGGCAAAGCCTTTGAGAGCACTCACGATATCTGGGCGCAGTGGCCCGTTGACCTTTACGTACCCGATGCGCGGGATTTCATTCACAAAGCCGACGAATTGTTTGCATAAAAACCATGAAGTACGCGATTTTACTCTGTGATAAAACGTGGCACGTCCAAAAGCCGCTGCGTCTGCCGCCCGGGCAGGCGTGCGCACCCGGTGCCTGCCTGACCGACTGGCTGGCCGACCCGGCCCCGCTGGCGGACCCGGAACTGTTTGAAGGGCAGAAGCAGCGGTTCCTTGTGCTGGAATTTGCGGCCGAAGGCCGGGTGCCCGCCATCCTGCGCAGCTACCCGAACCATATCCTTGTGTTTCTGGTGCACATTGGCAGCGAGGAAGAATTCATTGATTTTTCCAACATCTACACGCGCTGCACCGTCTGGGCCGAGGAAGCGCTGCAGGACTACCGCGACGAATATTATCAGATCTCCCTGATGAACAACCGGCTCATCAACTCGCAGCGTGCGCTCAGCCGCGCCAACAGCCAGTATAAGCACCTGCTGCACCAGATGCAGGACGCCAACAGCCTGATCGCACTTCTGGAACAGGACGAGCTGACCAACCTGCTGCGCGTCCCGGCCCTGTACAACCGGGCAAACCAGCGCATGGCCGAACAGCCCGGTGCGGACTTTGACATGATCGCCCTGAACTTCCATTCCATCCGCACGGTGAACGAGCTGTTCGGGCGGGGCTCCGGCAACCGGCTGCTGCAGGATCTGGCCCTCTTTCTGAGCGGGCTGGAACATGCCGAGCAGGGCCTGCTGGCCCATGCGGCGGGCAGCGTGTTCATCCTGTTCATGCCCGCCCCGCTGCACTTTTACGAGGTGCTGCAGCAGGAGGTGAGCGCCTGGCTGGCCGCTTATCCGCTGCCGGTGCAGCTGCGGGTGCGCATCGGCGTGTGCCATGCCCCGGCAGGGGGCCCCGCCGCCGAGGAACTGTACGATCATGCCCGTCTGGCGCTGGACACCCTGAACAACGACCCCTCCCGGGCGGTGGCCTTTTACAACGACGCCCTGCACAACGAGATGCTGCTGCGGCACAAGCTGCTGGACAGCATCCCGGCTGCACTGGCCGAGGGCCAGCTGCTGCTCTACCTGCAGCCCAAGGTGCGGCTGGACGATGGCACGGTATTCGGTGCCGAGGCGCTGATCCGCTGGCAGCACCCGGAGCTGGGGTTTGTGCCGCCCATGCAGTTCATCCCGCTGCTGGAAAAAGAGGGCGGCATCTACGCCGTGGACCGCTATATCTGGGAAAAGGCCTGCCAGCTGCTGCAAAAGCGCCGGGAACAGGGCCTGCCAAAGCTTTCCGTCTCGGTAAACGTGGCACGCAGCGATTTTTACCAGCCCGACCTGCCGGATTTCCTGCAGGGGCTGCTGGCAAAGTACGGGTTGGAAGCAGGCCAGCTGCGGCTGGAAGTTCTGGAACGCGCCTACGTGCAGGACTCGGCCCGGCTGTTCCGGGTGCTCACCGCACTGCGGCAGCAGGGCTTCGTCATTGAGATGGATGATTTCGGCGTGGGGGAGTCCTCGCTTGCCATGCTGGCCGAAATGCCGGTGGACGTCATCAAGCTGGACCGCAAATTCCTGCTCACCGCCCAGCAGGCACCCACCCATATCGAGGTGATCCGCTGCATCATCCAGCTGGCGCAGAAGCTGGGCATCGGCATTATTGCCGAGGGCGTGGAAACGCCGGAGCAGGCACAGCTGCTTCTGAGCCTTGGCTGCAACCATGCTCAGGGCTACCTTTATGGCAGGCCGCAGCCTGCGGAAAATTTCCTGAACCCCACCGATCCATAAAAGCCATGGCACGGCACGCCGCGTCATGGCTTTGGTTTTGCCCTGCGCGTTGCGCCGGGCAGCGAGTTCTGTTACAATAAAGATGCTTATTTTGCAAAAGAAAGGCAGGTGCCCCCATGGCACACATCCTTGTTCTGGGCGGCGGTGCCGCCGGTCTTGCTGCCGCACTGGCAGCTGCGCAGGCAGCCCCTGCCGCAAGCGTGACGGTGCTGGAACGCAACCCCCAGCCCGGCAAAAAGCTGCTGGCCACCGGCAATGGCCGCTGCAACCTGGACAACACCGGCATTGCACCGGAGCTGTATTTTACAGCCGACCCGGCTGCGCTGCGCCCGCTGCTGGGTGCTGTGAACGCCGCCGACCCGCTGGGCTGGTTCCGCGCCCTGGGCCTTTGCACCCGCACGGATGAGGCGGGCCGCGTGTACCCCTATTCCAATCAGGCAGCGGACGTGCTGGCTTTGCTGGAACATCACCTTGCACGGCATCATGTAAAGCTGCGCACCGGCTGCACCGTGCGCACCCTCAGCCAGAGCCGTGGCGGCTACGCCGTACAGTTTGAGAACGCAGAGGGCGGCACCGAGACCCTGCGAGCCGATGCTGTCATCTGCGCCATGGGCGGTGCCGCCGGGCCGCAGTTTGGCACCGACGGCTTCGGCCCCCGGTTTGCTGCACAGTGCGGCGGCAGGGTAGAGCCGCTGTACCCCTGCCTGACGGCCCTGCAGTGCGCAAAACCCAACAAAGCGCTGGCCGGCATCCGCGCCAAGGCAGCGGCGTCCCTGCTGGACGGCTCCCGCGTGCTGGCCCGCGAAAATGGCGAGGTCCAGTTCACGGACTACGGGCTTTCCGGCATCTGCATCATGCAGCTTTCCGGCCTGCTGGCCGCGGGCCGCAGGCCCAAGGCACCGGCTGTGGAACTGGATCTTTTTCCCTCCACAGCCGAAACGGAGCTTGCCGCCCTGTTTACGGCACATGCCGCCCAGACAGCCGCCGACAGCCCCGCCGGTTTCTGGCTGGGCCTGCTGAATGCAAAGCTTGGCCGCGCATTGTGGAGCACTGCCAACCTGCCGGACACCACCCCCGCCGCCTTCACCGCCGCACAGTGGCAAACGCTGGCCCGCACCGCCAAACACTGGCGCTTTGAGGGCCTGACCCTCTGCGGCTGGAAGCAGGCTCAGACCACCGGCGGCGGCCTCTCCCTGCGGGAAGTAGACGAGCACTTCCAGTTCAAGGGCTGCCCGGGCCTTTACTTCGTGGGCGAAACTCTGGACTGCGCCGGCAGCTGCGGCGGCTTCAACCTGCACTGGGCCTTTGGCAGCGGCATCGCCGCCGGCCGGGATGCCGCCCGCCGTGCCGCCCCCGCCCGGAAGCATCCCGGCCATGACCACAACCCCCGCAAAAAGCGCGGCTGAGCGTACCGGGCGTTCGTATTTGGCAAGTCAGAGTATCCATTGCATCCCTTGAAACCGTGCAAAAACAGTGCAGAAACCGTGCACTTACTCTGGGACAAATAAAAAATGATAATTTTTGATTCATGACTTGATGGCGGTTTGAGTGACCGTAAGAGTAAGTCTGATATATGGGAAGAAGAATGCCCACTCGTCTGAGAAGTTCTCAGGGGAGTGGGCATTTCTACGTAAGCAGCTAATATAATTTCAATTATGATAATTCGTATTATATTATTTCTTATAAATAGCATCTTCCTGAATCAGAATTAAATTCGGGTTCTCCGCAGCCATCTCCGCCAGTCGACCTGTAAAACCGCTCTTGGAAAACAGTCCATACACAACCTCATAGCCCTTGAACGCTGCTGCAAGCTCCTTCCAGCAGGGCAGGCGTTGCGGTATAGGTGCTATCTTCCCGCACGCCCTGTTCCTCTAGGTTCGAGTAAAAGGCCATCAGGTGGGCCGGTTTCACTTGGCAGACTTTGAGTTGACCCAGCCCGGCGGAGATACGCGGCACCAAACGCCGGTAGTTGTAAACCGTCTTGGGCTTGAGCTTCTTTTCTGCGTACTCGGTGAACCATCGTTCTATCAGGTCGTCCACCTTCATGGACGCATCCAGCAGCACACCGGCGTGCACTTCCCGTTCAAAGGCTTCCGCCTGCCGCTGCAATTCCTTTTCCAGCTTCTTCCCGGTCATGCCCGGCGGCGGGGTAAACGTCCGGTTCACCATCACTTGACGGCCCCGCCGGTCGTAGCCGTTGGAAACCCGGATGCAGTAGGAGCAAGAGCCGTCTTTCTTCATCCGCTTTATGATCTTCGCCATGCGTCCACCCCGCTTTCTGCCGTTCCGCCGGGCTTCATTCGTCCTTCATGTAGGCGGTCACACGGTCGAACAAGGGCAGATACTGGCCCTCTATCCGTGCAAAGATAGCCGCCGCCGTGGCTTCATCGTAAACGTGAGAGGTCAAATTGCGGTCATTCAGCAGTTCCACCCATGCTTTTTGATCGTCTATCATGCCAAAGGCAAACGCCTGTTTGATAACCTCTTTCGGGCTGTTGATGTTGGTATAGCCTTGGTCGAGCAGGTATTCCCGCATGGTTTTCCATGCCAGTTCCGTGCAGAACTCAAAGCGCTGAATGGTTCCATCCCGTACCGAATCAAGAGGAAACTTCCTGTAATCGTCCAGCGCTTCCCGCAGCCGGGCCACGGCAGCGGTAAAGCGGTCGTATTTTTCGCGCAGCTTGTCCATCAGTTCAACACCATCCCTTTCGATGTTCGCAAGAAATACAGGCTCCATGCCGTCCTGAATATGCACGATGTCAAATTTCAGCAGCGTGGGCAGCTCTTCGCAGCACATCCAGAACTCGGCCCGGTTATCCTCGGGCATTCCATACACGGCCAAATCAATGTCACTGTTGGGCCGGTTGTCGCCCCGGGCACGGGAGCCGAACAGCACGAGCCGTTTTGCGCCGAACCGTCGGGCCAGTGCTGCAAGCTGATTATAAAGCTCTTCCATCTTCTCACCTGTCACAATCTTTGTGCATTCTGTCCCGCAATTTTCCGCTGTTCTTCCGTGACTCCCGGTAGTTGATCGAGTAGCGCCGGATTTCTCAACAGCATATCGGACAGCATTTCATACATTTGCCGTGCTTGATACTGGGAAAAGTAGTTTTTTCGCGCCTGTTCCACGTTGTGCCACGCTCCTTTTCATAGTTTTCAATAAAATCAGCGTATAAATATCTGTCTCAGCCGATTCAGTCTTTCTTTGGTTCTGTTTCTCCGGGAACATCCCCGGCGGCATCCCGCGCCTTTTTCGTAAAATTTTGCGAATTTACGTTTAAGTTCTCCGGCATGCAGTTTAATATAAATTGCTCCCACAAAAAGGAAATCTGTTCTTTGGTTAAACAGACATCATCATTCAACCACACTTTTTCCGGTTCATCTGGATTTATTTTAACCGGAAATCTTTGTGTTGCTTTAGTCAAGATCTGCACAAATCGGTCTATTTCGCTTTGTTCACTACAAGAATACTGTGAAAGCTGTGTCAATTCCTGAACACGTTTTATTGCTTCCTCTCTGCCTATATCGTTGAGCTGACAAAAGGCCGTTTCCAGCGCTTCGCACTGATCTTGAACGGTTGTATCCTGCGCGACCACTTTTGCAATTTGGTGAATGTTCTTTATCATTTCGGGGGTTGCAATTTTGGCCATCTTGTCTATAAGCGCTAATCCGTACAATTCCCCAATGCCGACGTTAAGCGCGTCCGCAAGTTTTTGCACATTTTCAGGAGATACCCGGTCACTGTCTCTTTTTACCATATTGTAAACTGTTGTGTATGGTATCCCAGCCCGACGGCTCAACTCTTTTAATGAAACTTTCTTTTCTTGTGCTATTTTCTGTACATTTGCTCCGATTCCCAATACACTCACCTGCCTTTATTTATATTATAAGAATAGCACCAAAATACCCACTTGTAAACAATTTTGCTACATTCTATTGACAAGTTCTCACAAGGGTATTATACTAGCCTCAGTTCCCCACTTGAGAATAGAAAGAGGTGCTTCTATGAAAATCAATAAAACCCGTCTGCCGTTTTTAGAGTGTAAAGCAGGCTTGACCGGAAAGCAGGTGGCACAAAGAGCAGGCATAAAAGAACAAAGTTATTCGATGATCAAACGCCGCGGTTCCTGTAGTGCACCGACCGTTGCCGCCCTTGCTCGCGCTTTTGGCGTCGAGGTCGAAGAGCTTTTGAACGATGCGCAAAAGGAGTGTTGATACATGGGCGACGCTGTCCGCTATCCCAACATGGGCACCGTAAAACAGGCCGCTGAGATTTACGGACTGTCACCCCACTATATCCGGCGGCTCTGTAAGACCGGTAAAATCCGGTACGTGAACGCCGGGCACAGGTGGCTTGTGAATCTGGACAGCCTTGCCCGGTACTTTGAACAGGGCGACCCGGCCCCGGCAGACCAAAGCCAGACCGCCCGCGGCATCCGGCAGATCGGATGATGGACACACCCGGGAGCACACCGAGAACGTACACCCCGCCCGGCGACGAGGTGTAACACACTAGACTTTCACGGAAAGTCGTGTGCTCTTGCAGAGGGCACAGAGCTTGCAAGCAGTGCAGCCGTCTATACAAACGCTGCTCTTGCAAGCAATGGCCCTGTACATACATGGCCCCTTGCGCTGCAAACTTGTTGGGAAGAATCCCAAACCCACATAGCCGCCCCGCTCTGGCAGCGCCGCAGCACGCACCCGGCCCGCGCTCTGATGCACGCAGCCAACGCACCCCGCCGGGGAGATCATCCACAGATCAGCAGCACCACCCCGCCGCAGCACCGGCAGGAAAGCACCTAGCACCACCCGCACACCCACGATCAGACCGCCCGGCGGCATCCCCGGACACATGCAGCATACCCACACGGCCCAGATCAGACACCCAGCCGCCCACGCTGGAAGCTGTGCAGCACCCACGGCCCTGCACGATCAGGCCCACAGACAGCACGAAAGCCCGCCCGACTATCAAGCCGGACAGGCTTTTTCTTTTACCCGCAGCACATCAGCCCCGCCGAATGTCCACTGAAACCAGATGCACACTTGCTTCCCCTACGGGCAAAGCGGGGTCAAGCTCTTTGGACACGGCCACCGGGTCAACATCTGCCAGAGCAGACGGCGCGGGGATTGCATCCCCGTCCCGCTGTGCAGCACGCAGATAGCCCGCAAGGCATTCCGCAGCCATTCGCATAGCGTCCCCGAAGCCGTCACCCTGCGTTGCAAGGTAATTCAAATCCGGGAAGATCACCGAAAAGCCGTCATTCTCTTTGTAGAAACAAGCCGGATATGCCGTTGCATCCCGGCGGTACGCTTCAAAGTCCACGTCAACCCGCTGCACAATCTGCCCGCCTGCCGCCGTGGGCATCGTGTCGGACGCTTCCGGGATTGTCCGGCCTGCATCCTGTTCCGTAATGCCCCAAATGCTGATAGCGTCCCGGGCCATGTCCAGCGCTTCCGCGAGGGTTCCGCCCTCTGTGTTGATGTTCAGATCAGAGACAAAGACCACATACCCGTGCCCGGCGGGTGTCAAAATCACAGGATAGCTTGCTTTCATGGTATCACCTCAGTTCACATTGTACCCCGTCCGGCATGGCAGCACAAGCAGCAGCCCACCCCAGCGGCATCCATGCCCAGCAGCACACAGCCAGACCGCCGCCCACGTGCCCGTTGCTTTCACGTTCCGCCGGGGAGATCATCCACAGATCAGGCAGGGAGAACACCACCAGCATAGCCACAGCCCCGCACCCAGCAAGAACCACACCGGGCAGCGGCCCGCATTGGAAGCCGACCGCATGCCCCGCCGGGAGCAGCAGCCACCACGCCCACGATCAGACCGCCCACGCACCAGCAGGCAGACCGGTACACGCTGCACCCGTCCTTGTGATGGGAAAGCCCCCGGCGGACATCATCCGGCACGCGCAGCAGCCACACCCAGACCGCCCGCAAATTTTCCCGGCCTGAACCGCCCAGCACATCCCGCCGGGCATCAGAAGCAAGGCACGGCGCAAGGCATTTTTTCGAGAGTAAGGCACAAATAAGGCACATTCTGGCTATTTTGCGCCCCTTGTAAAACAGAAAATCCCACGATTCGCGCCGCATTTTCAACGGTTAATCGTGGGTTTTTCTTTGGTGCGCTCGAGGGAACTCGAATCCCTGGCCCTCTGATTAAAAGAATCAACGGTGCATCATTCGTCAAATTTCAAAAGTTTGAAGAAGCGTTATTTTTATCGTATCATCGTAAAACACGCCTTTGCACACACCGCATTGTTTGCATACAGTGTAATGCCTTGCAACCGTTATCCAGCTATTCAGGTGTGCAAAAAGTGTGCAAAAATGTGCAGACGGGCAAAACAAAGCCCAATGGACAAATCAACCACCGGTTTTATGGCAGGGTTTAGGACATCCGAACAGACACCGTTTGATATAGAAATGAGGTTCACCATGAATAAACTGCTTTCCTGCCGCTTCAATATGGACACCAGCCGGGTGGAAGCCCGGTTCGAGGATGGCACCATCGTTGCCCTCGACTGCATCGCCGTTGAGGACGAATATGGAAACACCTCGACACAGCGAGCAGAGCTGGACTGGCTGCTGTGGAACAAACCATTGGAGTATGCACAGATGGTGCTGAGAGGGGAGATGGAGCACTATCTGTCGCTGGGGTGTGACCACGGCAGGCTAGAAGATTGACATTCCTGCCTGCTGGAGCAACAACGCAGGTGTTTCCTGCACAGCAGATGGAATCGTCTCATCTTACCCCCGCAAAGAGAAACAGAGCGTCCCCGATGGGGAACGCCCTGTTTCTCTTGTGATATATGGATCTTTCAGGGTGCGTTCGCAGGGCGCACCCTGTTTTTGTTTTGAGCCTTCACCGGCTTTTTGAGCTTCAGCACTCTGCTTCCTGAATCAGGATCGTCAGCTGCTTCTGAACGCTGTCATCTGCTGTGACGGTCAGATGAATTTCGCCCGCAGCTTCTCCTGCACGGATCACCGCCATACAGCAGCCGTCAAAGGTCTCGCTTTCCGGGGTGTCGTAACGCTCCTCGGAGCAGGGGTTTGCGCTGCCTACGGCTTCCAGAATGCCTGCACCCTCCAACTCCACCTTCAGGGTGTGCTTGGTGTGCAGATCTGCGGTGCCATTTGCATCCACGAATTGGATCATCACAAAGGCGGCATCCTCGCCGTTAGCTTGCAGGGTCTTACGATCTGCTGTAAGGGTCATCTGTGCATCCTGTGCGGTGCGCAACGTGAACTCGCCGTCACACACACCGCCGGTATAGCCCACAGCCTTCAGCTCGCCGGGAGTATAGGGCACGCTGTAGGTGGCGGTAAAATCCACCACAGCACGACGACCCAGAGAAGCACCGTTCAGGAACAGCTCCACCTCCTCCGAGGCGGAGTACACATCCACTGAAGCCGTCTGCCCTTCAAAACCGGGCCATGTCCAACTGGAAAGGTTATCCTTGAACATCCAAGGGGTCTTGCTGGAGGTCTGACCGTTGTGTTCCATTCGCAGCACTGCCAGATAGGGTGCCTTCCGCAGACCGTAAACGATCTCCCGCAGATAACTGATGGGGCGGCGGTTGCCCAGCAGATCCAGATCTCCAATGTAGGCGGTGCGTTCCGGGTAAATGCTGCTGAAGTTGGCACCGCCATCGTAATGGAAGATGCCGCAGCCGGCCTCGCCCAGATAATCGTAGCCCGCCCATGTGAAGTCGCCGATCATGTGAGGATTCTCCTCCACGATGCGCCACAGCCGCACGATGTCTGCTGGGTAAGTCTCGGTGCCTAGCACTGCCTTGTGGGGGTGCAGTTCATGCTCCAGCACATGGCGTCCGGTAAGGTAGTTCAGACCGATCACATCGCATGAATCCTCGCAGCCGGACAGCGCCTCGGTCAGCAGCGGATGGGTGGCAAAGTAGTCGCCCTTTTCCCCGGACATCAGGCTCATAAAGCTGTTCAGGGCATTGCTGCCGCCGCCATCGCCGCCGGAAGGGCCGGGCTGCGCCGGGAACTTGCGCATCACATCCCCCATGATCTCCCGCAGACGGTAACCGGCTGCCATAAGGCCGTTGAGGGCGTTGGTGGTGTAGCGGGTGGGGTCCAGCTCCCGGAAGGTGTTGCAGAGCCGACGGTTGGTCTCTGCTCCGCTTTCTGAGCCCGCCTCGGAGATCTCGTTGCCCACACAGTACAAAATAACACTGGGATGGTTATAATCCTTGGCCACCATCTTTTGAATGGTGGGCTTCCAGTCCTGCTCAAAGTACAGGGCATAGTCGTAGGGATTTTTCCGCACGTTCCATACGTCGCTCAGTTCGTCCATTACCAGCACACCGTACCGGTCGCAGGCATCCAGCAGCGCCCGCCCTGCCGGGTGATGGGAGGAGCGGATAGCGTTGAAGCCCGCTTCCTTTAGTTGACGAATGCGGCGATTCTCGGCATCGGGCAGGGTAGCTGCACCAAGAATGCCGTTGTCGTGGTGGATGCAGGCACCCCGCAGCTTGACGGTCTGCCCGTTGATGCGTACCCCATGGGCTGCATCGATGCTCAGGGTGCGGATGCCGAAACGGGTCTCTTCCCGGTCCAGTTCTTCCTCGCCCTCCAGCACCTGCATGGTGCTGGTGTAGAGGTTGGGGTCCTCCGGGCTCCACAGAGCCGGGCTGTCCACGCAGTACCGGAAGGAGACGGTTCTGCTTTCGCCGGGCTGGAGCAGGAGGTTTTGCCGGTCGGTGAGCACTGCCGTGCCTTCCCGGCAGATGGTCTGCCGCAGGGTCACCCGTTCTGTAACGGTGCTGGCAGACTGCACCTGTGCCGTCACATCCAGCAGGGCAAAGCCCTCGTCCGCTTCCCGGGTGGTGATACGCACGGTATCCTGCGGCAGATAGACCTTGTTGCCCACCAGCAGCCGCACCGGGCGGTAGATGCCGCTGCCGGTATACCAGCGGCTGTTGGGTTCCAGACTGTTATCTGCAATGACCTTCAGCAGGTTGTCGGCACCATATTTCAGGTAGGGACCAGCCTCCACGGTAAACTCCGCATAGCCGTTCACGTTCCGGGTCAGCAGCCAGCCGTTCAGGTAGACCAGCGCCGTCTGGTACACGCCCTCAAATACGAGGGACACCGGCTTGCCCTGCCACGCCTGCGGTGCGGTGAAATGCTTCTGAAAAATGTACTCGCCGCCGGGGTAAAAGCCGGTCTGTGCACCGTTCTTCGTGTCCGGGGTGCGGGCTTCATGGATCATGGCATCGTAGGGCAAATGCACGGTCTTGGTCTGGGTATTTCCCAGAAAGGAATTCATCCGGGAATTGCCATCGCCCTTTTCTACCGTCCAATCTGCGTTGAAATTCTGTCGAATCATGCCTGTGCCTCTTTCTGGTGTTCAGCATCCCACTTCTTATTGACCTTTTCCACATCCAGGAAAGCCAGCAGCACCGTGATAATGATGCCGATCACAAAGGGGAAGGTGATGTACAGGTTGAAGATCATCCGAATGGCGCTTTCGCTCTGGACCGTTGCCGTGCCCACAAAGCCGCCCAGCTTCAGCAGCCAGCCCACAGCCGCAGTACCGATGCCGCCGCCGACCTTCACGCCCAAAGAGGAGCAGCTGTACATCATACCGTCCATGTGGATGCCGGTGGTGCGTGTGGTGTAGCCGCTGGCCTCAGCGATCAGGGCATTCAGAGAGCCGCTGAGGGTACCTGCAAAGATGCCCTTGATGAACATGAACAGCAGGAACATGGAGAGGTTCTTCTGCATGGCAAAGTAGATCATGGGGATGCCCAGCACGCTGCTGATGGCGTAGCCCCAGAAGTTGACCTTCTGCATACTGCCGGTCTTTTTGATGAGGACAGGCGCAATGGCCAGTGCGATGATAACAGGGAACATCTTCATCATGGAGAACTGACCCAGCAAGCTGCCATCGCCCCAGTAATAGGTGGCGCAGAACACACCGGCACCGGTGGTCAGGTTGCTCATGATATAGTACACGATGTAGATGGCGAGGATCATCAGGTAATACTTGTTGTGGACGAGGATCTTAGCGGTCTCGGCAAAGCCATGCTTTTTCTCCTCGGCAACTGCTTTGCCTTCCTCTGCGGCTTCGCTGGTGTTGCCGCTCAGTTCTTCCTCCGGCAGCTCTTTAACTGCAAGGCAGCTGATGGTGTTGACCACCAGACCAACGATCGCGAAGATCAGAGCCGTGGTACGCCAGCCTGCGGCACCGCTGCCGAACTTCTCCACCATACCGGTAACGGCAAAGCCCATAAAGATGTTGGTGACGACCGCAAACATAAAACGGAAGGAGCCCAGCTGCACACGCTCATTATTGTTCTTGGTGATCAGCGCCACCAGAGAGGAATAGGCAATGCCGTTGGCAGTATAGAACACTGCATTCAGTGCCGTGTACACGATGAAGAAGTAGATGTACTGCATGGTGGTGCTGCCAGCCGGGATGGCAAACAGCAAAAACAGGCAGAGGGAAACACCTACCTGACCAAACAGCATCCACGGACGTGCCTTGCCCAGCTTGGAGTGGGTACGGTCGATCAGGGTGCCAAAGATCACATCACTGATGCCGTCCAGAACTTTGGAAGCCAGCATCAAAGAGCCAATAATGGCGCTGTCCAGACCCAGTGTTCCAGTTAGATAAAGCAGTACAAAGCTGGAAACCAGACCATAGGAGCAGTTAGAGGCCAGATCGCCGGAACCGTAGGCCAGCTTCTGATACCATTTCAGATATTTTTTCTCTGTCGTTGCAGGTGCAGACATAGGGATTCTCCTTTCAAGACGTGCTGTATCATTCGCAGTGACAGAATGCATCTGTCGCTTTACATTTTTTCAAAAGCACTCTATAATAAAGCTATCGGCCGCACAGCTTTTACAGAATGTTTTTGTATTGTGCCTATATTTTAGCAATTCCGTTCACATTTCACAATGACAGCATCGTGTGCCGCATCCATCGGATTGTATCATATTCGCACATTACAGAAAAGGAGACTCTTTCATGAAACCGGATTCCACCAGCTATGAGAATATTTTGGAGGTTGAAAACTGGGGCAGTCAGCTCTCCACCTTTTATAAAATCATGTCCCCGGTGCAGATCACGCTGGAGTCCTGTACCGGTCTGGGAGAAACCGACCAATACAGCATTCAGATGTTCTCACCGAATGGCTGCTGGCTGCATGAAAACTCTATGGATGCTTTGTTCCGTGCGCTCAGCTCCCGTCCGCTGCACCGCCACGATTATTTTGAACTGATGCTGGTGCTGGAAGGGGAGGTCATCCAACAGATCGAGGAAAAAGAATACCCCTACCGTGCCGGAACCTGTTGTCTGGTAAACCGCAGCATCCTCCATAACGAACGCTTCATTGGCCCCGCCAAGCTCTGTTTTCTTGGTCTGTCTGTGGATTTTGTCCGCAGCCTGACGGAATCTGCATCCCTGCAATTATTTGAAGCCGAGCGCCATCTGCCGGAAAATCCCATTTTGCAGTTTATGCTGGCCAATCTGGGCCAGGACCTCCGAAAGGAGTATCAGGACCTTTTCCCCACACCGGAAAACACCCATAGCCTTCAAACCCTGACAACGCTTATCGCCCGCATGACCCACATCCTGCACGAACCCAGTGCCGCCGCCACCTATTATTTGAAGGGCGCACTTTGCGAACTGTTCGATTTTCTGTCGTCCGGGTTCTATGTCACCCCGGTGCACCTGAGCAG
>JBNMHZ010000023.1:0-45372 GCA_050873025.1 Faecalibacterium sp. | reverse complement strand
GTTGTAATACAGCAAAAGGTATTTATTATTATACGACTTATGATAATCATCAGATCACAGCGGTTGACATGCATGCGGAAAATCTAGATTCAGATCAGCTGATCTGTTATCCGCTTCTGTCCAAGGGCGAAGTCAGATGGCAGAATAAATAATACGAAAATGCACGGAGAAAGCATAACGCAGAACAACAGGAGGACAATATCGAGATTGTATGGAATGATGGCTGCGGATATCTAAAAAAATACGATGAACATATCCCAGACAAGTCCCAAGCAGAGTTCCTTACCGACAGCTATGGTGTGGTGCACAACCAACCGGCTTTGGTCTCTCTTAACACCAAATATTCGCCGATTCTTATATCTCCAGAGCAAAGATTCGAAATTGTTGGAAAGGTTTTGAACTAAAAGGACGGGAGGGGTTTTCGTGGATACGATCAAGCGTGTTCAGGATTTGATGCAGGAGCGTGATATGAATCTATGTGTGTTAGCAAAGAAATGCGGAATATCGTACTCCACGATTCAAACCACCGCCCGTCGGGGAGGTCAGTTAAGCGTAGAGACGATTGAAAGAATCTGTCTGGGCTTGGGAATCAGCCTGAAGGATTTCTTTGATGTTTCCTACTTGTAATTCTTCTGCAACTACGCAGAGAGAACACATTGTCTAGGCAAACAGGAGCACCATGTTCACAATCGAGTGAAATTAAAACTTTCTATTGCAATTTTCTTTATTCGGAAATATACTTGAAATATCAAATCTTTCCATCTTATAGGAGGAAAACATCATGGCAAGAACTAAAGGAAGCAAGAATAAGACTTGTGCAGCAAAACATACCGTTGATTACGCAGCAGTCATTGCAGAAAAGGCCGCTGCGAAAGAGAAAATCGAGTCTGAGGTTGCTGCATTGATTGCCAACATTGACGATCTGAAGGCACAGCTGAAAACGAAAAAAGGCGAACTGAAAGCTGCAACCAAGGAGCTGACCAAGGCTGAAGCCAAGAAAGCTGCTGCTGAAGCAAAGGCTGCTGAAGAAGCAAAAAAGGGCGAAGCAGAGGGTGTTCTGAAGAAGCTGCTTGCCAGCGGCATGACCGCCGAAGAAATCCTTGCCAAACTGCAATAATCCAGCATGGGTGCAAGCAACCACGTTTGTCCGAACTGCGGACGCAAAATGAAGCAGCAGTTCATAGGGCTATTCCATTGTAAGTGCGGAATGAGCTGGAAATGGGATATTGGCTTCTTTGAACGTACTCCAGACATGATTTTCGCATTGGAGCGCAAGAAGGTTGGCACAAAGGTAAAACAGCTTCCAGTAATACGGTATAAATAAACAGAACGCTCATCAGTTTTCAGGCCGATGAGCGTTCTGTCGTTCTATCGTTTTTTATTCGTAGGGTATCAGGAAAGGTTTATGAAGATTTCAAAAAACAAGTTAAGTCTGTTGGTTATCAGATTGGTTCTTAGATTCACAATCTGGAACTTTATCCTGTTTTATAGCTACATATATTTCAATTCTTTCCGGCATGGGCTTCTCTATCTCCGACGTTCCCTCGGAATTTTCTTCAGTTTCAAAGTTACAGCGTTCAAGCCTGTATGCAATATCGGGCAAGACGGTAAGCAATGCGGTCAATGCGAGAGACATCCAGACGATGTCCGGCATATGCGACCATTGCAGTTCATACTGATAAAGCATATACACAGTAATGCCGCCGATAAAATAGCGCAGCACAGAAAACAGAATCGACATCATGTCTTTTATCGACATTACAAACTCCTTATCTCATTAAAATTTTCTATCCTCGGAGCAATCCCTATTTTAATAGATTGGTCCATAAGGAGGCTTTGGAAACCGGATAGGTTTCAACGTTTGCTCTGCCCGGAGTTTTACATCTCCGCTAAGTTCTTCTTCAGAAATGGGTTCCAACACTGGTTTCTGTGGAATGACTTCCGGAGACACTTTTTGTTTACCACGTGGTTTCCGGCATTTCATTTTCCCTTCCGGAAATGGCTGACAGACAGGCCGCGGCAACACAGCATCCGAAGATTTGTCCTTTCGCATGGGCTTATACTCCTTTCTTTGATTTGACCTTATTCTACAACTTTGAAATGACAGGTTCTGTCACTCTGCATTTTTGATTCTCCTTCTACACGAAAAATACAGACATTGGATGACGAACTCGTGGTTGCACAAGGTTCAAGGAAAGATTCGGAACCCCATCAGAAGATCACGCATCTCAATTTCAGGCAATCTATGGCAATTGTACAGGCATTGTGCTATACTGATTGCAATGGCAAATTGCACAGTAACTTTTAAAAATCGGGTCAAAGAATGGTGTTATTGCAAAACACTATGAAATTTGCCGAATGACAGATTCTGTCATCGTCCGGCAGTATACTAACGTCAGTAAATCTCCATTTTGCGACGGATAGAAAATGGGGACATTGAAATGAAAGGTTGTGAACGTATGGCTGAAAGAAAGAAATTCTTCGATGTGATGGAAGCGGACGTTATGGGGGCTGACATTCCGGAAACCGAAAAGAACAAATTGATGCGGAACCTTTTGTACCTCAAAGAGCAAAAGATCAATCTGATGGTCACAGGTGCAACAGGCTGCGGAAAAAGTTCTACGATCAATGCGCTGTTCAATACCGAGGTTGCAAAGGTCGGCGTGGGCGTTGACCCCGAAACCATGGAGATCACGCGCTATGATCTGGAAAATCTTGTTCTGTGGGACAGCCCGGGTCTGGGCGATGGAAAGGCTGCTGATGAGCGGCATACCAAAAACATCATCAAAAAACTTCGTGAAACGGACGAAAATGGAAACTATCTGATCGATCTGGTTCTGGTGATTCTGGACGGCAGCACGCGGGATCTGGGGACATCCTATGATCTGATCAACAGCGTCATCATTCCGAATTTGGGCGAAGATCCGCAAAAACGTATTCTGGTAGCAATCAACCAGTGCGATGTTGCCATGAAGGGACGCTACTGGAACGATGAAGAGTGCAGACCAGAGCCGCAGCTGGAAAAATTTCTGGACGAAAAAGTGGAATCTGTCCGCAGACGCATCAAGGAAGGTACGGGCGTTGATGTGACCCCAATTTATTACAGTGCCGGTTACAAAGAGGAAGGCCTGCCGCAGAGTAAACCTTACAATCTTTCCAAGCTGCTGTACTACATTGTCAAATACACGCCGGAGGAAAAGCGGCTTGCACTGGTTGGCAACATCAACGATGACAAGGAAAGCTGGGCAAGCAACGACGGTAAATCGGATTATAACGCCGATACCGAGAGCGAATTTTCGAAAACGCTGGATCGTTTCGGTTCTTCCTTTGGTGATGTCGGAGAGAAAATCGGTTCTGTCTTTGGCGATGCTGGCGCAGAGGCTGGCCGTACAATTGCCACTACAGTCGGTGTTTGTGTCGGCATTGCTGCCAGCATTGTAAAAGCCTCCTCAAAGCTTCTTCTCCCTTGGCGGTGGTTTTAATGAGCAGTCTGGATTTAAGCACCTACCGTGAAGCAGAGATCGTGCAAAAGCTCCGGGTTCTTCATGTCCGCCCGCTGGATATTCTGGTGACCGGCGTTACCGGTGCCGGAAAATCCACGACGCTGAATACCCTTTTTCAAAAAACAGTCGCGCGTGTCGGAGATGGTGTTGACCCGGAAACCATGATGACTGCGGACTATGCACTGAACAACTGGTTTCGCTTCTGGGATACACCGGGCTTAGGAGATAATGTAGAAACGGATAAGCGTCACAAAGCGAAAATCAGACAGCTTTTATCCGATTCCTACTTTTTCTCTGAGGCAGATTACGGTTATATTGATCTGGCGCTGGTCGTGATTGAAGGTTCCAACCGTGATATGGGCACGACCTACGATTTGCTGAACAAAGTAATCATCCCTCATATTCAGGCAGAGCGTGTTCTGGTCGTGGTCAATCAGGCAGATATGGCAATGAAAGGGCGACACTGGAACTATACGACCAATATACCGGATGCGGTATTGCTGTCCTTTCTGGAAGAGCAGGCCTGCTCCATCCAGCGGCGCATCAAGGAGGCGACAGGGCTTTGCATTCCAAAACCGGTTTATTATTCCGCGAAATATGGATGGAATCTTCAGGCCGTACTTGATTTCATCATCGATCATATCCCGACACAAAGAAGGTTACTTGAAAAGGAGAAATGAACGACATGCAAAATAATATTCTGGATACCATAAAAACGGAATTGCCGTATGATTCGCCCGCACGTACTGGTCCAGTCCTGAACGCACAGGACTGGGAGCAGATCATCGAGAAGTTAAAGCAGCAGACACTGAATATCATGTTTGTTGGGGCAACTGGCGTTGGTAAAAGTTCCACGATCAACGCAATTTTCAACATGGATGTTGCAAAGGTCGGAGACCGTGTTGATCCGGAAACCTCCACGATTCAGAAATATGAAATCGACAACATGGTTCTGTGGGATACGCCGGGTCTGGGCGACAGCCCCGAAAACGACAAACGTTATGCCGGTCAGATCGTGAATGCCTTGAAGGCAAAGGATGCGCAGGGAAACTTTCTGATCGATGAAGTCGTTGTCCTAGTCGATGGCTCCAGCCGCGACCTAAAAACGACCTATGAAGTAATCGAAAATGTAATCGCTCCGTTTATTGGAGACCCCAAACGAATCGTTGTCGCCATCAATCAGTGCGATATGGCAATGAAGGGCCGCGGCTGGAATTATGACACCAACGAGCCGGAGCTGACGCTAGTCAATTTTCTGAGTCAGAAGGCAGCCTCTGTCCATGACCGCATTCTGGAATCCACCGGAATCGATTCCACGCCGGTTGTCTACTCTGCACTGCATCACTACAATATCTCCAAATTACTCTTATCCATGATTCAGTCCATACCGGAAGAGCGTCGCTTCTTGTTTGTGGACGCCCTGAACAAAGAGCCGGAGATCTGGAAAAAGAACGATGCAACAGAGAACTACAATCAGGAGATTCAGAAAAAAATGACGGGTTCTCTAACGAAAGCAATTGATTGCGCAGCAAAAGGAGCAATTGCAGGTGCAACAATCGGAAACCTGATTCCGGTGATCGGACCTGTACTCGGAGCAACTGTTGGAGCGGCACTCGGATTTCTTGGCGGACTGCTGGAATAAAATTGCATAAAGACAAACAAAGGCGGCTGCTGACATAAAAATCAGCAGCCGCCTTTGTTTATACAATGCTTATTCTCGATAGAGTTCCAGCATGGAATCCAGCACCTTTTTCATCTCATCCCGCAAGGTTTGCGGCGCAAGCACTTCGATCCGGTTTCCCTGACTGAGCAGCCACATAACAATGCCGTTTCCGTAGACCTCGGCTTCAACAACAGAGCCGCTGGCATCCTGCGAAACGATTTTTGCCGTTGGTAAGCGGTCAAGGATTGCTTCTACGCTTGTTCCGGTGTAGCGCAGTCGGATGCTTTGCAGCCGCCCCGGATACATGAACTGTACACGTTTCCGAAACTCACCCTCCTGAAACCGGGTGGCATAGGGAAATGAAAAAGTCTGAGGCAGCATTTTATAGTCTGTAATACGGTCAATGCGGAATATGGCAGGGTAATCATACTTCCGGGTATATTTTCCACCGGATTCCTCCGTGATGTAGGCATTCAGATAGAAATAATACTCGGAAAACAGGATGGATACCGGTTCTACAATGCGCTCCACCACAGATGTTGCCTCTGTACCCTGCCGCTGATAGTGAATCTGCATCAGCTTGTGTTGCTGGATGTCACAGCCAATTTCCCACAGCTTATCCTGAATCCCTGCCGGGTGAGTCAGTTCTACATAATGAAACAGCTCGTTAGACACCAGTTCCGAAACCAGCTTGATATTTTCCAGCGGTACACAGCCTGCTACCAGCTTGTTCAGGATTACAGACATTTCGTCTTTGGTGAAAGCCCGACTTTCCAGCAGAATTTTGCTGACCGCCAGAATTTCGCTGTTGGTCATCATGGGCGAAGGACTGCCCACCAGACGAAAACCTTTCTGCTGGCGGTCATAAATGATCTGCCGGTTCTCTCCTTTTGCCATATTGCGCTCGGCAAGAAAAGCCCGAATATCATCGATGTCCCGCTGAACAGATCGTTCATCAATACCAAAGCGCAATGCTTCTTCGACTTTGGTCAAGGTTCTGCCTGCACATAACCGCTCGTAGAGGTCTAAAATTCGCTCATTTTTAGAATATTCCATCTCTTACGCCCCACTTCCTTGTTTCAGTATACGAGAAATCCGCTTCAAAAGCAATCTGATTATAACCTTGTAGGATGACAAAATCTGTCATCCTGTTTTGCTATACTATGGTCAAAGAATCGTGAAAGGAGGATCAAAGGATGAAATCTTTCAATCATACAAGAACGATTATTCGTCAAATCACGGAGGTTAAATTGCTTTGAATCTCGCAGTTTCGGTTGACCAGAAGCAGCTTCTGGATATTTTATTGAACGTCGGCATTGTGCGTCCGGTCTTTATCTGGGGCGCACCCGGCATCGGCAAATCTGCCATCGTGGAGCAGTTTGCCGCTGATATGGGGCTACCCTGTGTATCCCTGCTGGGCAGTCAGCTTGCGCCGGAGGATATTATCGGTGTGCCGCAAATCGTAGACGGACGCAGCGTGTTTTGTCCACCCCGGATGATCGCACGGGAAGAGCCTTACTGTCTGTTTCTGGACGAGCTGAATGCCTGTTCACAGGAAGTACAGAAAGCGTTCTATTCTCTGATTCTGGAACGGCGCATCGGAGAATATCACCTGCCCAAAGGCTCTATTGTAATTGGTGCTGGAAACCGTGTGCAGGATAATGCCATCACCCGACCCATGTCCTCGGCCCTGCTGAACCGAATGTTCCATGTTGAACTGTGCGCCGACAGCCGCATCTGGCTGGAATGGGCTGCGGCACACGGCATCCATCGCTATGTCTACGATTACATTTGTTCCCGTCCAGATCACCTATGGAGTCCACCTTCCAAAACCGAAGAGCCTTTTTCTTCGCCCCGGAGCTGGCATATGCTCAGTGATGTCATTCTCAGCTATGGTGATTCCATCTCGGAGCAGGAGTTGAGCATTCTGGCAAATGGCTGTCTGACTGCTTCCCATGCGTCACAGTTCGTGGCGTATGTCCGGCAGGTGCGGCAGGCATTTTCCATCACCAAAATCATCAATGGGACGCAGCGCTGGCCGGACAAGCCGGAAGAGCGGGATGTTCTCTATTTTCTGGCGCAGAGTTTCCGTGCTCAGCTTCTGAAAGAACTGCCCCGGAATCGTGGCAAGCTCACCCCTGCAACACAGGAACTCACTCTGCGCGCCAAGGAGCTGCTGGCAGAACTGGCTGGCATCAGTCTGGAAATTGCACAAATGGCAATCACGCCGGAAGATGGTGAATCCCTGCCCGCATGGTTTATCGTGGAAATCACTCGTGACCTGCCTGCCCTGACTCGAAAGAAACTGGGGTGATGGTATGAGTAAAAAGGATGCAAAAACGCAGACGGAGCAAATTCCGGCATGGCGCGTGGCACTGGAACAGATCGCCAACGGACCGCTTTTCCGCATGATTTACTGTGCCAGAGTTGTCTGTTCCGACCGCTATCCGATGGCAAAGGATGATTGGGCATATTGTACCAACGCAGGTGACATTTATCTTAATCCGCACCGAAAGGCATCTGCCTGGGAATGGGAATACATCATCAGCCATTGTATGTTGCATCTGGGCTTCGGGCATTTTCAGAAAGAGCGGATGAATGACCCCCGCTGGAATACCGCCTGTAATCTGGTCGCTGCGAAATTTCTGAAGGACAGCCATATTGGGACACCGCCGCCGGAGTTCCAGATCGAATTTCCCTTCTCGGTCAAGGACGAAGAACAGGCATTCCAGTATCTGCTGACGAAGCCTGTACAAAGTGGACTTTTCAGCACCATGACCGGCGGCAGACCCAATATGATCTGGACGTGGGATGATGTTCGCACGGACTTTACCAAACTTTTTGCGGAATCACTTCAGGCATCCATGCAGAAAGCACTGCTGGAATCCAGAGGTCTTTCGACCGAGTATCCAAGATACTGGACGCAGCCGCTTTATCTGCAGGCACGGGATTGGTTCTTGTCCAGTTTTCCGCTGCTGGGTGCCGTGGCTTCCGTATTTCGCATCGTGGACGATGTGGCAGTTGTATCCCGAATGGGTATTCCAGTGGCAGCGGTCAACCCACAGCTGAGCGAACTCTACATCAACAGCCGCTGCCGCCTGACACTGGAAGAATGGAAGTTTGTGTTTGCCCACGAATTTCTCCACGCCGCCCTGCACCATGACCTGCGCTGTGAAGACCGGATGCCAGAACTCTGGAATGTGGCTTGTGATTATGTGGTAAACAGTTGGCTTTGCGAAATGAAAGTCGGTTCTATGCCGGATTCCGCTCTGTTTGACAACCAGTTTCAGGGAATGTCGGCCGAAGCGGTCTATGACCAGATTTATGAGAATCTACGGCAGTATCTCAGGGAAAATCCGGGCGATCTTCTGTATGAAAACGGCACAGATACTGCTGACCTGAACGGAAACAAGCTGGATGCCGTCTACCGTTCTGCCTTGCAGCAGGGATTGATTTACCACACGCAGCAGAACCGTGGGTATCTGCCCGCCGGACTGGTGGAAGAAATTCATGCGCTTTCCCGTCCGCCCATCGCATGGGATGTGGAACTTGGGAAGTGGTTCGATGAAAACTTTACGACCGTCGAAAAGCATCGTTCCTACGCGCGGCTCAGTCGTAGGCAAAGCTCAACTCCGGACATTCCCCGCCCTGCATGGCGGCTGGAAGAGCATCTGGAACAACAGCAAACCTTTGCCGTTCTGCTGGATACATCCGGTTCGATGGAGCGTGGATTGCTGGCAGCGGCACTGGGTTCCATTGCCGGTTACAGTGAAGCACGAGATGTTCCCTTGATTCGGGTGATTTTCTGTGATGCGGCTGTTTATGACCAAGGCATGATGACCCCGGAAGAAATTGCCGGAGTGGTACAGGTGAAAGGTCGTGGAGGGACACGGTTGCAGCCCGGTATCGACCTGTTGGAACGTGACCCGGACTTCCCAAAGGATGCACCGCTGCTTATTATCACGGACGGAGCTTGCGACCGGCTCAATCTGCGCGGCAGAAAGCACGCCTACCTGATTCCGTGGGGCAACAGGCTGCCGTTCCCACCCAAAGGGCCGGTATTCCGGCTAAAATAAATGAAAGGAACTATTTTGATTACAATAGAAAACACCTATAATTCTGCATTGATTTATGCGGAATCTCTGGATTCCGGCGCAGAAGGTCTGATTCGTGCCTTATGCGGAAGTCCAATTTCCAAAGGCAGCAACATTCGCATCATGCCGGATGTTCATGCCGGAAAGGGTTGTGCAGTTGGCACGACCATGACGATTCTGGATTGCATCGCTCCCGGTCTGGTCGGAGTAGACATTGGCTGTGGGATGCTGGCTGTCCGATTCCATGCAAAGCGTTTTGAAGTCCAGAAGTTGGACAAGCTGATTCGGGATAACATTCCTTCCGGCAGAAATGTGCGTAGCACGCCGCATCATTTCGCAGAGCAGGCTGCACTGGATGCGCTGCACTGTTTGCGCCATGTGCAGAAAGACAAAGCTCTCTGCGCCGTAGGAACGCTTGGTGGAGGAAATCATTTTATCGAGGTAGACAAGACAGAAAGCGGAGAGTTCTGGTTGGTCATTCACTCTGGAAGCCGTCGGCTAGGTGTGGAAGTGGCATTGTTTTACCAGAACAAAGCCTTTCACCAGTGCCCGGAGGGTACGCCTTTTGAGTTGGCGTATACCACCGGAAGCCTGATGGAAGATTATCTGCACGATATGCGTATTACACAGGCATTTGCTGAATTGAACCGCCGTGCTATTGCCAACGACATCATCAAGGGCATGAAGCTGGATGTGGAAGAAACTATCTCCACGATCCACAATTACATAGACCTTGATTCGATGATCCTGCGCAAAGGGGCAGTATCTGCAAAAGAGGGCGAAAAGCTCATTATCCCCATGAATATGCGGGATGGCTGTCTGCTCTGCATCGGAAAGGGCAATCAGGACTGGAACGAATCTGCTCCCCACGGTGCAGGCCGCCTGATGAGCCGTGCCGATGCCCGGAGCAGCTTTACCCTGTCACAGTACAAGAAAGAGATGAAAGGCGTCTATACCACTTCGGTCAACCGGAATACGCTGGACGAAAGCCCGATGGCTTACAAGCCTATGGAAACCATTGTCCGGCAAATCGAACCCACCGTAGAAATTCTGGAACGTACTGTACCTGTCTATAATTTCAAGTCAAGCGAGGAAGTGAAAGAATGATCTACCAGATCAGTTCCGGGCAAGGGCCGGCAGAATGCGAGCTGGGCGTGGCAAAGTTTCTGACCTATTTGAAAAAGCACTATGCAGTTTCGGTGCTGGAAACATCACCGGGCTACTATGAAAACACCTATCGTTCTGTCCGGCTGGAAACCGAAGATGACCTGTCTCCGTTTGTCGGCTCGGTACAGTGGGTTTGCCCCAGTCCCTACCGCCCCGGTCACAAGCGCAAAAACTGGTTTCTGGACTTCAGTCGCTGCTCGGCGGCTGATACCGAAGCGTTTGACCCAGAACAGACTCTGTTTGAAACATTTCGCAGCAGCGGAAAAGGCGGGCAGAATGTCAACAAAGTGGAAACCGGTGTTCGTGCCATCTACTTGCCGACCGGACAGACCAGCGTTTCCACCGATGAGCGCAGTCAGTATCTGAACCGGCAGAAAGCGCTGGAACGCTTACAAAATGCTGTGGAGAATGAAAATAGAAAAAGACAGGCAGAAGTAAAAAATGACAACTGGGGCAGACATACCACTCTGGAACGTGGAAATGCAAAGGTGCGATTTGAGGGGAGATTTTTCAAGAAATCAGGGTGAATATCTTGTGCTTTCTGCCTTACGAACGTATAATAAAGGTAATGATATGCTCGTGTAAAAAGGCAAGGTGATTACAAGTGACGCAGGAATTTGTTATTAAAGAGGCTTTGAAATTTATCGCAGAGCATCCTGACATTGCTCGGAATTTTTTGGAATCTGATTTGGAAATGCCTAATATCCCTTTCCCCACGATGGGCGGTCATACTTTTTGGACCACGCTTGCAGAATTCAATGGTTATCGTTTGCAGCAGAATCAATTTACACACCATGCTCGCATTCTCGATTGTAACGATATCCGCATCGCATGGGGAACGCTGGGCGGAATGGAAAAAGCACTGGATCGGCTGGCGGACTTTTCCAAGAAGTATTCTTGAGAGGAACAGAATATGACATATGTCAAAACGAAAAAACAATTAGAGGAAGCGGTCAAGAGGAAAGACAAGGAAATTATTGTTGTTGGGGAGTTGGCTGAAAAGCTAAAAGGCTTCGCAAAACTTCAAGAACTGTCCAGTACCAAGATGGCGAAACTTCTCGCATTTCTGGCAGGTGCAGGTCTTATTGCGGCTGCTTCCATTATCGCAGCTGCCCCGACTTCCGGGCTGTCTCTTCCAGCTGGTGCAATGGCATTTGTTGCCGCTGCACCTGCATATGGGGTTTCAACCGGAACCGCATCAATCGCTGTTGTATTGATTGTTGCAATTGGTCTTGCAACCTGCGTTGCGCTATTAAATGATTACACTGTGGACATAGGGTTCAATCTTACAACTAAAGATGCAGAACTCCATTTTACCAAAAAAGAAAATTACTGAGTTTCTATCCACCTTCGTTCCAAAAGGGTGCATAGTCGGTGCAAGCAATGTTTTCGTCTATACAAAAACACTTTTTGCGTTGCAAAATGCTTGTTGGGGAGTGCCCCAAACCCCTTTGTTCTGCATTTTCCAATGCAGGCTACACATCCCTGCGGGACGCTTTTTACCCAGTGATGCTCTCCGGGTCGTTGAGGACTTGCATGAGGTGCGATGCAGCTTCTGCCAGAGAAGCATACTTCATCTGTTCCGGGACAGGCGCATCCAGAAGCAAAACGCCCCATTCCTGCATACAGTCCGCGAGTTCTTTCTGCGCCAGCAGTGCAGCCTCCCGGCGCATTTCCGGGGAAGTGTTTCTGTCCAGAACGTAGGCAGTATTAAATCTGCCGTTGCGATCTTCCGTCAACTGCACCATGGAGTAGTGTTCCTCCCAGTAGTGGCAGTACCAGACTCTGCCGCCGATGTTCGCCATGTCATGATGCAATTCTTCTTCGCTGCTCCATTGCGGAGTTTCGGACAAAATGCGCTCCAGTTCCGAAAGAGCCTGCTGTTCTTCGTCCGATAACTTCTGACGGTGACATTCACGGTATAGGTCGTTCTGCCAATACGGACTCAGCTTTCCATTCCGGGCATCTTCCGTTGCATCTTCGATATTGGGTAGAATCGTCATGTCGTTCACCTCGAATAAACACATATAGTGTTAGATACACGCTTATAGTGTTGATTGTAAACTATTTGAGGGCAAAAAGAAAGAGCACCAGCGTGTTTGCTGGTGCTCCAATGACACAGAATTTATTTTATGATATAGGGGATATTGTCGGTGTATGCGTTCAGGATGTCAATGGCAGCTTTCTTCTGCCCCGGTGTAAGCTGACTCAGCTTTCTGCTCAGTTCGTCATCTGCCACATGGGAAGCAGATGCAACGGAATCCCGAATAAGCACATCGGCAGATACATCCAACACCTCGACGATTCGGATAAAGGTTTCCAGTTTGGGGATTTTTACTCCGCGCTCTAAGTCTCCAACATAATTTGACGACAACTCGATCCGCTCTGCAAACTGCTCAATCGTCCAACCCTTTTCCTTGCGTTGCTCTCGTATTCGTTGACCCAAAAGCGTATTCATAGCGACCTCACATTCTAATTGTGTTTGTTACACACTAATAGCATACTTGTCGCAATTTCCGTTATACACAATCCACTGGCGTTTGTTAAACGCTGGTAGGATGCTTTTTGGACAAAAAATTTTTGTGCGTATCTTTGGTCAAAAAAGCAATGGTCTTTTGGGACGGTACATGGTACAATAACAAACGTTGTGCCCCTTGGCACATGAACGAAGGTAAAAGGAGCTGCTGAATGTGGATACGATCTATCTGCTGCCCGGTGAGGAACGCTGCGTTGATTTTCGAGATGCCAATGGAGTCCCGAAGGTACACTACACTTACTGCTCTTTCCGTGGCAGACTTTTCAACTGCACCTGCTGTACAAAGGCCGAAGCTCAGCGGCTGTGTGAAGATTGGCTTGTAAAACAGGACCGCTGCTACATAAACTAAAAAATACCGCCGAGGATGCCTCCCAACTGGGAAAGCTCCTCGGCGGTATTCGTTTATCGGGTCTGCGTTTTCTCGGTAGTGTCCTTTTCCTCCGCAAAAAATCGCTCCACGTTTTTCTGTGCCCGAACCAGTTCTTGCATCTCGTTCCGTGCCTTGCGGTAGTCCGGGTAGGCTGCTTTCTTTTGGGTCAGTAGTTCTGCAAACTCCGCATCCAACTCCTTGACCTTCGGCAGCTTCTGCAGCCCGGCTTCGTCAAAGGCCGCTTTCGCCGCCTTGTGCAGGGTGATTTCTTCCCGGTGGGCTTCCAAAAACTTTTTGCTGTACCCCGACTTGCGGTAGGCATCATAGACCGGGCGGGTCTTGGCATAGTTGATGATGTGGGTTTTCAGGACGGCAATTTCCGTCAACCTTGTTTCAGCCGCCTTGATGGAATCCCCCATGGCATGATAGCGTTCCGTTGCCGCCGCTGCACGTTCCCGCAGTTCGTCGGCACTGCTGATCTTCTGTTCCTGCAAAAACAGCAGGGTCTTGGACATCTCTTTCAGATTGAATTTGGTTGCCCACCTTTTGTAGCCGACACTTTTGCCCTCTGCCATTTTCCCCTGAATGACCACCAGCAACTGAAAGGGTTGTTCTTTGGGCGGCTCTTTCTGGTACGGTTGGTGCTTCGCCTTTCCCTCCAACACCGCCTTGATCTCGTCCTCGCCATAGCCGGTGCCCAGAGTTCGGAACCGAATAAAGCGTTTCTGTCCCTTGCCCTTCACCGCCGTGTGCTTGCCACGCTTCACCTCATATCCATTCTGCTCCAGCTCTTGCAGAAAAACTTCAAAGTCCTTCGGTTTTTCTGCAAGGATGGTGTCAATGATTCCGCACAGACGGTCACGGTTACTTTCCTTGGGCGGATAGACGATGCGATTCTGCCGTTCCCGATAAGGCTTGTACTCGATGGTGGAGAGCTGATGCTCCAAACAAATCAGGTCGCTCAACCGTTGCACCGCAAAGGTGGAAAGCCAGAAATTTTTGAACTTCCGGGTTCCATCCAAGGCGGTAGAATTATAAATAATGTGGTTGTGGATGTGCGCCCGGTCGGTGTGGGTAGCAACGATAAAAGCGTGCTTGCCCTTCAAAAAACGCTCGGCAAACTCGTAGCCGATGCGGTTGGCTTCCTCTGGCGTGACCTCCCCCGGCTTGAAAGACTGCCGCACCTGATAAGCGATTACATCGCTTTTCTGGCTGCGCCCGGTGGTCTGCTCGTATAACCGTTTCGTCAGCAGAAATTCCTCGTCTACGGTTAGAGGGCTACACTGGTAGCTGCTGACCAACTCGCCCTGTTCGGTCTTGTCCGGGTTCTGGATATAGCTGGTATGGTTATGCAGACAAGCCCCGATGGACTTGCCTTTGTTCTTCCGCATGGGAATCAACCGTGTTGCTGCCAGTGCCACCACCCCCTACAAAAAGAAAATGCCGCACATTGGCGGCATCAAGATTATTTGGATAATTTTTCGTGATCGGCAGCACCTGCCAAATACATCGCTTTGTATCGGGCGCACTCCAACTCGTTGCAGATTTCATCTAAGGCAAGATATTGCTTCCACGCTTCTTTGCTGATGACGTTCTGCAATGCTTCCTCGGCTGCTATTTTGACCTTTTTCAGCCGCTGATAGTTTTCATCCTCACCCAGCATTTCAGAAAAAATCGTGCTGCTGTGCTCAGAATAACAAGCCTCCAATTTTTGGTTTTCCATAGCATCCCTCACAATCCGGCAACCCAGCCACTAAAACGCTCTGCTGCATCCACGATCAAAGCGCCCATAAAAATCAACACAAAGCATCCGAACTCTGCCACCAGCAAGATCAAAAACTGCAGCCACTCCCGGCAGTACAGCGTATAAAGACCGCAGCCGAAAATATACAGCATGGGCAGTGCCAGCACAAACGCCGACAGGTTCAGCGTCCATTTCAGCATCAGCGCAAGGAAAGCCGTAAGCAGCCAAAACGGGAAAACGATCATCTTAAAAACGAACCTCATATCTAGCACCTACCTTTCTTTCGCCACCATTATAACGGTATCAACCATTGCGTTGCAAGGATGTCACCCCTTATGTAACCCCCCGCAGTCCTCCAACTGCGGGGGAAAATTTTAGAGTTCTGCCAGCTGGGAAAGGATCTGCCGACCAATGTCGATCAGTTCATCCAGCCTCTGCCGCAAGTCCTCCATGTCGGCGGCATAGACCCGACCATTTTCATTGGCGGCTTTGGCGTACTGGTTCAGATTGTTGCTGCACATCTGCAAGAGATATGCCATGCGCCGTAGTTGCGGCAAGTCAAGGTTCAGGCAGTAGCCATCCAGCGCCATCTTGCGAATATAGGCACTCAGGCTGCGGATGCCCATGCCCAGCATCTTTTCATAAATGCGGTTCTTCTCGGCTTTAGTGGTTCTCAGGATGATGATCTCATCCCGCTTTTCTTTCATCGGGCACCACCATCCTTGTCATAATAGCTGCGGAAGGGCTTCACCGGCTCCGGCTTGTCCGACTTTTCTTCCAGCGCCGCCAGCACTGAGGGGCGGCGAGGTGCATCCACCTGTTCTTCCTCGTCCTGTTCCGGCTCATGGCTCTTTTCGTCCACATCCAACTGAGCGTTCAGCTCTGCAAGCCGTGCTGACTTTTCAGCCAGTTCTTCCTCCTGCGGGAAGGGCTTTTCCACCTCGATTTGTGCTGCTGCCTGCTGTTGATGCAGGGTAGCCAGCTCGTTTTCGGCAGCGGTGATGCGCTCCGGGAAGTTGTTCAGCGAATTATCCAGACGGATGATGTTGCCCAGCGGGTCGGTGCCCAAGGGCACCGTGTACTTCCGCTGCCCCTTCAAAAGTGCCTGATACTCCGTGCGGAAAGCATCGAACCGCAGAGACAACTCAAAGCCCCTGTAGCTGCCGATCACTTTTTCCTCGGCGTTGGGCAACTCCGAACAGGCGAGCACCAGACGCTCACCGGCGGTCTTTTTCTCATCGTAGGTCACGCCCCTGATGGTCATGCCGCAAAACTCCTCCTTGCCCTGTGGATGGGCGGCGGCAAGCTGTGCGTCCGCTTTCACCCCAGCAATATAGGCGTTCGTTTCCTGAATGTCAGCCGGAAATTTGGTCAGCAGCTTGTCTTGCAGACGGAATTTCTGGCTCTGGTGGTCGGCTTTCAGCACCTTCAGCTTGGCGACCTGAACGTCCAAGTCCATCTTTTCCTTGATGAGCGGATTTCCGGCACACAGTGCCTTGATCTCCGCATAAGAAAGCGCCTGCTCGTCCACGTCTTCACAGGAGCGCACCGGGGATTTGGAAGTCATGATTTGGCTGATAAATCGCTGTTTATTTTCCAAAGTTTGGAACAAATAACTGTCAAATGTCCCTTCCGTGACGTAATTGAACACCTTGACTTCCTTATTCATATTGCCCTGACGGATGATTCGCCCGTTGCGCTGGGTCATGTCGCTGGGCTTCCAACCAACGTCCAAGTGATGCACCGCCACAAGTCGGGATTGGACGTTGGTGCCTGCCCCCATTTTTGCAGTGCTTCCGAGCAAAACTCGCACATCGCCGGATCGTACTTTGGAGAACAATGCCGCCTTTTTCGCTTCGGTGTCGGCGTTGTGGATAAACTCGATCTCGCTTTCCGGCACTCCGGCAGAGATCAGCTTTTTGCGAATGTCATCGTAGACGTTGAAGTTACCGTCATTTTTCGGGGTGGAGAGGTCGCAGAACAAAAGCTGTGTCAGCTTCTGGTCTTTGCCCTCCTCCCAGATCTTCAGCACGTTCTGCACACAGACGTTCAGCTTGCTGTTGGGGTCATCCGGCAGCATGGGGTTCATCAGGCGAACGTCCAAGCCAATCTTGCGCCCATCGTTGGTGACGCAGAGCATATTGTCCTCGGAGGCATCCACAGTGCCGGAATGGATGCGGGCGGCACGTTTGCTCAGTTCCTGCACCATTTCCTTTTGGATGTCGGACGGTTTTGCTACCACTGTCTCAAACTTTGCCTCCGGCACCGGAAGATGGAGCTGGTCGGATGTTTTAATGTCCGCAACCTCCTTGAACATAGACATCAGTTCCGGGAGGTTGAAGAACTTGGCAAATCTCGTCCTCGCCCGATAGCCGGTTCCCTCCGGCGCCAGCTCAATTGCAGTGGTGGTCTCTCCAAAAGTGGATGCCCAGCAGTCGAAGTGTGTCAGCTTTTTCTGCTGCAAGGTGCTGTACTGCAAATACCGCATGACCGTGTACAGTTCGGTCATGGAATTGCTCACGGGCGTGCCCGTGGCGAACACCACGCCCCGCCCGCCGGTGATTTCATCCAGATAGCGGCACTTGCCGAACATATCGCTGGATTTCTGTGCTTCGCTGGTGGATAATCCAGCGACATTCCGCATTTTTGTTGTGAGGAACAAATTTTTGAACGCGTGTGACTCGTCCACAAACAGCCTGTCAACGCCAAGCTGTTCAAAGGTGATCACATCGTCCTTGCGCTCATCGGAGCGCAGTTTTTCCAGTTTGGTTTCCAGCGTTTTGCGGGTCTTTTCCATCTGCTTGATACTGAAATTCTCGCCTGCGTGGACTTTCAGCTCATTGATGGCGGCAAGCGTTTCATAAATTTGCTCCTGAATGATACGCTCCTGCCGCTCAAAGGACAGCGGAATGCGCTCAAACTGGCTGTGCCCGATGATGACGGCATCGTAGTCGCCGGTGGCGATGCGAGCGCAGAATTTTTTGCGGTTGGCAGTTTCAAAGTCCTTGCGCCGTGCCACCAAAAGTTTGGCATTGGGGTAGAGGTTCAGAAACTCGCTTGCCCACTGTTCCGTCAAATGGTTGGGCACCACAAAAAGACTTTTCTGGCACAGTCCCAGCCGTTTGGCTTCCATAGCAGACGCAGCCATTTCATAGGTCTTGCCCGCACCAACTTCGTGTGCAAGCAACGTATTACCGCCATAAAGCACATGAGCGATGGCGTTGCGCTGGTGTTCCCGGAGGGTGATCTCCGGGTTCATGCCCACGAATTTGATGTGGCTTCCGTCATACTCACGGGGTCTGGTGCTGTTGAACAGCTCGTTGTACTGCCTGACCAGCGCAATGCGCCGCTGAGGGTCTTGCCAGATCCAGTTGGCAAAAGCGTCCTTGATGACCTGTTGTTTCTGCTGCGCCAGCATGGTCTCCCGTTTGTTCAGCACACGCTTTGGCTTGCCCTCGGCATCCTCGATGGTGTCGTAAATGCGAACATCCTTCAGGTTCAGGGTCTCCTCCAGAATCTTATAAGCGTTGGCACGGGATGTGCCGTAGGTCTCGGAGGAGATGATGTCGCTCCGCCCGGTGGCAGTTTTGCCCTCCACGCGCCATTCTGCGGTATAAGGAGAATATCTCACCTTGACTGCATGGCGCAGATAGTAGGGGATCTGGAAAGTCTCGGTCATAAATTTTTGAATGATTTCAGGCGCAAGCCATGTGGCACCCAGCCGCACATCAATTTCAGATGCTTCCAGTTCTCTGGGCTGCGCTTTGGTCAGCGCATCCACATTGACCACAAATTCCGGGTTGGTCTCGGCGGCGAACTGTGCCATCCGCAGCTTTGCCCGGACATCGCCGGAAAGGTACTCGTCTGCCATCTGCCAGCCCGCTTCGGGGTCGGTAGGGTCGGCGCTGGGGTCTTTGAAGATCACGCCCGAAAGTTCGGTGGTAATGCGCCCGTACTCACCGGGAGTGCCCAGCAGTTCTGCCATATAGGGCAAGTCCACTTTGCCATGCTCACCAATAGATACCGCCAACGCTTCGCTGGGGGTGTCCACGCTGGTGACGGTGCGCTCCGGGCGAATGGTGCGCTTGGTGAACATCGCTGCTTTGGATTTAAGCTGTCCCTGCTCGTCCAGATTTTCCAGCGAACACAGCAGATAGTAGGAAGAATCCTGCTCAAACAGCCGCCCATTTCTGCGGTCGTTCAGCAAGCCATATTTGGCGGTAAAGGCATCGTAGGCGGCGTTCAAACGCTCCTGCGTTGCCTTGATGTCCTCGTCCGGGAAGTCGTTCAACTGCTGGTCAATCAGTTCGTTGACGATCTGCCGCAGCTCCACCATGCCAGTGACACGCCCCTTGGCGGTGTCGGACAGCTCCACCTGCGTCATCACGGAGTTTTCCCGGTAGAACACCTCACCGTCCACCACCGTGTAGGAGAAGTTTTTCACATCCGGGTCAGCCGGGAGAATATGCTTCTCGTTTTCGGCATCCGCAATATCTGGTGTTTCTACCTCAACTTCGGTGTATTGCCCCTCAATATGCTGCACCGCCTCGGCAAGCTGGTCTGCAAGGCTGGTGCCCTCAAGGGGTGCAACGGTGAGTTCCTCCCGTCCGTACTGGGTGCTTTCGGTGGTCAGCTCGCCCAGCACCATCTCCGGGTGGTCTACGAAATACTGGTTGATGGCAAAGCCATCCTCGGTCTTGCCCAACTGCACCCATGCAGGTTCGATGTCCGCAGGGCGGTCACGCTTCTGCAAAAAGATAATATCGCTGACAACATCCGTGCCAGCGTTGGCACGGAAAGCATTGTTCGGCAGACGGATAGCACCCAGCAAATCGGCACGTTCTGCCATGTGCTTGCGGGCAGTGCTGTCCTTGCTGTCCATGGTGTAGCGAGATGTGACAAAGGCAACGATACCGCCCGGACGCACTTGGTCGATGGCCTTGGCGAAAAAATAGTTGTGGATGCTAAAGCCAAGTTTGTTGTACGCCTTGTCGTTGACCTTGTACTGACCAAAGGGCACATTGCCCACCGCCAAATCGTAGAAATCACGGCGGTCGGTGGTCTCAAAGCCAGCCACGGTAATGTCAGCCTGCGGATACAGTTTTTTCGCAATACGCCCGGTGATGGAATCCAGTTCCACACCGTACAAGCGGCTGTCCTGCATGGTGTCCGGCAGCATTCCAAAGAAGTTGCCCACGCCCATGGACGGCTCCAGAATGTTGCCAGACTGGAACCCCATACGCTCCACCGCATCGTAGATACCACGGATCACGGTAGGGCTGGTGTAGTGGGCGTTCAGAGTAGAAGCGCGAGCGGCGGCGTATTCATCCTCAGAGAGCAGTTCTTTCAGCTGGGTGTACTCGGCAGACCAATTTTCCTTGTTGGAGTCAAAGGCATCCGCCAGACCGCCCCAGCCCACATATTGCGAAAGCACCTGTTGCTCCTCGGCGGTGGCACCCCGGTGCTCCTCTTCCAGCTTGAACAGGGTACGGATGGCTTCGATGTTCCGGGCGTACTTCTGCTTTGCACCGCCCTCGCCCAAATGATTGTCCGTGATGTGGAAGTTCCCGGCAGGCTCCAGCGCAGATTCAGCATTCAGGGCTTCATCCAAGGCAGAGGCATCCGGGAAAGTCTGCACCTTTCCGTCCATCACGGCAGAGATAGGCAACGCATCCAGTTCTCCATCGGGAAGTTCCGGCTCAACCTGCCGCAGTCCGTCCTCGAATTGTTGCTTATTGATAACTTCGTTATCCCACGACTGCCCATGTGCGCTGGTGTCGATGCGAACATCCGTTTCGCCTACATAGCCGATTTTGCCCTCGATGGTTCGTGTGAGAAGGTCTACCACAACATCGTCCCCGACCTTATAATCAACGGCCTTTTCGGGAGCAGCGTCAAGGGCCTCGTCCTGCTGTTCGTACAATTCCCGGACAACAGATAGCGGTTCTTCCCGAAAAATTGGCATCCGCAGGTCGGCCAGTGCCATATCCTGCAAGGAAACCTTGCCCTTATCAAAATCCACTCCGTCAATCCGAAATTTCCGGCCATCCATATTGATGATGGAGCCGATGGGCAGATAGTCCTCTTTGTGCAGATGTTTAGTCTGGTGATGAGTCCCATCTTCGTTCAATCCGGCAAGGTAAACATCATTGCCCGCAGACCACAATTCTTTTGACTTTCTTGCCCATAAGCTAGGTGGAAAGCCTGTGACCTGAACTTCGCCCAGTGCTGTTTCTCTCGTAAACAAAGCACTGTTGAGAACTTTTGCGACCTTGGCAGCATCTTCTCCATAGAACATAAAATTGCCGCCAGCTTCAAATCCAACCAGAGTATCCGGGTGCTGCGCCTTTAATGCAGTGTATTCGGCTGCACTGGCGGCGTTCAGTTCAAGGGGAAAGTCGATGGCTCTTCTTTCTTTGTCCGACAGGTAGCGGTCAGACTGAATCATCAGGTCAATATATTTTTCGACCCGATCCCAGCGGAGAAGCACTTTCTGATGGTCGGGATAATGCTCAAACGTCAGACCCTTGCTGTCATGGTCAAGCCAACCACTGCTTCCGTCCAGATAAGTGTGTGAAGAACCGCCGGGGCCATACGGTGCATATTCGTTGGCAAGAGCTTTTGCCCGGAGTTTTCGGTCAGGCTGCAACTGATAAATTTTCCATATCCGAAGTTTGCTGCCTTCAACATTGGAACCTCTCCGCAGCGCATTTTCAATCTCCGCCTGCGACAAAACAAAAGCGGAGGGCGATTTTTCGCTCTCCGCTTGGTCGATGGATTCAATTTGTTTGGCTTCAGTGGGAATGTGGGCATCGAAGAAACTTAACTGTAAATCAGTTCGTTCAGCACCAGTTCCTCGGCCTGTGCTTTCAGACTGTTCATGTGCTGCACCCACCCCATCTGATGCTGCTCCTTGTTCGGAGCCGGGTTCTGCTTCAGCAGTCCCTGCATGGTCTGCTGCATCTGGCTCTCTGCCGTCTGCTCCACCTCCATCAGGTGCGGGTACAGGCTCCCGTTCAGGAGCATCGTGTTGTACAGTACCGGGCGATGGTCTTTCAGGTACGTCCGGCGCAGCCTGCCGTATTTGCCCAGTGGCTTCCGGGGCTGGTTCAGGGTCAGGTTCGGGAGAAGATAATCCCCGGTCTGCGTGTAACTCAGATTGCTGCTCATATTCATGCTGGCTCCTTTCATTGTTTCGGCGGCGAATGGTGGTTTTTACGGTGCGCTCGATGTTCCGCAACACCTCTCGGCTCATGTCGCTGACGGCTGCGCCGAGGGCGTAGACACTATCCGGGGTAGAGAAATTGTAGATTGCCTGAAAATCGTCCTTGTCGAACCACCCGGCAGGCTCAAAGCCGCAGCGTTCCAGCAGCGTGTAGGTGACACTCATTGCTGCTGCGCTTTTGAACTGCATCTCCACCCCGGCTTCATCATAATCCATCAAGAGCGACCCGTCAACGATGGCACGGATATCGCCACCGTTGTTGTCCCAGTAATCCGCCACCAATTTTCCGGCAACATCCGCAAGCTGCTGGCTGACACGCTCTCCGCTGATGCCATAGGTGGCGGCGAGCATTTCCGAAACAGGCTGTTTCAGATCATCGTTGTACTGCCACACCTCCGGGTCACGGGAATTACGGCGCACACCGGTGTCCGACACATCGAAAACGTAGTGCAGGCGCGGGAATCCGCCGGATTCGTCCAGCAGAGCGATGCCCTTGGCGCCCCGACGCACATAGCGGTTCATCCGGTTGTTCCAGATGTCAAAGTCGGCGCAGGCGGTGGCATCCGGGCGCTGGGCGTAGATCATGAGCTGGTCCGCAAATGGGTACTTGTACAGCCGGGATGCGGTGGTCAGGTAATCCGTCCAACTTTCCCAGTACCGGGTTAAGCCATTTGCCGTGCGCTGGGCAAGGGCGAGATATTCTTCGGTTTTGCTTGGCATAGCGTTCCTCCCTTCAATCTCGTTGTAAACAAAAAAGCGAGCGGCCTTTTCAGGTCACTCGCTTATGGAATTAAAACTGGTTTTAATATAGCATGAATCGAAGCGTTCTATCAAGACCTCACTTTTGAGGGTTTCAAAAACTGGAACCGCAAAGTTTCGATTTCAAAGCAAGAACGTTCTGACGAATCTGCTCTATGACTGCTTTGAATTCATCATCGCTTTTTCCGGTAGGGTCATCCAGACCCCAATTCTCATCAAAAGGTCTGCCAATGAACGGGCAGCTGACATTGCAGCCCATGGAAATAGCGATATCCGGCTTTGGAATTGCAGAAATCAGCTTGGAATACTGTGTCTTTTCCATGTCGATGCCATATAGTTCTTTCATCAGGCGCACAGCATCCTGATTGATCTGCGGTTTGGTTTCGGTTCCAGCCGAGTAGCTTTCAAACACATTTGCGGCCAGTACCTTGCCAAAGGCTTCGGCAATCTGACTGCGGCAGGAATTATGGACACAGATAAAGACGATTTTGGGTTTTGACATATAGGTGTTCCTTCCCCACAAACTGGAAGTTGGCAATTTCCTATACCTATGATTTCTTATCAAAGAGTTTGCATCATTTCAAGGATAATGCCATCCGGGTCTCTGAAATAAAAAGCTCGGCTCTCCCCAAATCCATTTGCTCTAAAGTCGAAATACTGCGGTTCAGATAAGCACTCAACATGGTTTTCGATAAGGGTTTTATAGACAGAATCAATGTCATCCGTATAGAAACATACTTCCGAGATGGATGTCGTAAACAAATCTGATTGTTCTTTATGGATCTCGCTATCTACGAACTGAATCAGCTCGACCGGTGGCGTTTCAATAGCCTTAGAACCGTTCAAATAAGCGACCCTTGCTTTGCAATTCGACTTGCGAAACATTTTATCGGTTTCTTTGCCTTCCATAAAAATCTCTCCTTGAAACGCAAGTCCAAGGATGTCTCTGTAGAAAGCAACCGAGCGATCCAAGTCAGAAACGGTCAATCCAACATGATAAATTCTTCCAATCATATTTTTATAGCCTCCTGAGAAAATTCCGATTTGTCGAGTTCAGTATACCACACCGAATCCCATTGTAAAAGAGCCTATGTACGCCGCCCGTAGGCGGCAATAATCAGTCCGGGGGAAATTCCAATTCGGCAAACTCTGCATCGGTCAGCAGTTTCAACTTTTCGATAACACCCTCCGACAGCTCCCGCAGGGCGGTTTCGTCGGGCATCAGGTAGCACTGCATGAGCCGCAGTTCGTGGATAAGCCCCAGCCGGGTGCCGGTGTTGTAGAGCATCATCAGCATCAGTTCTTCATGGTCAAAGTTCATGGCCATCCCTCGCTTTCCGGCATCCAGTTGGATTGCACTCCGGGGCATCGCACTTTTCCTTGAGATTCATCAGTACCGAAGGGCGTTCCGGCTGCTTGTCCAGAAACCTCTGTAAATCTTTGAAGCCGATGCTGTCCACATAATGCACAGACACCTCGCCATTGCGTTTGAGTGCGATCACATCGCTGACCGACAGGCTGTGCCCCTCAAAATCCTGCGGACGGGAGAGGTTGAACATCTGAAATAGTTCTTCCAAAATCTCGTTGTTCGGCACATCCTGCCACATGGCGGGCAAATCAGCATAGTAGGTGACCTCGTAATGCTCCGGGTCTGGCGTTTTGCCCCGACGATGCAGTTCCCGCATGGAAGCAAATCTTTCATCGAGGATTTTTTCGTCATGCCGCAGCTGCATCACCATATAAACATCGCACCCTGCGTTCAGAAATTTCTGCGGGATGTCCGCCATGGGTTCGCCGTCAAAATTCTGGTTCCATTTTTGCTGCATCGTCCACCTCACAGTTCTGGCGCAGAACGTGCAGAGGATTTTGGCGCAGACGTATCACTTGCCAGTGCTGCCAGCATTTCCAATGTGGAAGGGCGGTGGTCTGCACTCAGTTCCTCGGTTTCCGCAACTTTGTCCATGACGGCATCGTAGTCCTGCAGTAGCCGTCGCCCCTTTTCCATGTGGTGAGTTTCCAGAATCTGCTCACGGGCTTCCTGAATAGTCAGTTCCGGGGCATCCAGCTGCCCACCGTCCATCACAGAATAATCGCTGTGGTAGAGGGTGTAGTCCCATCCATCCTCACAGGACTGGATGGCAAGGTAGCCTTTGCCGCCCAGTTCCCACGCCGCCTGCTCGTCCTGTGTCTGAATCTCCGGGTAGAAGTCGGCATGATTCCGCTCCATGACCTCGGCAAACTGGCAGATGTGGAACACATTGCCCAAACCGCCCATGTCAAAGTGGTAATCATCCAGATGTTCCACCCGTGCCGTAAAACTGCGCCCATCCGGGTAATCCACCTGAATCACGCCGCCATCTGGAATGCGATAGAGGTCATCATAGTGGCTGTTGATAAGACGAATATCCTTCGGCAGCGTTTCCGGCTCCCAGATGCGCCGCCTGCCGATGCCCGCCTGCGGGATGTTTTCGAGGATCTTTACGCTTTCCTGTTGGATGACCTTGCGGTCATCGTCCGAAAGTTCAAACAGATACCAGTTCCGGGCGGCAGAAATGGCGTTCCTGCCATCGGGCGGCAGGTTCTTTTCCGAGATCTGCCCGCTTTCCAGCGGCTCACCAGTTACCTTGTTGTAGGTGGCAAAACCGACTCCTGCACCGTTTTCCCGGAGGTGGAGATAGCGTTCATCGTTGATAAGGTAAACGGCTTCTTTTGCTTGTTCCATCAGCAGCCACCCTCAAATTCCAGAGAAAACTTGCTGCGGCCATCGGCTTCACAGGACAGCAGCACGGTGGCATTGTAGGTTTTGCCCTTGGCACTCTTGCAGTCCTTCAGGCGGACACGACCATCCCGCAGCAGCTTGTCCGCCACATGAGCGTCCAGCCGCTTGCCCAGACGCTTGAAGAACGCATTGTCCTTCCACAGGACAAAACGGCACTCCCGGTTCTCGCAGAACCAGCCTTTTTCACGCTCCACGACAGGCTTACCGCAGTTCGGGCAGACACCAATAATCTTGCTTTTCATAAGTGCATTCGCTCCTTTTTTCATTTCCGTGTTCTTTACCAGTTCGGTAATCATCGTATTGATCTCGGTCATAAATTCGCTCGGCTCCATTTCGCCACGTTCGATTTGCAGCAGTTTGGTTTCCCAATCGGCGGTCATTTCCGGGGATTGGATTTCTTCGGGCATCACAGTAATCAACGCCCTGCCCTTGGCGGTGGGCAGTAGCACCTTGGTTTTCTTGGTGCCCTTCCGCTCCAGAAAGCCCTTCTGCACCAGCTTTTCAATGGTGGCGGCTCTGGTGGCAGGAGTGCCGATGCCATGACGTTCCACACCCTCCGGCATACTATCCGAACTGGCGGTTTCCATAGCGTGCAGCAGGGTATCCTCGGTAAAGTGCTTCGGCGGGGAGGTCTGGCCCTCCTTTAGCTCGGCGTTGAGGATGCCGCACTCATTTTCTGCGACATTGGGCAGGGCGGTGAGTTCCTGTTTCCGGTTCAGGATATCTGCCAGCACCTTGCGCTCCACCGCTTTCCAGCCTTCCTCCAGAATCTCCTTACCTTTGGCAGTAAACTCCTCTCCAGCACATTCGGTGGTCAGCAGGGTTTCCAGATACCGGAAGGGCTTGCTGACCGCCATCAGCGTCCGGGCGATAATGAGTTTCAGGACGTTCTGCTCGCCCTTGGGCAGTGCGTCCAGATCTGCTTGCAGCATACTGCGAGTGGGCAGAATGGCGTGGTGGTCGGTGACTTTTTCCCGGTTGACGGTGCGCCGTGTCCGGGGCACAGCCTCGTCCATGTCCTCCGGGGTAATGCCGAGAAAACCTTCCAGTTCCTCGGTCAGCTCCTCCAGCGTTTCCTCGTCATCGTCAGTGATATAGCAGCTATCAGTTCTGGGATAAGTGGTAAGTTTCTTCTCATACAGGCTCTGTACATAGTCCAAAGTCTGCTGTGCGCTGTACCCCAGCAAACGGTTGGCGTCCCGCTGAAGGGTGGTCAGGTCGTACAGCGGCGGCGGATTCTCGGATTTTTCCTTGCGGGTGATGCGCTGGATCGTTGCCACCATCTCCTTTCGACAGCCTCCCAGCAGGTTTTCGGCAACGGATTTTTCAGGAATGCGGCGGCTGGATGCCGTGCAGCCGCTGGTCAGTTCCAGATCTACCGTGTAGAATTTCTCCGGCACAAAGGTGGCAATGGCAGCTTCCCGCACCACCGTCATGGCAAGCACCGGGGTCATAACACGCCCCACCGCCAGCGGTTGACCGTACAAGCATGAAAAAAGCCGGGATGCATTGATGCCGACCATCCAGTCGGCGCGTTCCCGGCATAAAGCCGCCTTATACAAGGCATCGTATTCAGTTGACGGTTTGAGATGGGCAAAGCCCTCTCG
Organism: Faecalibacterium sp.; assembly: GCA_050873025.1. Lineage (GTDB taxonomy): Bacteria > Bacillota > Clostridia > Oscillospirales > Ruminococcaceae > Faecalibacterium. The sequence goes on along the minus strand of JBNMHZ010000023.1, from coordinate 17,925 downwards.
GATAGCACTTTCTTCCATGCTGGACAGCCACAGACGGGAAAAGGGCTTTTTGCACCCAGCCTGCTGGTATACCAGCCGGAAGATCAGTTCTCCCTCGCGCCCTGCGTCCGTAGCGCAGATCACGTTGTCCACATCCGGGCGGTGCATGAGCTTTTGCAGGATGCCGAATTGCTTTTTGGTGGACGCAGACACAAGATACTGCCACCTTTCCGGCAGAATGGGCAAATCTGCGATACTCCACTTGACGTATTTGGCATCGTAGATGTTGGGCGGTGCCAGTTCCACCAAGTGCCCCACGCACCAGCTGACGAGATAACCGTTGCCCTCAAGGTAGCCGTCCTGACGGTTGGTGGCACCGAGGACTTTAGCGTAAGCCATGGCAACGGACGGCTTTTCCGCTACGATCAATTTTGCGATAAGAATCCCTCCATTCTGTTTCGGATTGCAATATGTAGGGCGGCAAAACGCCGCCTTAAAATCAGATGGGTTCGGTATCCTCTTCGCCGGCCTCCTCCGGCTCATCCTCAGTGGGAATTTCAAAATCGCCCTTGTCCTCGGTGTAGTTAGCATCGGGGTCAAGGGCTTCTTTTTCTGCCTGCTTTTTCTGCTTCTGCTTCGCAAAAGCATAGAAGCCGCCGCCTGCCGCCAGCGCAATCAGCACGACTACGCCCAGAAAGCCGGATGCGATCTTTGTGACCTTGTTTTCCTTGGGCTGTTCCTCGCCGGATACCGCCGCTTCTTCTGCGGCTTTCTTGGCTTCTTCCTCGGCTTTCAGCTTGTCCTGTTCCGCCTGCGCCGCTGCTTCTTTTTCAGCGGTATAAGCATCGGCAGCATCTTCCTCCATCAGAGCCAGAAGGTCTGCTTCGTCCACAAGGTTCATAAAGTGGACGGTCTGCTGCCCCTTGGCGTTGCGGTCAATCACCAGATAGAAAGTTGCACCCGACTTCGACACCAGCGTAATGAACTGCTGTCCGCTGCCATCGGAATAGTCGGTGTGGTAATCATCCACCAGCGTCAGGTTGCCCTCCGGGGTCAGGGCACCAGCGGTTTCATCCGTGACTGTAACAACATCTTCCTCCACGACTTCCGGCAGAACCGGCTGCTCCACCGGGGCAGCTTCGCCCTCAAAGGCAAAGGCGGGAGCCGCCATGCCAGCGCACAGTGCCGCCGATACCAGCAGCGCACCCAGTTTCTTAATCTTCATCTGCATCGACCTCCTTCTCAAAAGTTGCACCCACGGCAGACAGCGCAGCCGGGTTCGGGGTGGCGGTTGCCGACTGCCGCAGCAGGGCGGCAAGCTGTTCCGGCGTGACCTTTGCAGTCCGCACCATCTCGTTGACCTCGGCGGAATCCTCCTCCTGAATGCGCCGCTCCAGAATCTCGATGCGGTTGTTCAGTTTGATGCGGCGCTCCTTTTCCTTTTCCAGCATCACCCGCAGCTTATCCGATTTTTCGCTCATAGTTGAACCCTCCATTTCATTTTGAAAGCCGTCCAAAACCGGACAGGTATTTCTGCCAGTAGGACGAGTGAATATCAGCATACTTTATGGGGTCTCCGGCAGACACCATCTTGCCGTTTCCAAGGTAGATGCCCACATGACTTTTCCCCGGTGTATCATACGTTCCCTCGAAGAAAACAAGGTCACCGGGCTTTGCTTCGGCTTCGGAAATGTGCTGGCTTTTCTGCCAAAGACCGTTGGCTGTGGTGCGCCCTACATCATAGCCGTTCTGGTTATAAACCCAGCAGACGTAGCCGGAACAATCAAACCCGGTTTCCGGGGTAGAGCCGCCCCAGACGTAGGGTGTGCCCACATACTTTTGGGCTTCCTTGTAGATGGCGGCGAACTCTTCATCCGTCAGGGCTTCCGCAGGAACCTGATAATCAATACCCGGTGTGCCGGAGCCGTCAGAACCACCGGGCGGCAGACCGCCGTTGAACAGATAAGGCCGACCACCTAGCGTGTCCTGAAAAATCTCGTACCGTTTCCATTGGTCAGCATCCAGTTCCTCCCGGATGACCACCTCAAGCCCTTTGTTCACCAGCTTTGTGTGAAAAATGCGGTATTCGTAAGGCACCTGCGTGGGAACCGGGATTCCTGCCGGACTGATGACCCAGACCGTCTTATACCGTATCTGCACTTCTACCCATGTGGTCAGCTTATACTGCTTTTTGAAGGTCTCCTTCAACTTGCCCTGCACCTCCGACCGGGTGTAATCGTCATACAAGGTGGTCAGGAACGAAGTCAGCTGCCATGGGTCATGCTCGATGGGATCAAGGTGGTACTGGTACTCGTTATAGCCGGGGTGGTCGGTGGGAGTGCGCTTGATCTTTTTATCCAGCTCCTTTTCCAGCTTCTTGTAGTCCTGTTCTGCGCCCCGGATGTCCCGGTCCTCGGCAGAGTACATGGTCTGCCCGGATACCTGTGTACCGCCCGAAAAGAGGATACCGCAGGAGGAAAAACCAGACATGACCATGAGGATGAGCAAAAGAAAAACGCCCACGATCACCAGAACGTGTGCGTTGCTCTTGGCGGCATTCATCAGCCCCTTTACAGCGGTGCTGACGGCGGTTTTGCTCTTTTCTACGGCTTGTTCTACGCCAGACCGGGCGGCAGATGCACCGTTGGATGCCGCTTTGCCACCTGCGGTCTGCGCCGCTGTGCCCGACCGGGCGGCAGCATAATAGCTCTGCCGGATATCCTGTTTCTGCCGCCACCGGGAAAGCCAGTTGGAACCGCCCTCACTGGTGCAGGATGCGCCTGCATCTTGTGCCGCAGTCGGCTCCGATGCAGAAGATCTTGCGATTTTGGAGCCTTTCTTGCCCTGCATCTTGGCTTTCTTCTTGAGCTTCCGGGCATAGCGGCTTTTGGAAATATCACGGACATTTCCTGTCGCTTTTTCGCCCTCGCTCAACGCCTGCGTGCCCACATTGTCGTCCTCGTACTGGTCAACCTCCCGGTGCACCGCAGACCGGGCGGCATGAGCGGCGTACATTTCCCGCTTCTGTGCTTTGCTCAACCGGCTCAGCTCGTCCGGGGTCAGTTCCGCCTTGCCAAACCGCAGATGCTGTGCCTTTTCCGCAGCTTTATCTGCATCGGTTTTCAGCTTTTTCTTTTTGGGCACCGTCTGCTCTACCTTGGCTTTTTTCGGGGGAGAACGGGTCTTTTTTGCGGACGTTTCCTCTTTGATGTTCAGCTTCGGATTACTCATTTCTGTGTGCCCTCCGAGATCTCGTTGAGTTTAGTCGTGAGGATACGGTAGAGTTCAAGGTCTTTCGGGAAGTGGTCAACAAAGGGCAGAATCACGTTGCCGAAGAACAGCAGCCCTTCACCTTCGCCGGAGTGGGTCACATAGGAAAGCTGATGGGGCGAGATGTTGAGTTGCTTTGCGAGAATCTGTCGGTCTCCGTTGGCCTGATTGAGCATATACACAAAGTCCGAGTTCTCGAAAATGTTCGATACTTCGGGGCTTGCCAACAGATCTTTGACGTTCTGCGTTAGGGCTGTCGGGATGCCGCCCCACTTACGGAAACGCTTCCAAATCTCCACAGAATAAGCGGCAGTCTGTTCCTCTTTCAGCAAAAGGTGGAACTCGTCTGCATAGTACCGGGTGGATTTTCCGGCACTGCGGTTGGCGGTAACGCGCCCCCACACGGCATCCTGCACGATGAGCATTCCCAGCTTTTTCAGCTGCTTGCCCAGCTGCTTGATGTCGAAGCAGACGATGCGGTTGTGGATGTCCACGTTGGTGTGGTGGTTGAAGATGTTCAAAGAACCCTTGACGTAAATCTCCAATGCCGCCGCCACATGGCGGGCTTCCGGTTCGTCCTGCGTCAGCAGAGCGTTGTACAGATCTTCCAGCAGGGGCATATTTTCCGGGGTGGGATTCTCGAAATACTTGCGGTAGACCACATGAACACAGCGGTCAATGACCGTCTTTTCCACAGGTTGCAAGCCCTCTTTTCCGCCTACCACCAGTTCACACAGCGAAAGAATAAAGTCCGCTTTCAGAGCCAGCGGATTGTCCTCCTCACTGTAATTGCTGTTGATGTCCATGGGGTTGATATACTGAGTGCTGGCAGGGCCGATGTGGATAACCTGCCCATGCAGACGCTCCACCAGCGGAGCGTATTCTGCTTCCGGGTCGCAGATGATAATATCATCGTCCGTCACCAGAAAAGCGTTGGTGATTTCACGCTTTGCACTGAAGGACTTGCCGGAACCGGGAGTGCCGAGAATCAGACCGTTCGGATTTTTCAGCTTTTTGCGATCCACCATGATAAGGTTGTTGGACAGAGCATTCAGCCCATAGTACAGGCTCTCTTTGCCGGACTGGTAAAGTTCCTGCGTGGTAAACGGGATAAAAATTGCCGTGCTGCTGGTGGTCAGACCTCGCTGGATCTCAATCTGACAGTCTGCCAGCGGCAGGCTGCTCATCAGCCCCTGCTCCTGCTGAAAGTCAAGGCGGCACAGGTTGCAGTTGTGCTTCTGGGCAATACTGGATGCCTGAAAAACATTGTTTTCCAGTTCCTGTTCAGTCCTGCCGGTGTTCAGCACCAAAAAAGTGACGAGGAACATCCGCTCGTTCTGGCTCTGCAACTCTTTCAAAAGAGTCTTTGCATCTCTGCCGTAGGTCGCCAAATCCGACGGAATGATGTCGATATCATATCCGGCACGGATGGCTTTCTTCTGTTCCTCGATTTTGCTGCGATCCAGTTCCGTGATGGTGCGCTTGACCGTCTTGATGGCCTTGTTCTGGTCAACGGACTGGATGTGCATGGTAACAATCTGGGATGAATCCATATCCAGAAAATCCTTCAAAAGCTGGTCGCTGATGTCGGATGCCGTGATGCTCAGAAAGCTGGCAGCGCAAAAGATGCCGCCCATCTGGAAGGTGCGGCTGTTCTTGAAGGCAAAGGCGGTAGGCGCAATGGCATCCTTTACCGAAAGGCCGCTTTTCACAAGGTCTTTCCAGTCAAAGTGAAATTTGGATGCGCCGTCCATGTTGAACATATCGTGCATGAGCTTCAGCCGCTGGGCACCGTTCAAGGGCTTTGCCTGCACCCCCAGCCGGTGGAAGTTGTTCAGCAGGTCATTCTGGATGTGGTCAAGCCGGGGCTTGACCTGTGCCATGCTTTCGCCCTCCACACCAAAGGTGATGAATTTGGTCTTGGTCAGACCATTATTGCCCTTGGCAAGCTGCTGGCGCAGCATCTGGGAATACTCCGCACGAACATCATCGAAACCATCTCGCTGGTACGGGATGCGGATGCTTTTCTCAAACTCGGTGCTGTCGGTTGCCATGTTCACGAAGGACAGCTCAAATTTGATGGAGCTGTCGAAGAAGTTCAGAAAACTGCACCATTCCTCAAAAATCGCCGTCTTATCCTCCTGCTGCGCGAGCTGGTAATTGATGTCCTGATACTGGATGGTGCGGGTGTAATAGTTGGGCTTCACCCGGCAAGTGCCATCCTCAAACATCCGTTGCATGGGAATGGACTGCTGGGCGGTCCGGGGCACGGCGGGTTTCTGCGGCTTTTTCTTGCCGCCCTTATCGGTCTTTTTCCAAAACGGGATCATGGGTCACGCCTCCCTTCATAAGCAGTGCATAGTAGTTGTTGGTCTTGTAGGGGCGAATCTTCGGGCGGAGAAACCGGGACTGCACATAGTACGACAGCAGCTTTTCCATGGGCTGACCGTTTTTCTCGTACATTCCAAGGAAGAACGCCGGCAGCATCACCGCCATCATGCCGAGGGTGGCGGCAGTGTTTCCGCCGGAATCCCGGAGAACAAAAAACAGCGGCACTCCAATGAGAGCCGCTGTGCCAAAACAAAGCAGTTGCCGTTTGGTCAGGTTGAACGCCACTTTGGATTTGACCTTGGTCAAATCACGGGGCACAGAGATATACGCAGCCAAAATTCACACCTCCTTTTTAATGTGCGCCCAGTACACTTTTCGTGACTGAGCTAGTCTTGAACAGGCTGAAACAGAGCAGAACGGTGTAGCCGACAATGCTCCAGATGGAATTGATTGCATCCCCGGAAATCGCTACCGACTGGATCAGCACTGCGTAAATGGCAACACAAATCAAAATCAAGAAGCCCTGAAAACCCAGCGCAAACAGGCATTTCAGATAGTTCTGCCCCATGTGGCTCTGCTCGTGGTTGCCGAAAGTCGCCATGGGGATGGGTGCAAGGCTCACCATGCAGTAGATCTCAATCATGCGCCCGTACACGATCACAAAAATGATGATGCTCAAGATCCGCATGGTGATGCCGATGAAGAAACTTTGCAGGAAAAGCCCGAACAGGGGTCCTACATCCATCTGCATCAGGCTGGCTTCCAACATCGACAAGCCAATGTCGTTGACACGGGTATTTCCGGCAATGATGCCGCTGGAATCGGACACCACCTTCTGGGTGATGTCGAACACTGCCATCACAATATCGAAGGTATTGGAGATGAACCAGACGGACACCGCTGTTTTGAAGATCCAGCGCATGATGAGTGCAGGCTCAAACTGCGCCATGTTGTTGTGCTGGGTGATCATTTCGATCAACTCATAACAGGCGATGAAGGTCAGAATGATGCCTGCGATGGGTAACACTACGTTCCGGGACAACGCCTCAATCATTGCGAAAACGCGCGGCTCAAAGCTGGAGGGCTTGGTGCCCACCTGCTGGGCGATATTGCCGACCTGCGTGTTCACATCATCGAACAGCCCGCTGAGATTTGACATGATGCCTGCCGTCAGGATGCCTTTGATCCAGTCGGCAATGGCTTTGAGAACGGTTTCCATTCAGCAGTCACCGTCCTTAGCTGAAGTGGTTGATAAGGGTCTTGAGGAGATTCAGGAGAAAAATAATGTGGGTCAAAAACTGCATAAAGCACCGCCTTTCATTGATGGGTGGATAAAAACACGGCTTGGGGCACGGACATTCAATAAAACTGCAAACCGCAGAGGGCTTTCCGCTGCTGCTCAAGCCGCCGTATGGAACAATGGTCTCATTTCATCTATCATTTTTTCAAAATTTTGATTGATGAATGATAGATGAAATGATATGATAAAAGAAATGATATGGGAGGTATACACCGTGCGAAACAAGAAACCGCCATTTGAAATCACAGAAGCAGCTCTTTCAGAGGTTATGGAAATCAGCGAACTGGTAGGCAAAATCAGTTCCACCCAGAATCTTTCCACAAGTCCGATTCTGCGCCGCCAGAATCGCATCCGAACGATTTATTCTTCTCTGGCTATCGAGCAGAACACACTCTCTTTGGAGCAGGTGACGGCTGTTCTGTCTGGAAAACGTGTGCTTGCCCCTCCAAAAGACATTGCAGAAGTAAAAAATGCCTACGAAATCTACGACCATCTCGCAGAATTGAATCCATATTCGATGGATGACCTCCTGCTTGCACACCGGACGATGATGCAGGGACTTGTGCGTGAAGCGGGAGAGTTTCGCTCCGGACCGGTTGGCGTTGTGGACAACAAGGGCAATGTCCTGCATTTTGGAACATTGCCGCAGTACGTTCCCTCTTTGATGGAGGAACTGATTCAGTGGACAGAAAACAGTCCATTTCCTCTTCTAATTAAGAGCTGCGTTTTCCATTATGAATTTGAGGTGATCCATCCATTTGCGGATGGCAACGGTCGTATTGGGCGGCTCTGGCACACACTTCTGCTGTCAAAGTGGAACCCCTTGTTTGCATGGCTTCCAATCGAATCCATCATTCACGACCATCAGGCCGAGTATTACGCAGCAATCAATCAGTCTAATGCACAAGGTGAAGGAACTGTTTTTATCGAGTTCATGCTGGGAATCATCAAAGAGGCTTTGACCGAAGCAATCAACGAACAGCCTGTAGCACAGAGTAAGGAAGAAGTGCGTTGGGCGAAAATTGCAGCTTTTCTCCGCATGAATCATATTATCCAGAACGTCGATGTACAGAATCTTCTCGATGTTTCTCCTGCCACTGCAAGTCGAGTTCTGAACACCTTGACAAAAGAAGGAAAGCTCGTCAAAGTACGAAATGGTCGCTACTGGGCATATAAATTGGCAGATTGATTATGTACAGGCGGGAAAACCCGCCTGCGGCTCTTAGCCGAACAGACCAGACAGCAGAGGAATGAGGGTAATGCCCACCAGAGCGACACCGCCACCAGCCATGAGCTGCTTCATGCCCTGAGACTTGGAGCCGGGGTTGTCGTTACCGTAACCTTCCAGCAGGTTGATGGCACCCCACACGCCGAGACCGGCACCCAGAGCGACAACCAGAGTCTGAAGAACTTCGATAGCAGAGTTAAAGAATTCCATAGTCGTTTCTCCTTTATAAATGAAAGTTGTAGACCGTCCGTACACACCTGAAGCTGCATAATGAAGCCGCAAACTGCGGCGGGAGTGGGCTTGCTGGTGTACCTCTCTGGTCCGGGTAAAATTAAACCGCCTACCGGTTCAGGCAGACGGGAGCGAATCAGCGTCAATCACAACAAATTCATCATTGGGATTGATTTTTTCTTTTCGGTTCAGATGTTTTTCAATATCGAAGGTGTTTTTGGGGTTATAGTCCGAGGTCAACTTGTAGTTGGGGTGCTGGGTCAGGTCGTACTTGTCCGAAAGAAACGGTCTGACGCCACGCAACTGCAAAATGCACTTGCCGCCGTCCAGCACCGCCAGCTCGTCCCGGCTCAATAACTCATGCCCCATCTTTTGGAACGTAGTGCCGTAACTGGGGCTATTGCCACGGGTGTCCGAGGTGTTGAAGGCATCAATCGTTTCTTTGCCCAGCATTTCGGACAGGTCTTTCAGGGTGGTAGGTTCGGAGCCGCCCAGAAAAATTTGAGAATCCATGTTGCCCACGATGGTGTCCGCATTGTCCTTGTAGATGGCTTTCAACTGGCTTCTCGCCTGCAAAACAAGGCAAGCGGAGATTTCACGGCTGCGGATGGTCGCCACCAGCTTTTCTAGATTGGGGATCTGCCCGATGTTGGCGCACTCGTCGATCAGGCACCGTACATGGATGGGCAGCTTTCCGCCGTACACATCATCTGCCTTGTCGCACAGCAGATTGAAAAGCTGGGTGTAGACCATCGAAATCAGGAAGTTGAAGGTGGAATCCGTGTCCGACATGATGAGGAACAACGCCGTTTTCTTATCGCCCAGCGTATCTAACGCCAGCTCATCGTACATGGTAAGGTCACGCAGCTCTTGGATATCGAAGGGCGCAAGCCGGGCACCGCAGGAAATGAGGATGGATTTTGCGGTCTTTCCGGCGGCCAGCTTGTAAAGTTTGTACTGCCGCCCGGCAAAGCTGTTAGGCTTCTTTTTTGCCAGTTCTTCAAACAGCAAGTCCACAGGATTCTGGTATTCCTCGTCGTCCTCCAGTACCTGCATGGTGTTCAGCATCTCCAGCAGGGTAGCAAAGTTTTGTTCCTCGGCAGGGGCTTCATAATGCAGATAGGCAATCAGGGCAGTGAGCAAAAGACGCTCCGATTTTTCCCAGAATGGGTCCCCGCCGCTGCCTTCGCCCTTGGTGTTGGTCATAAGGGTAGTGACCAATTTCAGAATGTCTTTTTCGCTGTGGACGTAGCTGAACGGGTTGTAGTGCATCGACTTTTTGAAGTTGATGGTGTTCAGGATTTTCACCTTATAGCCGTTCTTCAGCATGGCCTGTCCACATTCAAGCACGATAGTACCTTTCGGATCGGTTACGACATAGGAACTATGGCATTGCAGGAGGTTCGGTTTCAGCCAAAATCTCGTTTTGCCAGAGCCGGAGCCGCCGACCACCAGCACGTTTTTGTTCCGGGCGTTTTTGGGGTCCGGTGGGCGGTTGGACATCATCAGCCGTTCCGTTTTGGTCAGGATAATGTTATCGACAAACTTGGAAGCCATGAACGGCTCAATATCTTTGGCGGTGCCCCACCGGGCAGAGCCGTACTCCATGCCGTGGCGGTACTTTTTTGCGTTTTTGCCACGCAGATAGACCGCTAGCCGCAGCCCTGCGTCGCAGCACAAGCCCACCAGCAAATCCAGCGGATGCAGACTGGGCAGTGGGTTCACAAATGCCACCGGGAAAGTTCCCATCATCGCCATGATCTTATCGCCCAACTCTTTGCCCTCGGCAAGCCGCCATGCTTCACCAAGGTTCGTTGCCACCAGCCCCAGCAGGATATAGGGCAGATACAGCGCAATCAGCTTCGTCAGCTTTTTCGTGGTCATAAGCCGCGTTCCTCCTGCTTGCGCCGGACTTTGCCGGAAAGTTCCGCTGCGGCCTGCACCAGTTCATGCAATCGTGCCAGCACCGAGGGGCGTTTGTCCTTGTTGAGCAAAGATGCCGAATACTCTTTGAACGCCGAGTTGAAGGCTTCTGCGTCCGGGGCTTTGAAAAAGACCAGATACCGGGGCGGCACCTCAGAGGTGTCCTTGCGGATGGCGTAGTCGATGCCGTACTTTTTGGCATAGCGTTCCAGACCACGGATGCCGGTCTTGCTGATCTCCACGCTGGACACGCCCCGGTTCTGCCGCAGAAGAGTGCGGACGCTCTGCTTACCTTGGGATGCCTTGGACTGGTACAGCCGAAACGCCGCTTTAACTGCCCGCAGGACAGTCCGGGCAGACAGCTTCGTGGTGGAGATCATAATGTTGAATGATTTCTGTTCGATTTCTTCCTGCACTGCCATCACCTCCCGTGCAGCAGGGTGATTTTAGCGGTCATGCTCTGCCGTGGGCTTGGAACGGGGCTTTTCTGCCGGAGGTTCATCAGGCACCGGCAGCACCAGCAGACGGTTGCCCAGCTTCAGAAAGGCTTCCGGCTGATGAAAAAGCTGCTCGTACTTCTGCGCCAGTTCCGGGGTCAGGGATGCAAAATCTTCCTCGCCCAGCCCCACAACCAGAAAGGTCCCGACAACGGCATCATACATTTCTCCGTTTTCATCCCGCAGGGCACGGTTCAGGGGCAGTCCCATGAGCTTACCATCGTCATTGCAGATGATAGCCACCGGGTCTGCAAAGGGGTAAACAGCAGCAATCGTGCCGCCCACCGCCTCCTGCAAGGCTTTCAGGTTGTTGTCAATCTCGACCTGCTGTGGATGCTGTCCCGGTGCAATTTTCAGCACCGACAGGGTGTTTTCATTCTGTTCCATTATCGTTCTCCTCAAAGATGGTGCTCTCCTGCCCGGCATGGGCGGCGTTCAGCAGAGCCGCCACGAAGAAGCCGAAAATGGCACCTGCTTCAAAAAATGCGAAACCGATAAAAAAGTTCAGCATGGCACACCTCAGTCGATGCAGATGCAGGGCAACTTCTGGTCGTCTGCCATCAGGGTGATGCTGTGGCTTGCCAGATACTTCTGGAACAGGTAGACCTCATCAATGGTCAGCGAGATGACCTCGCCGTCCATGTTGGTGCGGACCAGAATCACCGGGCCGGTCAGGTAGTGCTTGCCGCCCATCTTCAGCACTTGCGCCGGATTGTAGCAGAGCAGCAGTGAGGTATCAGGGAGGTTCAGGCAAGCATCATCCTCCTCAAAGCAGGGCAGGATGCCGGGAGCCTCATCCAGCGTGATGACGGTCAGCTCCATATCCGGGGCAATGGCTGCAAGGTAGACATCGCCGCCCCGGTTTACCGCCAGCGCAGCGCAGATACGCACATCAATGGTGATCTCCTCGGAGCGGATGGTGCGGGTAGCATTGTTTTTCATAGGCTTTTCTCCTTTTGATTGCAAAAGAAAAGACCCCATCGGGTCTTTCGTTACGGTATAAGTCAGCGTTCATTCTGCCGCTGCTGTTTGCGTTGCCACTGATCCAGCAGCTTGATGATAGTGTCCTCCATCTGTTTCGGGGTGAAGCTGCGCGGGAAATATTTCCGCAGGGTGTCGTTTTTGATGACAACCTTGTCCAGCTCGTCCTTTTTCTCTTCTCCCATGACCGCAAAGGCAACGTCATACGAGAAGTGCCCTTCCTGCGCCAGCTTTTTAAGCCGCTGCGCTTGGGAAAGGGACGGTGCATTCTGGGTGTCGTTCATCGCTTCTAAAAAATCCCGCTGTTGGTTCGTGTCGAGATGCGACAACTCCACAGCGGGATTAAAGGCAATTTTCTTTTCGTCTACCATGTCCAGCAGTTCTGGGATGAGGTTGGTCAGGCGGATGAATCGGTGCACCTGACGTTCACTTTCGTTTGCGTCTGCGCTCACTTGCGATACGCTCCACAACTTCTCGCCAACTTGGCGAGAAGTTAAATCTGACCTAGCACCTTGATTTTTTAGAGCCTCCAGCTTCATTTTGTAGGCAAACGCCCTCTCGCTGGGCAAGATGTTCTCACGTTGGAGATTGCTATCCACCATGAGCAAAACTGCGGCATCATCATCCATGTTGCGGACAATGACCGGCAGGGTGTCCAGTCCAGCAAGCTGTGCAGCGTGCTGACGGCGGTGCCCGGAGATGATTTCATAGCCACCCTCCGGGCGTGGGCGGGCGATCAGCGGAGACAACACGCCGTACTGTTCCACGCTTTCCACCGTGCGTTGCATGGATTCATCATCCAAGACCTTAAAGGGGTGGTTTTTGAAAGGGAACAGCTCTCCGATGGGAATCTGCTGCACCTGCTCCCGCTGCTGTTCCTGTCGGGATTCTTCCGTGGAGAAAATGTCATCTGCCCCTTTCAGCGACACGCTTAAGCTGCTTTTCGGCATTCGCCAGCACCTCCTTCGTCAGAGATTGGTAGGCTTCTGCCACCTTACCTTTGGGGTCGTGCTGGAAAATGCTTTTGCCCACTGCACTGATTTCCGCAGCACGGACAGACCGGGGAATGGTCTGGTCAAACACCTTGATCTTGCTGCCGTAAGCACCCCGAATCAGGTTGTCAATCTGCTGTCCGTAGTTGGTGCGGCTATCGGTCATGGTCAGCAGGATGCCCTCAATTTTCAATTTCGGGTTGATCTGCCGCCGGACCTTCTGCACGGTCTGCAAAAGCTGTTCCAAGCCCTTCGCAGACAGGTACTGCGCCTGCACCGGAATCAGGGTGGTGTCCGCCGCTGCCAAGGCATTGATGGTCAGCATCCCAAGGGAAGGAGTGCAGTCCAGTAGAATGAAATCGTATTCATGCTTTGCCCCTTCCAGCACCTGTTTGAGCATCTTTTCCCGGTTCATACAGTTGACGAGAGACACTTCCAGCCCTGCCAGTTCAATGTTTGCCGGAATCAGGTCAACACCTTCTGCATGGTGCAGGATACCTTCGCCGGGCGGAATACTTTGGTCGTTCATGGCTTTTGCCATCAGGGTGGAAAGGGTGGTGGGCAATTCATCGGGTTGTTGCCAGCCCATGCTGATGGTCAAGCTGCCCTGCGGGTCAGCGTCCACCAGCAGGACTTTTTTGCCTTCCATCGCCAGCCCAATGCCAAGATTTTCACAGGTGGTGGTCTTGCCAGTGCCGCCTTTCTGGTTGACGATGGCTACCGTGGTTGCTTTCTTTGAAATTTTTATCACCTCCGCATCGCTAAGTCGTGGTTGGTTTGGTTCTGGTAGGAAAGCTGCATTGTAGTCGGTGCGTTATACAGAGAAGCGAGCAGATATTGTTTCATGTTCCTGATGGGGCTGCTGTTCTCTGCAAGGCACTTCAGCACAAAGCGGATATGGTCGGCGTTCAGCTTCATAAAGCGACTGCGTACCACCTCGGCGGGCTTATCGTCCCCGGCAATGCGCAGCAGCTTGCGGTTGGTAGCGCAGGTGTCCACCAACAAATCTACGATCTGATAGATGGTGTCCTCATCATCCGGGCAGAGCCGGAGCAGAAGGTCTATCTCCAAAGACTGAGAAAAATATTCTTCCAGTTGGGTGCGTTTGCTCATCCCATCCGCTTCTTCAGAATAGAATGGATCAGTCTCGCTCATTTCAGTATCATTCTCTTTAGTCTTATTACATCGTGATTTTGAAGGGTCTTGACTTGCTTTTTTGAAGCCTCCAGAATCGTGAAAATCACGATTCTGGAATATTGATTTTGACGATTCTGCCGAAAAGTTCTTCACATATACCAAACTTGGCTTTCCCAGACCTCTGCGTTTTCGTTCAATCAGACCAAACTTTTCGAGTTCCCGGAGCAGCTTGGTCGCTTTGTTGTCTGCGCAACGCAACGCCCTCTTGACATCCTCTATCGAGAAGATAATGAACACCCGGTTCTGCTCGTCCAGCCAGCCGTTTTTCACGGACAGGCTCATGCGGTCAAGCAGGATACCGTACAGGGTCTTGGCATCGGTTGACAGGCTCTGGAACCGTGGCTCCTGAAACAGAGCCTTTGGAATGCGGTAGAAGGAGAACAGCTCTCCGGCTTGTCCGTAGAAGTAGTCAAGGGTCATGTGGCTTTTTCAACGTTTTACTCCAGCTTGTGTTCAAAAAATCGACCGCCTTTCATTTGAAAATAAAAAGCGCACTCTTTTCTTATTGAAAAGTGGTGCGCTATGTAATATAATGGCTGTATAATTTAGCTATCCAAAAGATAGTCGATGAGATATTCTTTCGGAATCATGAAAGATCGTCCGACTTTCAGGCAGCGAATTCTATGTTGATGGATTCTTCTGATGATGGCAGTCTGGCTTTTGAAACCGAGTAAAGTTGTTGCTTCTTCGACAGACAGCACATCAGGATAGTTCACAAATAATTTTTTATAATACTCTTTTGCTTGATTTTGATTCATTATCCTTGACTTTCCTTTCGTTTTGTGCCTAAGCAGAGGAGCGTTTTGCCCTGCATCCCTCCTGAACATCCCTCCAATTTCCATTTGGGCGGTCCAAACCGAAAAAACAGAGTAGGGGGTAAACGCATCGAAAAATCGTGGATATTCCAAATTATTGTTCGTTGAGGCGTGAATTTTGCCTTTGCACAGTGGGAACCAGATATCACTGGATGACACCAGATGGAAGATGAGGACAAAAACTCAAAATCGCTCGGGAAACCATGTGGGTTCGAGTCCCACCATCGGCACCAATAGAGCAGTCCGGACTTTTTCAGGTTCCGGACTGCTTTATTTTTGTTGCAAGTCACACCTTTGTGTTCTCCGGGAAAATGTTGACGATGGCATTGGCAGAAGATACCTTACTGGAAAAATCCAGATGGGTGTAAATATTGCTGGTGGTGCTGATGTCACTATGTCCAAGCCATTCCTGAATCTCTTTCAGGCTCACGCCGTTGGCATAGAGTAGGCTAGCGCAGCTATGGCGCAAATCATGGAAACGAATGCGCTTCATCTGGTGTGCGACAAGAAAATCCGGGAAGTGTTGGCTCAGAAAATCGGGGCGAATACGCCGTCCCATAGGGTTCACATAGATATAGTCGAGATAGTCCGTGCAGTAGTCTTTGCCGCAGACCTTCCGGTTCAACTCCTGCTCCTTTTTCATCTTATTGAGCATTTGCTCACAGGCAGGGATAAGTGGAAGTGTCCGACAACTGGACTTTGTTTTGGTTCTATCGCGAGCGACTTCGGTTATAACACCGTCAACCTTTGTGGAAACGACTGTATGCTGGATACTGATCGTTTTGTTCTCAAAATCGATTGCATCCCATTTCAGACCAACGATCTCGCTACGGCGCAGTCCATAAAACGCAGCCATGATGACACCAAATTCTGATGGATCACCCTGAATCACTTTGAAAAGTTGTTCCAGTTCCTCCGCCTTGTAAACCTCCGACTTGAACTTTTCCTTACGAGGACGTTCAACGCGGTCTGCCGGGTTGGAACGAATCATACCAATCTGAAAGGCATACTGTAAGCATTTGCGGATGTTGGCGTGATAGTGAATAACGGTGTTTGCCGTAACGCCACGATCCAGCTCATGCTGATAGAAGTCTTGGATGTACTTCGGATGCTGCTCAAGATCCTGCAGGGTATAATGGAATGGCTTAAAATAAGGAATGATCCGGCGTGTAATTACGATTTCATAGTTTGCATAGGTCGTGATTGCTACACGCGACTTCATCATTTTCAACCAGTCCATAAAGAAATCGGTGAAAAGTACCGGGGAATTATCAAGGCATGGGTCAACCTCTTTGATGGGGTTGGCTTTCAGCCAGTTGCTGTCAATTGCGTACTGAAAGGCATCGGATAGTTCCTTGTGCCAATCCAGAAGCTGCTGAACCGTTGCTTCCTCCTGCTGGCGTTCATAGCGGAAAAACGTTTCCAGATCGCGCGGAGCGAGAGCTTTCAGGGACAACTGCTTCTTTTCAAAGTAGGGCATGATAACCTTGCCCATATCGTAAGCATATCTGCCGTAAGTTTCAGGGGGAAGGCTCATCACACTTTCCCGAAGCCAGCGGGTGAAATACTCCGATACCGGAAGATCACAGACCTGCTGCATAGTTTCCGGGTTGAACTCCTTTTGTGTTTGACGCAACAAGGATTCAGCCCGCTTTTTGTTTCCTTTTACAGGAAGTCCCGTGCTGATGGATTTTGTTCTGCGCCTTCCATTTGAATCTTTCCAGCTCAGAATCATTTGGTATGTACCGTTTTGTTCTCTCAGGTGTCCAGCTACATTTATCATAACAAGGCTCCTTTCTGCCTGTAGCTAAACGCCGCTCTCTTAGGCACCCATAGTTTAGAATAAACGAGGATGCTTTGCAAGGATGGCGCAAGGGATTTTGGGGTGCGCATCCCTCCTGATGGTCAGATTTGATTGACCAGATACTCTACAACGCAGAGTTTCGGGATTTTATAACTGCGCCCTACACGAGCAGAGCGAATCTTATTTTCCTTAACGAGCAGGTAAGCATTCTTGCGGCAGATGCCCAGCATTTCCTGAAGAATCTCAACCGATACAACATCAGGATATTTTTTGAACATGGTCAGATATTTCTCTGTCTGACGAGTATGTTCGTCCTGCTGAATCAACGTGCAGGATGCAATTTCACTCATCGTAGTTCGCTCCATTTCAGTTCAATATGTTCATAATGTTTACAAAGTGCAAGAAGATACTATATGTAATATATGGGCGGCATTTATACAGATGCCGCCCATATTGCCAAGAGGATATGCTTGATTTTAGAACTTCATCGGCAGAGCGTCCTTGCGCCCCTTGCCGTTGTAGATCATATAGATGGGGAAAACGTATTTCTTCCATCCGGGCAGCTTGGCGGGATTATCCCTGCCGACACGGTAGATCTCCATGGGATGAACGCTGCCCAGCGCACGGACGAGCCGTTCCTCGCTGAACTCGCCGTGATACAGTTCCACGAAGTGCATCACGCCCCGCAGGACAGATGCACGGAACGAATCGGGCTTACCGTCCCACGCAGCCACGATCAGCCGCAGGGCTTCACAGTAGATTTTCTCGCCCATCTGGTTATACAGCTTGAGTGCGGTGCCCACGCAGCTGATGCGGTAGTCGCTCAGCTGCAGACTGTCATAGTTGAAAGCCAGCCCCACCCGGTTGGTGGCTGCAAGAAACGCTTTGGAAGGAGCATCGCCTCCCACGACCTTGGCACGCAGCTTGATGCCTGCTGTAAGCGGTGCAGAGTGGCCGTTCTGTTCAGCGAAGAACAGGGCTTCCTGCTCCATCGTCAGGCCGGTATAGACCTTGCAGAGAATCGGCAGGTCTTTACCACCGTTGCGGAGGATGCGTCCCTCGATGGTGTGCTGACCGTCTACCACATAATACTTGCCATTGCGGAAGCTGACCTTCGGCTCGTTCGCAACATATTCATTGAAGTCGGCAGCAATCATTTCCACCCGTTTGCGCTGTACGCCACGCTGATAAAGTTCACGGGGATAGATCAGCATCTTGCTGTGAAGCACCAGCATCTGGTAAGGCGGGGTGATATTGAAAGAAGCGGCAAAATTGTTCGTGTCGTTTTTCAGGCGCATCGCATTTCCTCCTTGATTCGCCAAATGTATTTTTCAGCTTCGGTCAAAATCTCAGCCACCTGCTTCTTACGCTTCGGGC
>JBNMHZ010000022.1:0-46412 GCA_050873025.1 Faecalibacterium sp. | reverse complement strand
TGGAATTGTTTTAAGTGTTTTTCCAAACACATAAAGGTTCCTTACAAGTTTTTCGATATTGTTCAATTTTCAAGGTCCTGTGCGCCTCAGCCGACCGGCCGACGACCTGTTTATTTTACCACCGAAGTGGTTTTTTGTCAAGTCCTTTTTTTCGAAGCTTTTGAACTTTCTGAACTTGAATCGTTTCGAAGTTTCTCGGTGCTAACCGGTCTTTCTTGACGTTCATTGGTTCTTTTCAAGGGCTTCGTGCTGAGCTTTCAGAAGTCGTTCTTTTCGCTCAGCGCTTGGCGCTCAAGTATAATACCACACCCCTGCCCTCCTGTCAACACTTTTTGACAACTTTTTTCAATCTTTTTTACGCCCGCCTTTGTGCTCACCCGGAAACTGCTGCAAACCGCAAGGCAAACTGCGCTGCTCCTGCTGACGCAGGAGCAGCGCGCCGGCGGCCCGGCTTATAATATTAAATATATATAAAAGCCCCGTTTTCTTGACAAGCAGGCGGGCACAACGTATTATGAAGTCAGTTCTATATAGCTGGTATCATACACGAATACATATAAAGGAGAACTGCCATGTCCTGTGTCACCATCCGCGGCTGCTGCATCGGTGCGGGCCGCCCCAAAGTCATCCTTCCCATCGTGGAGCACACCGAAGCTGCCATTCTGGAAACGGCCGCGCAGTTTTCCACACTGCGCGCCGATTGCGTGGAATGGCGCGTCGATCTGTTTGAAGGCGCAAAAGACCTCGGTGCCATTGCCCGCTGCGCCGCAAAGCTGCGTGTTGCCTTAAAGGATAAGCTTCTTCTCATTACCTTCCGCACCAAGGCCGAGGGCGGCAGTGTGGAACTGACGCATGAAGAGTACCTTCATTTTCTTCATACCGTTCTGGATACCGACTGCGCAGACCTCATCGACATTGAATTTTTCACCGCAGGCGCAGACCTGCCGCAGCTGGTTGCCGACGCCCATACCGCCGGGGCTGCAGTGGTGTGTTCCAGCCATGACTTCCAAAAAACGCCGCCGCGCACTGAACTGGTGAGCCGCATGGTGCAGATGCAGCGGGCCGGGGCCGACCTGCCCAAGCTGGCCGTCATGCCACAGAGCCGCACCGACGTGTTAGAGCTTCTCTCCGCTACCGCTGAGATGGCCGACCAGCACCCGGAAACGCCGGTCATCACCATGAGCATGGGCGCACTGGGCGCTGTGAGCCGCCTGGCCGGGGAAGCCTTTGGCTCTGCCATGACCTTTGCCAATCCCGGGCAGGCCAGCGCACCGGGGCAGGTGCCGCTGGATGTGGTGAACAATGTGCTGGATGCACTTCAACTATAAGCGCAGACATTTTGAATGGCCTCCGCATTGCTTTGGCCATAATTAAGGAATTTTATTTTGGGTTCAGGAAAGTCTGCGGACTTTCCTGAACCCTTTTTCACGGGAAGAGTTTTCCCCGTTAAAAAAGCAGTTCCGGAACGCACGTAAGGCGTTTCGAAACTGCCAATAAAAATATTTCTGCTATTTTGCCCAGCGCAAAATTCAGCCAGTTATGCCAGCTTGGCTTCTAGACGCTCACGGATGGCCTTGATGAAGCCCTCGCTGTCCACAGCGGTGGGGGTGATGCCCTCAGCCAGGCCGCACAGGTCCTTGGTCATGATGCCGTCGTTCAGGGTCTGCAGGCTGGCAGCTTCCAGCGCTTCGCCAAACTTCACCAGCTCCGGCAGGTTGTCCAGCTCGCCGCGCTTCTTGAACGCGCCGGACCATGCAAAGATGGTAGCCATGGGGTTGGTGGAAGTCTTTTCGCCCTTGAGATACTTATAGTAGTGGCGGGTGACGGTGCCGTGGGCAGCTTCATACTCGTACTTGCCGTCCGGGCTCACCAGCACGCTGGTCATCATGGCCAGAGAGCCAAAGGCGGTGGACACCATATCGCTCATCACGTCGCCGTCGTAGTTCTTGCAGGCCCACACAAAGCCGCCCTCGCTGCGGATGACGCGGGCCACGATGTCGTCGATGAGGCTGTAGAAGTAGGTGATGCCTGCGGCTTCGAACTTTTCCTTATACTCAGCGTCGTAGACTTCCTGGAAGATATCCTTGAAGGTGTGGTCGTACTTCTTGGAAATAGTATCCTTTGCACCGAACCACAGATCCTGCTTCACATCCAGTGCATAGTTGAAGCAGCTGCGGGCAAAGCTGCGGATGGAATCGTCCTTGTTGTACTGGCCCTGCAGGACACCGGCACCCTCAAAGTCAAACACGGTGGCGCGCTGCTCGGAGCCATCGGCACCGGTGAACACCAGTTCAGCCTTACCGGCACCAGGAATGCGGAACTCGGTGCACTTGTACACGTCGCCGTAGGCATGGCGGGCAATGGTGATGGGCTTTTTCCAGTTCTTGACCACCGGCTTGATGCTGTCGATCATGATGGGAGCGCGGAACACGGTGCCGTCCAGCACGGCGCGGATGGTGCCGTTGGGGCTCTTCCACATCTGATGCAGCTTGTACTCGTCCATGCGCTGGGCATTGGGGGTGATGGTGGCACACTTGACCGAGACGCCATACTTCTTGTTGGCAAGTGCGGCATCCATGGTCACCTGGTCAGCAGTGGCATCGCGGTTGGGCAGGCCCAGGTCATAATATTCGGTCTTGAGGTCCACAAACGGAAGGATCAGCTCGTCCTTGATCATCTTCCACAGAATGCGAGTCATCTCGTCGCCGTCCATCTCGACGAGCGGGGTCGTCATCTTGATCTTTTCCATAGCAGGGTTCCCTTTCCTCTCTTCTGATGTATCTCCCAGCCCCGCGCCGCCAAACGCCGCGCCGGGGCCGTTCGGCAGATTTATTTGCGGTAGGCTGCTGCCAGCTTTTCCAGGGCCGGCAGGCTGCGGCGCACCTTTTCGGTATCGATGCAGTAGGCAAGGCGCACATAGCCCTTGACGCCAAAGGTATCACTGGGCACCAGCAGCAGGTCAAATTCCCGGGCCTTCATGCAGAAGGCGTTGGCGTCCTCTTCCAGAGCCTTGGGGAAGATATAGAAGGTGCCGCCGGGGCGTTCCACCTCAAAGCCCAGCTCGGTGAGCTTATCGTACAGCAGGTTCATGTTGGTCTCGTAGACGGACAGATCGCTGGTGACCTCCTGGCAGCGGCCCACCGCGCGCTGAATGATGCTGGGCGGGCAGTTGTGGCCGGTAAAGCGGGAGATCTGGGCCATCATATCCACCAAAACATCCTCGCCCTCACAGCCCGGGCGCACTGCCACATAGCCAAGGCGTTCGCCGGGCAGGCTCAGGCTCTTGGAGTAGGAGAAGCAGGTCAGGGTGTGGGTGTAGAACGCTGCCGGGTAAGGCACCTCTTTGCCGTCGAATGCGATGTCACGGTAGGGTTCGTCGCTGACGAGGAAGATGTTATGGCCGAAGGCCTTGCTCTTCTCGGTCAGAATGTCGGCCATGCGGGTGAGGGTCTCGGTCGAGTAGACCACACCGGTGGGGTTGTTGGGGGTGTTGATGAGCACCGCCGTTACCTTCTCGGTGAGCATCTGCTCAAAGGCGTCCAGATTGGGCTGGAAGGTGGGTGCCTGCGGCGGCACCACCTTGAGCTGTGCACCGGTGCCCGCCACATAGGGGCCGTACTCCGGGAAGTAGGGTGCAAAGGTGAGTACCTCGTCGCCGGGCTGGGTGACGGCCCGGATGGCGTGGGCAATGGCACCCGCCGCACCGGTGGTGGGGAAGATATCTTTTTGCTCATAGGGCAGGCCGAAAGTCTTTGCCAGGTGCTTTGCCACATCGGTGCGGAAGCCGGGGTCGCCCTGGCTGGGGCAGTAACCGTGCAGGTTCACCGGTTCTTCGTTTGTCAGCAGGTCCTGCATGGCAGCGGTGAACTCCGGCGGGCAGGGCACGCTGGGGTTGCCCAGCGAGTAATCGAACACATTCTCGTACCCGATGGCGGCGGCACGCTGTTTGCCGTACATGAAGGTCTCGCGGATGACGCTCTTGTTGCCGAGCATCGCGCGGTAAGTCTCGTTCAGCATAATACTTCCCCCTGAAATTCTTATTATCTTAGCTCCCCCTTTGGGTAGCTGGCAAAACCGCAAGGTTTTGGCTGAGAGGGCAAAACCGTGAAGTAACAAGCACCGGCTCACCCTCTGAGAAAGCGATTTTATTTGTGGGCAGCAGCAGTATAGCTCTGCTCCACCTTGATGATGCAGCTATAGGATGCGTCCTGTTCTTTGATGAACCGTTCCAGCTGTGCCAGCAGTTCCACCTTGTCGCCGGTGTAGCCTGCGGGCAGAACCAGATCGAACAATACGTTCGTGTGGGTCTTGCCGGGCACGATGCGCAGGTCGTGCAGCGAAAGGGCCGGGTCCAGTGTGCGCAGCTTTTCGGTCAGGCGGGCCCGCAGCACGCCCACGGCAGCATCCGAGGTAACGATGGGGTCATAATGGATGGTGACCATCAGGCGGTCGTTTTTCAAAAAATCCCGCTCGATGTTGTCGATCAGGTCGTGGGCGTCCAGCGGGTCCTGCTCGGCAGGCAGCTCCACATGCAGGGATGCAAACTGGTGGCCCGGGCCGTAGTCGTGCACCATCAGGTCGTGCATTCCCAGCACGCCGGGATACGAGAGCACCTTCTGTTCGATGTGGTCCACAAGGTCCTCGCTGGGCCGTTCGCCCAGCAGCGGGCTGAGGGTATCCATCACAAGGCCCCAGCCGGAGATCAGGATAAACACCGCCACGCCAACGCCCATCAGACCATCCAGAATGTTCCAGCCGGTCAGGCGGCACAGAATAGCGGCCACGAGCACCGCACCGGTGCTCAGCACATCGTTGCGGCTGTCGGCGGCGGTGGCGATAAGGGTCTCGGACGAGATGATGCGCCCAATGGTGCGGTTGAAGCCGCTCATCCAGAGCTTGACGAGGATGGATGCCGCCAGCACCGCCACAGTCAGCCAGCTGAACACCACCGGCGTGGGGTGCAAAACTTTAACGGCAGATTCCTTGAGCAGCGAAAAGCCGATGCCGAGGATGGTGACGCTGACCGCCAGACCTGCCAGATATTCGTACCGGGCATGGCCGAAAGGATGTTCGGCATCCGGGGCCTTGCTGGCCAGCCTGAAGCCCACCAGACTGACCACATTGGACGAAGCATCCGAAAGGTTGTTCAGTGCATCTGCCGTGATGGCGATGGAACCGAACAGGGTGCCCACGGTCAGCTTGCCAAGGCAGAGCAGCAGGTTGCACACCATGCCCACCACACCGGCAAGGTTGCCGTAAGCAGAGCGCACCCTGGGATCCTGCGCGTTGTCCGGCTGACGGATGAAAAGACGAATGAGAAGCTTGGTCATAATGTCCTCCATGGGCAGCGCTGGACACCTGCATACCCCAATTTCCTGTCATAGCTTATAGTATAGCATTTTGCTTTAGCGTTTTAAAGTGTCTTTGCCACAATTCAAAAAGTTTCGCCTGTGGGCGGGCAGGGTTGCCATTTCTGCGTGATGCAAAAGCCCCGGCAGAGCGGAGTGCACTGCCGGGGCCGGAATGTTTTTGGTTTTTACTTTTCGGAGGGCTTGCTCAGATCCACACTGCGGATGATCTTGCGCACCGGCAGGATGCTCTTGGCATTCATGGACAGCTCGTCCACGCCCATACGCGGGAAGGTCTCGGTGAGGGCAGTGTCGGCGCCCAGCTCACCGCAGATGCCCACCCAGATGCCGTGGCGGTGGCCCGCCTCAATGGTCATCTTGATGGCGCGCAGCACAGCGGGGTGGTGCGGGTTGAAGAAGGGCTCCAGCTTTGCGTTCTGGCGATCCAGTGCACAGGTGTACTGGGTCAGGTCGTTGGTGCCGATGGAGAAGAAGTCGCACTCAGCAGCCAGCTCGTCGGCGATGAGCACAGCGGCAGGGGTCTCGATCATGGTGCCCACTTCAATGTTCTGGCCCATCTTCACGCCCTCGGCAGCAAGCTCTGCGCGGCACTCTTCCAGAATGGCCTTGGCATCCTGCAGCTCACGCAGGCTGGTGATCATGGGGAACATGATGCTCATGTTGCCGTAGGCGGAAGCACGCAGCAGAGCGCGCAGCTGGGTCTTGAAGAAATCCTTGCGGGTCAGGCAGATGCGGATGGCGCGGTAGCCCAGAGCCGGGTTGTCCTCGTGGTCCAGCTTCATGTAGTCCACGGTCTTGTCTGCGCCGATATCACAGGTGCGCACCACCACCTTGCGGGGTGCCAGGCTCTCCACCACCTGCTTGTAGGCTTCAAACTGATAATCCTCGCTGGGGTAATCCTTGCAGTTCAGATACACGAACTCGGTGCGGAACAGGCCCACGCCGCCGGCGTCGTTCTGCTGCACGGCACCCACGTCGCTCATGCCGCCGATGTTGGCGAACACATTGACGGTCTTGCCGTCCAGCGTGGTGTTGGGCTTGCCCTTGAGCTCCTGCAGCAGGGCCTGCTTTTTCTGGTCCTCCTGCTGGCGCTTTTTCAGGCTCTTGAGCAGATCGGGGGTGGGGTCTACGTAGACGCAGGCATTGTAGCCGTCAATGACAGCCATCTTGCCGTCCCAGTCGTCCTGAATGTCCTTGCACTGGATCAGGGCGGGGATGTTCATGCTGCGGGCCAGAATGGCGGTGTGGCTGTTGGAGCTGCCCTCGCGGGTGATGAAGCCCAGCAGCAGGCTCTTGTCCATACGAACGGTCTCGGACGGTGCCAGATCCTCCGCCACGAGGATGCTGGGCTCGGTGCCCTGCAGGCTGGCGTTGTCCACGCCCTGCAGGATGTCCAGAATGGCCTGTGCGATATCGATAACGTCCGCACTGCGGGCCTGCAGATACGGGTCGTCCATGGCAGCGAACACAGCGGCCTGATTGTCGCCTGCGGTCTTGACGGCGTATTCGGCGCACTTTTTCTGGCCGTTGATGATCTCCTTGATAGCGTCCACAAAGTCGTCATCTTCCAGCATCATGGCATGGATGTTGAACACCTCTGCGATGTCCTCGCCGGCCTCTGCCAGTGCCTTTTCGTACAGAGCGGTCTGCTGCTCAATGGCCTTCTGCTGTGCTTCTTCAAAGCGGGCCACCTCTGCGGCGGTATCTGCCACATCTGCGGCGGAGATGGTGGTATCCTTCTTCTTATAGATCTTGAGCTTGCCGATGGCGATGCCATTCAGGATGCTCTTACCGGTGCCTACCTGCATTGCACTTACTCCTTCTTCAAAGCCGGAGCCGCACTGCCCCGGCAGTCCAAAAAAGCCCCCGCAGCTCACCCGCGAGGGCTTTCCTCATTTAACTGCGGAATCAGACGTTCTCGGTCAGGAACTTCTGGATGGCTGCCGCTGCAGCTTCCTCGTCGTCGCCCTCGACCTTGACGGTGATGGTCTCGCCCTGCTTGACGCCCATACCCATCAGAGCCATCAGCTTGCGCATATCGCAGCTCTTGCCGTCCTTTTCGAGGGTGGCGCTGCTTGCAAATCCCTTGACGGTCTTGACGAGCAGGCCGGCGGGACGAGCGTGGATGCCGCATGCATCCTTAACGGTATACTGGAATTCCTTCATAATCATTTTCTCCTTACTTGATCCCGTGCGGCACTTCTGCACCTGTGCCAGATACGGCCGAGCCGCAGCACGGTTGATACATCTATTATAAACCCTTGTCGGAAATTTTTCACCATTTTATATTGCTAATTTTTCATGCAAAATTTTGGTACAATTGAACATACAAATGCGACAAAAATACACACATTTCACTTTTTCTTCCGTTTGTGCGCAAGTTTTGGGCAAATTGCGCCCTGATTTTGCAGCAAAACCCGGAACCGTTTCCGGTTTTTCCGGGCTTTGCAGGCCGTTTCGGTGCTTATTCCACCGGGTAGCCCTCGGCGTCCAGCGGCAGCTCGGTGTAGGGGGCAGCCTGTGGTTCCGCCTCCGGCTCGCCGGAAGTCTGCTGCGCCGCAAGCTCCTCGTCATGGCGTTCGCCCCAGTCGCCGCTGTAATCCTCGCCGGAGGTCTGCCGGGCCTCGTTCTCGGTCTGCAGGGCCAGCTCTTCGTCGTGGCGCTCGCCCCAGTCACCGCTGTAGTCCTCACCGGAGGTCTGCTGCGCTTCCAGTTCCGCCATGGCGGCCTGCATATCCTTCAGGCCCACCACAACGCCGGAGGGCCGTTCCAGCAGGTAGGCACCCACGGCTTTTTTGCGATACACCAGCAGCACGCCGTAGCGGCTGGTCTCGCCGCTGCTGGCCGCCGGGATCAGCGCCGTCCATTTTTCCACCGTCTTGCCCTTATAGCGGGCAAGGTCCATGCCGCTCTGCTGCACCACCCCGTTGAAGGCCGAAAAACTGTCGTCCCACTTGCGGGGGATCTTGACCTTATCGGCCGTGATGGACGCCCCGTCCACATCCAGCCCATAGCCGGTGAACCAGGTCTGGATATCCTGTGCGCTCTCGATTTTGTTCACCGCCGCGGACACTGCAACGGTGCGGTGGCTGATATACCGGCCCAGCAGGGCGCTGCACACCACCAGGGCGCAGCACATGGCCCCCAGACCCAGTTTTTTCAGGCTCGTTTTGCTCAACGTGACTACAAACATATCCCCATGCCTCCCCAGCCGTTTTCTCTGAGAACAGTTTATTCAGGTTTCGGGCAGGTTATGACGATTTAAAATGCCCGCCGTTTCACTCTGGGCATTATCAGCGGAACTATTATTTTTTATTTGCAATTCCGGAAAACGCATTTTTCCTGCTGCGCAGCAGGAAAAGACAGTCGGCCGCAATATGCCGTTTGCCATCACGGCCCTTCCCGTGAAAAAGCAAATCGGCCAGACCCGCAGGTCTGGCCGATTTGCAATATACTAAAATAAATTTTCCTCTGCTATTGTCAGAGCTAAGCGGAGACAATTCTGAATCGTCATGCTTCAGTGTGCCTTCACAAAATCCTCCGGGCTCACTTCGCCATTCTGCCGGAGCACTTTTTCCAGCACCTGCATCACGCCGTATTCCCGGTGGGAAGGTGCCAGAAACGGCACCTTTGCCCGCAGCGGCTCGCTGCCGTTTTCCATCAGGAAACCGTATTTTGCAGTGGTAAGCATCTCGGCATCGTTGTAGGTGTCACCAAAGGCCATCATTCCGCTGGCCGGGATGCCCAGCAGTGCGCCCACTTTTGCCAGTGCCGCGCCCTTGTGCACGCCGGGGTTCATCACGTCCACCCAGTTTTTGCCCGCCACAGCCACCGAGAATGCGCCGCCGTTTCCGGTGTGGAACGCACCGTAGGTTTTGTCAAATGCTTCCTGTGCATTACCATGCGGCAGATAGATGGTGAACTTATCCGCCGCCGCTTCCACGGCGGTCAGGTCGTCCACATATTCCACCCGGGTGTAGAAGTTTTTGAATACGGCATCGTATTTTTCGTTCTGCTTTTCGGCGTAAGCCGCCTGCAGGCCGCACAAAAGGCCCACATCACCGGCCTGTTTTGTACTGCGGGCAAGGCCGCGCCAGCCCTCGGCGGGCATCTCGGAGACAAACATGTCTTTGCCCTTCCAGCGGGCCGCGCCGCCGTTGTCGCCGAGCAAAATGATCTCATCCAGAAGCTGCGGGAACATGGTCTCCAGCGTATACAGCGGCCTGCCGCTGGCGGCAGCAAACAGAATGCCCTGCCCGGCCAGAGCGTGGATGGTCTTTTCAAAATCCGGCGGCAGCTGGCTGTGCTCATCCAGAAGGGTGGCGTCCATGTCCGACGCGATCAGGCGAATGCGGTCCATATCTCCCTCGCTTATCCGATATAGCTGATGTTCACGTCCATGTCGCCCTTGTAGCCGGGCAGGCGTGCCGTACAGGTGCCCTGCCACAGCGAGCAGTCGATGGGGCTCTTTGCCACACCGTAATGGGCGTTCCAGATGGTGTACTTTTTCAGGCTGTTCAGGTCCACCCGCTTGCGGTACCACAGGGTGGAAGCATACACGCCGGGCTTGTAGCCATTCGCCTTCACTTCTTCGCAGAAGGCAATGGCGCACTTGGTACGGTCGGTCACGCCCAGGCCGTCGGCACGGCCGGAGCCATTGGAGGCACCGGAAGCCTCGGTATCAAAGAAAATGGGGTAATCCAGCTTGCGGCCGTTCAGCACATAAGCACAGGCAAAGGCTTCCTCTTTGGCTTCCTCCTCGGTGGTAGCCTGGCTGAAGAAATACACGCCCACCTTCAGGCCCGCATTTTTCACGTTGGTAAAATGCTCTTCAAACATGGGGTCCAGCACCAGCGTGCCGGCTGCGCCGTAGCCGCGGTAGCCGATACGCACGATGACAAAGCTGACGCCCGCCTTTTTGATCTGGTTCCAGTCAATGTTCTTCTGATACTTGGAAACATCCACGCCAAAGGTCTTGCCGCTTTCCAGTACGCCGTTCTCGTCAAAGGAGTAGAGTTTATTGTCGATGCACTGGATGCCGACGACCGGCTTATTGGTGGTCTGGCTGTAGTAGTAGGTCTTGCCGCCGGAAGTGCGCCAGCCGGAGTAGGCCGGCTCCGGTTCGGCATCGTCCCTGCCGATCCAGCCGAACAGGAAGTTGACCAGCCAGGTCCAGAAGCCGTTCTCACTGCCAAAATCGATGCACTGGGCCTCAGCGGCATCCATGGCACCTGCGTCCAGCGCCGCACGGATCTCCTCCGGCGTCAGCACCACGCTGTTTTCCGGCGTATGCTGGTTCGTGCTGTTTTCCTCCGCTTCGGTGGCCTGCGCGGGCGGTGCTTCCGGGTCCTGCGCCGCCAGTTCCGGCGTTTCCACCTGCAGGGTGGGCATTGCCGTTTCCTGCACCTGTACGGTTTCCAAAGCGGCGGTTTCCTCCGGCTGTGCTGCCAGTGCCAGCGGTGCGCCCATCGAGAAGGCAAGCGCCACGGCCAGAACTGCCGCCGCGCACCGCACCCTGGTGCGTGCGCCGCAGGCAGTGAATGTATTCCAGAACGTCTTTTTCATGCTGTGCTCCAAACCTTATGCGTTTTTATCGGCAGGCCATCCCCGCAAAAGGGCGGCTTTTCATGTTTCTGATACTTTTTTAGTATACACCCGCGGGCAAGCTCCCGTCAATTGCCGCACTGGGCAAAGCAGGGTGCCGCATGCGGATAGCCGCATATCAGAAAAATGCTCCAAAACAGATACGTTCCGGCTGCACAAAACATTGCACAAAGTAAAAAATTGCAGATATTTCCAGCGAATTTCCGGTTTTCTCTTGCTGTCTTGACAGGTGTATGGTATTATACATGACATGCAGTTTCTGCACCAAATCAACCATCTTGAAACAGAAAGGCAGTTTCTCATGTCAAATGTGAAAGATTTCTTAAAACGGAAAGATATCGTCATCACCCCGCAGCGCTACCTCATCGAAGCGCTGGGTGCCATGGCACAGGGCCTGTTTGCCAGCCTGCTGATCGGCACCATCATCAAAACGCTGGGCCAGCAGACCGGCCTTGAAGTGCTGGTAGATCTGGGCGGCTATGCCACCGCCATGAGCGGCCCGGCCATGGCCTGCGCCATTGGCTGGGCACTGCACTGCCCGCCGCTGGTGCTGTTCAGCCTCATCACCGTGGGTTACTCGGCTAACGCCCTGGGCGGCGCAGGCGGTCCGCTGGCCGTGCTCATTATCGCCATCGTGGCTTCCGAGCTTGGCAAGGCCGTGAGCAAGGAGACCAAAGTAGATATCCTTGTTACCCCGCTGGTCACCATCTTTGCAGGCGTGGGCCTTTCCATGCTCATTGCAGCGCCCATTGGTGCCGCTGCCAGCCAAGTGGGCACCCTCATCATGTGGGCCACCGAGCAGGCCCCGCTGGTGATGGGCATTCTGGTGTCCGTCATCGTGGGCGTGGCGCTGACCCTGCCCATCTCCTCCGCCGCCATCTGCGCCGCTCTTGGCCTGACCGGCCTTGCAGGCGGTGCCGCCGTGGCAGGCTGCTGCGCCCAGATGATCGGCTTTGCCGTGATGAGCTACAAGGAGAACGGCGTGGGCGGCCTGGTCAGCCAGGGTCTTGGCACCAGTATGCTGCAGATGGGCAACATCGTCAAGAATCCCCGCATCTGGATCGCACCTACGCTGGCAAGTGCCATCACCGGCCCGCTGGCCACCTGCGTGTTCCACTTTGAGATGAACGGTGCGGCCGTTTCCTCCGGCATGGGCACCTGCGGCCTTGTGGGCCAGATCGGCGTGTACACCGGCTGGGTCAGCGACATTGCCGCCGGCACCAAAGCCGCCATCACCCCGATGGACTGGGCGGCAATGGCTCTGCTGTGCTTCGTGCTGCCCGCCGTGCTCAGCGTGATCTTCTGCGAGATCGAGCGCAAAATGGGCTGGATCAAAGAGGGGGATTTGAAGCTGAATTGATTTTAATGGCCTCCGCGTGCGCTCTGGCCATATTCAGCGGAAATATTCTTTTTTAATTCAAAAACCGGAAAAGCCTGCGGGCTTTTCCGGTTTTTATTTTCACCGATGGGGGTCGTAATTGCAACCTGCATCTTTCGTGGCAGGACGGCAGGGAGTTTCCACAGCGAATGATCCGAGGGTGGGACCCTGTTGCCGCAGGCAATAGGGCGGGAGCTGGAAGCCCCGAAAGTTCGCGTGGAAAGTTCCCCGATGGCCTGCCGATGTCACACGATTCGTTTTCCATCCAGCACAGCCTGTGTCAGCGTATCGCCGTCATACACAAGTTTCAGCGAGAAATAGGGCCGGTTCTCATTCAGCAGCCGGAAGAAAATCTTGTCTCCCTCCCAGATGGGCAGTTCGGTCACCTTGTCTTTCGGCACCCATTCCAGCACGCCTTCGTTGCATGCGTCACCCTGCACCATCTCGCCTTCCCACCGGTCGGCAGTGTACAGGTGGATGAACTCGGTCATGTTGCCCCACACAAAGGTCAACAGACCCCGGGCCCGGAAGCTTTTCAACGTCAGGCCGGTTTCTTCCTTCACTTCCCGCACAAGACAGTCCTCCGGGCTTTCAAACCGCTCAAATTTGCCGCCCACGCCCACCCATTTGTCGTGGTTGTAGTCGTCCTGCTTTTTTACACGGTGCAGCATCAGGTAGGCATCATCCCGCTCCAGATAGCACAGCGTGGTGCTGAAGATGGGAAATTCCGGGTTCATAAAGGCTCCTAAGTTCATTGGGTTCTCCTTTTTTAGCCTTTCCCCCCTCGGGGGAAGGTGGCGAGTTTACGAGTCGGATGAGGGGAAGTTATCTTTCGATTTCGTTTTCGGAGACGGAATCTTCCTCAGCTGCCCCTCATCCGCTTCACTTCGTTCAGCACCTTCCCCCAAGGGGAGAGCCAAGATCCTGACCGTTCCGTTTCCTGTTTGTTCTGAAAAGCTTTTGCAGCATAAACAGACACGCTTCCTAAAAAGATGCCGTTTTCCTCTACGGCCCCTCTCGTGAAAAGGCTACCCGGCAAAGCCCGCAGGCTTTGCCGGGTAGCAAACTAAAAAACAATTTTTCCGCTGAATATGCCCAGAGCAGCGCGGCGGGCATTCTAAATCGTCAGGCTTTCCTGCTTGCTCTTCCCTTGCCCGCATTGTTCAGCTTGCGCACCAAATCATTCTGGTGCTTGCGCTGGCTGGGCGTGGGCTGCGGATCTTTTGCTTCCTCCGCGCGGCGGCCGCTCTGGGTAGCATCCGGATCAATGCGTTCCAGCGTCCACTCCTGGTTGCCGCCGGCCACAAAGTTCCAGATCTGGGCCTGTGCGCCGTTCGCGGTATTCATGCCCACAAGGTCGATGTATTTATCGGCCAGCACGTTGCGGATGCGGGTGCGGCCATTGCGGGTAGGTTCCAGTGCCCAGCACTGGCTCATGCCGCTGGTGCGGCTCCACTGGTGCAGCCAGGTGCCCTCCACCACGCCGCCAAGGGCCAGATCGATCATCTTGCCGGTAAAGCGGTTGCAGATGCGCCAGCGCCCTTCGCCTGCATCCACAAACTGCCACTGCTGCCACGGATGGCCCGCGTAGCTCCACAGCTGGATGGCAGCGCCGTTCTCGGTATTGAAATCCTTTATTTCCAGCACCTTTCCGTTGGGGGCTTTGATGATGTAAAATTCATTTTCCAGAATAACTACCTGCGATGCCTTTGCCATAGAGCACGACTCCTTTCCGCTTTGGTAGCCCTATTATAGCGTATTTGCGCTTTGGCAGCAAGGATGCTTTTTCATAATCTTTTCGCGTTTTATTGTGCATTTTGCCGCAGTTTTTGCATCTAAAACGTTTACGTGCAACACAAGCGTTTCTTGCCGCTTTCTCTTTGCACTCCGGGCGCTGTTGTGATACAATAAAGGCACATGTTTTACAGGGAGGGAATTGCCATGACCAACGAAACATTGCAAACCATCAAAAGCCGCCGCAGCTGCCGCGCCTACAAGCCGGAGCAGATCACCGACGAAGAGCTGAACGCCGTGCTGGAAGCCGGCACTTATGCCGCCAGCGGCAAGGGCCTGCAGACGGCCAAAATCGTGGTCGTGCAGGACGCCGCCACCCGTGCCCAGCTTACCCGCATGAATGCCGCCATTATGGGTTCCAGCGGCGACCCCATGTATGGTGCGCCCACCATTCTGGTGGTGCTGGCCGACGCCCATGCCCCGAACGCCGTGCCGGACGGCAGCCTTGTGATGGGCAACCTGATGCTGGCCGCCGCCTCGCTGGGGCTGGGCAGCTGCTGGATCAACCGCGCCAAAGAAGAGTTTGAGACCGACGAGGGCAAAGCCCTGCTCAAAAAGTGGGGCATTGAGGGCGATTGGGTCGGCATCGGTCACTGCATCCTGGGCTACCCCGCCGCTGAGCCCAAACCCGCTGCCCCCCGCAAACCGGACTATATCGTAAGAGTACAAGGAGAACTATGAAGCCTGATTACAAGCTGGTCGCCAAGGCCAAATATATCCACGCCACCGCCGACCTTGCCAGCGAGCTCTGGCACGAGGTGTACAAGCGCTATTACCCCGCAAAGCAGCTGGACACCCTTGTGGAAGAACTGCAGAGCGCCGACGCCATTGAAGAGGACATCGACAACGATGTGAACTACTTTCTCGTGGTGCTGGGCGGCAAGACCATCGGCTACTTTGCCTGGAAGATGGAGAACACTGCCCTGCACCTGATGCACCTGTACCTCAAGCCCGAATACCGCGGCAAGGCGCTGGGCAAAGACATCGTGCTCTCCTGCGAGCGGCTGGCCCGCGGCGAGGGCAAGGGCCGTGTGTGGTGCACCGTGCACGCCAAGGCTCTGCCGGTGCAGCAGTTCTTCAAGGCACTGCGCTACCGCAATTTAAAGCCCGCCGAGCAGGAAACCGGCACCGTCCCCCGCGACGAGCTGGTGTTTGAGCACACGCTGGGCTGATTTTCTGCCGAAATGCGAAAAAGGCATTGAATTTTTTCTCCATTTGTTCTACACTAGTGTAGTGTAATAAAGTGCCTGCCTGTGGGCGGCATCTGCAAAAAAGGAGAACGACATGGCAAAAGATCATCCTACCGGCCAATCCGGCCTGTATCAGGCATTTTTGCAGCTCAAGACCCCGGAACAGTGCTACCGCTTTTTGCAGGACGTGTGCAGCTATTCCGAGCTGAGCGCAATGGAGCAGCGCTATAACATTGCCGAAATGCTGGTGGACAAGCGCATCTACACCGAGATCATGGATAAGACTGGTGCGTCCAGCGCCATCATCAGCCGGGTGAGCCGGGTGCTGAGCGCCGACGACAGCGTGCTGCGCGCCCTGCTGGAAGCGGAAAAGCCCGCCGAACCCAAAAACTGAATCATCACGCAAGCTGTGCCGCGTGCCGCCCGGAGCGGTATGCGGCCTTTTTTACTTCACAGGAGGTTTTATTAAAATGAGCAAAGCCGTTGTATTTTTTGCCGAGGGCACCGAGGAATGTGAGGCCCTGCTGGTAGTAGACCTGCTGCGCCGTGCCAAGGTGGACGTGACCATTGCCAGCGCATCCGGCAACCGCGCCATCACCAGCAGCCACAGGGTGCATATCACCGCCGACGCTCTGGCCGAGGACATCGATTACGCGGATGTGGACATGGTGGTGCTGCCCGGCGGCATCCCCGGCACACCGAACCTTGCCGCCAACAAGACCGTCACCGACACCTGCGTTTCCTTTGCAAAGAGCGGCAAAAAGGTGGCCGCCATCTGTGCAGCCCCCAGCGTGCTGGCTTCTCTGGGCCTGCTGGAAGGCAAAAAGGCCACGGCCCACGCCGGTTTTCAGGATAAGCTGGCCGGTGCCGAAGTGCTGGACACCGAGGTTGTGGTAGACGGCAACATCACCACCAGCTACGGTCTGGGCGGTGCCATTCCCTTTGCGCTGGAGCTGGTGCGCCAGCTGGCCGGTGAAGCCGAGGCACAGCGCATCCAGAACGCCATCGCCTACCGCCACTAAAGGAGGAAACCAGAATGCGTTTTGTCACCTGCCGCCTGCCGGACGGCGTGGAGGACCCTGCCATCCTTTCACCGGACGGCACACAGGTCTGGCCGCTGAGCTGGCTGGGCCTTTCCTATGAGACCTTATCGGATGCCATCCCCTTTCTGACCCCGCAGGTGCGGGCCGGTTTACAGCTGGCCATTGCGGGCATCCCGGCGCTGCCGGTGGACGCCGTGCAGCTGCAAAGCCCCATCCCCTGCCCGGCGCAGGATGTGGTGTGCCTTGGCATCAACTACATGGCCCACTCGGACGAAGCGGAAAAGTATTCCGCTGACGCCTTTGCTACAAAGCATCAGGATGCCATCTATTTTTCCAAGCGCGTTTCCCGCGCGGTGCCGGACGGCGGCTTCATTGAAGCCCACACCGACCTTGTGCAAAAGCTGGACTATGAGTGTGAGCTGGCCGTGGTGCTGGGCCGTGACGCCAGGGACGTGCCCGCCGGACAGACCCGCGATTATGTGTTCGGCTACACCATCCTCAACGATGTTTCCGCCCGCGATGTGCAGACCGCCCACAAGCAGTGGTACTTCGGCAAAAGTCTGGACGGCTTCACGCCCATCGGCCCGTGCATCGTCACGGCGGACGAGTTCGACACATACCCGCCCAAGATGGGCATCCGCAGCTTCGTCAACGGCGAAAAACGGCAGGATTCCAACACCTGCCTGCAA
The DNA here is from genome assembly GCA_050873025.1 of Faecalibacterium sp. GTDB lineage: Bacteria > Bacillota > Clostridia > Oscillospirales > Ruminococcaceae > Faecalibacterium. The sequence goes on along the minus strand of JBNMHZ010000022.1, from coordinate 29,345 downwards.
ATTTTTGATATCGACCATGTGATCCACGAGCTGTCGCAGGGCATGACCCTGAAGGCCGGCACCATCATCGCCACCGGCACCCCGGCGGGCGTGGGCATGGGCATGGACCCGCCGCAGTTTTTGAAGCCCGGCGACACCGTGCGCTGCGAGATCGACGGCATTGGTGCACTGACCAACACGGTGCGGTGAACACTGGCATTTGTGCCAAAGTTCTGTCGTGTTTTCCGTCCGTTTGCATGAAAAGCCGCTGCGGCACTGCTCTTTTGCGGCCCGGTGTGCTATACTGATACCATGAAAAAATGCGGCAGTTGGCCGCAGCAAAAGGGGTAAATGAAACATGAAGGAATACGCATTCGGCATCGATCTGGGCGGCACCACCGCAAAGATCGGCCTGTTCAAGACCACCGGCGAGCTGCTGGAAAAGTGGGAAGTGCCCACCGATACCTCCAACGCCGGGGAACACATTCTGGAAAATCTGGCCGCTGCCGTGCAGGGCAAGATGCAGGAAAAGGGCCTTGCCGCCGCACAGGTGGAAGGCGTGGGCGTCGGCGTGCCCGGCCCGGTGCTGGACAGCCGCATCGTGCCCATCATCTGCGCCAACCTGGGCGGCTGGGGCGAGCACAATGTCTCGGAAGAACTTTCCGCCATGCTGGGCGGTATCAAGGTGCTGGTGGGCAATGACGCCAACGTGGCCGCTCTGGGTGAGATCTGGATGGGTGCCGCCAAGGGCTGCCGCAGCGCCGTGATGGTCACGCTGGGCACCGGCGTGGGCGGCGGCGTCATCGTCAACGGCAAGGTGATCGATGGCACCCACGGTGCCGGCGGCGAGATCGGCCACATTACCGTGAACCGCCACGAGACCGCTGCCTGCGGCTGCGGCAAGCATGGCTGTCTGGAGCAGTATTCCAGCGCCACCGGCGTTGTGCGCTGCATGAAAAAGCTGCTGGACGAAAACCCGGATACCCCCTGCACCCTGCGCGGCACCGATTTTGCCGCCAAGGATGTGTTTGACGCCGCCCGCAATGGCGACGCCCTTGCCATGCGCGAAGTGGACGAAATGACCGACACGCTGGGCATGGCGCTGGCCAATGTGGCCAACACTGTGGATCCGGAAATGTTCATGGTAGGCGGCGGCGTGTCCCGTGCAGGCGATGTGCTGTTCACCCCGCTGCGCGAGCACTTCAAGGTCTATGCCTTCAAGTCCTGCCGCGAGACCCCCATCGTGCCTGCCATCCTTGGCAATGACGCCGGCATCTACGGCTCTGTGCGCCTGATCGTGGGCGAGTAACCTTTTTACCGTGTTATAACAAAAAGGCACTGCCAGCGGCAGTGCCTTTTTGCTTGCGATAAATCCAGATTTACAGTGTATCTTCTCCGGGCAGCTGGTTCCACAGGCGGTAATAGACGCCCTGCTTTGCCAGCAGTTCGTCGTGGGTACCCGCTTCCACGATGCCCTCCTCACCCAGCACGAGGATGCGGTCGTAATCCTTGATGGTGGTCAGGCGGTGGGCGATGGTCAGGGTGGTGCGGCCATGGGCCAGCTTTTCCAGGCTCTGGCCCACCAGAATTTCGCTCTCGTTGTCAAGGGCGCTGGTGGCTTCGTCCAGAATGAGGATGGGCGGGTTCTTGAGGAACACACGTGCGATGGCAATGCGCTGTTTCTGCCCGCCGGAAAGCTTGACGCCGCGCTCGCCCACATAGGTGTCAAAGCCGTCCTTCAAAGCCAGAATGAACCGCTCGGCACCGGCAAGGCGGGCAGCTTCCACAATTTCTTCGCGGGTGGCACCGGGCTTGCCGTAGGCGATGTTCTGGGCCACCGTGCCGCTGAACAGATACACGTCCTGCTGCACGATGCCGATGTCGTTGCGCAGGCTCTTGAGGGTGACATGGCGGATGTCCTGCCCGTCGATCAGAATTTTGCCGCTGGTCACCTCATAAAAGCGCGGGATAAGGTTGCACAGGGTGGTCTTGCCGCCGCCGGAAGGGCCAACGAGGGCCAGCCGCTCGCCTGCCCGGATATCCAGGCTGACGTTGTGCAGCACCTTGTTGTGGTCGTCCGGGTACTCAAAGCTGACATTCTCAAACTTGATGGCACCGGGGCCGGGCTGCAGGGGCACCGCGTCCGGCGCGTCGCTGATGGTGACGGGCGTATCCATGATCTCGGCAAAGCGCTCGATGCCGGTCATGCCGCGCTGGAACTGCTCGGCAAACTCCACGATGCGGCGGATGGTGGCAATCAGGGTGGTGACGTACAGCATGTAGGCCACCATGTCGCCTGCGGTGATCTTGCCGTACACCAGCGAAAGGCCGCCCGCCAGAATGACCACCAGATACATCAGGCCGTCGAACAGGCGGGTGGAGGTGTTAAAGGTACCCATGGCGTAGTAGCTCAGGGTCTTGATCTGTTCAAAATCCTTGTTTCCCTGCAGGAATTTTTTGCGTTCCTCATCTTCGGCGGCAAAGGCTTTTACCACGCCCTGCCCCAACAGGCTGTCCTCGATGGTGGAGTTCAGCTCACCGATCTGCACACGCTGCTGGCGGAACCGTGCCCGCAGACGGCCATTCAGGTACACCGACACCACGCCCATCAGGGGCACACAGGCGAATACCGCCAAAGTCAGCGGCACACTGGCCTGACACAGGATGACAAAGGACACCACGATCTTGATGGCAGCGATGAAAAATTCCTCGGGGCAGTGGTGGGCGAACTCGGTCACATCGAACAGGTCGTTGGTGATGCGGCCCATGATGGTGCCCACCTTAGTGTTGTTGTAGTAGGTGTGGTCCAGTTTGAGCAGGTGGTCAAAGGCATCGCGGCGCATATCCGTCTCAATGTGCACGCCCATGATATGGCCGATGCTGGACATATAATACTGGGCCGCACCATCGACGATGCGCAGCACAAAGTACACCGCTGCCAGCCGCAGCACGATCTGTGCCGTCAGGGTAATGCCCACGCCCATGGCGGCATTGGTGATGGTGCTCATGATCTTGGGCAGCACGATGTCACACAGGGTGGTCAGCGCGGCACAGAACAGATCGAGGAACAGCGTTTTCTTATACTTGGTCAGATAGGGCAGAAAGCGCCGGATCAGTGCCCCGCTGCTGGTGTGGTGTGCCCCGGGGTCGTTGATTTGTGTTTTTTGCTTTTTGGACATGATGCCTCCTGTTGAGCACCCTCATCCGTCCGCTCGCTCTGCTCGCGTCCACCTTCCCCCGTCTGGGGGAAGGCTTTTTCCGGGATCGACACGTTCAGAAGGCTTCCCCCGGCCGGGGGAAGCTGTCTGCGAAGCAGACTGATGAGGGCGTATTTTTACACTTTCTTACTGTAATCCCGCTCACCGTAGATGGCAGTGCCGATGCGCACAAGGGTGGCACCCTCGCGGATGGCGTTTTCAAAATCGCCGCTCATGCCCATGGAAAGGGTCTCCATGGCAACGTTCTGGTAGCCGCGCTCCCCGGCCTGCACGAACAGCCTGTACACCTGGGCCAGATACCGGCGGTTCTGGGCGTCGTCGTCGTTCACGGGCGGGATAGCCATCAGGCCCTTGACCCGGATGTGTTCCTGCGCTGCGGCAGCATCCAGCAGCGGCCAGAGGGCCTCCGGAGCCACACCGGTCTTGCTCTCCTCGCCGCCGATGTTCACTTCCAGCAGCACGTTCTGCACGATGCCGGCCTTGGCGGCTTCCTTCTCGATGGCGTTCAGCAGGTGTTCGCTGTCCACGCTCTGGATCAGGCTGGCGCGGCCCAGCACCTTCTTGATCTTGTTGGTCTGCAGGTGGCCGATAAAGTGGCTGGGCTTGCCGCAGTAAGCACCTGCATCAAAGTTTGCACACAGCTCCTGCACGTGGTTCTCGCCGAACACATCAATGGGCAGGGCGGCACTTGCTGCCACCGTGTCCGCCGTGCGGGTCTTGCAGGCAGCGCACAGCTGCACTTCGGCGGGGTCGCGGCCCGCTTCCCGGGCGGCTGCAGCCATCTTTTCCCGAATTTCAGCAACAGCTTCCTTCATCTGTTCCAGTGTTTTTTCAGCCATACTGCTCAGTCCTCCTCGGTATACTTGGCGCGCTCGCCGCCGATAAGCTTCGGGCGGGTGCGGGCGCACAGGATGTTTGCTTCACCAATTTTGGAAAGGCTCAGCCGCACCGGCACGGCCACACGCTTTAAGTGCATTCCGATGAGGGTGCCGCCGATGTCGATGCCCGCGTGGGCACGAATTTCCTCCACGGCAATGGGGTCATTGAACTTCTTCCAGCAGGTGGTGGCCCAGCTGCCGCCCGCGTGGGGGCGCGGCACCACGCACACTTCCTCCCAGCCGTATTTCTCGGCGGCTTCCCGCTCAATGATAATGGCGCGGTTCAGGTGCTCACAGCACTGTGCCGCCAGCCAGATGCCGTTTTCGGCCAGCACCGGGGCGATGCCCGCATACACGGCCTGGGCAGCTTCCAGGCTGGAATCCTTGCCGATGTGCCCGCCCACGATCTCGCTGGACGAGCAGCCCACCACGAACACATCGCCTTTTTTCAGTTTAGCCTGAGCCAGCAGTTCGGTCACTGCCTGCCGGGCTTCCGCTTCGATCTGCTTTTTGAATTCTTCTGTCATAAAAAACACCTCGGTTTTCTATAAAAATCAAAGATTTGCACTGCGCACCTTTTCGCTGCCCGCAAGGCCCAGATACAGCCGGCTCTGTGCCGGGCACAGGGCCGTCACGCTGCCCGCGCTCTGGCCGGAAACGGTGCGCTTCCAGCTACCGTCTGCCGTATCCACGGCTTCGGCACAGGGGGAGTCGGCGGGCAGGCCGAACAATTTTTCCTGCAGATTCCGGCCCGCACGCAGGGCAATGCCCCGCAGCAGGATGCCGCCTGCATTCTTTTCCAGCCAATTGCTGCGGGCCCAGCGGTAGCCGATGTACAATGTGCCGTCCGCGTCCATGGCAAGCGCACCGGGGTAGCCCGGCAGACCGGAGACAAAGCTGCTGCAGTTCTTGCCGCCTGCCGTCAGGTCACGGGCGTCTGCCGCCACGCTCCATATACAGCGGCTGGCAAGATCAGAAACATACAGCGTGCTGCCGTCCGGGCTCAGGGCCAGACCGGCCGCACCGGCCACACCGCCCAGCACTTTCTGCACCGTGCGTGCCGCCGGGTCGTACACATACACGCAGCCGGTGCCGGTGTGGGCCAAAAGCTCGGTGCGCAGGGCATTTTCCAGCCCGTCGGCAGCACCGGCATCAGCGGCCACGGCAAAGTACACCTTGCCGTCCGGTGCGGCTTCCACCGCCGACACCACGCCCAGCGGTGCACCATCGATCTGGGTCACCACCTGCTCCACTGCCGTGCCCCAGCTGTCGTGGGCGGCGCGGCACAAACTGCCGCCTGCCGTGGTCTGCACAGCCAGCCACAGATCACCGTTTCCGTCAAAGGCAAAGCCGGTCAGCTCGCCATCTACGGAAAGGATGGCTGCATAATGCCCGCCATCGGTGCGCACAAGGTCGCTGGTCCGCTTTTTGAGTGCGGCGCCGTCGTAGGCCGCGGCATACACAAGGTTATCCCGGGTGCGGATGCAGTCCACACCCTGATATTCGCCCAGGTTCAGGGTGCCTTTGTTGTCGGCGGCAAGGGCCGTCTGCGCCGCCCCGGTGTCCTGCCGGACATCCGGTGCCGTGTAGCTTTGGGGCGGCGTATCGATGGGCCGGAACACCAGCGCATACACCAGCGCCAGCAGGATGCCCACGCCGAATACAGTGCTTGCCGTGCGGAACCGTTTGAGAAGGGCATCCCGCTCGGCCGCCATCTGGGCGGCATACTCGGCACGGCGGCGGGCCGCCTTTGCGTTGGCGCGGTTGGCCCGGCGCATCCAGCGGTCCACAAACAGTGCCACCTGCGGCCCCACTGTGAGCGACGCAATGGCCAGAATGAGCAAAAATTCAACAAGTCCGATCCTCATAGGGCTTTTCCTTTGTTTTTAAAGCTTTTGCAGGGGGTGTTCCCCTTATCGTTTCAGTATAGCATCTGCGGCGCGTCAGTGCAAGCATACCGGCCTCTGTACACCGTGCGCCTTTGCACCGGGCATCGGCCTTTTTCGGTGCAAAAAACTTTTTTGAGACTTTAAAATGTGGAGCACAAGGCCGCCCTGCAGCAGATGATTGCCGCCGACCCTGCCCATGCCGCCGTTCCGGTGCCGGAGGCTGCGCCCGCTTCCATCGAGGGCGCACGCATCCTGCTGGTGGAGGATAACGAGATCAACCTTGCCGTCGCCCAGAGTCTGCTGGAAGAACGCGGTGCAGTTATTACCGCCGCGCGGGACGGCCAGCAGGCCGTGGATGCCTTTGCCGCATCGGAGCCGGGGCAGTTTGAGGTGATCCTCATGGATATCATGATGCCGGTAATGGACGGGTACGAAGCTACCCGGGCCATCCGCGCCATGGGCCGCAGCGATGCAAAAATGGTACCCATCTTTGCCATGACGGCCAACGCCTTTGTGGAGGATATCGAGCACTGCCTTGCTGCCGGAATGAACGAACACATTGCAAAGCCCATCGACCTGGAACAGATGGTGCGGGTGATCGCAAAATACCGCAAGTGAACACAACTATAAACGCCCCTCCCGGAAGATTCCGGGAGGGGCGTTTGCGTTATGCTGCGCCCTGCACGGCGCAGCGTTCTTCATTTACCTGTAAAACTTATTCCTCAAAGCCCAGCACGTAGGTCACAATGGCAGCCACAACGATGGCGGTCACGATAGCAATGCTCATCGCAATGATGGTGTCCTGGAAGATGGGCAGGGCCAGCACGGTGGAGTAACCCATCACGTAAGCCTTTGCGCCCAGCAGGCCGGCCACAACGCCGCCCACAGCGCCGCCGGCCATCACGCCGTACATGGGCTTTTTGCGGGGCAGGTTGATGCCGTAGATGGCGGGTTCGGTCACACCGGCCACGATGCAGCCGAATGCGATGGACAGAGCCTCGGCACGCTTTTCAGCGCTCCTGGTGCGCAGGGCCACGCCGATGCAGGCGCCGCCTTCGGCCATGTTGTGCAGGATGAATGCGGGGCGGAACACGGCGTCGTAGCCGGGGTTGGTCAGGGCCTGTGTCATGAAGGGCACCAGACCCAGGTGCATACCGGTCATGACCAGCCAGGGCAGGCAGGCGGCCAGCAGGCCCACGGTGATAAAGCCGATCTTATCGCCCAGGAAGCCGAACACGACGGCCAGATAGTTGCCCAGATAGCCGCCCAGAGGAGCCAGAACGGTGAAGCCCAGGATGGAAGTGACGGTGACGGTGCACAGGCCCACCAGCAGGGATTTGAAGATGCCCGGAACGATCTTGTTGAAGAACTTTTCCAGATAGTATGCGCACAGTGCGATCAGCAGGGCCGGCAGCAGAGAGCTGGAGTAGCTCATCAGGCGCACGGGAATGCCCAGCAGGGTAATGGGCTCACCGGCAGCCACCAGTGCGGTGTACTTGCCGTGCAGCAGGGCTGCGGCGCAGATCATGGAGTAGATGGGGGTGCCGCCCAGCTTTTTGGCTGCGCCGTAGGCAGCAAAGATGGGCATGAAGAAGAAAGCTGCATCCGCAACGCCGCTGAGCAGGGCGTATGTAGCGGTATCGGCAAAGCCTGCATTCACCAGCGTGATGAGCAGCAGCAGCACCTTGAGCATGCCGCCGGCCACCAGACCGGTGATCATGGGAGACACTGCAGCGGAAACATAGTTCAGCACTGCAACGCCTGCGCTCTTTACGGTGAGGGGCTGCTTTTCCTTGGGTGCGTCCAGATTTTCGTTAACGGCCGCGCCTTCCTTGAGGTCAAAGTCCTTCACGACTGCCTCATACACGGGCAGCAGGTTCTTGCCCAGAATGACCATCAGCTGGCCGCCGGCGTAGATGACGCCCAGCACGCCGGGAATCTTTTTCAAAGCTTCCTGATCGGCCTTGTTCAGATCCTTGACCACGAACCGCAGACGGGTCATGCAGTGTGCCACGCTGGAAATGTTCTCGGTGCCGCCCACCAGCTGAACCACTTCCGCAGCCGTTTTCTTTGCATCAAATGCCATGTTGATTCTCCTTTTCTTTTTTTAATGATTCCTTTTATTCGTTCCAGAGGCTCTCACCGTTGGTGGCAATGACCTCTTTCATCCAATCGTAAGATTTCTTTTTGCGGCGGGCACAGGTGCCGTTGCCCTTATCGTCCATATCCACGTAGATGTGGCCGTAGCGCTTTTTCATCTCGCCGGTGGAAAGGCTCACCAGATCGATGCAGCCCCACATGGTGTAGCCAAGGCAGGGCACACCGTCGATCACCATGGCGTCGATCATGGCCTTGAGGTGGTCGCGCAGGTAATTGATGCGGTAGGTATCGTTGATGGTGCCGTCCTCTTCGATCTCATCAATGGCACCCAGGCCGTTCTCCACAATGAAGATGGGCTTCTGGTAGCGGTCGTAGATCTCGTTCATGCAGTAGCGCAGGCCCAGCGGGTCTATGGGCCAGCCCCACGGGGTGCTCTGCAGGTAGGGGTTCTGGTCACCGCCGATGACGTTGAACCGGGTCTCGGTGCTCACGGTGCAGGAGCGGTAGTAGCTGAAGGACACAAAGTCCAGCGTGCCATTTTTCAAGATCTCCTCGTCGCCCGGCTCGGTGTGCAGGGTGACGCCGCGGCGGCCGAACAGGTCACCGGTGTAGGAGGGATAGTAGCCGCGGGCCATCACATCGATGAAGAACAGGCTCTCGCGGCGGCACTGCATCTGGCGGAACATATCCTCCGGCTTGCAGGTGGCGGGGTAGATCTCACTCAGGGCATACATGGCACCGAACTGGGAGCCCGGCATCATCTCGTGGCCCAGCTTGACGGCCTGTGCGCTGGCCAGGAACATGTTGTGCACGGCGTTGTAGTGGGTCTGGTCGTCTGCGCTGGAAGTGCCGCAGGACGCAAAGCCGCGCACCGCGTTGATCTCGTTGAAGGTGAGCCAGTAGCGGCACCGCCTGCCGATGCGCTCAAACAGGGTGCGGCAGTAGTGCAGGTAGCAGTCGATGGTATGGCGGCTCTCCCAGCCGTTGTACTTTTCGGCCAGAGCGGCGGGCAGCTCATCGTGATGGATGGTGATGAGCGGCTCCATGCCGTGCTTTTCCAGCTCGTCGATGAGGTCCAGATAGAACTTCAGGCCCTCTTCGTTGGGCTGCTGCTCCTCACCGGTGGGGAAGATGCGGCTCCAGCAGATGGAGAAGCGGTAGACGTTGTAGCCCATGCCGGCCATCAGCTCCACGTCTTCCTTCATGTGGTGGTAGCCGTCCACAGCGTTGTGGCTGGGGTAGTAGCAGTCCGGGTAGATGTGGGGTTTTGCGCCGGCCGGGAAGCTCTCGGCCGAGAAAAAGCTGCTGCGTGCCTTGGCAAAGCCGCCGTCTGCCAGTAGCAGGGTGTTGCCGCGGGGGTCCTGCACGGAGCCGTCGGTCTCAAAATCGTGGGTGGAAAGGCCGCGTCCGCCTTCCTGCCAGCCGCCCTCGTACTGGAAGTCGGCAGTAGCACCGCCCCACAAAAATCCATCGGGTACTCTCATATGCGTCTCCTTTTCTTCGTCATTGTGCTTGAAAATCCCGTTTGTTGTTCGTTGCTTCTATTATATTTGTCCGTGTTGGATACATGGCAAATTTCGCATTTTGGAAACAAAAAGCGCGCACATTCGGCAGTTTGCCAAAATGTACGCGCTTTGATTTGTGCATTATTCCGGTATTCCTGTTTTTTTGTGGATCGCCTCCCGGTAGCGCCAGGCGATCATATCGCTGATAAAAGGGTATGCTGTGCGGTGGGTCCGCACCTCGTCGCCGCGGCGGAACAGGATGCTGTAGGCCACACGGGGGTCATGGGCCATTTTTTCGTCCGAGGTGATGAGCACGATCTTTGCCTTTGTGGTGTTGAAGATATCTTTGTGGTAAAAATCTTCGATGGTATCGTAACGGTTCAGATACTGGCCGGAGTCGCTGAACACAATCAGCAGGGTGTCCGCATCGGCCCGGGCAATGTTGCCGGTCTGCTTGATATCGTCCAGCGTAGCCACGATGAACTTGCCGCAGTAGCCCAGCTTGATCTGCAGGTCCATGGCCGCCGTGCCGGAGAACATCATGCCCAGCGCAAACACCTTTTTATAGTGGAGCAGGTCGTCCACCAGCCGGTCAACGGCATCCCAGTCCAGTTCTGCTTCGGTGGCCCGGATATCCTGCGCCATCTGCCGGGCATACTGTTCCGGCGTGTGGTTTTTCAGGTAGCCCATCACGTCCTCAATGTAATTGAATCGGTTTTTGTATTTGTTGTCCTGGAACTTTGCCGCTTCCCGGAACTCGGCATAATCCTCATAGCCCAGCGCCCGGATGAACTTGGAAATGGTGGACTTGGACACACAGCACAGGTCTGCCACCTCGTTGATGGCAAGGCTGTGCAGCAGCTCCATGTTTTCCAGCATGGTGAGCGCAATGTGGTAAAAGGTGGAGTCACTGCTGGATTCATTCAGCAAAATCAGAAGCCTGTCGTACAGAATGCCCATGGGCCCGCCCTCCTGTATTCCGTCTTTTCCGGTAAAGAATCTTATTTATATAGTATCATATCCCGCGCATTTGTGCAATAAAACGGCCCGTCCCGCCCGCTTTGAAACTGCGGCTGTGCAGGGCAGTTTTTCTGTGGTATACTGATAGCGGGCCAGCGTGCCGTGCTGCCCATGCTTTTTTGAAAAGCATTCACGCAAACTTCACAGCTTTTTCCTATTCTTGCTGTATGATATTCTAGATGAGAAGTCTATTTTCGAGGAAGGGGACTGTATTATGGCTAAGATCCTGATCGTTGACGATGAGCCGCGCATCCGCGAGCTGATCCGCGAGCATTTACAATATTCCGGTTACGTGTGCGAAGAGGCTGCCGACGGCACCGCTGCGCTCACCCAGCTTTCCGGCGGGGCGTTTGACCTTGTGATCCTTGATTTGATGATGCCGTTCATGGACGGCATGACCTGCCTGCGGGAGATGCGGGCCCGCCACATCAACACACCGGTCATCATCCTCACCGCCCGCGGCGAGGAGTACGACAAGCTGGCCGGCCTTGAGGGCGGTGCCGACGACTATGTGGTCAAGCCTTTCTCGCCGCGCGAGCTGGTAGCCCGCGTCAAGGCCGTGCTGAACCGCACCATGCCCAAGCCCACCGCCGCCTCCGACACCATGACCTTTGGCGAGCTGACCATCGATACGGCCAGCCACACGGTGCGTGTTTCCGGCGAGGACGTGGCCCTGACCCCCAAGGAGTTCGACCTGCTGGTGTTTCTGGCTTCCAACAAGGGCATTGCCCTCAGCCGCGAAAAGATCCTGCAGAAGGTGTGGAACTACGATTACTTTGGCGAGGACCGCACCGTGGACACCCACGTAAAAATGCTGCGCGGCCATCTGGGCAAGTGCCGCGGCTATATTGCTACTGTGTGGGGCATCGGCTACAAGTTCGACCCCGACGCGGCACGCTGATAAAGGAGTGTAGGTTTCATGCGGCACCATCACTCCCCCGGCATCCGCGGACAGCTGATGTGGTTTTTGTGCTGTATCTGCCTGTTCCTGCTGGCACTGGTGTGGTTTTTGTCCACCCAGCTGCTGGAACCGCTGTACACAAAGCACATTGAAAAGCAGCTGACCACTCAGGCCGAAAGCATCACCGCAGAACTGGACAGAGTGCTTGCCGACGGCGAGTCGCTCTCGTCCTGGTCCTTTGGCCATCTCTCGGTGAATACAGCGTTCTTCGACCGGCTGGCCACCCAGCTGTACGCCAGCGGCAGCCTGAACAGCTTTTGTGTGGATATCTCCGATACCACCATGCGCACCATCTATAAGATCGAGAACCAGTCCTACTGCAACCTGCACGAAACGCTGCTGTCGGACTCCGCCAACAACGACATGGTGGTTTCCACCGCCGTTGCCATGCGCAAAAAATGCCGCACCACCGGCGGCTTTGTGCAGACGCTCAATCCGCCGCGGCTGTCCGGCTCGGCCCAGCTGCTGGTGGGGCGCAACACCTCCGGCGGCGAGTATACCGTGCTGGTCACCACCAGCCTTGTGCATGTGGCGGAGGCCGGCAAAATTTTAAGCACCGTGCTGCCCATGGCGGCAGCGGTGATCTTTGCCTTTGCCATGACGGCAGGTTGGCTGTTCAGCGAGTGGTTCACAAAGCCGCTGCGCCAGCTTTCCAGCGCCGCTCGCCAGATGGCCATGGGCAACTACGCCGTGCAGGTGGACACCCGCCGCAGCGACGAGCTGGGCGACCTTGCGCAGGACTTCAACCACATGGCCAATGAGGTGCAGCGCTCCTCGCAGATGCAGCGCGACCTGCTGGCCAACGTCTCCCACGACCTGCGCACCCCGCTGACCCTTATCAAGGGCTACGCCGAGACGGTGCGCGACATCACCGGCGACGACAAGGCCCACCGCGACGAGCAGATGAACATCATCGTGGACGAGACCGACCGCCTGACCGCGCTGGTATCCAGCGTGATGGAGCTGAGCAAGGTGACCAGCGGCGCGGCTAAATGTGAGCGCGTGAACTTTGATATGGGCCAGCTGTGCGACGAGGTGAGTGAGCGCTACGACGCCATCTGCGCCCAGAACGGCTGGCAGCTGAAACTGGAACTGCCGGACGAAGAGCTGCCGGTCTACGCCGACCCGGACATGATGCAGCGTGCACTGCACAATCTGCTGGGCAACGCCATGCACCATATTGGCAAGGACGGCATCTTTATCCTGCGGGCGCAGCGCTGCACCGAGGGCGTGCGGGTAGAGGTGGAGGACCACGGCCCCGGCATCTCTGCCGATGACCTGCCCTACATCTTTGACCGTTACTACCGCTCCCGCTCCGACTCCGGCAAGCAGGGCACCGGATTGGGCCTTTCCATCACAAAGGCCATCTTCCAGCAGCACGGCTTCCGCTTTGGTGTGCAAAGTGCCATCGGCATGGGCACCACGTTCTGGTTCGTCATGAACGATCTGCCCGCCAACGAAAACAAGATATCAGAATGACCATACAAAAAAAGCTTCCCATAACGGGAAGCTTTTTTCTTTACTGATTGGAATCCGCGGTGCGGTAGATCCCAAATGTATTGTCCGGTGCGGGCATCTCCACCCGGGAAGCACGGTCATTCACGGCCCACATCATCCAGCCCATAGCGGCCAGAACTACCAGAATGATGAGCCATTTGACGGAATTCGGCAGTTTTTTCATAGAATATCCTTATACATCTTTTTATATTTCAGTGTTTTATTCCGGCCTGCAAAGGTTCCGGGCGCGTTTGAGCAGCTCTGCGGCCTGCTGGCTGTCCAGCTGCTTCACCCATGCGCTGCGCTGGACAGCGCCTGCGCCGGTGCTGCCCGCTTCTGCAAAACTGGCAAGGTCGGAGTCGGTACGGCTCTGCCACGGCGAAAAGCCTTCCGGTGCAATGTGTGCCCCAAGGCGGCAGTCCAGCACAGCCGTTTTGCCGTTGGGCCGCCAGGGCCTGCCCAGAAACACCGTGCCCGCCGGGCAGTTGTCCGAGACGAAATCGCAGTCCCAGAACACAAAGCCAAGGCCGTCGGCACTGCCGGACGGTGCGGTGACGTAGCTTGCAGGCAGGTGATTATTCACGGTGCGGATGGTGCACTGCTCAAACAGTGCGTCCGCGCCGCCAAAGATAAAATCGATGTCGCCCGCGATCTCGCAGTTCCGGTAATACTGAGCCGTGGGGCGGCGGGGCGCAAACAGGCCCGGCCCCAGGAAGCCATCCTTCTCCCGTTCTTTCTCCGGCAGAGGGGCACAGAACAGCGTATCCTGATTGCCCAGCAGCCGCACATTCTCAAAGACGATGTGGCTGCAGTCCACATAGGCTGCCACGGCCTGCCCCACCTTTGCACCGGGGCCGGCGTCGTTTTCAAGGGTCAGGTCCTCCACCCGCAGCCGTTCCCCGCGGAAAAACGCCGTGTAGCTGCGGAAGGTATGGGTGGGTCTGCCGTCCGGGTGGGGCAGTTTGCCGCCATCGCCCCACACGATGCGGGTGCTGTCCACGCCTGCACCGATCAGGGTGATATCCTGTTTTTCGCAGACCAGCTTTTCCCGGTAAGTACCCGGCCCGATGTGGATCTCGGCCGCGCAGGTATAGGGCACGGCCAGCAGCGCCTCGGACACCGAAGCAAAATCGCCGCTGCCATCCTGCGCCACGGTCATGATAAGCATGGTTCCATCCTCCCGTTTTTGTTTCTATGCTTCCATAGTATACCTTCTTCCCCGGCGAAAATCAACGAAGTTTGTATGAACGCTCAGCTGCATTTTTCCAGCCGCAGCACTGCCGCCGTGATATCATCCGGCCTGCCGGTCTTTTGGGCGCGCACGCGGGCCGTTTCCACCAGCGTTTTTGCAATTTTGTCCGGTGCTTCGCCTGCGGCGGCAGAAAGCTCCAGCTGCTTTGCCACCCAGCCGGGGCCGTCCACCAGCAGCCCGTCCGAAACCAGCACCGCATAATCTCCGGCGGTCAGGTGCACCACCCGGCTCTGGCCGTTCACGCCGCCCAGGATGCCCACCGGCAGGCTGGTATCCCCCACGGCCCGCACCCGCCCGCCGTGCACCAGGAAGCCCGGTGCCGCACCGGCCTTGAACAGCCTTGCCGTGCCGGTGTAAAGGTCTACGCTGACAAGATCCAGCGTGGCACCGCTCTCATCCTCGCTTTTCAGGGCCAGTGCCACATTGACCAGCCTTGCCGCCAGCTCTGCGGTAAAGCCTGCCTTCAAAAGCCGGGCGGTCAGCTCAGCGGCCAGATTGCCGTCCACCGCCGCGGGCCTGCCGGTGCCCATGCCGTCGCACAAGATCATCTGTGCTGCCGCCGGGCTGCAGAACTGCTGCACTGCGTCGCCGGAAATGCTGCCCCGTGCCGCTGCACCCGCCATGCCAAACACAGCCCGCAGGGCAGGCTTTTCACAGAACAGCAGGGTGGTGAGCCCCTTGCAGGAGAGCACCTGCGGCACCTCCAGCGTGCGGCGGCAGATGCGCCCCACCTCCCCGGCCAGTGCCGCCAGTTCCTGTACCGAGAACCGGGTGCGCGGCAGGGTAACCGCCACATGGGTGCGGCCCAGATCGTCCAGCGTGACGGCGCACTCCTGCGGAGGTGTGCCAAGCTCCGCAAAAAAGTCTGCTACCCGGCTGGATTTATAGGGTTCCGGGTCACCCGGACGGCCCAGCTGTTCGCCCAGCACGCCCAGCGCTTCGGCCACGGCGCTGTACTGCTCGGTGAGGGCAGTGCGCATGGCTTCGGCATGGAGGTGGGCTTCCTTACGGCTGCGGTACAGCGCAAAGGAGCGGCTTGTCGCCGCGCACAGCGCCGCCGGGTGGATGCAGCGGGACAATTGCCCGGGCAATTGGTTCGTTTCCAGCCCGCCGTTCTGTTCCAGCAGCGGGCGCAGCGCTTCCATGCCCGCCTGCGTGGCAGAATATTCCTGCTTCCAGCACTGTTCCCGCCGCCCGCAGTTAAAACACAGCGTATCATGGGTGTTGTCAATTACCCAGCGGAAATCCTCGCACCGGTGCGGCAGGGTGTCGTAGACGTCGTTCACAGTCTCCGCCAGAGATGCTAGGCTCTGGGACACCTGTTCCAGCCGTGTGGCGGCAGCACTGTACTGCGGGCGCTGGGCCTGCCGGGCCTGGGGTGCATCTTCCGGCTCCGGCACCAGCCACCGGGCCGGCATGGCCGCCACCGCTGTAATACCGATGCATACGTTCAGCAGGTATTGGAACGCGCTCCCGGGCGGCTGCACGCAGAGCGCACCGGTCACACAGCCGCCCGCATAAGCGGCCAGTGCTTCCATCCGCCGGCCGGGTGCCAGCACTGCCGCTGCTGCCGTGGCACAGGCAAGGCCCGCCGCCGCAAAGCTGAGGACCGGGTCCGCCGCGCACAGGGCTGCCCCCAGCACGGCACTGGCCGCAAGGGCGGCTTTGGCCTGCCCTTTGCTGCACAGGTACAGCTCCAGCGCCGCACAGGCCGCAACGCCCGGCAGCAGCTGCCATATCTGCACACTGCCCAGCGCCGCCGCCACCGCAGCGCCTACCAGAAGCATCCCTGCACCCGGCTTTTCCGGTGCAAAGCGCCGCAGGCAAAAGCCCATGGCTGCGGCCAGCAGGGCATCTGCCGCGCTGTAAAATACCAGTTCCACACCCTCGCCGCCAAAGGCAAAACACACCGCCACACCCACCAGCGTGCTGCAGCCGGCCAGAGCCGCCGGGGCCAGCGTTCTGGCTCCCATCCACCGCGCCGCCACGGCGGCCCCCAGTGCGCACAGTACACAGATGCTGTGCAGCGAAAGCTCCCCAAAACTGTGCAGCAGCACCCCCAACGCCGCACCTGCCGCACAGGGTGCAAAGCAGTCCTCCCCAAAGCCCAGCACAAGGCCAAGGCCAAAGGGCATCAGCGCCCCGTACAATACGGCCCAGCCGCCCGCAAAGCCCACAGCCACCGCTGCCAATCGGCGTGCTGCCGGGCGCAGTTCCGCCCGTTTTGCCAGTGCTGCCCGCTGCCCAACCGTTACCAGACCCATCCGCTCTGTCATATGTACTCCCCGCTTTCCGGCGGGGCATTTTGTTCTTTCCCCCGCGCTTTCTGCATATACTGTAGCGCGGGTGCGCGGCGGTTTTTGCCGCAGGACAGGGTTCTGCCGCAAACCGGCCCAAAGACGCAAAAAAGCCCTGCAGCGTGCAAAAACGCCGCAGAGCTTTGTGTTATTTTGCAAAAAATCAGCCGTTCAGCTTTTCAATTGCCGCTTTAACGCGGGCAAGGGTGGTCTCGCGGCCCATCATGCAGGCAAGGTCGGTGCCGCCGCCGGGGGTGCGCTGCTTGCCGGACAGGGCGATGCCCAGCGGGTACAGCAGCCAGCCGTTCTTCTTGCCCAGCTCTTCGGCCTTGGCCTTGCAGGCATTGAACACGGCATCGCGGTCCGCAAAGTCCAGAGCTTCGTCGCTCAGCACCGGCAGCAGGGCTTCCAGAGCCTCTTTTGCAGTCTCGGGCGTGGTCTTCTGCTTCTTGTTGGCGTACAGGCTCACATCGTACTCGGGCATGGCATCAAAGAAGTCCAGCTGCTCGGGGATCTCACCCAGCACTTCACAGCGGGGCTGCAGGTTTGCACACAGCAGTGCCTTGTTGATGGGGGTGTGCACGGCCTGATCGATCCAGGGCTCTGCCTTCTTCTGGAATTCTTCGGGGCTCAGGCGGCGGATATACTCCGCATTGATGGCACGCAGCTTGAGGGGGTCGAAGATGGCCGGGGACTTGGAGATGCCGTCCGGAGACCAGATCTTCACCAGCTCGTCCAGAGAGAAGATCTCCTGCTCGGCGTACTCGCCCTTGGGGCTCCAGCCCAGCAGGCAGATATAGTTCATCACAGCCTCGCTCAGGTAGCCCTTTGCCACCAGATCCTGATAGCTGGCGTCACCGTTGCGCTTGGACAGCTTGTTCTGGGCATCCTTCATCACCGGCGGGCAGTGGATGTAGGTGGGGATCTCCCAGCCGAAGGCCTGATACAGCAGGTTATACTTGGGGGTGGAGGACAGGTACTCGCTGCCGCGGATGACGTGGGTAATACCCATCAGATGGTCGTCCACCACGTTTGCAAAGTTGTAGGTGGGCATGCCATCGGTCTTGATCAGGATCTGGTCGTCCATCTCGCTGTTGTTCACCTCGATGTGGCCGTACACCACATCGTCAAAGCCGGTCACGCCCTCGCGGGGGATCTTCTGGCGGATCACATAAGGTTCGCCTGCGGCAAGGCGCTTTTCCACTTCCTCCTTGGGCAGGTCGCGGCAGCAGCCATCGTAGTGGGTCATTTCGCCGTTGGCGCGCTGCTCGGCGTGCAGTGCTTCCAGCCGCTCCTCGGTGCAGAAGCAGTAGTAGGCCTTGCCCTCGGCCACCAGCTGCTCGGCATACTGCTTGAACATACCCATGCGCTCGCTCTGCACATAGGGGCCCACCGGGCCGCCCACATCCGGGCCTTCGTCCCACAGCAGGCCGGTCTCCCGCAGGGTGTTGTAGATGACATCCACTGCGCCCTCCACGTAGCGGCCCTGATCGGTATCCTCGATGCGCAGGATGAAGGTGCCATCCTCGTGCTTGGCCATCAGGTAGGTGTACAGGGCAGTGCGCAGGTTGCCCACATGCATATAACCCGTAGGCGACGGCGCAAAACGGGTGCGGACTTTATTGCTCGGCATAGAAAAACGCTCCTTTATCGGTATGCAAAAAATTTGCGGATAGCTATGTTTTATTTTAACGGTTACACGGGGGTTTGTCAATGTCAGGAAAAGCCGTCCTCCCATACAAAAATGCCCCAGCTTTTTCAAAGCCGGGGTGCTTTGTGATATCCTGTTATTCTTCGCCGTCGTCCGGGCTGTCCAGCTCCTTGCGGCGCTTTTGGGCGGCGTGCATACAAAGCTGTAAGACCACAAAGCAGATCACGCCGGTGATGACACCGGGAATGATGGCCAGCAGCCAGTATCCGTTGGCAAGGCCGGTGACCACCATCACGACCACGCCCGCAAACAGAGAAAGCAGCACATTCGTACCTGTATTGGAGCTGAGGTGACGATCCCAGAAGCCGTTGCGAAGGCATTCGGCGACCGTATAAACGCCGCCGGCCATGAACACAACAAATTCGCCAGCCCACTGTCTGGCAGGTGCACGGAAGATGATCTGAACAAGAATTGCAAGCAGCAGGCCGCTCCACAACAGCCAGAAGCCATACGCTTCGATGCAGCGCATGGTCTGCTCCTGCATCTCATCCAGTTGATTTTTTCTGCTGAAAAATGTGAATTTCATAACTCATTCCTCCCAGAACAGTTCATCCAGTGTTTTATCCAGAATTTTGCAGATACTGCGGCAGAGATTGATGGTGGGGTTGTACTCCCCTTTTTCAATGGCGTTGATGGTCTGGCGCGAAACGCCCGCCGCCTCGGCCAAAGCGCCCTGCGTCATATCCTTTTCCGCGCGGGCTGCTTTCATTTTCAGGTTCTTCGGCATGATATATCACCTCGCTGTGCCGCAAGGGCATTTGTTTTATCTTCCGGACATATAGGAGCATTTACCATTCTAAAAGTCAAGTATGCTTTACAAAAAGATTTTACAGGCAGACAAAAAAGCGTCCCGGCTCCAACCAGAACCGGGACGCTTTTTCATTTTTATTTCAGCACGACTTCGCCGTTCTCGTCGGCATCCACTACCAGCGTGCTGCCGGAAGCAAGGGTGCCGTCGATAAGCTTTTCGGCGGCGGGGTCTTCCACTGCCTTGCGGATGACCCGGCGCAGGTCGCGGGCGCCAAACTTGCCGCCCTGGCTCTTTTTCACCAGCGCCTTGAGGGCTGCCGGGGTGTAGCTGTAGGCGATGCCCTTGGCATCCATGCCGGGCTTGTACTCGTCCAGCATCAGGGCGGCGATACCCTGCAGCGTCTCCTCGCTGAGCGGCTTGAAGGCAATGACCTCATCCACGCGGCCAAGGAACTCCGGCCGCAGGAACTGGGCCAGTGCCTTGCGGGTCTTTTCCTCGCTGAGCTGGTTCTCGCTCTTGTTGAAGCCGAGACCGCCCGTGCTCTGGTCGCTGCTGCCCGCGTTGGAGGTCATGCAGATGACCGTGTTGGAAAAGTCCACCGTGCGGCCCTGTGCGTCGTTGATCTTGCCTTCATCCAGAATCTGCAGCAGGATGTTCATCACATCCGGGTGTGCCTTTTCGATCTCGTCAAACAGCACCACGCTGTAGGGACGGCGGCGCACCTTTTCGGTCAGCTGACCGGCTTCCTCATAGCCCACATAGCCCGGAGGAGAACCGATCATGCGGGATACCGCGTATTTTTCCATATACTCGCTCATGTCCAGACGGATGAGCGGGTCCGGGCCATCAAACAGCTGATTTGCCAGCTGCTTGACCAGTTCGGTCTTGCCCACGCCGGTGGGGCCCACAAAGATGAAGCTGGCCGGACGGCGGCGGCCGGAGAGGTCGGCGCGGCTGCGCTTGATGGCCTGCGCCACCAGATGCACGGCTTCGTCCTGACCGATGATCTTCTTTTTCAGCTCGCCTTCCAGATTTGCAAGCTTGGCAAACTCGGTCTCCCGAATCTTCACCGCCGGGATGCCGGTCCACAGCTCGATGACCTTGGCCACATCGTCCATGGTCACCTGGATCTCGCTGGCAGCAGCCTGCTTTGCGGGCAGGTCGGCTTCCAGCTTTGCAATGCGGGTCTTGCGCTCGGCCACCCGCTCGTAGTCGATGGGCTCGTTGACGTCCGCATTCTCCATCTCGGCTTCTTCCTGCCTGAGGGCGTCCAGCTCTTTCTGCATTCCCAGATATTCGGAAATGACCGGGTGGGCCAGGTTGCAGCAGGCGCAGGCTTCGTCCAGCAGGTCGATGGCCTTATCGGGCAGATAGCGGTCGGTGATATAGCGCTCGCTCAGGGTTACGGTGGCGGAAAGCACATCGGCGGGCACCTGCACATGGTGATGCTGCTCATAATAGCGCTTGATGCCGTTCATCACGGCAAGGGTATCGGCCACGCTGGGCTCCTCCACACGCACGGGCTGGAAGCGGCGCTCCAATGCCTGATCCTTCTCGATATACTTGCGGTACTCGTTGAAGGTGGTGGCGCCGATGACCTGAATTTCCCCGCGGGAGAGGGCAGGCTTTAAGATATTGCCCGCGTTCATGGCTCCTTCGCTCTCACCGGCAGAAGTGATGGTGTGAATTTCGTCAATGAACAAAATCACATTGCCTGCGGCCTTCACCTCGCTCAGCAGGCCCTTCACCCGCTGCTCGAACTGGCCGCGGAACTGGGTGCCCGCCACAAGGCTGGTGAGATCCAGCAGATAAATTTCCTTATCCTTCAGGCCGATGGGCACTTCGCCCTTGGCAATGCGTTCGGCAATGCCCTCGGCAATGGCCGTTTTGCCCACGCCCGCTTCGCCGATGAGGCAGGGGTTATTCTTCTGGCGGCGGCTCAAAATCTGGATGGTGCGGTAAATTTCGCGGTCGCGGCCAATGATATCGTCCAGCTTGCCTTCCCGGGCCTTGCGGGTCAGGTTCTCGCAGTAGGTATCCAGGAATTTGCGCTTGGGCGGCTTTTTGCCGTTTTTGCGGTCGGCCTTTTTGTCGCCGCCGTTTTTATCATTGCTGGTAAAGCCCAGCGGGAAGGTGGCATTGCTGCCGGGGATCAGGTCCTCGTCCATGCTGTCCGGGTCGGCGTCCTCGCCCCCCTGCGCCATGTTCATCATCATGGAAAGGGGGTTCGAATCCCCCATTTCCTCCATCATGCTTTCCATGCGGCTCTCCATGTTGTCGAGATCCTGATCCGACATGCCGAATTGCTTCATCAGATCATCCACCGGCTTGATGTGCAGCTCCCGCGCGCAGTGCAGGCAGTAGCCCTCCTGCTTCATCTGACCATTGTCCATCCGCTGGATGAAAATGATCGCCGGGCGTTTCTGGCATCGAATACAGACCATAGTTCCTCCTTTATGCAAACCCCTTTACAGGAAAGGGTTGAAGAGATTGAAGATTTTGTAGTAAAGACTGCTGCTCATGACCGTATCGTTGAGCACATTCAGGTTGCCGCCTGTGATGACGATGACGCCCCACAGCACGCACAGCACCAGATAAATGTCCAGCAGCGCCGTGGCACCGCCCACAAGCCAGCCAAGGCCGCGGTTCACTGTGCCAATGACCGGCAGCTTGTTCACAAGGCCCAGCACCGTGACCAGCATACTCACCAGCAGGCGCAAAAGCGCGTAGAACAAAAAGAACAGCACCAGTGTGATCACCGGCGTCAGCAGCGGCTGCAGCACGTTTTCCACAATGGAATCGGCCAGCACCACGGCATTGTCGGCCAGCACCGCCCCGATGGAGCGCTCGCAGGCCGCCACAATGGAAGCGCGGAAGCTTGCGGGCAGAAAACCCGCATATTTTTCCGCAATGCCGGAAAGGTCCACCGCACCGCCCGCTGCAATGCTTGCTGCGATCTGAGTACGGAAGCCGCCTGCCAGCATGTGCTCGAACACCCAGCCGGCACAGGCGGCAGAGAGCTGCCGTGCGCCCAGCAGACTGAACAGGCTGCCCAGCAGCTGCACGATGGATGCAAGGAACCCCTTGCGTGCATAGCGCACCATCAGGATGATCCACACTACAGTGCATATCATATCAAAAAGAAATGACGGATTCTTGAACATAGCTTGTTTTTCCTGTTATAATTATCACTTTCCCCGCAAGAGTGCTATTTCCGCACGATTTCCCCTCAAAAGATCACTGCCCGCTGGAAGCCGCCTGCTCCGGCGGGGTGACCACCTGCACGGTGTTGCCGCTGAGCACCAGGATCTGCTTGCCCTCGATCAGCGCCTGAGGCCGGGCCGCAAGCGGCTGGCTCCACTGGAACTCACCCACAGCATTAAAGCGCTCCACCGTGCTGTCCGTCAGCAGGTAGAAGCCGTCGTTCTTTGCCTGGACGATGTGGTTGGCCGAGAGCACGCTGCCGCTGTAGCCCACGGTCAGCTCGCCGTCCAGCAGCACGGCGGTGCAGGTTTGGCCGCTGCTCAGCAGCAGGGCCACGCCGCCATTCTGGCAGGACACGCTGACAAGGGTACCGCCGCCAAAATCATAACTGGCGCGCTCGCCTGCGCTGCCGCCGCTTGTATTGTACAGCACCGCACGGCTTTCATAGAGCACCAGTAAAAACCCGTTCGGCATCCAGCCCATCCACTGGGGCACGCTGGCTTCGGTGCCCAGCTGCACCGGGTCGCCCTGCGCCAGCGGCAGCACGTACAGGTTTGTGGTCAGCTGGCCGCCAGAAGCGGACACAGCAGCCACGGCAAGGCGGCGGCTGTCTTTGGAAAAGGCCATGCGCAGCGGCGTGCCCTGCTCGCTGGTCAGGTTCCATGCCAATTGCTGCTGCATACTGGAATTGTAGACCGTCAGCTTTGCCGCGCTGTCGGTGCTGTCGGTGACCACAGCCACCTGCCCGGCGTCTGCCACGGCGCACAGGTAGATGGTGCTTTCCATGGTCTTGGTGTAAAGGTTCTGGGTGCGGCTTTCCACCCGCAGTTCATTGCCGGAGCGGTTGTACAGCACAAAGCGGTTTTTGCCCACAGCAATGGCCGGGCGGGCATAGCCGCTCTGGATGCTGTTGAGCCGGGTGCCGCCAAAGCTGTACACCACGCAGCTGTCGCCGCCCTTTTCCACAAAGCTGCCGGACATCTGCACCACCGCGTCCGGGTCGGTGATGCCGGTCTGCTGCGGCCAGCCCGCTGCCGGCTTCATGGCGATGGCAGCGGTATCCACCAGGTCCTTTGCACGCGCGATGGAACTGCCCACCGCGCCGGTGGCAAACAGGATGAGGATGGTGAGCACCGTTACAATGATAACAGTGCGGCGGATGCGCCGGGTGCGCACACGGGCACGGGCAGCTTCGAGGTACTCGACCCGCCCGGCGGAAAGCGGCTCTCCCTCGTTGGAACGGTCGCCGCGGCGAATTCTGCTCATGGATGGTTCTCCTTACAGATCATACTCCACACTCTTCAAAAACAGGCCCTTTGCCGGCAGGGTGGGCCCGGCACGGCTGCGGTCACGGCTGGCCAAAATGGCGGGGATCTCCGCCGGATCCAGCCGGCCCGCGCCCACTTCGCACAAGGTGCCCGCCAGAATGCGCACCATATTGTACAGGTAGCCGTCGGCGGTCACTTCAATGTCCACTTCGTCGCCGTTGCGGGTGACGCGGCAATCGGTAATGGTGCGCACGGTGTCGCCGTGGGCGGCGGCAGAACTGCCTGCCGCGCACAGGGCCAGAAAATCGTGCCTGCCCACGAACTGCTGCGCCGCCGCCTGCATCTTTGCTTCGTCCAGACGCTTCGGCACACGGGTGTAGTAGGCCGCGTCAAAAGGCGAATCGATGGGGTGGTTGTGGATGCGGTAGAGATACGTTTTTGTATGGGCCGCATACCGGGCGTGGAACTCTTCCGGCACCGGCTGTGCGTCCAGCACCCGGATATCCGGCGGCAGATGCTGGTTCAGCGCCAGCGGCAGCTTTGCCGCCGGGATGCGGGTATCGGCATGGAAATTGAGCTTGAAGCCCAGCGCGTGCACGCCTGCATCGGTGCGGCTGCAGCCCTTGATGTCGGGCCGGGTGCCCAGCACGGCCTGCAGAGCGTCCTGAAACGTCTGGGCCACACTGCGGCCGTTTGGCTGCACCTGAAAGCCGCAGTAGTTGGTGCCATCGTAGGCTAACGTAAGTAGATAGTTCATAGATACTTCTGTCGGCGCACCCTCATCCGGCGCTCACGCGCCACCTTCCCCCGGCTGGGGGAAGGCTTATTCCGACAGTACGCACTTGTTCATCAAAGTGCCCCTTTTTCCGTAAAAAAAGGGGCTTTTCTTTATATAGATGCCGTTATCCGCCCCGTCTGCCTTCCCCCGGTCGGGGGAAGGTGCTGAACGAAGTAAAGCGGATGAGGGCGCCTTCCTCAGAAATTCGGGAACACCAGCCGGGAGCTCAGGATCACCGCAAAGCAGGCGATGCACACGGCAAGGTCGATATAATCCTGCTTTTCGCAGCGCAGCACCTTCAGGCGGGTGCGGCCGTCACCGCCGCGGTAGCAGCGGCACTCCATGGCCATGGCCAGCTCGTCGGCCCGGCGGAACGCCGAGATGAACAGCGGGATGAGCACCGGCACCAGCGCCTTGACTCGGTCGGTCATTTTGCCGGTGTCCAGCTGAGCGCCGCGGGCCTTCTGGGCATTCATGATCTTATCGGTCTCCTCAATCAGGGTGGGGATAAAGCGCAGGGCGATGCTCATCATCATGGCAAGCTCGTGCACCGGGAAGTGCAGTTTGCCCAGCGGCTTTAACAACTGCTCGATGGCATCCGTCAGCACGATGGGGCTGGTGGTGTAGGTGAGCAGGCTGGTGCCCGCGATCAGCGCCATAACGCGCACTGCCATCAGTACAGCATAGCGCACGCCCTCGGCGTAAATGGTCAGAAACCAGATGTGCACCAGCGGTTCGCCCTCGCCCGACACAAAGAACAGGTTCAGCACCGCCGTAAAAATGACGATGGGCAGGATGGGCTTCAGGCTCTTCAAAATCATCTTGCCGGGAATTTTTGCCACCTTGTACATCGCTGCAAGGAACAGGATGGAAAGGGTAAGGCCCAGCGGGTTGGATGCTGCAAACAGCAGCACGATATAAGCGATGGTCAGCACCAGCTTCAGGCGCGGGTCGAACCGGTGCACAAGGCTGTTGCCGGGGAAGTGCTGGCCAATGGTGATATCACGCAGCATCAGACAGCACCTCCTTCCTGTTTAGCTTCGCGCGGGAGTACAAGGCTTTCGCCCGCATCGCGGCGGCGCTTGGCTTCCAGGATCATCTTGACGGCATAGGGAATGGTGTACACATCGGCAGGCACATCCACGCCCATCTCCCGCAGTTTGAGGAAGATTTTGGTCACCTGCGGCACGGAAAGGCCCAGTTCCAGCAGTTCCGGAGCACGGGCAAACACCTTTTCCACCGTGTCGTACATGGCAATTTTCTTATTGCTCATCACCAGCACGCGGTTGGCGTACTTGGCAATGTCCTCCATGCTGTGGGACACCAGCAGCACGGTGGTGCCGGTCTTTTTGTGGTATTCCTTCACTTCGCTCAGGATGTCGTCACGGCCTTCCGGATCCAGACCTGCGGCGGGCTCGTCCAGCACAAGGATGCGCGGCTTCATGGCCATGACGCCTGCCACAGCCACACGGCGCTTCTGGCCGCCGGAAAGCTCGAAGGGGCTGCGCTCCAGCAGCGCCGGGTCAAGGCCCACAAAATCCGCTGCTTCGTGCACGCGGCGGTCAATTTCCGCTTCGTCCAGCCCCATGTTCCTGGGGCCGAAGGCGATGTCCTTGTAGCAGGTCTCCTCGAACAGCTGGTACTCCGGGTACTGGAACACCAGACCGGTGAGAGAACGGAAATCGCGAATTTTTTCCGGGTCGGCCCACAGGTCGCGGCCATCGATATAGATTTTGCCGCTGGTGGGCCTGTTCAGGCCGTTCATGTGGGTGATGAGGGTGCTCTTGCCGGAGCCGGTGGCACCAATGATGCCCACAAAGTCGCCCTCTTCCACGGTAAAGCTCACGTCGTCCAGCGCGGTCACCGCATTGGGCATACCGGGGTTGTAGACGTAGCTCAGATGTTCTACTTTGATGATATCTGCCATTGCGTCCACCTCCCCTTACTGCAGCAGCTCATACAGAGCCTGTGCGCATTCGCCGGTGTCGATGATGCCCTCCGGCATCGGGATGCCGGCCTTTACCAGCTCGTCCCGCAGTTCAGCGGCCTGCGGCACATCCAAATGCAGGGAACGCACCTTCTCGGTCTGGCTGAACACCTCTTTGGGGGTGCCCTCCATCACGATATGGCCCTTGCTCATCACCAGCACCCGGTCGGCCTGAGCTGCTTCTTCCATATAATGGGTGATGGACACCACGGTGATGCCCATATTCTTGTTCAGGTGGTGGATGGTCTGCATCACCTGCTCACGGCCGCGGGGGTCCAGCATGGCGGTGGCTTCGTCCAGGATCAGGCAGTCTGGCCGCATGGCAACCACGCCTGCAATGGCAACGCGCTGCTTCTGGCCGCCGGAAAGGTTGTGGGGGGCACGCTCCCGGTATTCGTAGATGCCGGCCATCTTCATGGAGTCGTCCACCCGGCGGCGCATCTCCTCCGGCGGCACACCGAGGTTTTCCAGCGCAAAGGCCACGTCCTCTTCCACCACGGTGGCAACGATCTGGTTGTCCGGGTTCTGGAACACCATGCCCACGGTCTGGCGGATATCGTAAATTTTGTCGTCGTCTGCGGTGTCCATGCCCTCCACATACACCTTGCCGCTCTCCGGCAGCAAAATGGCGTTGAAGTGCTTTGCCAGCGTGGATTTTCCGCAGCCGTTGGCACCCAGCACGGCCACGAACTCGCCGCGCTTTACCTCCGTGGAGACGCCGTCCAGCGCATAAACAGACTGGTCGTTGTCGTAGCGGAACTTTAAATTTTCTGCTGTTAAAATCGTCTCTTCCATTTGTGTTTCTCTTTCTGGTGGTGCGCCCCTCCGAAAGGGGCTGTACCCCAAATCTTTAAGGTTCTTCTTATTTTCTCAGCGTCCTCGCCCTCTCAGGCGCTAACGCGCCAGCTCCCCCAAAGGGGGAGCCCTTGGCAAAACCGGAAAGTTCTCCGTACTGCCAAAGCCTCTCCCTTTGGGAGAGGTGCCGAACAGCGTGAGGCGGAGAGGGCGAGCCCACCGCCCTATTTTATCTTACTCTTCCCAGATAGCGGTAGCGCCGCAGGGCACCACACCGCCGGTGGCAGACACCGGCAGGCCGATCTCGTCGCAGGAGGTCTTGCCGCCAAAGCGCGGGATGAGGGTCGTTTTGAGCATATACTCCATGACCGCCGGAGAAAGGCCGGTGGTGTAGCTGTTCACCGCAAAGAAGAGCGGCTTGTCGCTCAGCACTTCCTCGCACTGGCTGATGAGATCGTAGATGCAGTCCTCCAGCTTCCAGATCTCACCGCCGGGGCCGCGGCCATAGCTGGGCGGGTCCATGATGATGCCGTCGTAGGTGTTGCCGCGGCGCTTCTCCCGCGCCACAAACTTGGCGCAGTCGTCCACCAGCCAGCGGATGGGCCGGTCGGCAAGGCCGCTGGCGGCAGCGTTGTCCTTGCCCCATGCCACGATGCCCTTGGAGGCATCCACATGGCAGACGGTGGCACCCGCAGCGGCGCAGGCCAGCGTGGCACCGCCGGTGTAGCCAAACAGGTTCAGCACCTTCACCGGGCGGCCTGCCGCGCGGATCTTCTTCTCGTACCAGGCCCAGTTGACGGCCTGCTCCGGGAATACGCCGGTGTGCTTGAAGCCGGTGGGGCTTACGATAAGGGTGAGCTTATCCTCACCCTCGCCGCAGCTGATCTTCCACTTTTCGGGCAGGCGGCGCTTGTACTCCCACTCGCCGCCGCCCTGATTGGAGCGGTGATACACAGCGTCCGCCTTGGCCCACAGCGGGCTCTGCTTGGGCGTTTTCCACACCACCTGCGGGTCCGGGCGGATGAGAATGGTCTCGCCCCAGCGCTCCAGCCGGTTGCCGTCGGTGGCATCCAGCAGTTCATAGTCTTTCCAGGTATCTGCAGGGCGCATAGCGTCCTCCCTTCTTTTCAGGAACTGTTTTTATGGTTTTCGTCGTCCGCGTGCCGGGGCTCTCACCGAGGTTGGTTCAGCCGAGGGGGAACCGCCGGTACACCGACCAGACAGCTTTCTGCTTACTGTCCCAGAATACGCTTGTTGATCTTATCCACGATGCGTTCCGCACAGCGGTGGATGGCGTCCAGATCCTGGCCCTCCACCATGACGCGGATCTTCGGCTCGGTGCCGGACACACGCACCAGTACGCGGCCCATGCCCATGAGCTTCTGCTGCTCGTTCTCAATGAAACCGGCCAGCACTTCGTCCTCTTTGTAGGCTTTTTTCTGGACGGCGTTGGCGGTCACGTTCACCAGCACCTGCGGGTACTGGGCGTAGATGCCGTTCAGCTCGCTCATCTTCTTGCCGCTCTCGGCCAGCAGCTTGAGCAGCTTGCCGGCGGTCAGCTCGCCGTCGCCGGTGGTGGCGTGGTGCAGCAGGATCACATGGCCGCTCTGCTCACCGCCGATGGCGTAGCCGTTCTCGCGCATGTTTTCCAGCACATAGCGGTCACCCACGGCAGTCTTTTCGGTGTGGATGCCCTGTGCTTCCATATACTTGATAAAGCCCAGATTGGACATGACCGTAACAACAGCCGTGTCACCGTCCAGACGGTTCTTTTCCTTCATGGTCATGGCCAGCAGGGCAATGATCTTGTCGCCGTCCATTTCCTGGCCCTTTTCGTCGCAGGCAAGGCAGCGGTCAGCGTCGCCGTCAAAGGCGATGCCGCAGTCAAAGCCGCCGGCGACCACAGCCTTTTCCAGATTGTCCAGATGGGTGCTGCCCACACCCTTGTTGATGTTCTCGCCGTCCGGGCTGATGCCCAGGAAGGTGCACTTTGCGCCCAGACGGGGGAACAGCTTCTGTGCCACGGCAGCGGATGCGCCGTTTGCACAGTCGATGCAGACGTTCAGGCCGGTCAGATCGCCGTTGATGGACTCGTACAGGTGGTCCACATAGTCCTGCAGGCCGTCGTCGCGGCGGTACACACGGCCCACATCCGCACCGGTCTTGAGCTCGATGCCCGCACAATTGTTATCGATGTAGGCTTCGATCTCATTTTCCACTTCGTCGGGCAGCTTGTAGCCGGTGCCGGCAAAAAT
>JBNMHZ010000021.1:0-51427 GCA_050873025.1 Faecalibacterium sp. | reverse complement strand
ATCTTGCGATTTTGAGTATAATTCATTTGGAACCTCCGGTTCGCTTTGGTTATTTTCATCTCTGCTAAGATGTAACCCTAGCTTACTGCGGGGTTCTTTTTATTTCAATTCGCAAATTTTACGAGTTACAGGAATGCTCCTGCTGCTTTCCGAAGCTGGCTGACACCCTCTTCTGAGGTTTCCAGCGGTGTCAGAATGACATCGTAACTGGCAACACGCAGATTTTTTACTGCTTCTTCCACAGTCGGCAGAGAATGGATCTGGATCGGTTTGCCCACAACGGCATCCTGAATGCGTTTTTCATTTTCTTTGCTGTACTTGACAAGCAGCAGACTGAGGTGCTGCATATTCTGTTCAGCAGCAGTATCAATCGGAAATTCCAGTGTAGCTTCAAAACGGGAACCTTTGCCGGGGGTGCTGTCCACATGGATGACACCGCCCATCAGATCGACCACGCTCTTGGTGATGGCCATGCCAAGGCCGGTACCTTGAATCTGATTGGTAACGGAATTTTCTTCACGGGTAAAGGGATCAAAGATGTTCTGCAAAAATTCTTCGCTCATGCCCATGCCATCGTCCTGCACAATGAATTTATACTTGGCATAGCGTTCGCTGCGAGGCAGTTCTTCCAGCTCAAACAGGATATGGCCGCCCGCAGCAGTATACTTGACCGAGTTGGACAGGATGTTGACCAGGATCTGCTGCAGGCGGGCAGCATCCGCCATGACGTGTTCATGGTTCAGGTGCGTTGTCACCAGCGTAAAGTGCTGCTGTTTCTGCTCAGCCTGTGCCCCGATGATGGTCTCGATCTGGGTCACCTGTTCGGCCAGATTGACGCTTTCCACATGGAGGGTGGTCTTTCCGCTTTCGATGCGGTTCATATCCAGCACATTGTTGATGAGTTCCAGCAGATGGTCGCCGGAATATTCCAGCTTGTTCAGGTACTCCCGCATCTTCTCCGACAGATCCGGTTCACCTTTCATCAGCGTGGTGATGCCAATGATGGCATTCATCGGGGTGCGGATGTCATGGCTCATGTTGGAAAGGAAGTCTGTCTTGGCCTTGCTTGCCGCTTCTGCCGCCTGCAGAGCTTCGGTTGCAGCAGTCTGTGCCTGTTCCAGTTTCTGGTTCGTCTGTTCCAGTTTTTCATTGCTCTTCACAAGCTCGTTGTTTGCCTTTTCCACTTCCCGGCGATTCCGCACTTCAGCGGCAACTTCACGTTTCTGCTGTGTCCGCATAATGATAAAGATACAGGTCGTGGTGATGACCAGCATGACGACCGCAAACACAAGGATAGTCTGGGTGCTGGACTGCATCAGAGCCACCGTATTGGTCGCAACATACTGCGACGGAATGAGGAACAGCAGCGTCCACTCCGCATTGTCCATCCGGCGCAGCGCATAGTAAAACTCTGTGTTATCCAGGACCGCATTGGAAAATGCCACGCCGTCCTGCTCCAGCGTGTCCACCGTCGTCTGGAAATCTGCCCCATGCAGATACTGCATTCGCTTCAGCACAGAAAAGGCATTGTAGCCGCCCAGCAGGTTGGATTTATCGTTGTTGAACAGCTTGTAGCCATCATTGTCCAGAATATAGGCGGCGTTATTGGAATCATAGGCTTCACAGTCCAGATACGGGCTGAACGCACTCAGATCGACCGAGATGCCCGCATAGATGATCTCCGTTGTTCCGTTTTCGTCCGGGAACGACACCGGGTCGGATAAGCGGTATAAAAAGTTCATGCGGGTAGCACCGCCGGACATCGTGTTGCTGACGTAGCTCACACGCTCCGGGCGGTTCAGCAGGTACTCCTGTTCCCGGACCATGCCCTGACGGCCATCCTTTGTATAGTAATAGCCCTGACTGTCCACCGCAAGGATAAAGCCCTGCTGGCGGTCCATGTCCATGACCCGATGCAGATAGGCGATGCCGTCACAAAGCGATTCCCGGCTGGTGGGCTGATTTTCCATCACGGCATACGCCTGCATCTCAGCATCTTCCCACTTGCTGTTGATGATGTCTTCCAGACCCGAAAACAGTTGGACTGTCACTTCCCGCATCTGGTTCTGACGTTCTGCATAGAGCAGATCGTCGTTGCGGATGTTAAAAAACTTCAAAAAGGCAGACAGTGCCGCTGCCACCACAAGAACGACCGCCGCTATGACAAGTGCTGTAGTTCGTCTGCTTCCTTTTTGCGCAGAATACTCCATTCGATTTTCCTCGATCAGTTCCAGTGGATGTCTTTGGGCGAGAAGGTCTCAAACTGTTCCAGATAAGTGCGCGCCGCATCCAGACCCAGAATGCCCGTGTCAACGACTTCATGGCTTTCCGCCATGGCATCGGACATGCCGCAGTATACCACGGTGTAGGTCTTGCTTTCATCCAGCGCAAAACCCTCCGGAGCGACCAGCGTATAGGGATAGTTGTGTTCACCCGTGCCGTCCCGGTCATAGCCGCTTGCCAGCAGGTCGTTGATCTCCTTGCCGGTCAACTGGATCGTCTCCAGTGTCTTGCTCCAGCCATGCGGAATGACGGCGGTGATCTCCTGATCCGTGACGGGGACAGGATACAGACAACCGTTGACGCCGCGGGTATTCAGCAGATTGGACGGTTCCAGCGCATACCACTTATTCTTGGAGACCAATGCCACATCGGCTCCGGTGGCCTGTACATATGCGATGCCCACCCACTGCACACAGGCGTCGGTGTCCACGGTCTCGGTAACGGTCGTACACATCACGCCAATATCATCCATCAGCGGCTTGCTGTCGTCCAGAGTCTTGACCACATCGTCGAGGGAGACTTCGTCGCAGATATAAGAAAGCACCTCATTGCCAAAGGGAACCACCAGATTTGACCAGCGGCCGCCCAAGATCAGCGGAGCCACCATGCCGGCATCCAGCTGGTCCTGAATCTCCACAAAGAAGTTATCCTGCATCGGCACATAGTCTTTCAGCGGCAGGATGTAGTTGCTCAGCGGCGCACTGGTAAAGGTACTCATGGTATCCGCATGGGAGATATACTCCATAAAGGTCAGGGCATCCTGCAGTTTCTGCTCGTTGCCCGGTTCTGCCAGCGTTTTGCTCAGACCAAAATAGCGGCCGATGTTGCTCATGAAAACATTGTGCTCGCCATCGTCCGAGATAAAGAGCATCAGGCCGTATTTGCCCTCGTTGCCCTCAGTGCTGAAAAAGTTGTTGGCCGTGCCCAGCATGAACAGGGTGTTGCCCTCCTGCATTGCCTCAGCGCGGTCTCGGTATCCGCAAGGTCTTTGGCCTTGGCATTGAGCAGCCCCAGTTCATGATACCGCCCAAACCGCTTTGCACACTCCATCATTTCCGGCGTTCCCTCTACGGTCGCATCACCGTTGAGGAAATCGCTCTGCCACTGCAAGCCTTCCAGCGTGCTGAACCAGCCCGCAGAAGCCACATTGAAGAAATACTGGAAGCCGTAGCCGGGCAGACTCACCTGCGTCAGAGCAAAATCATAGCCTGCGGCTTCGGCTTTGGCTTTCAGGTCTGCAAGATCATCCATCGTCTGGGGCAGTTCCCAGCCGTTGCTTTCCAGAATGCTTTTATTATAGGTGATGCCAATGGCGTTGTAGCAGGCTGGCAGCAGATACACGCCGTCGCTCTCACGCACACTGCGCAGGAACGTTTCGTTGTAGTTGTCGGTAAAGGCATAGGACGAAAGATCCAGCAGCACTTCACCATAATCTCTGCCCTTGGAGTACACGGTGGTAAAATAAATGTCCGGCACGATGCCAGCCGCCATCTGCGCCTCCACAAAAGCGGTGGTGTTCTGACCCGAATATGGAATGATCTGAAGATCGATCTCCGGGTATTTTTCCGCAAAGTCATTCAAAAAGGTCGTGATGTTCTTGAATGGCAGCATCATGGTGATGGGCTCATGCTTGCCGCTGGATGCAGCCGCAGGAGACTGCGCTGCTGTCAGCAGCCGAACTGCCGCAAGCAGTCAGCGCTGCGGATGCAGCCAGCACACCGGAAGCCGCAAGAAATGAACGACGAGAAATTTTATTCATAATACTTCCTCACTTTTTCCAAAAGCGCGTTTGTGCAATTTTTGACATTATGACATTCTTAATTTTATCAAACAAAGTTCTTTGATGCAATAATATCCGCTTAATTGCTTTTTATTTTTCAATGAAAATCTACTTTCAGTTCCTCTTCAAGTTCCTCCTGAATATCGGTAAGGCACTGGAACAGCACCGGATTGAACTGGCCGCACTCTCCATTCAAAATCATCTGAATGGCCTTCTCATGACTGAACGCCTTTTTGTAGCAGCGTTTCCAGTTCCTGATTTTTGCTTTCCAGTGTCTTTGCGTATTCCTGCTGCGATCGGAAGTTTGCTGCATCCGCAAAGCAGCCCTGCCGCAAACAGCGCACTGAAAATTTTCCTTCTTGGGATCTTCTTCGCAATGATTCTTTCTTACTCACACTACCCTGCACGATTTCACTCAGTCCATCCAAAAGGCTTTTTGCTTCATTCGCCCGCAAGAGAACATATTTTTATGTATAGCACTTCTGAAACGCGCCGTGGTGAAAATAGCAAAATTTCTTTATCCGCAATCTGCCTTTTTATCGTGGGTAGCAATAGGGGATTTTCCCTTTTTCTAAAAACAGACGGGAAACAAGGGGAAATCATACAAAAGGCTTCCTTGCAAAATAGCAGCACATAAAAATCCCCTCGGCTTCCTGTTACGGAAACCAAGGGGATTTTGTTATGCTTTATGGGTAGTTTTTATTTGCACATTTTCAAGCTCTCACGCAATTACTTGCGGGGATTTTTGATAGCAGCCTGAGCAGCGGCCAGACGTGCGATAGGCACACGGAAGGGAGAGCAGCTGACGTAGTCCAGGCCAACGTTGTGGCAGAACTCGACGCTCGTCGGGTCGCCGCCGTGCTCGCCGCAGATGCCCAGGCCCAGGTCGGGACGGGTCTCGCGGCCGTCGTGTGCAGCCATCTTGACCAGCTTTCCAACGCCGATCTGATCCAGATGCTGGAACGGATCGCTCTCGTAGATCTTGTTCTCGTAGTATGCGCCCAGGAATTTGGCGGCGTCATCGCGGCTGAAGCCGAAGGTCATCTGGGTCAGGTCGTTGGTGCCGAAGCTGAAGAACTCAGCTTCCTTGGCGATCTCGCCTGCGGTCAGAGCAGCACGCGGGATCTCGATCATGGTACCGACCTGGTACTTCATATCAACGCCAGCAGCAGCGATCAGCTGGTCAGCGACCTTGACGACAACGTCCTTGACGAACTTCAGCTCCTTGACCTCGCCAACCAGCGGGATCATGATGTGCGGGGTGATCATATAGCCGGTCTCAGCAGAGACGTTCAGAGCTGCCTTGATGACAGCGCGGGTCTGCATTGCTGCGATCTCGGGATAGGTGACAGCCAGACGGCAGCCACGGTGACCCATCATGGGGTTGAACTCGTGCAGAGATGCAACGACGTTCTTCAGGTCATCGAAGGTCATGCCCATATCAGCGGCCAGCTCCTTGATGTCCTCGTCCTTGGTGGGCAGGAACTCATGCAGAGGCGGATCCAGGTAACGGATGGTCATCGGGCGCTCACCCATGATGCGGTACATGGCCTCGAAGTCACCCTGCTGGAACGGCTCGACCTTGGCCAGAGCAGCTTCGCGCTCTTCCACGGTACGTGCGCAGATCATCTCACGCACAGCCTTGATGCGGTCCTCAGCGAAGAACATGTGCTCAGTACGGCACAGACCGATGCCCTCAGCACCCAGGTCAACGGCCTGCTGTGCGTCACGCGGGTTATCGGCATTGGTCATGACCAGCAGCTGACGAGCAGCGTCTGCCCAACCCATGAAGCGGTTGAAGTTCTTATTGCCGGTAGCAGCAACAGTAGCAACCTGCTCGCCGTAGATGTTGCCGGTAGAACCGTCGATGGAGATCCAGTCGCCCTCGACGAACTTGTGGCCGTTGATCTCGAAGGTCTTTGCTTCCTCGTCGATCTTCACATCGTTGTCATTGCCGCAGCCGGAGACACAGCAGGTACCCATACCACGGGCAACAACGGCTGCGTGGCTGGTCATGCCGCCGCGGACGGTCAGGATGCCCTGAGAAACCTGCATACCGACGATATCCTCGGGAGAGGTCTCCAGACGGACCAGAACGACCTTCTTCATCTCGCCGGACTTGACCTTCTCTTCTGCTTCCTCAGCAGTAAAGACGATCTGGCCGCAGGCGGAACCGGGAGAAGCTGCCAGGCCCTTGCCGACGACTTCGGCAGCCTTCAGGGCAGCTGCGTCGAACTGGGGGTGCAGCAGGGTATCCAGCTGCTTGGGCTCCACGCGCAGGACAGCTTCCTGCTCGGTGATCATGCCCTCATCCACCAGGTCGCATGCGATCTGCAGAGCAGCCTGAGCGGTACGCTTGCCGTTACGGGTCTGCAGCATGTACAGGTGGCCGTCCTCAATGGTGAACTCCATATCCTGCATATCGCGGAAGTAGTTCTCCAGACGGGTTGCGATCTCAACGAACTGATCGTACACCTCAGGCATCTGATCCTTCAGGTGGCTGATGGGAGAAGGAGTGCGCACGCCTGCGACGACGTCCTCGCCCTGTGCATTGATCAGGTACTCGCCCATCAGCTTCTTAGCGCCGGTGGCGGGGTCACGGGTGAATGCAACGCCGGTGCCGGAGCGGTCACCGGAGTTGCCGAATGCCATCTGCTGCACGTTGACAGCGGTACCCCACTCGTAGGGGATCTCGTTCATCTTGCGGTAGACGTTTGCACGGGGGTTATCCCAGCTGCGGAACACAGCCTTGACAGCCTCGATCAGCTGATCGTGGGGATCCTGGGGGAACGGCTTGCCCTCGTTCTCCTCGTAGATCTTCTTAAAGGTGCCGACCAGTTCCTTCAGGTCGTCGGCAGTCAGATCCACGTCGTTCTTGACGCCCTTGGCTTCCTTCATCTTATCGATCTCGACCTCGAACAGGCTCTTCGGAACCATCATAACGACGTCGGCGAACATCTGCACGAAGCGGCGGTAGCAGTCGTAAGCAAAGCGGGGGTTGTTGGTCTTCTTGGCCAGGCCCTCAACAGCCTCGTCGTTCAGACCCAGGTTCAGGATGGTGTCCATCATGCCGGGCATGGACTGACGTGCGCCGGAACGGACGGAGACCAGCAGAGGATTGGTGTTGTCGCCAAAGGTCTTGCCGGTGATTTTCTCCAGACCCTTCACGTGCTCGAAGATGTCAGCAGTGATCTCGTCATTGATCTGACGGCCGTCTGCATAATACTGGGTGCAGGCCTCAGTGGTAATGGTAAAGCCCTGAGGGACCGGCATACCGGCGGCAGTCATTTCTGCCAGGCCGGCGCCCTTGCCGCCCAGAGTATTCTTCATGGTGACCTTGTCGCCGCCGAAAGCATCATTGCCTTCGCTGAAGTAGTACAGATACTTTTTGCTCATGCGTTGTTTACCTCCCATTTTTGACTGCAGAGCACATGCACCGCAGCCTCATCGCTTGCCTTGTCTTACTCAATCGATGAACATTGTTTCGTGAATGCTAAACCATTATACCAGAAAATCCATGCAATTCCACCGTGCAAAATCCCGAATTTGTTTGATATTTTTTATGCAAATCACTTGAATTTTGCTAAGTTTTCCGGTAATATAAAATGGGAGAAAGTTCGAGAGGTTTTTTCTTTTCTGACGCGGATTCTCCGCCTGTTGGATACAACTTTCTATCCCTGAAACTTTGAACATTCTTTTTTGTCGGCACATATCTCGTGTTGTATCCATCTTTGGATATGGATGCAACATTTTTCCGGGTGGAACGGCCGTTCCGCCCCTTGGGAGAACTGCGTGCCGGAAGGGAGATCATCGTATGGAAAATTCCGTATCTTCTGCCGCACTGAACGCGGCGCGTGAACAGCTGGACGCTGCGGAAGCTGCCCGTGAGGCCATCCTGCTGCAGCACATTGCAAACGGCGTCATCATCGACAGCCGCACGGTGCAGATCGCACCGGATGTGGTCATCGCACCGGGTGCGGTGATCCTGGCCGGCACCATCCTGCGCGGCAAGACCGTCATCGGTGCAAGCTGCATCATCGGCCCCAACACCCTCATCGAGGACAGCATCATCGACGAGGGCACCACGGTCAATGCCAGCCAGGTCTACGGCAGCCACCTGGGCCCCCACAACAACATCGGTCCCTTTACCCATGTGCGGGTGAACACCGTCACCGACTACGGCGTGCATCTGGGTGCCTACGTGGAGACCAAGAACTCCAACTTTGCCCGCGGCAACACGGTGAGCCACCTGACCTACATCGGCGACAGCGATGTGGGCAAGTACTGCAACTTCGGCTGCGGCACCGTCACCTGCAACTACGACGGCAAGGACAAGTTCCGCACTCAGATCGGCGACTACTGCTTCATCGGCTGCAACACGAACCTCGTGGCCCCCGTAAAGGTAGGCGACGGTGCTTACACCGCTGCCGGCAGCACCATCACCAAGGACGTGCCCGCACAGGCCCTGGGCATCGCCCGCGACCGTCAGACCAATCTGGAAGGCTGGGCGGCCCCCAAGATGGAAGCCTACATTGCCAAAAAGAAAAAGCTGGAAAGCGAACAGAACAGGTAACTGCCCGTTTTCCGCCCGCAAACCGCTGTACAGCTGCTGCTGTGCGGCGTTTTTTGTTTGCAGATGCATCATTTTCACTTTGATTGTATATCTTTTTGCGCGCGCGTATGTTATACTTATGAACTGCATCAGACTATTCTCAAAGAAAAAAGGAAATACAACTGCTATGAATGCAAACGATATCTGGCTGATCGCCGGCCTGGGAAACCCGGAAGCAAAATACGACGGCACCCGCCACAATGCAGGCTTTGCCGCGCTGGACTATCTGGCGGGCAGGTGGGGCATCAGCGTCAGCAAGACTAAATTTGACGGCCTGTGGGGCCAGGGCGAAGTGGACGGCCACAAGGTGGTGCTGCTCAAGCCCCTGACCTACATGAACCTTTCGGGCGACTCCGTTGCGCCCACGGCGAACTTCTTCAAAATTCCTGCCGACCATGTCATCGTTCTGTGCGACGATATCACCCAGAACCCCGGCAAACTGCGCATCCGGCCTTCCGGCTCGGCCGGCGGGCACAACGGCTTAAAGAGCATCATCGCACGCCTGGGCGGCGACAACTTCCCGCGCATCCGCATCGGCGTGGGCGCAAAGCCCCACCCGGATTACGACCTTGCCGCATGGGTGCTGGGCAAGTTCCCGGCCGAGGACGCCAAGGCTCTTGCCGACCGCTACCCGGACCTGGAAGCCGCCGCAAAGCTCATCATGGATGGCAAGCTGGGGCTGGCACAAAGCAAGTATAACGGGTAAGAACGTTTTAGGGCAGGGCAGCAGGGAGCTTTCTCCGCGAAATTCGGGGCTTCCAGCTCCCGCCCTCCCGCCTGCGGCGGCAGGGAACCCACCCTCGGATCATTCGCTGGAGAAACTTCCTGCCGTCCTGCCCCGGAAGCAGCATCTTATCCGGGCGGCGGGTCGGTAGTTTCTCTGAGGACCGTCCGCTGGGGTGGGACCCTGTTGCCGTAGGCAATAGGGCGGGCGATGGAATGGCCCGATTCGTGTCCGAAGAGAATGCTACCGGCACGCTGCCCAACACCAACTAACAGAAAGGAGGTCTCCCATGTACGAAGCCTTATTGAAAGCCACACCGGAATACCAGAAAATTGCGGCCAGCTTTGCAAAACCCGGCCCGGCAGCGCTGTTCGGCCTGCCGCCTGCAGGCCGCGCTTTGCTGTACGCTGCGCTGCAAAAAGACCTTGGCCGCGTGCTGTGCATCGTGACCCCCGGTGAGGCCGAGGCCACCCACTTTGCGGACGACCTCAAGGCATTGGGCCTTACCGCCGCCGTGTTCCCACCCCGCGACTTCATGCTGCGGCCGGTGGAGGGCGCGGGACGCGAATATGAATACCGCCGCCTTTCGGTACTGGGCTCGCTGGCAGGCGGGCGGCTGAACGCCGTCTGTGTGCCCGCCGAAGCCCTTTTGCAGTACACCGTGCCCCGGGACGAATTTTTAAAGAACACCCTCACCCTCAAGCCCGGTATGGTGTACAACCGCGAGGGCCTTGTGGCCCGGCTGTTTGCCGCCGGGTATGTGCGCCGCAGTCAGGTGGACGGCCCGGGCCAGTTCAGCGTGCGCGGCGACATCGTGGATATCTACGCGCCGGATATGCGTCAGCCCGCCCGCGTGGAGTACTGGGACGATGAGATCGATTCCATCTCGTCCTTCGACCTGCTCACCCAGCGGCGGGACACGGCACTGGAAAAAATTTATCTCTCCCCCGCCCGCGAGGTGCTGTTCGGCGATACCGCCGCCACCGCCGAAGCCCTGCGTGCCGCCATCAAAAAGGCCCGCGGCAAACACCGCACCGCGCTGGAAAAGGCCACGGAAGCCGACCTTGCCCAGCTGGACTCCGGCCTGATGCCGGAAGCCATGGACAAATACTACGGCCTGCGTTACCCGGAACCGGCCACCCTGCTGGATCATCTGGACGCGCCGCTGTTCATCCTGGACGAGGTGGGCGGCATCCGGGACGCCCAGAAAGCCACCGAGTTCCGCCGCAGCGAAGAGCTGACCGGCCTGCTGGAAGAGGGCGTGCTCTGCCCGGGGCTGGACGTTCTCTACCAGACCATGGACGACCTTGCCGCAGCTGCCCAGAAGCAGAGCACCCTGCTGTGCGAGAACTTCCTGCGCGGCATGAACGAGTTCAAGCTGAAAGACCTCATCAATGCCGAAGCTTTTGCTGCCCCCAACTGGAACGGCGACCTCGCTTCCCTGCGGGAAGACCTTGACCCGCTCATTGCACAGGGGTACGCCATCACCCTGTTCTCCGGCACGCCCAAGGGTGCCGCCGCCCTCACCCGTGACCTTGCCGACAAAGGCTACTCTGTGAGCATGAGCCGCGATGTGCGGCCCACAAAGGGCATCGTGCAGGTGCTGCCGGGCCACCTGACCGCCGGGTGCACCTTCCCGTTCGCCCATGCAGCGGTGCTTTCCAGCCGTCGGCACGGTCTGGACGAAGAGACCGCCGCCGAGACCAAAAAGCGCAAAAAGAACAAAAATGCCCTGTCCAGCCTTTCGGACATCAAGCCCGGCGATTACGTGGTGCACCAGAGCCACGGCATCGGCATGTATGCGGGCATCCAGCGGCTGGAAGTGCAGGGTGCCACCAAGGATTACCTCAAGGTGCAGTATTCCGGCTCGGACGTGCTGTATGTGCCGGTGACCCAGCTCGACCTGCTGAGCCGCTACACCGCCCCCGGCGACGAGGAAAAGGTGAAGCTTGCAAAGCTGGGCGGTGCCGAGTGGCAGCGCACCCGTGCCAAAGTGAAAAAGGCCACCGAGGAGATGGCGCAGGAGCTCATTGAACTCTACGCCCGCCGCAGGCAGGCCACGGGCTATGCCTTCCCGCCGGACGGCGACTGGCAGCGGGACTTTGAGACCCGCTTTGACTACGACGAGACCGACGACCAGCTGAACGCCACCGCCGAGATCAAGCAGGATATGGAAAAGGGCTACCCCATGGACCGCCTGCTCTGCGGCGATGTGGGCGTGGGCAAGACCGAAGTGGCCCTGCGTGCAGCTTTCAAATGCGTGATGGGCGGCAAGCAGTGCGCCATCCTGGCCCCCACCACCCTGCTTGCCTGGCAGCACTACAACACCATCCTCTCCCGCATGGAAGCCTTCCCCGTGAAGGTGGAGATGATGTCCCGCTTCCGCACGGCCAAGCAGCAGAAAGAGACCCTCAAGGGCCTGCAGGCAGGCAGTGTGGACATCGTGGTGGGCACCCACCGCCTGCTCTCCAAGGATGTGAAGTTCCATGACCTTGGCCTTGTCATCATTGACGAGGAGCAGCGCTTCGGCGTGAAGCACAAGGAAAAGCTCAAGGAGAACTTCATCGGGGTGGACATGCTAACCCTTTCCGCCACCCCCATCCCGCGCACGCTCAACATGGCCATGAGCGGCATCCGCGATCTTTCCACCATCGAGCAGCCGCCCATCGAGCGCCAGCCCGTGGAGACCTTCGTGCTGGAATACAACGACGTCATTCTGGCCGAAGCCATGAAGAAGGAGCTGGCCCGGGGCGGACAGGTGTACTACCTGCACAACCGGGTGGACAACATCGAAGCCTGCGCCGCCCATGTGAGCCAGATGGTGCCGGGGGCCCGCATCGGCATCGCCCACGGCAAAATGACCGAGGAAGAGCTGAACCCCGTGTGGCAGCATCTGCTGAACGGTGAGATCGATATTCTGGTGTGCACCACCCTCATTGAAACCGGCATCGATGTGCGCAACTGCAACACCCTCATCATTGAGGACGCCGACCGCATGGGTCTTGCCCAGCTGTACCAGATCCGTGGCCGTGTGGGCCGTTCTGGCCGCAAAGCCTACGCCTACTTCACCTTCCGGCGGGATAAGACCCTGAGCGACATCGCCCAGAAGCGGCTTTCCGCCATCCGGGAGTTCACAGCCTTCGGCTCCGGCTTCCGCATCGCCATGCGCGACTTACAGATCCGCGGCGCGGGCAGTCTTTTGGGCCACAGCCAGCACGGCCACATGGAGGCCGTGGGCTACGACCTCTACGTGAAGATGCTTGGCCAGGCCATCGCCCGGGCCAAGGGCGAGCCCGTGCAGCGCGACAAGAGCGAGTGCCTTGTGGACCTGCGGGTGGACGCCTATATCCCGGAAAAGTATATTGCAGACGGCCCCGGCCGCATCGAAGCCTACAAGCGCATTGCCGCCATCCAGACGGCAGAGGACGCTGCCGACGTGCTGGACGAACTCATTGACCGCTACGGCGACCCGCCGCCCTCGGTGAGCGACCTGGTCAATGTGTCGCTGGTGCGGGTGCAGGCTTCCGCCGTGGGCGTGACCGAAGTGACCCAGAAAAAGGATACCCTCGTGCTGCAGCTGGAAAGTCTGGACGTGCCCATGATCCGGGGCCTGCTGATCGCATTCAATGGCCGGGTCACCGCAGGCGCAGGCAACCGGCCGTACCTTTCCGTCACCCTTCAGCCGGACGAAAAACCGCTGGAACTGCTGCAGAGCATTTTGAAGGCGATGGCGGATATCCTGAATGGCAACGAAAAAACGAAAGATAGCAAATAATCCGCAGCATCCTCGCCCTCTCTGTCATTGCTCACGCAATGCCACCTCTCCCAGAGGGAGAGGCAAGAGTCCTTCCGTTACGTTCTTGGCTCTCCCTTTGGGAGAGCTGGCGCGTCAGCGCCTGAGAGGGCGAGCTCCCTATCAATTATCAACATTAGGAGCATGATTATGAAAAAGAAACTTCTTACGCTGGTATGCGCACTGGCACTTATCTTCAGCCTTGTGGGCTGCACCATTTCCACCCCGGACACCGTGGGAAAGATCGGTGATTTTGAGGTCACCTCCGGCATGTATCTGCTGGCGCAGTACAGCGCCTACCAGCAGGCCGTTCAGCTGGCCGACACCGATCAGGATACCACCGACACCAGGGCTTTCCTGAAAGAGACCATCACCACCGACGCCGACAGCGGCGAGACCGCTGTTGTCAGCGACTATGTGGCCCAAAAGACCCAGGAAATGCTGGAAACGCTGGCCGCTGTGGACGCCCGCTTTACGGAGCTGGGCGGCGAGCTGACCGAAGAGCAGATCACCAGTGCCGACAGCTACGCCCAGCAGCTGATGGATCAGTACGGCGACACCTACACCGCCAACGGCATCGGTCTGGAAACGCTGAAAGCCTTCCAGCGCCTGCAGGTGGAGCACACTGCCCTGCTGGATATGGTCTATGGTGCAGACGGCGAGACTCCGGTGGAGGACGATGAGCTGACCAGCCATCTGGACGACAGCATGTATGAGATCGCCTACCTGACCGTGCCGCTGTACAACACCAGCACCTACAACTTTGCGGACGACGACCAGAAGGCTGAGATGCTCACGCTGGCCCAGCAGGCTGCCAAGGCCGTCAACCTGGCCGCGAATGAGACCGTTTCCGATCAGGTAAGCGCCCTGCATGCCGCTGCACAGGCCGCCCTGCCCGATATCTACGCCGTGCTGGATGCCGATGTGCCCGACGATGCTGCCAGCGTACAGACCGAGCTGCTGACCGAAAGCGACCTTGCTTCTGCCTTTACGCAGGACGGTGCTGCCGATACCCTGCGCGGCCTTTCCTACGGCGAAGCTGCTGCAGCCCAGATCAACAGCTACACTCTGATTTTGATGGTGCGCATCGACCCGCTGAGCGTTTCGTCTCTGGACGACCTGCGGGATAACATTCTCAGCGACATGAAGGGCGACGAGCTGGACGATGCACTGGCTTCC
Organism: Faecalibacterium sp.; assembly: GCA_050873025.1. Lineage (GTDB taxonomy): Bacteria > Bacillota > Clostridia > Oscillospirales > Ruminococcaceae > Faecalibacterium. The sequence continues at coordinate 37,056 of JBNMHZ010000021.1, read as the reverse complement.
TACGGTGCGGAGCTTGACCACAGTCTGAACAGCTCTGCCATGAACAAGCTGCCCGCCTCCAAGATCGTGAGCGACAGCACCAACAGCTGACCGCTTTGATTTTAAATGGCTCCGCGTGCGCTGCGCCATAATCAGCGGAAATTTTCTTTATAATTGCAAACCGGGAATGTCTGCAGACATTCCCGGTTTGTTTTTTCACGAAGAAGGTCGTACGATTTACGGCATCTTATCATGCTTTTATGAAAGAATATTACCGCACCACTTTTGCATACTCTGCGGCAAGGGCGGCGTTCACCGAGCGGACAGCGTTGACATCCGGCTTTGTCTCGGTGCGGTCGTAGGTGAACAGTCCGTTCACCTCATCCTCCACATCGGTGAGCTGGGTGTACACCAGCGCCGAAAGCCCTTTTGCCAGCTGCGGCAGCACCGTGCCCAGCTGCAGCTTTTTGTAGCGGGCCGTCAGCTCGGCGCGGCTCTTGGCCGTGCCGTAGCCGTAGGTTTTGCCGGGGGCTTCATGTCCGGGCATGGGCCATGCAATGCCGCCGTACTCGCTCAGGGCCACGGTGCGGCTTTTCGGCTTCACATGCAGTGGATAGAAATAATTGTGGATGGAGTACACGTCTCCCCCGCCCTGATCGTACCAGCCGCTGGCTTCGTCCACAAGACGGGTATCGTCCAGCACCCGGATAGCCTGCACGGCACCGGCGGCATCGAACTGCCCCCAGCCCTCATTAAAGGGCACCCAGCAGCCGATGCACGGATGGCAGGAAAGCGCCTGTATCGTGGCTTCCAGCTCGCGGCGGTATTCTTCCCGGCTGGATGCTTTGCCCCGGCTCAGCAGGCCCCAGAGGGGCTCTGCGTCCGGCAGGCGGCGCAGCAGCGGCTGCAGGGCGTTGGTCAGGTAGGTGACGAACCACAGATTGTAGCTGCTGCCGCCGTTCACCATGTCCTGCCAGACCACAAGGCCCAGCTTATCGCAATGGTAGTACCAGCGCTGGGGCTCGATCTTGGCGTGCTTGCGCAGCAGGTTGAAGCCCAGTGCCTTTACCTCGCTCAGTTCCCGCTCCACCGCCGCATCCGAAGGCGGGGTGTATAGGCCCTCCGGCCAGTAGCCCTGATCCAGCAGGCCGTTGAGCAGGATGGGCCTGCCGTTCAAACAAAAGCGCAGTACGCCCTTTGCGTCCGGCTCACAGCTCCATTTACGCAGGGCAAAATAGCTGTGCACCGTGTCAAAGCCCTCTTCCGGGCCCTGCGTGGTGCCCACGGTCAGGTCGTAGAGGAAAGGCGTGTCCGGGCTCCACGGGAAGAAATGCTCTTCCGGGATACTCAGTGTCACCTCACCGTCCTGGTCGGCTTCGTCGCTGCCCCAGTCCTCGGCGATGGTCACGCCCCCGGCACGCACCACAGCCCACAGGTTCGCCGCACCGCCGGGCGTGGAGGTGTGGGCTTTCACGGTCACCGTGCGGGCGTCGTAGTCCGGCGTGACGGTGAGGGACTGGATGTAGCTTTCCGGCACGCGCTCCAGCCAGACCGTCTGCCAGATGCCGCTCTGGGCCGGGTAGAACATGCCGCCCGGCTTGAGGGTCTGTTTGCCGCGGGCCTGCGTGCCAGTACCGGTGGGGTCCTGCACAGCAACCCACAGGCTGTTGCGGCCGGTGCCGTTGAGCTGGGCGGTGATATCAAAGCTGAAGGGCCAGTAGCCTCCCCGGTGTCCGCCCACCAGATGGCCGTTCACCTGCACAGCGCAGGCGTAATCCACCGCACCAAAGTGCAGCAGCACCCGGCCGCCCTGCCCGGCAGGCGGTGCAAAAAAGCGGTGGTAGTGCAGCCATTGGCCCGGCTGCAGGGTGCGGCCCACACCGGAGGCTTTTGCTTCCGGCGAATAGGGCACCAGGATCTCGCCGTCCCAGGCAGCAGGGTGTTCTGCGGTAGAAGTGATGGCGTACTGCCACAGACCGTTGAGGTTCTCATAGCTGTCCCGGCGCATGGCCGGGCGGGGGTATTCCGGGAGTGGGTGCATGGTTTCACCGCCTTTGATTTGTTGGTTTCATTCTAGCACAGGGGCAGTGGTTTGTATAGCCTAATCAACAATTTCGAATGGCTCCGCGTGCGCTGCGCCATAATCAGCGGAAAAACTATTTTTATATTTGCAAAACAGAAAAGCCTGCGGGCTTTTCTGTTTTGCTTTTTCACGGGAATGGGTCGTGGCGGCAAACGGCATCTGCTGGCGCTGGCTCCCTGCGGGAGCATTCGCGCCAGCAATAAAAAGATGCTGTTACCCTTACGTTTCGTCGCGTCAGCGACTTCCAATCGGCGTAACACAAAAAATCCTCCGGCGAAGCGGCTTGGATTTTTTGTATGGAGCCTTTCTGCTTTGGGGTCTGAAAGGGGCGTGCAGCCCCTTTCTCGTCAGGGGTAAGTGGAGTCCAGAGGATGAGAGGGGCGCCTCGAAACGCCCCTCTTGTCCTCTGGCCCAGCGGAGCGTCATCGGCGGAGATGCTTTTTACAAAAGGCACGAAACTTAACCCACACGAAAACACTCTGCATGGGAAGCCTTTCCACATACAAAAAAGCCGCTGCACCAAAACGGCGCAGCAGCCTTTGTTTGCAATGATAAAACCTTGGAAGCGGAACTCAAAAGAGCTTACTCGTCGTCTTCGTCGTCATCATCATCCGACTTTGGCTTGTAGAAGATGCCGCTCAGGAAGATGCTGATGAAGTACAGCAGCACCATGGGGCCGGCAACCATGCACTGAGACACGATGTCCGGCGGGGTGACAACAGCTGCGATGAAGAAGATGATCACGATGGCAACGCCGCGCACCTGCTTGAGCAGCTGCGGGTTGATGATGCCCATCTTGGAAAGGATGATGGTGATCAGCGGCATCTCAAACACACAGCCGAAGATGATAAACATCGTCAGGCAGAGGTTGACATAGCTCTCGATACTGGTGGTGGTCTGGATGTACTCTGCGCCGTTGATGCCGGTGCTGAGGAACCGCAGCATGAAGGGCATCATGAGCTTGTAGGCAAACAGCACACCAATGCAGAACAGGACAAGGCCCAGCAGCATGACCATCTTGAAGAAGAAGCTCTCGCTCTTTTTCAGGCCGGGCTTTGCAAAGGCATAGATGTGGTAGAACGCCACCGGCACCGTGACCACCACGCCCGCCAGAATGGAGACGCGGAAATACTGCATCAGCTTTTCCTGCGGGGCAATGGAAACAAACTCGTAATAGTCGCGGCCCATGGCAGTGAGCAGATCGATCAGACGGTCGGCGTATGCCAGCGAGACCACAACACCCACCACGAACACCACCGCGCAGATGATCAGCCTGTTCCGCAGCTCTTTCAGGTGGCCGGTCAGCGTCATGCTGCCGTCATCTTCCATGACTTCGGCTTTTTTCTTTTTGCGCTTAACGTTCGTAGCCACAATTACTCCTCGTCTTCGTCGTCCTTCTTAGCAACCTTCTTGGCAGCCTTCTTCTCGGTCTTTTCCTCGGCATCGTCGTCGGAATCGGAGTCCTCGTCCTCCATGCCCTTCTTGAAGCCGTTGATGGTCTTGCCGAACATCTTGCCCAGCTTCGGCAGGTTCTTGGGTCCAAAGATCAGCAGAGCGACGACCAGGATGATCAGCAGTTCGTTAGTACCAATACGCATAATAAAAATCTCCTTTTTACTTTGCCGCGCCGCGTGGCGGGCTTACTGCTTTGTATCAGGCAACCGCGGGCGCGGGTGCATCGAATAATAAGTAGGGGTTATGCCTTTGCTTCTTCGGCAGGTGCAGCCTCGGCAGCTTCCTCAGCGGGAGCGGCTTCTGCAGCAGGCTCAGCCTTTTCCTCAACGGGAGCTTTCTCTTCTGCAGGGGCAGCAGCGGGCTCTTCAACTTTCTCGGCAGGAGCGGCAGTTTTTTCTGCCTTGGGGGCGTCCTCCGCCTTGGCAGCAGGTGCGGCTTCCTCTTCCAGCTCTTCCACCGGCTCCTCGGTCAGCTCGGTCACTTCCTCGGCGGCTTCCGCCTTGGCAGCTTCTTCCTTGCTGGTCTTGCCAATGCCGGTAAAGCTCTTGGTCACGTCCTTCACGCTGCTGTCGATATCCTTCTTGATGTCGGTCAGCGGGGCAACAGCTTCCTTGAGGGGAGCCTGGATCTCATTCAGCGGCTCCACCACGTTCTTCTGAATTTCTTCGGAAGCAGCGCCGGTGTACTTTTTCAGCTCACGCAGCATTTTGCCGATCTTCTTTGCATAGACAGGCAACTGATCCGGGCCGATGAACACGAACGCCACGATCACAATGACGACAAGTTCCCAAAAACCAATTTTCATAACGATTCAATTCCTCACTTTTCTTTCGTGGGTGCAGCGCCTTGTGCGCCTTTGCTGCCCTATGTATATCGAAAAGTGGTGAACTGAACCTTAACATATTATTAACATTTTATGAACAGGTGCATATCAGGGGCGTTTTTGTAAACAAATAATATTTTATATCCACTTTATTACGTTTTGGATAGGATACAACAAGTTCTCCCAGGCAGCAAGATTCTGTTTCCTGTTACCGCCCTTCCCGTGAAAAGGCAGAGCCGGAACGACCGCAGTCGTTCCGGCTCTGTTTTTTATAAAGTCACTTCATCTTCTGCACCTGGTTCCAGGCCTTGATGACCTGCGGGCGGAAGGTGTACTTGCCGGGCTGGAAGCTCTCGCCGTAGTCCTTCATCAGGCCCTGCTCCACGCACCAGCGTGCGGCCAGCTGGGTGTCAGCGGCTTCGGCGCTGATATCGGCATACAGAGCCGTCTCGGCGGGCTGGGGCTTGCCTGCGGCATTCCACAGCATCAGCGCCAGCTGCTCACGGTTGGTGGGGATCACACCGTCCGGCAGGTGGGTCTCCATCCAGATCTGGGTGCCCACAAAGTAGGTGGCTGCGCCAACGGCAGCACCGCCCAGGATCACCGCAGCGGCATCGCCGTCGCTGCTGCCGCCGTCAGAAATCGTCTGGTCAGGTTCTTCGTCGGGCTTCTGATCGGGCTGCTCCGGTTCGTCCGGCTCTTCCTCTGTGCTGTTTGCAGTCAGAATAATAGTACCACCATCTGCGCCATCCAATTCCAGATTCAGCACACGGCTCTTGGCCTGTTCTTCCGTCAGCGCAAATTCCGTATCGCCGCTGACCGTCCAGTTGGTAAAGGTCTGCTTGGTCGTTTCCACCTTTACGTTGAGCTGCTTGCCTACAACGTAAGCCATGCCGCTGATCTCATCGTTCACCTTGCCGCCTTTGACGATCAGCTGCACGGTGCTGGGTTCTTCTTCGCCAAAATCTGCAAAGCGGCTGAACACACCGCCGGTCACTTTGCCGCTGCCATAGGTAAAGAATCGGTCTGCAAAAGTACCGCCGGAAACCGTGCCGTAGTTCAACACGCTGCCCGTGAAAGTTCCGCCTGCGATCTCGCTCTGGTCCGCATTTGTGCTGCCGCTGCGCACTGTGCCCGTATACTTGCCCGCCTGGATCAGGCCGCCGTTATTGTTGATCTGCCAACTCAATTCCTCGTCCGGGAAATTCAGGGTATTATATTCATCGTGGGCTTCACGTGCATACAGCGTCAGGGTAGCATTATTATAAGACCAGCCATCCTGTTCTCTTCCGTAATAAGGGGTCTGCTGGTCATCGTCCACCGGCTGTTTGTTTGCATCCAGCTGCAGTTTTGTGGGGTAGTACACCGCCGTGACCGTTACATTTTCGTCCAATGCAGTTCCGGCAGGGATCGTGAGCACCTTCCAATCCGTTTCTTCGCTCTTTACAGCAGCTTCCACGGCAAATCCTTCTGCAGTCCATTCGTTAAACTTGCGGGGTGCGGTTTTGATTGCAACTGCCTGCTGGTCACCCACCAGATAAGCTTTGTTGGAGATCAGCTTATCGCTCTCGCCAACTATGGTGATCTTACAATCCGTCGCCGTGATCACATGCTGGCCTGCAGCGCTTGGGTCGGCTGCAAAAAGGCCGCCCGTAATCGTTCCGGTGTTGGACACTTTTCCCGGATAGAAGCCGTCCTTGACTGTACCGGTTGCATTGTTGAGTTTGTCACAAACGCTGTATTCGATCACTGCGTCTGCACTATCATTTTTAATCGCACTGAATGTGCCGTTTTTAATCGTTCCTCTATTCGTAACCTGGCTCTGATAATCGCCGTCCTCGCCAGTAATTTCACCTTGGGCGTAATTCCAGATCGTACATCTATCGCCTACGGTACAGTTCTTCATCACACCGTAATTATGAACCGTTGGCTCCCATCCACCGTATTCGATTCTGCAGTTTTCCAAAGTAGCGCCTGTAGGCGTGCCACTGCCGGTTGAGCCATTATAGATAAAAGAGTTGGTCGTAATGCGGAATGTGGTTCCGGTAAATGTACCGCCGTTGTAATTTTTGACCATCGACGGGAACACACCATTCTTTATGGTGCCGCCATCGTTCAGGATTTGATACTCCACATTGATCGTACCAAAATCGACCGTGTATCCGGCATTGATCGTAAGGAATTTATCGTTACTGGTGCTCCAGCCGACTTTGTCTTGCTGTTTTTTGCACTCATCTGTCAGCTTTCCATCCGCATTAAAATAAAGCGTGTCTACTACCGCATCATTGCTATCGCGGATCTCTGCCGTAAAATCGGCCGTGTTTTCAGCTTGGACACTTATGCTGTTTTCAGCATCTGTGCCCCCCCCCGAAAGCAAATGCACTCACGGGAAGAGCAGTTGTCATCATGCACGCCGCAAGCGTAGCACTGATGAGCCGCATACTCATATTTTTCATTGCAAATTCCTCATCTTTTTGATTTTTGCGGCCTGAGAGCAGGCCGGAGTGCCTGCACCCTCTGCCGCAGTGTATACAACTAAAGTATAACACAAGTGCAACAGCTTGCAAGATGCACCTTCTACTTGAAAGCGCCAAAAATGTGCGCTGTTTTTCGGCAGGTTGCAAAAAATGTATTTTCCACAAAAACAAAACCGGAACGACAGCCATCGTCCCGGTTTTGCAAAATGCTATTTTAGCGATCCGCTCTTAGCCGCAGCTCTCGCAGTGGTCGCAGTCCTCTTCGATCTTGCCCACAATGGGTTCCGGATCGATGCCCTGACGGCGGTAGTAATCGGACAGAGCGGCCTTGACAGCCTGCTCGGCCAGAACAGAGCAGTGCACCTTGATGGGAGGCAGACCTTCCAGAGCTTCCACAACGGCCTTGTTGGTCAGCTTGAGGGCCTCGTCGATGGTCTTGCCCTTGATGAGGTCGGTTGCCATACTGCTGGTTGCGATGGCAGCGCCGCAGCCGAAGGTGAGGAACTTGACATCCACGATCACATTGTTCTCGATCTTCAGGTACATGCGCATGATATCGCCGCACTTAGGGTTGCCCACTTCACCCACGCCGTTTGCGTCGGGGATCTCACCCACGTTGTGCGGATTTGCAAAATGCTCCATGACCTTTGCGCTATACATGCTTGCCATAATTACTGCTCTCCCTTCAGGCTGAACTGGCGGGCCTTGTTCTGGCCCTGCAGCCACATACAACTCATAGCACGACGGCGGGGAATGACCTCTTCCAGCACATCGCACAGATATTTTGCTTCTTCCATGGTGTTCTTGGGGCCGAAGGTGAAGCGCATGGAACCATGGCCGATCTCCTCCGGCACGCCGATGCTCAGCAGAACATGGCTGGGATCCAGGCTGTCGGAGTTGCAGGCAGAGCCGGTAGAAGCGCAGATGCCGTGCATATCCAGATCCAGCAGGATGGTCTCACCCTCCAGACCCGGGAAGCTGATGTTCACATTGCCGGGCAGGCGATGCTCCAGACCGCCGTTCAGGCGTGCTTCCGGGATGTTCTTGAGGATGCGGTCGATGACGTAATCGCGCAGCTCCTGCTCATGGGACATGCGCTCGTCCAGATGGGTGGTGGCGATCTCCAGAGCCTTGCCCATGGCGGCGATGCCGGCCACGTTCTCGGTGCCTGCGCGGTGGCGGGCTTCCTGGCTGCCGCCGTCGATCAGGTTCTGGGGCCACACGCCCTTCTTGCAGTACAGAGCACCCATACCCTTGGGGCCGTTGAACTTGTGGGCGCTCATGGACAGCATATCCACGCCCAGCTCCTTCACGTCCACCGGGATGGTACCCACGGCCTGCACAGCATCGGTGTGCATCCACACGCCGTGCTTGTGGGCGATCTCAGTGATCTCCTTGATGGGCTGGATGGTGCCGATCTCGTTGTTGGCCATCATGATGCTGACCAGCGCGGTATCAGGACGGATGGCAGCTTCCACGTCCTCCGGACGGATATAGCCTTTTTCGGTGGGCTTGATATAGGTGACCTCAAAGCCCATGCGCTCCAGCGCAGCCATGCTGTGCATGATGGCGTGGTGCTCAAAGGCACTGGTGATGAGGTGCTTTTTGTTCAGGCGTGCCTTAGTAAAGGCAGTGCCCTTCACAGCCCAGTTGTCGGCCTCAGAGCCGCAGCTGGTGAAGAAGATCTCGGCCGGGTTTGCATTGATGGCCTTTGCCACCTGTGCACGGCCGGCGTCCACGAACTCCTTGGCGTCGTAGCCTACACTGTAGTGGCTGCTGGGGTTGCCGCAGGCACCGCTCAAAGCCTTGACCATCATTTCCAGTGCTTCGGGAGCGCAGGGAGTGGTGGCAGCATTATCCAGATAAACCACTTTTTCCATGTTTTCCATTGGAATTATCCTTTCTGGCGGGCGCAGAACGTCTCTCCCGCCCTGCGTCATCCGGGCATTTGCCCGTGAATTCTCATTTTGACAGAGATAGTTATACCGTATTATCCCCTAGTGTGTCAATAGGAATACTGGAATTTCGTGATTCAGTCACGTTTTTTTCCTTTTCCGGTCAGTTTTCCCAGCATTACTTTCCATTTGGGGTAGCCCCAGCGCGGATCCTCTGCAAAGTCATCCGCCAGCTTCCACGGGAACACGCCGCCGTCAAAGTACAGATTGCCCGCTTCGTCCACACGGTCCAGCTTTTGGGGCAGGTAATCCTCGTCGTAGTAGCTCTTGCGGCGGTCGGGCAGCACCCAGTGCAGGGTGCCGTCCTCATCCATACCGGACGCCCACACGCCGAACACAAAGGTAGCGGCCTCGCCGTAGCAGTGCTGCTCAAAGCGGATGGCACCATCGTAGTAGAACTTGATGACCTCCAGCGTGCCAGACTCCTTTTTGCCGTCGCGGCCAAGGGTGGGGCGGTAATCCTGCTGGTAGCGGCAGCCGCAGTGGCTGCCGGCAAAATCTTTCGGATCAAATGACATGGTGCGCCATCCTTTCTATTTAAATGTCTATCTGCGATGCGCCCTCATCCGGCACTTCGTGCCACATTCCCCCAGCCGGGGGAAGCTGTCGCCGCAGGCGACTGATGAGGGTGTCCCCTTTTTTAAAAATGCCCCTCAAAATCTCCCTCGATCTCATAGGGCCAGCTCAGGATGCCGCCCAGATCCCGCAGGTTCGTGTAGCCCAAGGCTTCCAGCTTCTGCACGGCATCGGCGCTGCGGCGGCCGGTGCGGCAGTAGACCAGCCACATGGCGTCCTTATCCGGCAGTACCTCCGCAGCGCGGCTCAGCACCTGGCCCAGCGGCAGCAGCTTTGCCCCCGGGATGTGCCCCACGGCAAACTCGTCCGGCTCACGGACGTCCACCGCAGCTGCCGCGTGTGCATCCAGCAGACGGATGGCGTCGGCAGCAGTGATCTTCTCAGTCATACTCTCACTCCTTATGATATCCTCTTATCCATCCTATGATAACAGACCTTTTTTGTTTGCACAAGAGTACACCTTTGCAAAATCCGAGCAACGTGCTATACTATAGGCAGCAATAAGGAGAGAATCGCCATGAAATTTTCGACCAAAAGCCGTTATGCCCTGCGCCTGATGGCCGAGCTGGCCCGCTATGCGCCGGGCACCACCGTCAGCCTGAAGGAGATCAGCGAACGGCAGAACCTGAGTTTAAAATATCTGGAGCAGATCGTCACGCCGCTGGCACGTGTGGGCCTTGTAAAGAGCGAGCGCGGCAGTCAGGGCGGCTACCGCCTGACCAAGGCTCCCGCCGATTACACCGCCGGTGAGATCCTGCGCGCCATTGAGGGCAGCGTGGCCCCCATCCCCTGCCTTGGCGGCGAGACCAACGAGTGCCCCATGTGGGAGCAATGCTTCACCCTGCCCTTCTGGACCGGGCTGGACGAGGTCATCAACCAGTACATCGACAGCGTCACGCTGGAACAGCTTGCCAGCCAGCTGCCCGCCGCCGACAAAAAAGAGGGCTGCTGCAGCTGCGGCATAAAAGAAAAATGAAAAATAACGCTTGACATTCGCTTTGGCATCAGCTATAATAACAAAGCATTCAGCGAATGTCACGATATAGGGGTATAGCTCAGTTGGTAGAGCAGCGGTCTCCAAAACCGCGTGCCGTGAGTTCGAGACTTACTACCCCTGCCACAAACGCACAGGTTCTTCGGAACTTGTGCGTTTTGTTTTTATATGTCTGCGGCAAAGCCAAACCATCTAGAACGGCCTCCGCATTCGCTCTGGCCATTTTCAGCGGAAATTTTATTTAATATTCGCGTTTGGAGCGGCCTGCGGGCCGCTCCAAACGCCTTTTCACGAAAAAAGTCGTTCCGGGAAACTGCATCTGTTCAGCAAAAGACATGCAGTTTTCCTCCGCGGCCCTTCCCGTGAAAAAGCAAGTCTGGAAAATCCGCAGATTTTCCAGACTTGCAAATATAAAAATAATATTTCCGCTATTTATGGCGCCGCATACTATTTATGGCGCCGCGCACGCGGAGCCATTCTAAACCGTCTTTTTTAAAGCTTTTTGCAAATCTCTGAAATTTGTGCTTGACAAGCCGCCGGTTTTTCGATATAATAAAGCACGTTCCGGCGGTAAGCGCCGCACGAAACTTGAGCAATCATGGCCCGGTAGCTCAGTTGGTTAGAGCACCAGCCTGTCACGCTGGGGGTCGTCGGTTCGAGCCCGATCCGGGTCGCCATTTGCTGCTATAGCTCAGTTGGTAGAGCGCATCCTTGGTAAGGATGAGGTCTCCAGTTCGAATCTGGATAGCAGCTCCACAGCAGACACCTCGAAGTCTTAGGACTTCGGGGTGTTTTTTATTTGCCGTTTTTTGTTGCATCCATCTGATTGGCTACTCTGCCCAAAAGCAGCCGAAACATTCTTCCACTGCTGTCAATTGATGTTGCCGTCCGCTTGTTATACAATTAACATAATGCATTTGGCGGCATCCCGGCCGCATAGAGAGTATTGGAACTTTTGGAGGTAACAACTATGGCTCGTTTTACTCTGCCCCGCGACCTGTACCATGGCAAGGGCGCACTGGAAGCTCTCAAGACCTTTACCGGCAAAAAGGCCATCGTCTGCGTAGGCGGCGGCTCCATGAAGCGGTTCGGCTTCCTGGACCGCGCCGTCTCCTACCTGAAGGAAGCCGGCATGGAAGTGGAGCTGTTTGAGGGTATCGAACCCGATCCCTCTGTGGAGACCGTCATGCGCGGTGCCGAAGCCATGCTCAAGTTTGAGCCGGACTGGATCATTGCCATGGGCGGCGGCTCCCCCATCGATGCAGCCAAGGCCATGTGGATCAAGTACGAGTACCCGGATATCACCTTTGAGGAAATGTGCAAGGTGTTCGGCATCCCGCCGCTGCGCCGCAAGGCTCACTTCTGTGCCATCTCTTCTACCTCCGGCACCGCTACCGAGGTGACGGCCTTCTCCATCATCACCGACTACCAGAAGGGCATCAAATACCCCATCGCGGACTTTGAGATCACCCCCGATGTGGCCATCGTGGACCCCGACCTGGCCGAGACCATGCCCAAAAAGCTGGTGGCTCACACCGGTATGGACGCCATGACTCACGCCATTGAGGCATACGTTTCCACCGCACACTGCGACTACACCGATCCTCTGGCCATCTTTGCCATCCGCATGATCCAGGGCGATCTGGTGGACAGCTACAACGGCGACATGGCAAAGCGCGATTCCATGCACAACGCCCAGTGTCTGGCCGGCATGGCTTTCTCCAATGCACTGCTGGGCATCGTGCACTCCATGGCCCACAAGACCGGCGCTGCATTTGCGGACTACGGTGCACACATCATCCACGGTGCGGCCAACGCCATGTACCTGCCCAAGGTCATCGCCTTCAACGCAAAAGACCCCGAGGCCAAAAAGCGCTACGGCGTGATCGCCGACGAGATGAAGCTGGGCGGCACCACCGATGACGAAAAGGTGAAGCTGCTCATCGAGTATCTGCGCGGCATGAACGATGCACTGAACATCCCCCACTGCATCCAGCATTACGGCCCGGACTCCTACCCTGCCGAGCAGGGCTTTGTGCCGGAAGAAGTGTTCCTGCAGCGTCTGCCGGAGATCGCCAAGAACGCCATCGCCGACGCCTGCACCGGCTCCAACCCGCGCCAGCCCAGCCAGGAAGAGATGGAAAAGCTGCTCAAGTGCTGCTACTACGACACCGAAGTGGATTTCTGAGCCTGACGGCGTAACCGCATAAGCCTCCCATTCCGGCTGCTGTTTTCTCGTTTTGAGAGACGGCAGCCGATTTTTTCGTGCATCGGCCTGCGGGCCGGGAGTTTCTCCGAGGACCGTCCGCTGGGGTGGGACCCTGTCGCCGCAGGCGATAGGGCGGGCGATGGAATGGCCCGTCTCGTGTCCGAGGAGAAAGCTACCGGCACGCGGGCCTAATCCCACTCTGAAACAAAAAACGCCCCGAAGCGTTTCCGCTTCGAGGCGTTTGAGCTGGAGCTGCTATCCAGATTCGAACTGGAGACCTCATCCTTACCAAGGATGCGCTCTACCAACTGAGCTATAGCAGCACGATCACAGCTCAATTATATTACCACAGCCTGCGCCGTTTGGCAAGGGATTTTTGCAAAAAAGTTTTGATTTTTGCAAAAAAGCAGGCTTTTTGTGCCGGATACAGCCGCGTTCTACCTTCTGCAGCCTTCAAAAAAGCGTGCACACCCATGCAAGCACCGCACAAAGCGGGAGGTACAGCACAAAATGCACGGCGTGCTCCTTTTTTCGGCAGACGTTTGTTTAAGCAAACCGTCTGTCAGGTCGAGTATACCACATCTTCCTGCAAAATTCCACACCTGCTGCTCCTGCACGCAAAAACCGCCCGGCAGTTTTCCACTGCCGGGCGGCTTGGTTGTTCAAAATTCTGCCGGTATCACTCGATCAGGCCGTTCAGCAGCGACAGGCACTTGCGGCTGTGCAGCTTGCGGATGGCCTTGGCCTCGATCTGGCGCACACGCTCACGGGTGACGCCAAAGTCGCGGCCCACCTCTTCCAGCGTGCGGGGACGGCCATCGTCCAGACCAAAACGCAGACGGATGACCTTTTCCTCACGGGGGGTCAAGCTCTTGAGGGCCAGGTTGATCTGCTGGGCCACCATGGCGCGGTCAGCCGCCTTGCCGGGTGCTTCGGCGTTCTCGTCGGCCACAAAATCGCCCAGAGAGGGATCCTCTTCCTCACCCACGGGGCTTTCCAGGCTGGCGGGTTCCTGTGCCATACGCTGGATCTCGCGCACACGCTCCACACTCATATCCATGGCCTTTGCCAGCTCTTCCGGGGTGGGCTCGTGGCCGTTCTGGTACACCAGCTGGTTGGTAGCCTGACGCATCCGGTTGATGGTCTCCACCATATGCACCGGGATGCGGATGGTGCGGGCCTGATCCGCGATGGCGCGGGTGATGGCCTGACGGATCCACCAGGTTGCGTAGGTGGAGAAGCGGAAGCCGCGGTCGCAGTCGAACTTCTCGGCCGCCTTGATAAGGCCGATGTTGCCCTCCTGGATCAGATCCAGGAACGCCAGGTTGTGGCCCACATGCTTCTTTGCAATGGACACCACCAGACGCAGGTTGGCTTCGCTCAGGCTGCGGCGGGCGTTCAGGCCGTCGCGGCGGGTCTTGAGCAGCTCTTCGCGCTTTTCATCGCTCAGGGGGCCGTTCTCCACAGCCTCCATGGCTTCCTCTTCTGCTGCCTTTTCCTCGGCGTCCTCGCTGGGCTTTTCGTTGCCTTCCTCGTCCAGATCCTCGGTGTAGCTGCGGCTGTTCTCGTCCTCTTCAAAAGAGAAGCGGGCGCTGTTCTTCTTGATGTACTCCGGGCCGCCGTACTTCTGGCGGTCGGCCTGCAGGATGTGTGCTGCCTCGGCACCGGCATGGATGCGGCGGCTCAGCTCCACTTCCTGCTCGGCGCTCAGCAGCGGGATCTGACCGATCTGCTTGAGGTAGTTCTTGACGGGGTCATCCAGCAGCTCATCCATAGCAGCCTTCAGGTCGGCAGGGTTCTCTTCGTTCTGCTCGTCCTCGTCCTCACCGATGCCCAGATCGTCGTTGTTGTTCTCGGCGCTCTCCACCTCAGCCATGATGCTGTCCACATCCAGCGTGGGCTCTGCGTCTTCTTCCAGAACCTTGATCCCGCGTTCTTCCAGAAGAGTATAGAGCGTTTCCTCATCCATTCTGCACTGTGCAGCCAGCGCCTTGGCCTCCTTGGCCGTAATGGTGCCTTCGCCTTTCGTCAACAGTTCCTTTAAAGTCATGCCCATTTTGCTCTCTCCTTCTTGCTCCGGGGAAAATCCTGTAATAAAGTGTTCCTGCGCATCAGATCACAAGGCCCCCGTTCACACCGAACACCTGTCCGGTGATGTAACCGGCGCCTTCGCCCGCCAGGAATACCAGCAGCCTTGCCACCTCGTCTGCACTGCCAAGGCGGCCCACCGGGGTCTCCTCGGCCAGCACCGCCTTATCCTCGGCGGTGAACGCTGCCATCATATCGGTATCAATGACCCCCGGCGCAACACAGTTCACCGTGATGCCGCTGGGGCCTTCTTCTTTGGCCAAAGCCTTGGTCAGGCCGATCAGGCCTGCCTTTGCTGCGGAGTAGTGTGCCTCGCAGCTGCCGCCGGTCTGGCCCCACATGCTGCTCACGGTCAGGATGCGTCCGGCCTTGCGGCGGATCATGCCCGGCAGTGCCAGCTGACACAGGTGGAACGCACCGGTCAGGTTCACATCCAGCATATGCTGCCATTCTTCGGGGGTGATGTCGGTGAACAGCTTCTGCTGGGCGATGCCCGCATTGCTTACCAGCACATCCACATGGCCCAGCGCCTGCTCTGCGGTGCGGAAGGCAAGCTCGCAGCTGGCACGGGATGCCACATCGCACTGCACGGCTGTGATGCCGGGCAGCTCTTTTTCCAGCGCTGCCGCCGCTTCGGCGTTGCTGTGGTACAGCACGGCCACGCGGTAACCTGCCTCATAAAACGCCCGGGCCGCTGCCGCACCGATGCCCCGGTCGCCGCCGGAGATCAGCACGCACCGGCCATTGGCGGCAGGCGGCTGCACAGCAGGCACCGTTTTTTCTTCCGGCTCTTTCCGCGCAGGCTCCGGCATTTCCGGCTGCTGAACCGGCTGCGGTGCGGGCTTTTCCAGCACCATCACCCGGGTGGGTTCGTCCACCACAGCGGGCGCGGCCGGTTCCGCTTTTGGTTTTGGCGGTACGGGCGGCTGTTCTGCGGCCGGTTCCGGCTGCGGCTCCTCGCCCGATAAGTTGAACGTGAGTTCAAATTCATCTTCGTACAAGAGTATGATCCTCCTGTCGTGATCTCTGCGCCGCAGTGTGTGCAGCGCAGGAGATGCTTCGCGCTCCATCGCCCCCGGTCAGCGTCCATTTTTCTTCCGGTCAAAGTCCGGTGCTCGGCGTGACGGGCAGGCATACAAGATGGGTTTCGACAAAACACCATTAAATAATATAGCACAATTTGCCGAAAAAAGAAAGTGGAAGCTGCCCACTTTTTCACGCAGCTTCCACTTTTTTACGATTTCTTCATATTCTCGGCCGGCGGCACGGGCGGTTTCCACCTGGGACGGGCTGCAAGGCGGGCCCGCAGATCCTTAAAAAACACCTGCAGCAGCTCCTGGGCCTCGTCGGCCCGCAGGCCCTGCTCCACCTTGGGGTGGTGGTTGAAAGGCATGGCAAACAGGTCGGTCACGCTGCCGCAGCAGCCTGCCTTGGTGTCCGCCGCGCCGTACACCACCCGCCGGATGCGGCTGTTGATGATGGCCCCGGCGCACATGGGGCAGGGCTCCAGCGTAACGAACAGTTCGCACTCCCACAGCCGCCATCCACCCAGCTTTTTGCAGGCAGCGTCGATGGCCAGCAGCTCTGCATGGTGCAGGGCGTTTTTCCCGGTCTCGCGGGTGTTGTGGGCGGCAGACACCACCTCGCCGCTGCGGGCTACCACGGCCCCCACCGGCACTTCGCCCAGTGCAGCGGCCTTGCGGGCTTCTTCCAGCGCAAGGCCCATCAGTTCAGAATCGGTCATACGTTCCCCTTTATCCTGCCGCAAAAACCAGCAGATTATTCAATGTATGCAAAACCATGCCCGGCCATACCCGTCCGGTATGTTCCCGGAGTGCCCCCAGCACAAGGCCGCAGCCCAGTGCCCATGCCATGCCCGCCGGGCTGCCGTGCTGCAGCGCAAACAGCGCCGCCTGCAGAAGAACGGCCTGCCGTTCCCCCAAAGGCCGGGCAAGCCGCTGGATGGCACCGCGGAACACCAGCTCCTCCACAACGGGGGCGGCGATGCAGTGGTGCAGAAAAGACGCAGCGTTTTCCGGCAGCAGAACTGGGACGGGCAGCAGCGCCAGCACCTTGCCCGCCAGAAGGTAGGCCAGCGCACAGCCGAACGCAGCCAGCAGAGCCTTTGTTTTTGCATCCTGTTTCACGGCCCCGCCCTCCTGCCATAGGTAGTTCAGGGCTTATCTTATCACAGGCGGCGGCATCTGCGCAAGTATTTTGCGCTGGGACGAAGCAATTTTTGCTCAAACAATTGACTTTTCCCTGCGGGTTCTGGTATAATGTTCCCCGACGTTTTAATGCAAAGCGTTGGAAAACGTGTTTAAAATTTGTTTTTACCGGAAATCCGGAGGTATTTTATGATCCGCATTCTCACCGATTCTGCGTCCGACATCCTGCCTGCCGAGGCCGAACAGCTGGGCGTGACCGTCATTCCTTTGAACGTGACGCTGGAGGACGGCGTCGTGCTGCGGGACGGCATCGATATGACCCCCAGCGCCTACTATGAACATCTGGCATCCTGCCGCAAGCTGCCCACCACCAGCCAGCCCAGCCCGGAACTGTTTGAAAAGTTCTATCTGGAAGCCGCTGCTGCCGGGGACGAAGTGCTGGGCATCTTCCTCTCCCACGAGCTGTCCGGCACCTGCCAGTGTGCAAAGCTTGCTGCCGACCTTGCCAACGTGGACAACGTGCTGTTTGTGGACAGCGCCAACGTCTGCCTGGGCGAAGCGCTGCTGGTGCGGCTGGCCGTACACCTGCGGGATGCGGGCAAGACGCTGGTGCAGATCGCCACCGATCTGGAACACGCCAAGGAGCACCTGCATCTGGTAGCCGCCATCGATGACCTGAAATATCTGCGCAAGGGCGGCCGCCTGCCCGCCGCTGTGGCCGTGGCCGGCGGGATGCTGGGCATCAAGCCCCTCATCACCATCAAGGAGGGCAAGGTTGCCATGGCAGGCAAAGCCCGCGGCCTGCCCGGCGCCTATGTGGCACTGTTCAAGAAGATCGAAGAGCTGGGCGGCATCAGCCCGGATTTTGCCGCTGTGGCGGGCTATTCCACCGGCCTGCGGGAGGTACAGCCCATTGAGAACTACTTCCGGGATAATCTCGGCCTGCCCGCACCGCTGGTGCGGCAGATCGGCTGTGTCATCGGCACCCACGCGGGCCCGGGGGCGTTTGGTCTGGCCTTCTTTGACAAAGGGCTGACACTGTAAAAACTGTATCAGGAACAAAAGCCGTTTTCCCAAGGGAGGAAAACGGCTTTTTTCTGTGCGCGCTCAGGTAGACCAGGTGGGTTTTTCGGCAGCGGTGCTGTAGTCGAACCGTCCGTCGTTCTTTTCTTCCAGTGCCTTGATGATATGGTAGGTATATTCGTTGTACGGTGTGGGGATGCCCAGTTCTCTGCCCATGCGGATCAATGCCCCGGAAAACATTTCAATTTCGGTGTGCCGCCCGGCGTCCAGATCCTGCAGGGTGGAATAGCGCGCCGTAGGCGGCACGGCGCTGCCATGGCTGGACGAGGAAGCCGCTTTGTTCAGGTCGATGCCCTTTGCGGCGGCAATTGCTTCCAGCTCTGCACGCAGTCCGCTGCGGATCGCCTGCATGTGCACGCTGTCCTGATAGCAGCCCACGCCGACCCCCAGCACCGCCTGCGGCAGGTTGTTGCAGACGTTCAGGCGGAACTTGCTCCACATCTCTTCCCGGATGCACTCCGTAACGCGGGCATGGAGCCCGGCAGCTGCAAAAAGCCCTGCAATCGCCTGTACCCGTTCGCTCTGGTACGGTGCGGTCTGCTCCCCGTAAATAATGCCAATGGTGGTCTCCGGGTCAAACCGGTAACCGCCGTTTTCCCCATGGGACGCCACCTTGATCAGTGCATACAAAAGGTGTTCCGGGCCCACTTGGGCTGCGATCAGTTCCTCACTGTCCACGCCGTTCATCAGGCTCATGACGGTGGTGTTTTCGGCCACGACGGTACGGATGCTGTCCATAGCACCGGGCAGGGCCCCGTATTTGAGTGCCACAAGAAGCAGGTCTGCCCCACGCGCCTCCTGCGGCGTCCAGACGGCCGGGTGGTACACCGTGCCGTTGATGGTGACGCCCTGCCGCAGGCGCTCGGCCCTGCTGCCCTCGGCCACAACGCCAAACTGCACTCCCTCACAGCGGGAAAGGCCCCAGATGATGTAGGAGCCCACAGCTCCGGCCCCCAGAAGGGCCACTTTTTGCATTTTCATATACTTCCCTCTTTTCAGAATCGTTTTATGGAAAAGGACCGTCAGTCCAGCCACAGCTTCCCTTCACACGCCAGCACCTGATCCAAAATCATGCGCGAGACGCGGGCACCGTACACCATGGCCGGGTGTTCGTTGTACTCGATGATATCGTGGAAATCCTTATTCATCAGCACGATGACGTACTCGCCGTAGGGGGTGTGGACGATGCCGCCGTCATTGCGGCAGGCGTTCATGCTGCCGCTTTTGCTGGCCACCCAGATGAGCTCCGGTGCACCGGTCTCTTCGCAATCCATATAATACTGCGGGAAGTCGTGGGTCAGCATGGTGTTGTAGTGCTGCTGGCGCAGGATGGCCAGCATCTCGGCGCTGGCTTCACGGTCGACAAGCGTGCCTTTGGCAATGCGGGCAAACAGCGCCGCATAGTCCCGCGGTGTGGTGGTGCCAAGCTTACGGTAGCGGTCGAAATGGAGAGGGTTGTGCAGCACCGTATGTGCAAAGCCCAGTTCCCGGATGCAGGCATTGATGGTGTCCAGCCCCAGATAATCAATGAGCATATTGGTGGCGATGTTATCGGAACAAATGATCATCATGGTGGCGGTGTCTTTCACTTTCAGCTTTGCGCCCACACCCAGCGCCCGCAGCATCCCGCTGCCGTCCACAAACTGGCTCTGCTCATATTCAATCTCTTCGGCAAGGTCTGCCTTGCCGCGCTGCACCTGCAGATACAATGCAGCAAGGATGAACGCCTTGATGGTGGACGCCGTCTCAAATTCCTCATCGGCTCCCAGTTCCACGGTATGGCCCTGCAGGTCATCCACGAACACGCTCATTTTGCCCTGATAGCAGTACAGCTCGGCGGCAATGCGCTTTTCCAGCGTCATATTCTGATCCATATTGGCATATTCCTCGTTTTTATTACAGATTGTCCTCAAAAAAGCGTGTGGCGTTGCGGTAGTACACGCCTTCCACCTCGTCCTCGGTGAAGCCCTCTTTGCGCAGGGCATCCGCCAGCAGCGGCAGGAAGGCTGCATTTTCCAGCTGGTGGGGGCCGTCGATGCCGTCAAAGTCGCTGCCAAGGGCGATCATCTGCGCACCGCCCACCTGCTTGTAGTGTGCCGCGTGCTTGGCAATGAGCTCCACCGTGCTGCGGCAGGCTTCCGGGCGGGTGGGGTCGGCATCCAGGAAGGGTGCATAGTAGTTCAGGCCCGCAATGCCGCCGCGTTCCGAAAGGGCGTGGATCATCTCGTCCGTCAGGTTGCGGGTGTGAGGAGCCAGCGCACGGCAGTTGGAGTGGCTTGCCGCAAAAGGCCGGGTGCCGTGCTCCACAATATCCCAGAAGCCCTTATCCGAAAGATGGCTCACATCCACGATCATGTGCAGGCGCTCCATCTCGGCCAGAAAGGCAAAGCCGGTCTCGGTGAGGCCCTTTTCGGTCTGGGGCACCAGCACGCCGCCGGGGTTCAGCTGCGGGCTTGCCAGCTCGTTTTCATAGTTCCAGGTCAGGGTCATCATGCGCACGCCCAGCTCGTGCATGCGGCGCAGCACACCAAGACTGCCCTTGCAGCAGGCACCTTCTTCAATGGTGAGCATCCCGCTAATCTTCCCGGCTTCGGCATTTTTGCGGATATCCGCCGCCGTGTACACCGGGGCAATTTTGTCCGGGTATTTTGCCATGATGCGCTTGAACTGGTCGATCTCTTCCAGCGCCGTCACCAGCGGGTCGGCACCGGGCGTTTTATCGCCCAGATTGACAAAAGCCGCAAAGCACTGCAGCATGTAATCGCCTTTTTGTAATTTTTCAAGATCAATATGCAGATCGTTATCAGCAAAGCTCTTTGGTGCACCCGCTTTTTCCGCTTTGCGCAGCTCACTGAGGGTGTCGCAGTGCAGATCCCAGACTTTCATAGTCGTTCTCCTTATTCTTCTTGCAGCAGCTGCAGCAGTTCTTCCGGCTTCATGGAGAGGATGGCCCCATCCGCCGCACCGGTGACTGTCTCGGCAAGGTCCTGTTTGGCCTGCTGCAGTTCCACGATCTTTTCTTCAATGGTATCCTGCGCAATGAGCTTGTACACCTGCACCGGGTTGCGCTGACCGATGCGGTAGGCGCGGTCGGTGGCCTGATTCTGTGCGGCCACGTTCCACCACGGGTCGTAGTGGATGACGATATCTGCCGCCGTCAGGTTCAATCCGGTGCCGCCGGCCCGCAACGAGATGAGGAACACGTCTGCCTCACCGCCGTTGAACCGGCGCACCAGCTCGGCGCGCACGGGCTTTGGGGTGGAGCCCTGCAGGGTGAAGTGGCTCACGCCCGCTTCATCCAGCCGCTTTGCCAGCAGATCCAGCATGGAGGTGAACTGGCTGAACAGCAGGATGCGGTGGCCGCCCTCCACGGCAGCCGTCACCAGCTCCATGCAGGCGTCCAGCTTGGCACTGCCGCCGGCCCAGTTATCCGCCACAAGGCGCGGGTCGCAGCAAATTTCCCGCAGGCGCATGAGCACGGCAAACACTGCCATTTTATCCTCAGGCTTTGCGGCGCGCAGCTTTTCCCGCGCGTCCACCACAGCGGCAAGGTAGAGTTTGCGCTGTTCGGTGTCCAGCTCAATGCGGTGGAGGTTCTCGGTCTTGGGGGGCAGTTCTTTGAGCACCTCAGACTTCATGCGCCGCAGGATGAACGGGCCCGTGAGCTGGTTCAGGCGGCGCAGGGCGTCCTTGTCCTCTTCCTGCACGATGGGCTTTTCGAACCGGGCGCAGAAGGTCTTGTAGGGCGGCAGATAGCCCGGCATCAGGAAGGAGAAGATGCTCCACAATTCGCCCAGGCGGTTTTCCACCGGCGTGCCGGTGAGGGCAAAGCGCACCTTGCTGTTCACCCCGCAGACGGCCTTGTACTTCTGGGTGGTGTGGTTCTTGATGGCCTGCGCTTCGTCCAGAATGCAGGCATAGAACGCCTGATTGCTGTATAGCTCTTCGTCCCGGCGCATCAGGTCGTAGCTGGTCACCACAAGGTCAGCGTCCGCCCACTGCTTTGCAAGCTCGGCCCGGTGGGCGGCGTCGCCGTCCACGGCCACGCAGGCAAGCTGCGGGGTGAACTTGCGGCACTCCTCCTGCCAGTTGAGCACCAGCGACGCCGGGCAGACGATGAGGCTGGGCAGGCGCTGCCCGCTCTCCTTCATGGCCAGCAGATAGCTGAGCACCTGCACGGTCTTGCCAAGGCCCATATCATCGGCGAGGATGCCGCCCATGCCGTAACCGTCCAGCGTACGCAGCCAGCGGTAGCCGTCCCGCTGGTATTTGCGCAGGACGTTGTGCAGGCTTTCCGGCGGGGTGTATTCGCTGTCCTTCACCGCGTGGAAACTGCGGCTGATGCGCCGGAACGCATCGTCGCGGTTGAACCGCAGGCCGTTCTGGCCCGAAAGCGCCCAATCAAGGCTGGGTGCCCGGTAGATTGGCAGCTCCGCGTGGCCGTTTTTGAGTTTGGCACCGGAAAGTTCCAGCGTGTCGTTCAGCTCGTCCAGTCCTTCCAGGCTGTCATCCAGCCGCAAAAGGCTGCCGTCCCGCAGGCGGTGGTAGCGCTTTTTCTGGTGCAGAGAGCGCAGCAGGTCTTTCAGCTCTGCCACCGGGAACTCGCCGGTGTCCACTTCCAGATCCAGCACACTGCCGTGCACCGAAACCCCCACCGTGATGCGTGGCGGCGCGGCCTGCAGGCTGCGGAAGGCATCGGTGAGGTACACTTCGCCCTCGGCCAGCAATGCCGGGATGCCCTCTTCCAGCAGGCGGTAAATATCATCCTCGTCGGCGGTGCCGTATACTTCCTCATTACCGCCGACACCGGGCTGCAGATAAGAAGCCAGCAGCCGTTTTGCCCGGCTCTCTGCGCGCACATCCCGCAAAAGGCCCACAGGCGCAGGCACAAAGGGCGTCACCTGATCCTCGCCGTACAGGAACTCGGCATGGGCTTCCACCCGGAAGGAATCCGGTGCGTCCAGATAGAACTGCACCACCGGCTCCAGCGGGATCTGGTTCAGCAGCAGGCGGTCCGGGTCCACGATGTTCAGCTTATTGCCCAGTTCCGGCAGCACATAGCTGCAAAAAGCAGTGGCATCCGCACTGGTAAAGAACAGGCTCTTGCCGCCCAGTGCCTGCAGTGCCGGCAGAATGCGGGTGCACCCGGGCCGCTGCATCCGCCAGAGGGTATCCTCGTTGAACAGGTAGTCATAATCAAGGCCCTGCACGCTGGCAAGGGCCGGGCTGCCCTCCACCTGCACACCGCCGCGGCGGCGCTCCACGGTGAGGGTGATGGTGGGCAGGCCCTCTTTCAGCTCATAGCCGCCCAGAAGACCGGTGTGCTCGTACATCTTTACAAGGTCGTCAAAAATTTCCCCGGTCAGGATCATGCCGCCCGCCGGGCCCTGCTCGGCCCCGCCATACACCCGCACAGCGGCCTTATCCATGCTCTGCCTGGCGCTCACCTGACGGCGCAGCAGCTGCAGCAGGGCGCGGGATTCCTCATCAAAGGCGTCCCACCGGTGCACAAAGGCCAGCGCCTTGCCGTAGCTGACGCTGCAGCCCTGCTCCACCGCTTCGATCAGATTCGGGATGCTTTTTACCACATACTGCCGTCCGCCGTCCGAGATGCGCAGCCGCAGCCAGGGCTGAGCCCCGGGCACCAGAGTGAGTTCCGGCTCCAGACGGGCAAAGCCGGTGCGCTGGGCCGTCTCGTCCACGCCAAGGTTTTCCAGAGCGGCTTCTTTATAGGTATCCAGCAGCCGCCGGGCCTCGTAATCGGTGGTGGGGGCATCGCCGTGCCACTTGCGGCCAAACAGCATTTCCAGCCCGGAGGAATAGCTGTCGCGGCGGGGCTGCTCCGGGGCAAGGCCCGCCGCACCGCGGGTCACACCGGGAATGGCATCCGGCTTTGCAGCCGGGGCAGGCGCATTCTTTTCGGCATCCGCCAGCAGCAAAGCCCCGATGTGCTTGCAGTAGGTGCCCTCGCCGTTCTGGTTGTAGGGGCAGCTGCAGGACGCACTGACAAAGCTGCCGTTTTCCCGCAGCCAGACTTGTGTGTAGTAGTAGCTGCCGCCATTGCCCTGCACCATGGCCGAAAGGTGGCGCACACCGTCCTCATTGACGGTGCAGCTGCTCTGCTGGATGCGCTTGCGGTACTTTTTGGCCCGCTCAAAAATGTTCTCGCCCAAAAGCGTGCGGATCTCGTCTGCATCCATGGCTGTTCCCTCCCGGTATAGCTGCAACAAACCTTCTTATCTTATAAGAATACCGCACCCGCGCCCCGGATGCAAGAGGAATCTGCAGCCCGTTTTGGGGTACAAAAAATCCCGCCTCTTACAAGAAGCGGGATCATTTTACAGGATCAGAAACGAAAGATCATTCAGCGGGCTTTGCCAGCTCGGCATCGGTCTCAATCGCGCGCTCGCGGATCTTTTCCAGCGTCTGCTCACTGAGGATATGTTCTGCCTTGCAGGCGTCCTCGGCGGCGGTCTTTTCGTCCACGCCCAGCTGCATGAAGAAGTGGGTCAGCAGACGGTGACGGCCATAAATGCGCTCT
The DNA here is from genome assembly GCA_050873025.1 of Faecalibacterium sp. Lineage (GTDB taxonomy): Bacteria > Bacillota > Clostridia > Oscillospirales > Ruminococcaceae > Faecalibacterium. Next base: position 12,625 of record JBNMHZ010000021.1, on the reverse strand, counting down.
GCAATTTCGCGGCCCGGGTCCAGCAGGGTCAGGTTGCCCTCGCCGTCCACCGCGATATAACCGTTCTCGCGCAGCTTCTTCATGGCAATGCTGACGCTGGCCTTGGTAAAGCCCAGCTCATTGACCACATCGATGGAGCGCACACGGCCCATCCGCTGGGTGAGCATAAGGATCGTTTCGAGATAGTCTTCTGCGGATTGGTGGATCTGCATGGTTTTTGCCTCCTGTCTGTGCCGGGATGCAAAGCACCACGGTTCATATGATACAGGATATCACACTTTTTGCCGATGTGCAAGCAATTGGCAGGAAGTTTGTTAAAACAAACCAATTTTCTTCTGCACAAATCTGCTGTTTTGCCGGTTTTTAACCGGTCGCGTTTTGTGCAAAGGCCATAAATTATATTGTTTCCAGATACGCCGCCGGGCCGGACTGGTACAGGTCGCCGCCGTGGGCGTCCAGAATGACCGTGAGGGGCATATCCTTCACGGTCAGGCGGCGCACCGCTTCACAGCCAAGGTCGGGCCATGCGATCACTTCCAGCGTCTGCACGCTCTTTGCCATCAGGGCACCGGCACCGCCGAGCGCGGCCAGATACACCGCGCCGTTGCGCACTACTGCCGCCTTGACGGCGTCGTCCCGCTTGCCTTTGCCGATCATGATCTTGTTGCCAAGATCCAGCAGGCGGGGGCTCATGGCGTCCATGCGGCCGCTGGTTGTGGGGCCGGCCGAGCCGATCACCTCGCCCGGGCGCTCCGGGGTGGGGCCGACGTAGTAAATGGCACTGCCTTCCAGTTCAAAGGGCAGGTTTTCGCCTTTATCCAGTGCTTCGATCATCCGCTTGTGGGCCTGATCGCGGGCCGTATACACCACGCCGGAAAGCAGCACCGTGTCGCCCGCCTTGAGGGGGGCAAGATCTGCAGCGGTGCAGGGCGTTGTCAATTTATATTCCATCGTTGCCCCTCCTTACAGTTCCGCGCTGGCGCGGCGGGTGACGTGGCAGGAAACATTCACGGCCGCAGGCAGGCCCGCCACATGGGTGGGCATCTGCTCAATGGCAAGGCCCAGACAGGTGGTTTTACCGCCAAAGCCCTGGGGGCCGATGCCCAGCTCGTTGATGGCGGTGAGCAGCTCCTGCTCGAGGGCTGCATAATACGGGTCCGGGTTCGGCACATCCAGCGGGCGCAGCAGAGCCTTTTTGGCAAGATAGGCCACCTTATCAAAACTGCCGCCCACGCCGATGCCCAGCACGATGGGCGGGCAGGGGTTGGAACCGGCCTGCTTCACGGTGTCCAGCACGAATTTTTTAAAGCCCTCCACGCCGTCGGCGGGCTTGAGCATTTTGATCTGGCTCATGTTCTCGCTGCCAAAGCCCTTAGGGGCCACAGTGATGCGGCATCCGTCGCCGTCCACCAGATGCACCGTGATGGCAGCCGGGGTGTTGTCACCGGTGTTGCCGCGGCGCAAGGGGTCGGCTACAATGCTCTTGCGCAGATAGCCGTCGGTGTAGCCCCGGCGCACGCCCTCGTGGATGGCAGCTTCAAAGCTGCCGTCAATGTGCACATCGGTGCCCAGCTCCACGAACACGCAGGCCATGCCGGTATCCTGACAGATGGGCAGGTTTTCTTCTTTTGCAGCGGAAAGGTTCGACCACAAAAGGTCGAGGGTATTCTTTGCCAGCGGCCACGGCTCTTCCTGCCGGGCTTTATCCAGTGCTGCCTGCACGTCCTGCGGCAGGCGGGTGTTGGCTTCGATGCACAGCCGTGCCACGGTATCGGTGATCTCCTGTGCGGAAATGGTTCTCATAAACGCTTCCTCCGCTTACAGGCGGGCCACGCCGGTCTCGCGGGCAGCCTTTGCCACCGCATTTGCCACGGCTTCGGCCACGCGGGGGTCAAAGGCACCGGGGATGATGTTCTCCTCGCTGCGGTCTGCGTCGGTGATGAGGTCTGCAATGGCGTAGGCAGCGGCCAGCTTCATCTGGTCGTTGATGTCGCGGGCACGCACGCTCAGTGCGCCCTTGAACAGGCCCGGGAAGCACAGCACGTTGTTGACCTGATTGGGGAAGTCGCTGCGGCCGGTGGCCATTACCCGCACGCCGCCTGCCTTGGCATCGTCCGGCATGATCTCCGGGGTGGGATTGGCCATGGCAAAGACGATAGCGTCCTTGTTCATGGTCTTGCACAGCTCGGTGGTCAGGATGCCGGGCTTGGACACGCCAATGAACACATCAGCACCTTCCAGTGCTTCCTTCAAACCGCCCTTGATCTGGCGGGGGTTGGTCACCTCACCCAGCCAGTTCTTGTGAGCCTCGGCGCTGTTGCAGCCCTTGTACAGGGTGCCGAACTGGTCCACAGCCACGATGTCCTTTGCACCGGCGGTCATGAGCATCTTGATGATGGCGGTGCCGGCAGCACCGGGGCCGTTCAGCACGATGTGCACATCCTCCATCTTCTTGCCCACTACGCGCAGGGCGTTGATGAGGGCGGCGGTGACCACAATGGCGGTGCCGTGCTGGTCGTCGTGGAACACCGGGATGTCCAGTTCACGCTCCAGAGTCTCTTCGATCTCAAAGCACTCGGGGCTCTTGATATCTTCCAGATTGATGCCGCCAAAGGTAGGTGCAATGGCCTTGCAGGCTGCGATGACGCTGGCAGCGTCGTGGGCGTCGATGCAGATGGGGAACGCATCCACCCCGCCGAACTCCTTGAACAGCACGGCCTTGCCCTCCATGACCGGCAGACCGGCTTCCGGGCCGATGTCACCCAGGCCCAGCACGGCGGTGCCATTGGAGACAACGGCCACCATGTTGCCCTTGAAGGTGTATTTATACACATCCTCCGGGTTCTCCTTGATCTTGCGGCAGGGCTCTGCCACGCCGGGGGTGTAGGCGGTGGACAGGTCGTCGCGGGTCTTGACTTCCACCTTGCTTACGATGCCCACCTTGCCCTTGTGGGTCTCGTGCATTTCCAGAGCAGCTTTATTGTAATCCATTCAAATTTCCTCCGTTGCGGTTCGCATCCTCGCCCTCTCCGTCATTGCTCACGCAATGCCACCTCCCCACTCTGTCGCTGATGCGGCAAAAAGGGGAACAAGCTGGCGCATCAGCGCCTGAGAGGGCGTATTCTCACTCTTTTATTGTAACAGAACCGCCCAGCCATTTCCACCGGTTTTGACTACTTTTGCGCCCGCAGGCGGGCAAAAGTGATACAAAGCCGCCGCAGGATTTGTGGAAATTTTGCAAAAAACTTTCCTTTTGCCGTCAGAACGTATATAATGAGTGGGTATCTGTTCTGCTTTTACCGGCCCTGTTGCACGGCGGGCCGATTTTTATGGAGGTATTTCTTTTGAAAAACAACACCAAAAAGCTTGTGTGCATCCTGCTGGCCATTGCAGCGGCGGTGTGCGTCATTTTTGCCTGCTTCACGCTGACCCGGCGCAAACAGACCGATAGCGCATCCTCTGCGGCGGCGTCCGTTTCCCAGTTTGGCACCGTGGCCGATTTTGACTACGAAAACTTTGACTACAGCGACGGTCTGGACGAGAACGGCTATTGGAGCGGTATCAGGGCGCTGGACTATGTGACCCTGCCGGAAGATTACACCGCCCTGCCCCTCAGCGAATCCGACCTGACTCCTACCGAGGATGAACTGCAGTATCAAGTAAGCAGCCTGCTGAACCAGTACACCACCACGCAGGAGGTCACCGGCCGTGCCGCCCAGAGCGGCGATGTGGCCAACATCGATTACACCGGCACCGTAGACGGTGTGGCCTTTACCGGCGGCAGTGCCAGCGGCTACGACCTGACCCTCGGCAGCGGCACCTTCATTGATGGCTTTGAGGATCAGATCATCGGCCACAATGTGGGCGATACCTTTGATGTGAACGTCACCTTCCCGGACGGCTACGGCGACTCCACCGACGATGCCGGCAGCTCCATTACCCTGAGCGGCAAGGATGCCGTGTTCAGTGTGACCCTGAACTCCATCTCCGAGAGCGTGACCCCCGAACTGACCGATGCATGGGTGGATTCCAATTTTGGTGCCAGCGACGACCTGCACACCGTGGACGACCTGCGCAGCTATTTCAACGATGCGCTGTACGCCAGCAACTACGACAACGCCGTTGTGGACCACCTGATGTCGAACTCCACTTTCAAGGAGCTGCCCACTGAGGTCACCAGCTATTACATCCGCATGTTCCTGAACTACTACGACCAGTACGCTTCTTCCTACAGCATGGATCTGGACGCTTTTGCCCAGACCCAGGGTTACGCCGATGCCGACGCCATGCTGGCGGCTTCCGATTCCTATTTTGAGCACCTGGCAAAGCAGGACCTGATCTTCCAGGCCGTGGCCGAGGCCCAGGGCCTTGCCCCCACGCAGGCAGAGCTGGACGATGCCGACAGCACCTATGCCGGTACCTACGGCCAGAACCGCGCACACCTGAATGCCCTGCAGTCCTGCGTGCTGGACTGGCTGGAAGCAAACGCCACCGTAGCCTAAATATTTTTATCCGCCCGAAAGCCAGAAGATCCACGGATTTTCCGGCTTTCATTTTTTTAGAAGTTGTTGGCATTGCGTCCGGCCCGTGGTATACTGATAATAGTGTATTTTCGGCTTTTGGCCGGAACAAGTTTTCCACACAAGGGAGGTGCGGCAGTTGAAACATCCAAAGCAGCTTTGCCTGTGGCTGGCTGCGGCACTGCTGTGCCTTGGCCTTGCGGGCTGCAGTATGCCGGGCGAGCGGGCGCAGGTGGAAGAGCTGCTGCGTGCGCCCCAGCTTTCCGGTGATTACGGTGCCGTGCAGACGGCCCTGAACGACTGGCTGGGCGAGAGTGCCCAGCTCAAATACCCCATGCAGGGCGAGCTGCTTTCGCCTTTTTTGTGGCAGGACCTGGACGGTGACGGCCAGCAGGACGCCGCCGTGCTGTACACCACGGCCCAGAGCTCCAACGTCTGCATCGCCATCCTGCAGAAGGACGAAAATGACGTCTGGCAGGTGCGGCAGAATGTGGAGGGCCTGGCCGATACCGTGGAAAATGTCAGCCTGGCCCGCCTGCAGCCGGGCGGGGCCAGCCAGCTGGTGGTGGGCTATATGGCCGCACAGGGCGACCACTATCTGGCCGTGTACTCCTACACCGGCGGTGTACTTTCCACCATTCTGGAACAGCAGTATCAGCAGTATCTGGTGGAGGATATCACCGGCGGGGGCAGCCAGGATCTGATCCTGATGTCCACGCTGGAAGACGGCGGTGTGCAGATCGAACTGCTGACCGTAGACAAAGAGGGCTCCTTCCAGCAGGTAGCCGTCATGGGCCTTTCCGCCAACCGCTTCTCAGGCTGTGCCTCGGTGGCGGCAGGCGTGGGTGCCGATGGCAGGCATTATCTGGTGCTGGACGGCTGGACCGGCATTTCCGGCAACAATCTGGCCAGTGTTCTGCTGTATTTTGACGAGGACACCCAGCAGATGGTGCCTGCCGACCAGATCAGCACCGAAAAGCTCTACACCGCTTCCCTGCGCAATGTGCCCGGCCTTGTAAGCCGGGATCTGGACGGCGACGGCATCGTGGAGATTCCCACCCAGCCGGACGAAGCCGGCCTTTTAAATATGAGCCAGAGCCGCCGTATGGATTTTATCGTCTGGATGGATTACACCAGCCCCCACCCGGAAAAGAGCTTTGGCCTGCTGGATGAAGAGACCAACTGCTATATCGAACTGCCCATGGAATGGGAGGGCAACCTGAAGCTGACCGACAGCGAACAGTATGACGGCGCTGTGGAGCTGCGCACGGTGGACGAAGATCAGCTGGTCATGACCCTGCGTCTGGCCCGCACCACAGCGGCGCTGAAAGGCTGGACAAGGCTGGGCATCGTAGCGTCCCGCCAGTGGCAGGCAAAGCTTGCCCCGGAAACTGAGATCACAGACCCGGATTACCGCCTTGCCAAGGCATTGATCCCGCTGAATTAACAAACGGAGGAACAGTTCATGGTACGTGTGCTTGTGGTGGAAGATGAAGCCAATATCCGCGAGATGATCGCGCTGAACCTGCGCCTTGCGGGCATGGAAGCGGTGGAGGCGGAAAGCGCCGAAGCAGCCCTGCCCCTGCTGGAGCAAAAGCCGGGCTGTGATGCGGCCATTCTGGATGTGATGCTGCCGGGCATGAACGGCTTCTCGCTGTGCGAGACCATCCGCCGCACCGACCAGAAGATCGGCATCATCATCCTCAGCGCCAAAGGGCAGGAACAGGACAAGATCCGCGGCCTGTCCATCGGTGCCGACGATTATATGACCAAGCCTTTCAGCGTCAGCGAGCTGCTGGCACGCGTGGAGGCGCTGTGCCGCCGGGTGAGCCGCACGGCAGGCACCGACGAAGGCGACAAGAGCAATCCGCTGGGGATGCTCACCAGCGGCGACTTTGTGCTGGATGAGAACCGCCGTGTGCTGCTCAAGGCCGGCCAGCCCATCGAGCTGACCCAGGTGGAGTTCCAGATCATGGAGCTGTTCTTCCGCAACCCGGGCATTGCACTGGTGCGCGAGAAGATTTTGAAGGGCGTGTGGGGCGAAAACTACTTCGGCGATGTGAAGATCGTAGACGTGAACATCCGCCGCCTGCGCATGAAGGTGGAGGACGAACCCAGCCACCCGGCCCATATTCTTACGGTATGGGGATATGGCTATCGCTGGGAAGAATGATGCCATTTTCCTCTACGACCCCATTCGTGCAAATGCGTTTGTCGCGGCCCGCAGGCTGCGACAAACGCGAAATATAAAAATATTTTTTCCGCTATTATTGTCAGAGCGAAGCGGAGACAATTCTAAATCGTCAGAAAGGAGGAGCCTGCCATGCGAAGCGGTATTACCCGCCGGTGGCTCAAGGGCAACCTGCTCATTACCGTGCTGCTGGTGCTGCTGGCCGAAGCCATGTTCCTGTACACCTACACCCGCGGCTATTACAACAGCGTCCAGCAGACCATGTACCGGCGGTTCTCCTCCGTGTCCGGCCAGTTGAAAATGTACACCGGCGATACCGTGCAGAGCACCGCTTCCACCCGCAGTGTGGCCCTGCGCCGCATGGTGGAGCAGTTCAGCGATAAGGACAAATACGAGTTCATGCTGCTGGACAGCTACGGCGGCGTCATTGCATCTTCCAGCGGCACCAGTGCCGAAGGCATTGTGACCAGTACCGATTTTGAGCAGGCACAGGATGCCGCCGACGGCCTTGGCGTGGCGGTGTACCGCACCCAGTCCGGCGAGCTGGTGATGGCGGCCTGCTATCTGGTGCCCTACGCTGCCGAGGATGTGGCGGCCATGCGCCTTGTCACCAGCCTGACCCTCATTGAGACCCAGATCAAAAACGCCACCATCGCAAGCGTTGTGATCGCGGCGGTGATCCTGGCCTTTACGGTGATGTCCGGCCTGTACTTCATCCGCAGCATCGTGGTGCCGCTGGGGCAGGTAGAACGCACCGCCGCCAGCATCGCCCGGGGCGAACTGGACGTGCGCCTGCCGGTCACCGGCGACGAGCGGGACGAGGTGGACCGTCTGCGCGGCACCATCAACCAGATGGCCGAAGGGCTGGAAGAGACCGAGAAGATAAAAAACGAGTTCATCAGCTCGGTGTCCCACGAGCTGCGCACCCCGCTCACCTCCATCCGGGGCTGGGTGGAGACCCTGCGCACCCTGGACGACCCGGCGGACGAGAACTACCGCAAGGGCCTTGAGATCATCAACAACGAGACCGGCCGCCTGTACAACATGGTGGAAGAACTGCTGGACTTCAGCCGCCTGCAGAATGGCCGCATCCGCATGGACTGCCGTCCGCTGGACCTCGTGGCCGAGCTGACCGATGCCGTGCTCTTCTGTGAAGCACGCATCCAGCGGGAAGGCCTTGTGCTCAGCTACACCGAACCGGAAGAAATGATCCCGGTCTATGCGGACCCGGACCGTCTGCGGCAGGTGTTCATCAACATCATGGACAACGCCATCAAGTATTCCGCCCCCGGCGGGCGCATCACGGTCAAGCTGTGGGCGGGCGAATACAAAGCCTTTGTGGAGATCATCGATCAGGGCCGCGGCATCCCGCCGGAAGACCTGGAAAACGTCAAGACCAAGTTCTACAAGGGCAGCAACTCGGTGCGCGGCAGCGGCATCGGCCTTGCACTGGTGGATTCCATCATGACCGCACTGGACGGCACCATGGATATCAAGAGCACCCTGGGCCGGGGCACCGTGGTCACGCTGGGCCTGCCGCTGTACCACAAGGTGTAAGTTTTGTCACAATTCTGTGCTAGAATAAAGGGAAAATAAAATCCGATAGGAGAACCCAATGAATCAACCCAACAAGGAACGTTTTAAAACCAGCGTCGGCGGGCAGGCGCTGATGGAAGGCATCATGATGCGCGGCCCGAAAAAAATCTGCTGCGCGGTGCGCAAGCCGGACGGCACCATTGAGACCAAGATCGACCCCGTGAAGAACCACGGCGTGTGGACGAAAATTCCGCTGGTGCGCGGGGCCATTTCCATGATTGAAAGCCTGATCGTGGGCTACCGCTACATGATGTACTCTGCTCAGGTGAGCATGGGCGATGACTACGACCCCGAAGAGGAAGAGACCGCCTTTGAAAAATGGGTGGGCGACCATCTGGGCAAAAAGGCCGAGGACGCTCTGCTGGCCTGTGCCGCTGTGGTGGGCGGCCTGCTGGCCATCCTGCTGTTTACGGTTCTTCCCACCCTCATTGTGGGCGGCGTGGGCCATTTTGTAAGCCTTGGCCGCTGGGGCAAGGTGGTGCTGGAAGCGGTGCTCAAAGTTGCCATCTTCCTCACCTACATGGTGGGCATCTCCAAAATGAAGGAGATCCACCGCGTGTTTGAGTACCACGGTGCCGAGCACAAGACCATTGCCTGCTATGAGGCCGGCGACGAGCTCACCGTGGAGAACGTGCACAAGTACACCCGTTTCCACCCCCGCTGCGGCACCAGCTTTTTGATTCTGGTGGTCATCGTCAGTGTGTTTTTGTACAGCGTGCTGCCCTGGGGCAGCATCGGCCTGCGGGTGCTGTTTAAACTGCTGCTTCTGCCGCTGGTCATGGGCATCAGCTACGAGCTGCTCAAGTGGTGCGGCCGGTCGGATAACATCGCCACCCGCATCATCCGCCAGCCCGGCATCTGGGTGCAGCACCTCACTGTGTTTGAGCCGGACGACAGCATGATCGAGGTAGCCATTGCCGCCGTGACGCCGGTGCTGCCCGAGAACCCGGAGGATGGCAAATGGTAAATGCAGGCATGACGCCCCGGCAGGCTGTGCAGGAGGTGGAAAGCCGCCTTGCTGCTGCAGGCTGCCCGGATGCAGATTACGATGCCCGGGAGCTGTTCCGTGTGGCAGCAGGGCGGGACGCCCGCCTTTCCGACCGTCCTTTGACGGCGGAGGAAGCCGGGGAGCTGGAAGCCCTCTGTGCCCGGCGCGAGCAGCGCGAACCGCTGCAGTACCTCTGCGGCACCTGGAGCTTTCTGGACTTTGACCTGGCCGTAGGCCCCGGCGTGCTCTGCCCCCGGGCAGACACCGAGGTGGTGGCCGAAGCCGCCGCCGAACAGCTTTCCGGCATTGCACAGCCCAAGGTGCTGGATCTCTGTGCCGGCACCGGCTGTCTGGGCCTTGGCGTCAAGCGCTTCTGCCCGGCAGCGCAGGTGACCTGTGTGGAAAAAAGCCCGGAAGCCTTTGTGTATCTGGAAAAAAACTGCCGCTGCGCCCTGAAAGGGCAGGGCGGGCAGACCGAAAACCTGCTGGAACCCACTGCCTTTGAACAGGCGGATGCACCGGCCTTTGACTGGGGCCCGGCGCTGAATGCTCTGCGTGCCAAAGCAAAGCCCGCCTATGCGGTGCAGCCGGTGGAGGGTGACCTGTTCACCTACTGGCAGGGCCTTCCGGAAGGGCAGCTGGATCTCATCGTGTCCAACCCGCCCTACCTCACCGCCGAGGAGATGCGGCACCTGCAGCCGGAGGTGGCGCAGGAGCCGGCCATGGCGCTGGAAGCAGGCGAAGACGGCCTTGTATTCTACCGCGCTCTGGCGGAGCATTACCAAAAGGCTCTGCGGCCCGGCGGGGCGCTGGTGCTGGAGATTGGCTGGCAGCAGCGGCAGGCCGTGACGGCCCTTCTGGCAGAAAACAGCTGGGCGGAGATCGAGTGCCGCAGGGACTTTGGCGGCAACGACCGGTGCATCATTGCCCACAGGCCAAAATAACTGAAAAGTTGAAACAACTTCTTGTTGTAATATTTTGATTTTGTGGTATACTATACTGGAAAGTATACGATTGCCCGCACAAAGCGGGCAGCAGGAATAAAAGGAGCAGCACGCTATGGCGAAAAATCAGAACAACAACACCGTTGCCCCGGCCACCAAAAAGACCGAGCCGGAAGCAAAAAAGGACGCGCTGGCAACCGCGCTGGCCCAGATTGAAAAGCAGTTCGGCAAGGGTGCCGTGATGAAGCTGGGTGACAACGCCTCCATGCAGGTGGATGCCATTTCCACCGGCAGCCTGGGCCTGGATCTGGCCCTGGGCGTGGGCGGTGTGCCACGCGGCCGTATCATTGAGGTGTACGGCCCGGAATCCAGCGGTAAGACCACCCTGGCCCTGCACATTCTGGCCGAAGCCCAGAAGCAGGGCGGCGAAGTGGCTTTCATCGACGTAGAGCACGCGCTGGACCCCACCTATGCCGAAGCGCTGGGCGTGGACATCAACAATCTGCTGGTCAGCCAGCCGGACACCGGCGAGCAGGCCATGGAGATCTGCGAAGCACTGGTACGTTCCGGTGCTATCGATGCCATCGTGGTGGACTCTGTTGCCGCCATGGTGCCCCGCGCCGAGATCGAGGGCGAAATGGGCGACAGCCATGTGGGCTTGCAGGCACGCCTGATGAGCCAGGCAATGCGCAAGCTGACCAGCGTTATCGGCAAGACCAACACCGTCTGCGTATTCATCAACCAGCTGCGTGAGAAGGTGGGCGTCATGTACGGCAACCCGGAGGTCACCACCGGTGGCCGTGCCCTGAAATACTACGCTTCCGTGCGCATCGACATCCGCCGCGTGGAGGGCCTGAAGGATTCCTCCGGCCAGTTCATCGGCAACCACACCCGCGCCAAGATCGTCAAGAACAAGGTGGCTCCCCCGTTCCGTGAGGCTGAGTTCGATATCATGTTCGGCGAGGGCATTTCCAAGATGAGCGAGCTCATTGATGTGGGCGTGAAGCTGGGCATCGTGCAGAAGAGCGGCGCATGGTTCAACTACGGCGATATCCGTCTGGGCCAGGGCCGCGACAACGCAAAGCAGTTCCTCAAAGATAATCCGGAAATTGCAAACGACATCGAAGGCCAGATCCGCGCCAATGCAGACAAGTTGTATGCTTCCCGCCGCCCGGCAGGCAAGGGCGCTGCCGCCAAGGCCGAAGAGCCCGCCAAGGATGCAAAGGACGCAAAGGAGCCGGTGGTCAAGGCCCCTGCCCGCAGCAGCGAGAGCGAGCTGGATATCATGGTGGAGGACTAAATGTCCTTTTACAAAAGACGCCGCCCGAAGCCGGAAGCAGAAAAGTGCGCCGACCCCGCCAAGGCCCGCACCCGCGCACTGGATGTGCTGGCTGCAAAGGAAATGTCCTCGGCGCAGCTGTATGAGCGGCTGTGCTATGGTTTTACCGAACAGGCTGCGGCGGCTGCCGTGGCCGAGATGGTAGAGCTGGACTATGTGAACGATGACCGCTATGCGGAAGCCCGTGCCCACAGCCTGCTTGCCGCCCGCAAGAGCCGCCGTGCTGCGGCCCAGAATCTGCGGCAGAAGGGGCTTTCCGGCGTGCAGATCGAGCAGGCACTGGAAAGCGTCTACGCCCCGGATGAGAACGGCGAAAACCCGGAGCTGGAGGCTGCGGCTGCACTGGTGCAAAGCCGCTACCTGAAAAAGCTGGCCGATGGCCGGCGGGACCTTGTGGTGGCCGCTCTGCAGCGGCGCGGGTTTGCGTATTCTGTCATAAAAGAAGCCATCCGGAGAGCGGAAGAAGAGTAGCTGTGCTTCCTATGCAGAGTTTGGTCGGGTAGAGTAGGCCACATGTCTTTTGTAAAAAGCATCTCCGCCGGGAATGTACTCTTTTGCGCGCACAAAAGAGTACCAGAAAGGACGACGGTGCCCGCAGGGCATGAAAGCCCCAGTGGGGCTTTTAAGCCGCAGACCGTTTTGCGAAGCAAATGCCGCGTGTTCAGCGCGGCAAGGTCGCCGCTACTTTCGAGGCGCGGGAGGCGACGGGTTGCGGCTCCCTGCGTTTGCTTCGTGCCTTGGGCGGCACTCGCATCCTGCAGGCCGCGGCCCCAACAGCTCCTCCCTGTTCCCGCCGCTGGCGGCGGTCGTCGCCGTTGCAAATTAGGGGCTGCACGCCCCTAGTAACCCCAAAGCAGTTGGGCTCCATACAAAAATCCAAGTCGCTAAGCGAAAGGATTTTTTGTGTTACGCCGATTTGAAGTCGCTTGCGCGACGAGACATAAGGGCAGCAGCATGGTTTTATTGCTGGCGCGGATGCTCCTGTAGGGAGCCAGCGACAGCAGATGCGGTTGACCTTTACGACCCTTTCCGTGAAAATGCGTTTGT
>JBNMHZ010000020.1:0-52458 GCA_050873025.1 Faecalibacterium sp. | reverse complement strand
TGGATGCACAGCCGGTTGACCGCATACACGATGGCGGTAGGCACCGCGATCATGCCGGCCAGACGGATCAGGTCACGCTCCCCGGCGTACTTCCACAGCACCGAGTACAGCCCGCCCGCCAGGAAGCAGACGATGTACACCGCTACGATCCAGGGCAGGTTTGCGTACAGAATGGCACGGTTATGGGGCCACCAGGCAGCTTCCACTGCGCCATCAGCGCGCAGCAGAAGCGCGAAATAAAAGCTGAATGCAATGATGGCCGCATCCAGCAGCACCAGCACCGCACGGCGTGCCAGCACCTGCGGTGTATTCTTGGTTTTATCTTTCACAAAAAAGTCCTCTTTTTACACACGGCGCAAAGTGCCGCTGTTTTGGCCGGTGCACGGGGCCCGGCTGTCCGGACACCCGGCGTGCCGGGCAGTCCTATCTTTATATTATACACAGAAGCGCAGGCAATGTCCAGAAAATTTGCAGGAAATGCTCACCTCCGGTGCTTTGCCCAGAGTGCCCGCACTTCTTCCCCCAGCCCCAGCGGCCAGGCCGCCAGCAGGAACACCGCCGCCGTAGCAAAACCACCGGCACCCAGTGCGGCCAGCTGCAGAGGCAATGCCGCTGCCAGTCCGTCCGCAAGCACATTTTTTAAAAAGACGCCCGCTGCTGCAGCCAGAAAAGCAGCCAGAGCCGGTGCGCCCAGCCAGCGGCGGAAAGCGTGCTGTGTGCCGCTGGAAAACAGCAGCCGCCCGGTGTTGGCAATGCAGGTGTACAGGCTGGAAATCAGGATCACCGCCAGAAAGCCTTTCATGCCAAAGCGCGGCAGCAAAAGAACCACTCCGCCGATGCGCAGAATGGAGTCCCACACGCTGTAGCGGAAGGCGGCTTTCTGCTCCCCTACCCCTTTCATGGCACCGTCCACCATGCTTTCCAGATACATCAGCGGCATGGCCGGGGCCAGCGTTTCCAGATAAAACCCGGCTTCCGTGCTGTGATACAAAAGCTGTGCCAGCGGACGCCCCCACACCCAGAACAGTGCCCCCGCCAGCGCGGAAAAATAGCCGGTAAGCCGCAGCATCCGGTCCAGAAGCGCATTGAGACGCGCTGTCTGCCCCAGGATGTGGGCCTGGGTGATCTCCGGCATCAGCAGCACCGAAAGGCTGCCCAGCAGCCCAAAGGGAAAGGTGAGCAGCGGCAGGGCCATGCCCTTGAGCACGCCGTACTGTTCCAGTGCAGCGGTGCGCCCGCCCGCATCCGCCAGATACACCGCAAGGCAGGCGGGCACCAGCATGTTCTCTGCCGTGTGCAGGGCACTTGCCAGCACTCGCCCGCCCTCCACCGGCCACAGGATCTCCCACAGCCGCCGCGCCGGGTCTGCCGGGCGGGCGGCTTTCTGCCCCGCAAAGGCACTGCGGGCGTCCCGCCTGTAAAAGGCCAGCATACACAGCGTGGAGACTGCTTCGCTGACGGCGGTTGCCCCCAGCACCAGCATACAGCGCACGCCTACGGCAAGGCCCTCGGTGCGGGTAAGGGCCAGCGCCACCAGAGCGATGCGCACCGCCTGCTCTGTGAGCTGGCTGCACACATTGGGAGCCACATGCCGCCGGGCAATAAAAAAGCCGCGCAGCACCGCAGACACCGCCATCCACGGCATTCCCAGCGCCGAGATGCGCAGCGCCCCGGCGGCACGTGCATCCCCCAGCCACCACTGTGCCGCAGGCCCCGCTGCCGCCAGCTGCAGCACAGCGGCAAACAGGCCCAGCACCAGGCCCGCCGCCAGCAGACGGCACATCATGCCCCGGGCCGCACTGCGGGCAGAGTCCGGCCCGCTGAACTCCTCCGCCATAAGCCGGGTAGCCGCCACCGAAACACCCGCCGTTGCCAGCGTGACGAACAGCGAATACACCGCCAGCACCAACTGGTACAGGCCCATACCTTCCCCGCCCAGCTCGTTTGCCAGCCAGATGCGCAGGCCCATGCCGGCCAGCCGCAGCACCACGTCGGAACCGGTAAGCAGTGCTGCATTTTTAAAATAGCTCTGCCGCATGGCGCACCCCTCCCGACCATCACGGTCTCTTTCCTTTCAGCCTATGCACCTGCGCTCTGAAAAAGACGAGCGGCGCGGCGGGTTGTTTCCCGCGCACTTTTATGGTATAGTAAAGGGGCGGCTTTTGCAGCCGTATTCTATCAAGGAGGAAGCACACGGCCAACGCCCCGCGCCCGCCGTGCGCAAAAAGAGAATGAGCGAAGAATGTACCCATGACTGCTCCAGCTGTGGTGCAGCATGTTCTTCCCGCAATGCAGCGCCCCAGCATGACGCCCCGAACCCCAACAGCAGCGTCAAAAAGGTCATTGGCGTTGTGTCCGGCAAAGGCGGTGTCGGCAAGAGCATGACCAGTGCCCTGCTGGCCTGCGCCATGGCACGCCGCGGCTATCACTGCGGTATTCTGGATGCCGACATCACCGGCCCGTCCATCCCCAAGCTGTTCGGCATCCATGGCCGCGCCATGGCCGACGACAAGGGCTGCTGGCCCCTGCAGAGCCGCATGGGCATTGATGTGATGAGCATCAATCTGCTGGTGGAGAATGAAGAGGACCCCGTTGTGTGGCGCGGCCCGGTGATTGCCGGTGCCGTGAAGCAGTTCTGGACCGATGTGGTCTGGAAGGACGTGGACTTCCTGTTCGTGGACATGCCTCCGGGAACCGGCGATGTGCCCCTGACCGTATTCCAGAGCCTGCCGGTGGACGGCATCGTGGTGGTGGCAAGCCCGCAGGAACTGGTGAGCATGATCGTGGCCAAGGCCGTGAACATGGCCGAGATGATGAAGGTGCCCATGCTGGGCATCGTGGAGAACATGAGCTATATCGTCTGCCCGGACTGCGGCAAGAAGATCAGTGTGTTCGGCAACAGCCATGTGGACGAGGTGGCCGCAAAGCACGGCCTGCCCGTGCTGGCCAAGTGCCCCATCGACCCGCAGCTTGCGGCCCTCTCTGATGCCGGCATGATCGAGACCTACGGCGGCGAGTACCTGGAAGGTGCCGCTGACGCCTGCGAGAAGCTGCTGAAGAAGTAAAGAGTATCTTTTTCTGCCCTGTGCCCGTGTGCGGCGCAGGGCTTTTTGTCTGCCGAAAATGCGGTCTGCCCCGCTTTCAAAATGCGGCAAAAGAGAGAAAAGACGTTCTTTTGCTTTGATCTTATCCCGTGCAGCCGCTTTAAAAAACAAGGTTCTGCGCGGTTTTTCGCTTTTATTTTTCGTTTTGTGAAGTGGTTTCAACTTTTCATCTGTTTTTTTGAAACATTTTCTGCTTTCTCTCTATTGTCAAACCCACAGGAAAGCTTTATAATAATAAAGCGATCTGTTGTGTAGGCAGGTCGGTGTGTAAGAACGGAAATCCGAAAGCATCCGGAAGCTTTTGAGGGACGCGCCCGCATATGCGGCGGGCAGGGTGCTTTCGTCTTTTTCAAATTTTATAGAGTAATTGGGAAAAGGAGTATTCTACTATGCTGACGAATGAATACCTGAAGCGCGTTTACGAAGGTCTGGAAAAGCGCAATGCCAACGAGCCCGAGTTTCTGCAGGCTGTGCGCGAGGTGCTGGAAAGCATCCAGCCTGTTGTGGAGAAGCACCCCGAGTATGAGAAGGCCGGCCTGATCGAGCGTCTGGTGGAGCCTGAGCGTATCATCACCTTCCGTGTGCCCTGGGTGGACGATCAGGGCAAGGTGCAGGTGAACCGCGGCTACCGCGTGCAGTTCAACAGCGCCATTGGCCCCTACAAGGGCGGCCTGCGCTTCCATCCCTCTGTCAACCAGGGCATCCTGAAGTTCCTGGGCTTTGAGCAGATCTTCAAGAACAGCCTGACCACCCTGCCCATGGGCGGCGGCAAGGGCGGCTCCGACTTCGACCCCCACGGCAAGAGCGACATGGAAGTGATGCGCTTCTGCCAGAGCTTTATGACCGAGCTGTACCGCCACATCGGCCAGTTCGTGGACTGCCCCGCCGGTGATATCGGTGTCGGCGGCCGTGAGGTCGGTTTCCTGTTCGGCCAGTACAAGCGCCTGACCAACAGCTTCCAGGGCGGCATGATCACCGGCAAGGGCCTGACCTTCGGTGGTTCTCTGGCCCGCACCGAGGCTACCGGCTACGGCCTGTGCTACTTCACCGCTGAGGCTCTGAAGTGCATGCGCAACGACAGCTTCCAGGGCAAGACCGTGGTCATCTCCGGTTCCGGCAACGTGGCTATCTACGCCTGCAAGAAGGCAACCGAGCTGGGTGCCAAGGTCGTGACCATGTCCGACTCCAACGGCTATGTCTACGATCCCAACGGCATTGATCTGGATTACGTCAAGGATCTGAAGGAAGTGCGCCGCGGCCGTATCAAGGAGTACGCCGAGACCCACAAGGATGCAACCTATGTTGCTGACTGCAGCAAGGTCTGGACTGTCCCCTGCGACATCGCTCTGCCCTGCGCAACCCAGAACGAGATCAACAAGGAGTCCGCTGAGGCTCTGGTGAAGAACGGCTGCACCGTTGTGTGCGAGGGCGCTAACATGCCCAGCACCCCGGAGGCTATCGAGGTCTACCTGTCCAACGGCGTTCTGTACGGACCCGCAAAGGCTGCCAATGCCGGCGGCGTGGCTACCTCCGGCTTGGAGATGAGCCAGAACTCCGAGCGTCTGAGCTGGACCTTTGACGAGGTCGATGCAAAGCTGAAGGGCATCATGGAGGGCATCTTCCATGCTTCCTACGATGCATCTGTGGCTGCCGGTTCCGAGGGCAACCTGATGGTTGGCGCAAACTGCGCCGGCTTCCTGAAGGTTGCTACCGCTATGATGGCTCAGGGCATCACCTACTAATTCTTACAGCACTTTCAAAGGGCTGCGTCCGAAAGGACGCGGCCTTTTTTGCTTGCACGGAAAACTGTGTCTTGCCAGGGCTGCGGGCTGGTAGTTTCTCCGAAGACCGTCCGCTGGGGTGGGACCCTGTTGCCGCAGGCAATAGGGCGGGCGATGGAATGGCCTGCAACAACAGTGACCGCTGCCAGTGGCAGAAACAGGGAGCTGTTGTTGGGGCCGTGGCCAGCAAGCCGTGAGTGCCAATAAAGGCACAAAGCGGATGCTGGGAGCCACAACCCGAATTCGTGTCCGAGGAGAAAGCTACCGGCACACGGCACTTCCACAGCGTATAAAAATCCTCTTCCCCGTCCATACTCCCGGTATCTTCTGCCAGAAAGGGAGTATCTTATGGACGAACGGATGTTTTGTTTTCAATGTGAGCAGGCGGCAAACTGCACCGCCTGTACCGGAAAAGCCGGTGTGTGCGGCAAATCGGCGGACACCGCTGCCGCGCAGGACCGGCTCACCGGGGCGCTCATCACCTACGCCGGGCAGCTGCTGGCAGACGGGCAGTCCCCATCTGCCAGTCAGGCCATGCTGCTGATGCAGGGACTGTTCACCACCATTACCAACGTAAACTTTGACGCTTCCACCGTGGACGCACTGACCGAGAAAGTGCGCGCCGTCTGCCCTGCCGCCGGGCCGGGCTACAACATGCAGCTGCTTTGGCACGAGCCGGACACAGATGTACGCAGCCTGAAAAGCTTTGTGCTGTTCAGCCTGAGGGGTATGGCAGCTTACAACTATCATGCCCGTGTACTGGGGCACATCGACCCGGAGCTGGACCGCTTTTTCTGCACGGCACTGGACGCTATTGCCCGCCCGCTTTCCATGGATGAGTTGTGGGCGCTGGTGCAAAAGACCGGCGAGGCCAGCTACCGCTGCATGGAACTGCTGGACGCCGCCAACACCGGCACCTACGGAGATCCGCAGCCCGTGGAGGTGCCGCTGACCATTAAAAAAGGGCCGTTCATCGTGGTTTCCGGCCACGACCTGTACGACATGAAATGCCTGCTGGAACAGACGAAGGGCAAGGGCATCAACATTTACACCCACTCGGAGATGCTGCCCGCCCACGGCTACCCGGAGCTGAAGCAGAAATACCCTCACCTTAAAGGCAACTTTGGCACGGCGTGGCAGAACCAGCAGACCGAGTTTGAGGATATCCCCGCGCCTATCCTGTTCACCACCAACTGCATCATGCCCCTGCGGGAGAGCTACGCCGACCGGGTGTTCACCACCTCGGTGGTGTCGTATCCCGGCATCGTGCACATTGAGGAAGGGCGCGATTTTACGCCGGTGATCGAAAAGGCGCTGGAACTGGGCGGTTACAAGGAAGATACCCTCACGCCCGGCATGAACGGCGGCAAAAGCGTCGTCACCGGCTTTGCGCGGGCCGCTGTGCTCAGCCACGCGGGCGAGATCGTGCAGGCAGTAAAGGACGGCAAGATCCGGCACTTCTTCCTTGTGGGCGGCTGCGACGGCACACGGCCCAGCCGCCGGTACTACACCGAGTTTGCAAAGCTCACCCCGCAGGATACAGTCATTCTGACGCTGGCCTGCGGCAAGTTCCGGCTGAACGATCTGCCCCTTGGCAATGTACCCGGCACCGGCCTGCCCTGTATTCTGGATGTGGGCCAGTGCAACGACGCCTACAGCGCCATCCGCATCGCACTGGCTCTGGCGGACGCCTTTGGCTGCAGTGTGAACGAACTGCCGCTCTCACTGGTGCTGTGCTGGTTTGAGCAGAAGGCGGTGTGCATCCTCATTGCGCTGCTGGCACTGGGCATCCGCGGCATCCGGCTGGGGCCTACCCTGCCGGCTTTCCTCTCGCCGGGTGTGGTGGCCGCTCTGCAGCAGAAGTACGACTTAAAAGCCGTAACAACGCCGGAAAATGACCTGCAGGGCATTTTGGGCAGGCATTGAAGGCGCATTGTTCTCGACGCGTGCACAATTGACCGCCGTGCGCGGCGTTTCGCACAAGAAGCGGTGTAAAGTGCTTGTCATATTTGGTGCAGCTGTCACTTGAAGATTCTTCACGAGCCGCTATAATAATAAGTACCGGAACAAAGGCGTTCCGCAAGGGTAGAGTCTGCCCTTGCGGGGCGCTTTTCTTTTTTGTCAGAATGCGGAGGGTGCCGCATCCGGTGAGGATTTTAGATAAGGATGGGAAAGTCTATGGAAAACTTTACAGAGCAGAAAAACACCCTTGGCCTGTACGATCCACAGTTTGAGCACGATGCCTGCGGCATTGGCGCTGTGGTGGACATCAAGGGCCGCAAGAGCCACCAGACCGTGGACGATGCGCTGGCCATCGTGGAACGGCTGGAGCACCGCGCCGGCAAGGATGCCGAGGGCAAGACCGGTGACGGCGTGGGCATCCTGCTGCAGATCAGCCACAAGTTCTTCTCCAAGGTAGCCGAGGAATTGAACATCGATCTGGGCAACGAGCGTGAATACGGCGTGGGTATGTTCTTCTTCCCCCAGAGCGAACACCTGCGTGCTCAGGCCATGAAGCTGTTTGAGGTGGTCACCCGCAAGGAGGGCCTTGAGTTTCTGGCATGGCGCAAAGTGCCCGTAAACCCGGATGCCGTGGGCCAGAAAGCCCGCGATTGTATGCCCGCCATCTGGCAGTGTTTCATCAAAAAGCCCGCCAAGGTGAGCAAGGGCATTGATTTTGACCGCAAGCTGTACATCGTGCGCCGCGTGTTTGAGCAGGCCAGCAACGGCACCTATGTGCCCAGCCTGTCCAGCCGCACCATCGTGTACAAGGGCATGTTCCTGGTGCATGACCTGCGCCTGTTCTACACCGACCTTCAGGATGAGGATTATGAATCCGCCATCGGCATGGTGCACAGCCGCTTCTCCACCAACACCAACCCCAGCTGGATGCGTGCCCACCCCAACCGCTTTATCCTGCACAACGGCGAGATCAACACCATCAAGGGCAACACGGACGCCATGCTGGCCCGTGAAGAGAGCATTTCCAGCTCCATCATGCAGGACGACATGAACAAGATCCTGCCCATCATCAACACTTCCGGCTCCGACTCCGCCATGCTGGACAATGCGCTGGAATTCATGGTGATGAACGGCATGGACCTGCCGCTGGCCGTGATGATCACCATCCCGGAACCGTGGGAGAACAATAAAAATATCAGCCAGAAAAAGCGCGATTTCTACCAGTATTACGCCACCATGCTGGAGCCCTGGGACGGCCCCGCCGCCATCCTGTTCTCGGACGGCGATGTGATGGGTGCTGTGCTGGACCGCAATGGCCTGCGCCCCAGCCGCTACTACATCACCAAGGACGGCCGCATGATCCTGTCCTCTGAGGTGGGCGTGCTGGAATGCGACCCGGAGAACATTCTGGTCAAGGATCGTCTGCGCCCCGGCAAAATGCTGCTGGTGGATACCGTCAAGGGCGAAGTGGTGGATGACGAGAAGCTAAAAGAGTTCTACGCCAGCCGCGAGCCCTACGGCGAGTGGATCGACCGCAACCTTGTGGAGCTGGCCAAGCTGAAGATCCCCAACGTGAAGGTGGAGAGCTACACCGGCGACCAGCTCACCCGCCTGCAGAAGGTGTTCGGCTACAAGTATGAGGACGTGAACACCATGATCCTCTCCATGGCACGGGCCGGCGCAGAGCCTTCCGGTGCCATGGGCACCGACACTCCCCTTGCTGTGCTGAGCAACCAGCACCCGCCGCTGTTCAACTACTTCAAACAGCGCTTCGCACAGGTCACGAACCCCCCTATCGATGCCATCCGTGAAAAGGTGGTCACCTCCACCAGCGTATACATCGGTGCCCACGGCAACCTGCTGGAGGATAAGCCCGAGAACTGCAAAGTGCTCAAGGTTCACAATCCCATCCTCACCAGCACCGACCTGCTCAAGATCAAGTACATGAACGTGCCCGGCTTCAAGGTCGCGACCGTTTCCATCAACTACTACAAGAATACCAGCCTGGAAAAGGCCATCGACCGCGTGTTCCTGGAAGTGGACCGCGCTTACAAGGACGGTGCCAACATCATCATCCTGTCCGACCGCGACGTGGATGAGTACCATGTGACTATTCCCAGCCTGCTGGCGGTATCTGCTGTGTCGCAGTACCTCATCCGCACCAAGAAGAGCACGGCTCTGGCCCTGATTCTGGAAAGTGCCGAGCCCCGCGAAGTGCACCACTTTGCTACATTGCTTGGCTACGGTGCCTGCGCCATCAACCCCTATCTGGCCCATGAGACCATCGGCCAGCTGATCGACGAGGGCCTGCTGGACAAGGACTATTACGCTGCCGTGGAGGACTACGACAACGCCATCCTCAGCGGCATCGTAAAAATTGCGTCCAAGATGGGCATTTCCACCATCCAGAGCTACCAGAGCAGCCAGATCTTTGAGGCTGTTGGCATCTCCAAGGATGTCATTGACAAATACTTCACCGGCACGGTGAGCCGTGTGGGCGGCATCTCCATCGAAGACATTCAGGCCGACGTGGAAGCCCAGCACAACGCCGCCTTTGACCCGCTGGGTCTGGACATCAACATGGAGCTGGCCGACAGCGGTGCCCACAAGTTCCGCAGCGGCAAGGAAGAGCACCTGTTCAACCCGCAGACCATCCATCTGTTCCAGAAAGCCTGCTGGACGGGCGACTACAATGCCTTCAAGCAGTTCACCAGCACGGTGGACAGCATGGGCACCGACGGCGTGCATCTGCGCAGCCTGCTGGATTTCAACTATGACCCCGACGGCGGCATCCCGCTGGAAGAGGTGGAGCCGGTAAGCTCCATCGTCAAGCGGTTCAAGGGCGCAGCCATGAGCTACGGCGCCCTGAGCAGCGAAGCCCACGAGACCATTGCCATCGCCCTGAACCGTCTGGGCGGCCGCAGCAACACCGGCGAGGGCGGCGAGCCCGAAGAGCGCTACCACAGCGAGAGCAATTCCAAGATCAAGCAGGTGGCTTCCGCCCGCTTTGGCGTCACCAGCAAATATCTTGTGAGTGCTGAGGAAATTCAGATCAAGCTGGCACAGGGTGCAAAGCCCGGCGAGGGCGGCAACCTGCCCGGTGCCAAGGTGTACCCGTGGATCGCCAAGACCCGCCACAGCACCACCGGTGTGGGCCTCATCTCTCCCCCGCCCCACCACGATATCTACTCCATTGAGGATCTGGCCGAGCTGATTTACGACCTGAAGAACGCCAACCGCAATGCCAACATCAACGTCAAGCTGGTGAGCGAGGCCGGTGTCGGCACCATCGCCGCCGGTGTTGCCAAGGGCGGCGCACAGGTCATTCTGGTGTCCGGCTACGACGGCGGCACCGGTGCAGCACCCCGCACCTCCATCAAGCACGCGGGCCTGCCCTGGGAGCTGGGCATCGCCGAGACCCATCAGACCCTGATTCTGAACGGACTGCGCACCCGCGTGCGCATTGAGAGCGACTCCAAGCTGCTTTCCGGCCGTGATGTTGCCATCAGCTGTATGCTGGGCGCAGAGGAATTCGGCTTCGGCACCACCCTGCTGATGGCCGAGGGCTGCGTGATGATGCGCGTGTGCAATCTGGATACCTGCCCCATGGGCATTTGCACCCAGAACCCGGAACTGCGCAAGAACTTCAAGGGCAAACCCGAGTACATCATCAACTACCTCACCTTTGTGGCCGAGGAGCTGCGCGAGTACATGGCAAAGCTGGGCGTGCGCACCATCGATGAACTGGTGGGCCGCACCGACCTGCTCAAGGTCAAGCCCACCGCACCCGGCAGCCGTGCTTCCAAGATGGACCTGGACTGCATCCTGCACAACCCCGCCATTGAGAACAGCAATGTTCACTTTGTGAAAGAGGACACCTACGACTTCCATCTGGAAAACACACTCGACATGAAGGTGCTGATGAAGAAGTTCAAGCTGAACAGCAAGGCGGTCCAGAGTGTGGAGCTGAATGTTTCCAACACCGACCGCGCCTTTGGTGCCATCTTTGGCAGCGAGATCACCCGCAAATACGGCAACACCCTGCCGGATGATGTGTACACGGCCCACTGTGTGGGTGCCGGCGGTCAGAGCTTTGGCGCGTTTATCCCGAACGGCCTGACGCTGGATCTGGTGGGCGACTGCAACGACTACATGGGCAAGGGCCTGTCTGGCGGCAAGATCGTCGTGCGCCCGCCGCAGGGTATCACCTTCAAGCCGGAAGAGAACATCATCACCGGCAACGTGTCCCTTTACGGTGCCACCAGCGGCAAAGCCTTTATCTCCGGTGTGGCCGGTGAGCGCTTCGCTGTGCGCAACTCCGGTGCCACCGCCGTTGTGGAGGGCGTGGGCGACCACGGCTGCGAGTACATGACCGGCGGCACGGTGGTGGTGCTGGGCCAGACCGGCAAGAACTTTGCAGCCGGCATGACCGGCGGCATCGCCTATGTGCTGGACGAAAACTGGGATTTCTACCAGCGCGTCAACAAGGAGACCGTCAGTCTGGAGCCTGTGGAGCACAAGTACGACGTTGCCACCCTGAAAGAGCTGATCCGCGAGCACGTGGAAGCCACCGGCTCCCCCCGCGGCAAGGAGATTCTGGACAACTTCAGCGAGTTTTTGCCCAAGTTCAAGAAAGTTCTGCCTTACGATTACGACCGCATGCTGCGCGTGATCGCATCCGTTGAGGAGCGCGGTCTGGACGGCGAGCAGGCGCAGATCGAAGCATTCTACACGGTGCAGAAGAAGAAGTAAGGAGGGCAGTGTTATGGGTAAGACAACAGGATTTATCGATTACACGCGCAAAACCAGCACGGATGTACCGCCGCTGGAGCGCATTGAAAACTTTAACGAATTTCACGTCTGGCTCTCCCGCGAGGAGCAGCAGACCCAGGCAGCCCGCTGCATGGACTGCGGCGTTCCCTTCTGCCAGGCCGGTATGATGATCGGCGGCATGGCCTCCGGCTGCCCGCTGAACAACCTCATCCCCGAGTGGAATGACCTTGTGTATCACGGCAAGTGGGAACTGGCCATGCACCGGCTGATGGCCACCAACCGCTTTCCGGAGTTCACCAGCCGGGTGTGCCCTGCCCTGTGTGAGGCGGCCTGCACCTGCGGTGATGTGACCGGCAGCAGCGTGACCGTGCGCGAAAATGAGCACGCCATCATCGAAACAGCCTACGCCAAAGGCTGGTTGCATGCAGCTCCCCCTCCGGCACGCACCGGCAAGAGCGTGGCCGTGGTGGGCAGCGGCCCGTCCGGCCTGTCGGTGGCCGAATACCTGAACAAGCGCGGCCATGCCGTGACCGTGTTTGAGCGGGCAGACCGCGTGGGCGGCCTGCTGATGTACGGCATCCCCAACATGAAGCTGGACAAATCCGTCATTGAGCGCCGCATCAAGATCATGCAGGCCGAGGGCGTAGAGTTCCGCACCAACATGGATGTGGGCGGGGCTGTTGCAGCCGAAGAACTGCTGAACGGCTTTGACGCCGTGGTGCTGTGCTGCGGTGCCAAGAAGGCCCGCGACCTGAACGTGCCGGGCCGTGACGCCAATGGCGTACACTTTGCCGTGGACTACCTGACCAGTGTGACCAAAAGTTTGCTGGACAGCCAGTTTGCAGACGGCAAGGCCATCGATGCCAAGGGCAAAAATGTACTGGTCATCGGCGGTGGTGACACCGGCAACGACTGTCAGGGCACTGCCCTGCGGCAGGGCTGCACCGACCTGGTGGCATTGGAAATGATGCCCCAGCCGCCCAAGGAACGTGCGGCCTCCAACCCCTGGCCCGAATGGCCCCGGGTGCTGAAGGTGGACTACGGCCAGACCGAGTGCCTTGCAAAGTTCGGCAAGGACCCCCGCGTGTACCAGACCACCGTCAAGGAGTTTTTGAAGGATGATGCCGGAAATCTGACCGGTGCCATCATCAGCTACCTGAAGCCGGAGCGTGACCCGGAGACGGGCCGTACCAACATGGTGCCCACCGGCGAAGAATTCACCTACAACTGCCAGCTGGCGTTCATTGCCGCAGGCTTTACCGGCTGCGAAAATTATGTGGCCGATGCATTTGGTGTAGAGCTGACCGCCCGCGGCAACGTGGCCGACCACAGCTTTAAGACCAACGTGGAAAAGGTGTTCGTCTGCGGCGATATGCGCCGCGGCCAGAGCCTTGTGGTGTGGGGCCTGCGCGAAGGCCGCGACTGCGCCGCCGAGGTAGACCGCTACCTGATGGGCTACACCAACCTCTAATCAAGCCATTCTCTTTCCTATCCTAAACAAGCAGAAGCGGGAGCCTGAAAAGACTCCCGCTTCTGCTTTTGCTGTTAAATAACGTTCTCCCACAGGCCGGCAGGGAGTTTCCTAAGCAAATGATCCGCTGGGGTGGGACCCTGTTGCCGCAGGCAATAGGGCGGGCGATGGAATGGCCCGCTGCATTTGCGTGGAAAGCTCCCTGCTGGCCTGTGTATTACTGTGCTTCTGTTCCGGTCTCCCCTTCTGCAGAAGGAGTTTCCGGCGCTTCCGGCTCCGTGGTGGGTTCGGTAGCGGCGGGTTCCTCCGGCGTGACGGTGATCTGCACACTGGGGTCAGCCGCAATATACACGGTGATCACGGTGCCCACCTCCACCCGGGTGCCGGGTTCCTCACTGGTAGAAACAACACAGCCTGCTGCATAAGAGCCATCGTTCACCACCATAAAGCAGCTGGCGATCAGGCCGCTGCTCTGCAGGGTCTGCACCGCCGCATCCTGCGTAAAGCCGATGATATTGGGCATTTCTGCCATCTGCGGACCTTTGCTCACCACCAGACGAATGGTCTCGCCTGCTTTGAGCACGGTGTCCGCGTCCGGCTGCTGCTGCATGATCTGGCCCGCCGGGACGGTGTCGCTGTATTCCTCGGTGACATAGAACAGGTACATGCCGGTGTACTCACGGTTGTTCTGCACCTGCGCGTAGTCCATGCCGAGGAAATCCGGCACAAGGTTCTGGGGTTCCAGCACCTCGCTGCTGGCCGGTTCCGGTTCCACTGCCGAAGCAGCCGGCTTCTGGCTGCGCTGGCCCAGCACGCTCCATAGCGTAAGCAGGATCAGGATGGAAAGCAGGATCACAATGCCCGCCAGCAGAGCTCTTAAGCTGAGCAGGTGTTCCCTGCGTTCCGGTTCCGGCTGGGCGGTACGCACCGGCGTTTCCGGCTTCATGGTACGGGCGAGCTCTGCAGTGTACTCCTTAGAAGAAAGCGCCTGATACAGCTGCGGCACCGTCTGGATGCGCTCCATGGGCCGCAGGCGCAGGCCCAGCTGCAGCACCTGCGAAACGTACAGCGGCAGGCTGCTGTTCACCGATTTTGCCCGCGGGTTGGAATCCGCCACCATGCGCTGCGCGGCCGGCACCGGGGCCTGCCCGCACACCATGCGGTAAAACACTGCCGCAAGGCTGTATTCATCGGTGTAGCGGCCCTCGAATTCGGCGGTGGAATATTGTTCCGGGGCCGAGTAGCCCTCATACAGCTGCTCGTGCAGGCCGCTGCCCGCCGTGCGCAGGCCCACCGTTGCGTAACCTGCCAGACGGCAGCGGTCATTTTCCATCACACGGATGTTCTCCGGGCAGATACCCCGGTGCACAAGGCCGATCTTGTGCATGGCGGCCACACCCTCAAACACCGGCTGCAGCATGGCGCAGGCGTTTTCCGGGCGGATTGTACCGCGGTGGTCTTCCAGCCACTGATCCAGCGGCGTGCCGCCCAGGTTTTCCAGAACGGCGTAGACAGTGTTGTTCTCCTCCACCACGTCCAGCACAGCTTCCAGCCCGGTGGCCGGGGTGATGCGCTGGATGGAACGGTACAGGTCTGCAAAATCCATGCGGGTGGTCTTGAACAGCACCTCGCTGCCGGTTTTGGGCCGCAGCACATTGCCTGCGGTACGCTCGGCGGTAAGGGTAACGGGCAGGTATTCCTTGATGGTCACCCGGAAGCCGCCCAGATTCTCTGCACCGCTGTACAGGATGCCCTCGCCGTCCATGCTGAGCAGCTCGCCCACGGTATAGCGCCCGGCCAGCACGGTGCCCACCGGCAGCGTACCGCGGGGATTGGCCCCCGCAAAGGCTTTGCCGCAGCGCGGGCAGCTCTGCGCAGCTTCCGGCAGCGGATGCAGGCAGTAGGGACACAGGCGTGTTGCTTCCATTTTGGTCTCCTTACACAGTTTTGCGCCGCAGCAGGCTCATGGGCGGCAGCTCCGGCGTGGGGATGGTGTATTTTTCCATAGCATGAGGAGTGCTGTCCACCCGCTCCCCTGCTTCGTTCTCGATCCATTCGGGGTTCAGCGGGATGCTGCGGCCGTCCGGGCAGAGGGCTTCCAGGGTGTCGCCCAGGCTCCACTTGCCGCGCTGCTGGCAGGATGCCACGCCGTTCTCCCAGCCGTCCACCGTGCCCACGAACTCCCACTCGCGGATGTATGTGGCGCTGTCGGTGGCCTGCTTTGCCTGTTCGCGGCCAAAGTAGAAGCCCGGCGAATAGTGGCGGTGGCTGGTGCGGGTGAGCTCCTCGTACACCTGTGCAGGCAGCTCAAAGTTGTCGTTGGCGGGGTCGGCCAGATAGGCGTCCAGCGCCTTGCGGTAGGCGGCGGTGACGCTGGCCACATAATAGAAGGTCTTGGCGCGGCCCTCGATCTTCAGACTGTCTACGCCTGCCTTGCAGATCAGGTCGATGAACGGCGCGGTGCACATATCGTTGGCGTTGAGGATGTAGCTGCCGTTCTCGTTCTCGCCGATCTCATACAGCTGGCCCGGGCGGGTCTCCTCGCTGAGATAGTATTTCCAGCGGCAGGGCTGGGCACACTGGCCGCGGTTGGCGTCGCGGCCTGCCATGTAGTTGGAAAGCAGGCACCTGCCCGAAACACTCATGCACATGGCACCATGCACAAAGGCTTCAATTTCCAGTTCCGGCGGTGTTTTATCGCGCAGGATAGCGATGTCCTGCAAGGTCATTTCACGGGCCAGCACCACGCGCTTTGCGCCCATGTTATAGGCAGCACGGGCCGCTGCCCAGTTGGTGATGCCCGTCTGGGTGGACATGTGCACGTCGATATCCGGCGCAAAGGTCTTGCAGGCATCCAGCACACCAAGGTCTGCCACGATAAAGGCATCCACACCGGCCTTTGCCGCTTCCTTGATGGCTTCGGGCAGGCGGTCGGCTTCCTCATTGGTGGGCAGGGTGTTCATGGTCAGATAGACCTTGCGGCCGCGGGCATGGGCGTAAATGACGCCCTCGGCCAGCTGTTCCGGCGTAAAGTTGGCCGGGGCCGACCGCATACCAAACTCAGGCAGGCCGCAGTAAACGGCATCGGCACCGTAGTTGATGGCATAGCGCAGGCGTTCCAGGTCGCCCGCAGGGGCCAGCAGTTCCGGGATTTGCAGCATAATTCAAATTCCTCTCATTTTTCCGTATTGATAGATTTATTTACCGCCGCTGCGGTCTGGCAGTTGGCGTTGTGTTCGCTCAGAGTGCGGGCATAATAATAGTTGTCTTTGAGGTCGGTAACGAAGAAATAAGCATCCTTTGCTTCCTCGTCCGGCTGCGGGTTCAGAGCCGCCTTGATGGCAGCAAGGCCCGGGTTCGAGATTGGCCCGGCGGGCAGGCCGCTGCAGCTGTAGGTATCATACGCAGCCACGATATTTTCCGGGATGTTGTCCCAGCCACCATAATAAGGTGCAACCCAGTTCCAGAGGTAGTTGTTGTCGTCATCGCTCTGGATGTAGCTGGACGTGTTGCTCTGCAGGCGCGGGTAAGGCGAGCCTTCTGCCAGGCGGTTGCGGAACACCTGCGCCACGTTGGAGTTCTGGCTGTTGCCGGCTTCCTCCTGCACAAAAGATGCCAGGGTAATCAGCTGGGGCAGGGTCATATCCTGCTTTTTGAGTTCGGCATACATTTCATCAGTGATCTGTGCATCGAACTGGGCGTAGAAGGTAGCCACATAGTTGTGCACCGTATCGTCCTTTAAAAATTCGTAGGTCTCCGGGAAGAGGTAGCCCTCACATTTCATAAAACGGTTGGGGACGTCGGCATCGTCCGGCACGTACTGCCAGAAGGTATATTCGCTGAAATCGGCCTCATTGGCTTCCTTGAGGAAGTCCTCGGCGCTGCACAGCCCGGCGGCTTCCATCTTCTGGGCAATGGCAATGGCCGTGGTGCCCTCCGGGATGGTTACACGCACCGTCTCAGCTTTGGCATAGGTAGAAAGTGTCGTGATGAGCGCATCGTAGCCGGTACCGGGCGTCAGTTCAAAATCACCGTACTGCAGCTTTGCGGCGGTGCCCTGCTGTTTGACGTACCAGCGGAACAGGTAGGTCGAACGGATAACGCCTGCATCCTTCAATTTCTGGGCAATGGCTGCAACGCCGCTGCCCTGCTGGATGCTCACCGTGACCGGCTCTGCATCTGTTTTTCCGCCGTTGATCTCACTGCGGGCAAACAGTGCCGCTGCGCCTGCCGCCAGTGCCAGCAGGACCACCAGCACCAGCAGAACTTTCCATACACCGCTCTTTTTGCGGGCAG
This sequence comes from Faecalibacterium sp., assembly GCA_050873025.1. Taxonomy (GTDB): domain Bacteria; phylum Bacillota; class Clostridia; order Oscillospirales; family Ruminococcaceae; genus Faecalibacterium. The sequence continues at coordinate 35,071 of JBNMHZ010000020.1, read as the reverse complement.
AATGGGAACTTTTTTGTGCCATAAGCACTCCTTTATCTTGTATCAGTTTTCCAGCATCAGACGCATGTAGCTTTCGGTCACATCGAAGGGTTCTGCATCAAAGCGGATCATGCCGTAGTCCTGCCGGGTGCCCTCACCGAGGAACAGCGGCTGTGACGCCCCTACCGTGATAACAGCCTTTTCCACGATCACTTCCTTCTCGCGGGCGGCTTCCATCAGCACCTCGGCGGCACGGTCATTGTCAGCCTGCAGCTCCACAAAGTAGAGGGTATCCTCCTTGCGGAAATAGATGCCGTAGCCATGGTCGCTGGACACGATGGTGGCTCCGGCAGAGTAAAGGTCGCCCAGCACCACAGCCATGCGCTCCGGGCTGAACTGCACTGTATCGGGCCAGAAGCGCTCCCGCAGTTCGCACAGCTTTTTGGCGGTGACCGAGTCAAATTCTGCCTGGCTCCACAAATTGCGCTCCACCTCGCGGGGCAGGCAGCGCAGCGCAAAGGCCCAGGCAAAGCCCTTATCCTGCAAAAGCGCAGCCTGCTCCGGGCCGGTGGGCACTGCCACCGTAAAGCCTGCACCGCGCAGCTTCTGCTGGGCGCACAGGTAATCCAGAAGGCCCGCCAAAATCAGGCTGCCCTCACCGCACAGGCCGTATAAATAGGTTCCGGTGCGGCCCTGCAGCGTGACCGGCACAGCCAGCGCCACAGCAGCGATCTCGTCGTTTTCCTCGGCCACATAGACATTCTGCTCGCCTGCAAACTGCTCAATGGCCTTTTTGGCAAATTCTTCGGATTCATTGCGCTGGCTCTGCCACAAGGCCAGCACCGCCGGCTTATCTTCCGGCCGCATCAAACGATACATCTGTCAGGATGCCCCCTCTTATCAAATTTTATGTCAGGTACGCCGCTTTCCGGCTGCGTGTCGGGAGTTTCTCCAAGGACTTCCGGGAGGTGGGGCCCCGGCGCAAGGCGCTGGGGCGGGACTTGGGTCCCGGGCTGTCTGCGGAGGAATTACCGACACACAGCCCTTTCCGCGCGTTATTGTTCCAGCTTGTCCATCACAATGCTCTGCACCTCAGCCTGAATTTCTTCGATGCTGCGCATGGTCTCGCCGCTGGTGCAGTGGACAGTCTGCCAGCCCAGATGCGCGGCACAATACTCCGCGGCGCGGCGGCTGCGGGCAAGGTACTCGGTGTCCTTTTCGTGCACATCCTTTTTGCTCTCATCGCCGTGGTAGCGGGCGGTCATAAGTTTCTGACTCACGGCCGGGTCTACCTGCAGGTAGATCACTGCATCCGGTGCGGGCAGGCCCAGCAGATGGAACTCAAAATCGAACAGCCAGTGCAAAAAGCTCTCCCACTGCTCCGGCGGCAGCTTGGAACACTGGTGCACCGCGTTGGAGGTGGTGTAGCGGTCGGCAATGACGATGCCGCCGTCCGCGTAAAAGCTGCCCCAGTCCTTTTTATAGCTGGCGTAGCGGTCCACCGAGAAAAAGGCGGACGCCGCGTAGGCGTTCACGTCGTCGGGCTTTGAGCCGAACTGTCCGGCCAGATACATCTTGATGAGGGCGCTGGAATCGCTGGCGTAATCCGGGAAGCTCACCTCCCGCACCGCAAGGCCCTGCGCCTGTAAGTGCTCAGCCAGCAGCTTGGCCTGTGTAGCCTTGCCGCTGCCGTCCAGCCCTTCAATAACGATCAGTCTGCCTTTGCTCATACGCCTGCAGCCTCCTTGATGGCGGCATATTTTGCACGCACCTCAGCGGTTTTACCGCAGCACATCTTGCCTTCCGGGCAGGGGCCGCTCACGCAGGCCGGGCCGGACTTTGCAAAAATATGCGGAGCCACCGGGTACACCAGCTCGAACATCTTTTCGGCCAGTTCTCGGATCTCCCACTGGGCGCGGCTGCAGCAGCGCAGGTGGAAAAAGTTCTGCAGGCTGCGGGCATTCATGGTGACCACCATCTTGGTCTCGCAGGCATTGGGCAGCACAAAGCGGGCATCTTCATTGGCCTGTTTGCTGGCCTTGGCACGGGCCTGCTTTTCCGGCATTCCCTCCGCCATCAGGCGGGCGGCGTGGCCCTCTTCCAGCTTGTGGGCAAGGTCGAGATAGCGCTTTGCATCCTCTTCCATGCTGGCAAGGAAGGCCGCTTTTGCTTCCGGGATGGCTTCGATCTCCGGCGGCACAACATAGCGGAAATCGTCCAGACGCACATAGCGCTGGCTCTGCACGCTGAAGGACGCAATGCGGTGGCGGGTGATCTGGGCCAGCAGCGTGCGGCTGACGCCCTCGATGCCAAAGGTAAAGCTGGCGTGCTCGATGGGGCTGGCATGGCCGAGGTCACTGAGCATGGTGAGAAACTTTGCCGTTTTTTCTTCATCCAGACCATCCAGCAGATCGGTGATATGGGCATCGGAATAGCACAGCTTTGCCGCTGCCGCCACCACCTTTTCCGGTTCCGGGGTATGTGCAATGAGACGAACCGTCATCATAATGTGTTATTCCTCCGTCGTAATTTTAGTAAGGGGAGCAAAATTGGCCATGGTCTTTTTGATGCCCACCTTTTCAAAGTTGATCTCCACGATCTGGTCACCGGCGGCAGGCTTCACGGCCACCACCTGACCGCGGCCGAACACCTTGTGTTCTACGATATCGCCAGGTTCATAGTGTTTGGGGCCATTTGCGGCAGGTTTTGCCGCCGGTGCGCCTGTAAAGGAGATATGCTTTGCGGCATTTTTTGTCGTATTTCGGTTAGAATTTTCAGAACTGTAGGCAGAGCCGTAACCACCGTTTCCGGTGCCGTGGCCGCTGTAGCCTGCGCCGTACCCACCGGAACTCTGGCCCCGGTTCGCATAGGCAGAGCCAAAGCCCCTGCCCCCGCCTGCGTTGTATTCGCGGTTCAGGTAGCCGCTGCGGCTGCCTGAACTGTAGCCCGAACCATAACCGCCGCCATATCCCCCGGCACTGCGGCCCCAGCCGGACGGCCCGGAGTAGCCGGATGCACCGCCGGGCATGGTGTCGCTGTAGCTGTCGCCCCAGCCACCCATGCGGGAGCGCTGTTCCAGCACCGGGCTGCGGGTCTCCTCAATGTACTCCGGCTCGATCTCGCGCAGGAAGCGGCTGGGCTCGTTGCGCTGGGTGCGTCCATACAGCATCCGGGAGACACTGTTGGAAATGTACAGTTCCTTCTTTGCGCGGGTGATGCCCACGTAAGCAAGGCGGCGTTCCTCTTCGAGATCGGCTTCGGAATATTTGCTCATCTCGCTGGGGAACACGCCCTCTTCCATGCCAATGAGGAACACATAGGGAAACTCCAGACCCTTGGCCGAGTGGATGGTCATCAGCACCACCTGATCGGCGCTCTCGTTATAGCTGTCAATATCGCTGATAAGGGCGATATCCTCCAGATAGCCCTCCAATGTGGCTTCCTCACCGTGCTGGTCGCAGTAGTTTTTCACGTTGTTGACCAGCTGGCCCAGGTTCTGCAGACGGTCGGCGGCATCCTCGTGACCCTTGGCGGCATCCGCTTCCAGCATGGCCTTGTAGCCGGTCAGCTCGATGACGTCGGCGGCAAACTCGTCCAGCGTGCGGGTCTCCAAGGAATCCTGCAGGCGCTGATAGATCTGCCAGAACTTCAGCAGCGGCATTACGGCGCGGCTGAGTTTTGCGTACTGGTCGGCACGGCTGATGATGTCCAGCATGCTCACGCCCTCCTGCCCGGCAAGGTCTGCAATGACCTCTACGGTGGTTGCACCGATCTTGCGGGCAGGCTCGTTGATGATGCGGCGCAGGCGCACATCATCGCGGGGGTTCGCCACGATGGACATGTAGGAGTGGATGTCCTTGACCTCTTTGCGGTCGTTGAAGCGCTGGCCGCCCACGATCTTGTGCGGGATGCCTGCGCGGGTAAAGTAACTTTCGATGGGGGCCGACTGGGCGTTCATGCGGTAGAGAATGGCGTGATCCGCCAGGTGCCCGCCCTCTTTCAGGTGCTGGCCGATCACATCCGCGATGTGGCTGGCTTCGTCCTGCTCATTCTCAGCGGTGTACACCTGCACCTTGTCGCCCTCACCGTTGTCCGTCCACAGGGTCTTGCCCTTGCGCTCGGTGTTGTGCTGAATGACACAGTTGGCGGCGTTCAGGATGTTGGAGGTGGAGCGGTAGTTCTGTTCCAGGCGGATGGTCTTGGTGCCCGGATAAAGCTTTTCAAAGTTCAGGATGTTCTCGATGGTAGCACCACGGAAGCGGTAAATGCTCTGGTCGTCGTCGCCCACCACGCAGATGTTGCGTTCCGGGCCGGTGAGCAGGCTCACCAAACGGAACTGCGCCACACTGGTATCCTGATATTCGTCCACCAGAAGGTAGCGGTATTTGTTCTGATAGAACTCCCGCACATCCGGGTGCTCTGCCAGCAGCTGCACGGTCTGGTAAATGAGGTCATCGAAGTCGAAGGCCCCGGCTTCCTTCAGGCGCTTTTCATAGGCCGCGTAAATGCGGGCGGTCAGCGCGCCTTTGGTATCCTTGGCGGGGTTTGCAAGAGCCTGTTCCGGGCTGACCAGCTGATCCTTCCAGCGGCTCATCTGGTTGATGGCCGCTTTGATGGGCAGGAACTTATCGTCCACGTTCAGATCCTTGTACACAGCCTTCATCACGCGCTGGGAGTCATCGGTATCGTAGATGGTAAAGCTGCGGGGGTAGCCGATCTCCTCCGCCCAGCGGCGCAGGATGCGCACACAGGCCGAGTGGAAGGTGGAAGCAAACACCTCATCCCCTTCCTCGCCGCCCAGCATCCGGCGCAGGCGTTCCTTGAGCTCTCCTGCCGCCTTGTTGGTAAAGGTAATGGCCATCACATTCCAGCTGCGCACGGCGTTCTGGCGCAGCATCCCGTCCAGCCAGCTGGGCGTGGTGGTGCCGGTCATGATGGCATTGCGCAGTGCTTTCACATCATCCTCTGTGGCGGGGCGGGGTGTCTGTCTGGAACCGTGTGCCGAACCGAAACGGATAAGGTTTGCAATACGGTTGACCAGCACAGTGGTCTTGCCGCTGCCGGCACCGGCCAGGATGAGCAGCGGGCCATCGGTGGTAAACACCGCCTGCCGCTGCATATCGTTCAGGCGGCCGAACTGCTTTTCGATATAGGTATCGCGCAGAGCGCAGAATTCCTGTGTGAGATCTGTTGCCATGGTTTCCCCTGTTCCTTTTCTGTTTATACTATCAAAGTACAGTATACCACATTTTAAAACGATTGAGAATAGCCGCCGCGTTCGCTCTGGCCATAATCAGCAGAAAATATTTTTATAATTTGTAACTCCGAAAAGCCTGCGGGATTTTCGGAGTTACTTTTTCACGGGAGTGGTCGTAGAGGGAAATTGCATTTGATAAAACAGCAACCGTTTTTTCATTACGGCCCTTTTGTGAAAGTGTGTTTGGAGCAGCCCGCAGGCTGCGACAAACACGAAATAAAAAATATAATTTCCTTATTTTATGCCCAAAGCGAACGCGGCGGGCATTTTAAATCGTAAAACAAAAACCGCCCGGCAGCTCTTGCGAACCGTCGGGCGGAAACTTTTCAGGAAACGCTTAGGCGAAGATGTTGATGAGGATACCAGCAGCAACAGCAGAACCGATAACACCGGCCACGTTGGGGCCCATTGCGTGCATCAGCAGGAAGTTGGAGGGATTCTCACTCTGGCCCACCTTCTGGGAAACACGGGCTGCCATAGGCACAGCAGAGACGCCTGCAGAACCGATCAGCGGGTTCACCTGGCCACCAGTCAGCTTGTACATCACCTTGCCGCACAGCACACCGGCAGCAGTGCCGAAGGAGAATGCGATCAGGCCCAGCACAATGATGAACAGGGTGCGGGTATTCAGGAAGGTGTTTGCAGAGGTGGTGCAGCCAACGGACAGTGCCAGGAAGATGGTGATGATGTTCATCAGCTCATTACCGGCGGTCTTCTGGATACGATCCACAACGCCGCACTCCTTCATCAGGTTGCCCAGCATCAGCATACCGACCAGAACGGCAGCATCGGGCACGATCAGGGAGACCACGATGGTGACCATGATGGGGAAGATGATCTTCTCGGTCTTGGTAACGGTACGCAGCTGCTTCATCACGACAGAGCGCTCTTTCTTACTGGTCAGAGCCTTCATGATGGGCGGCTGGATGACGGGCACCAGTGCCATGTAGCTGTAAGCTGCAACGGCGATGGAGCCCAGCAGCTCAGGAGCCAGACGGGAGGTAACGAAGATAGCGGTAGGGCCGTCTGCACCGCCGATGATAGCGATTGCAGCGGACTGTTTCTGGGTGAAGTCCACCAGACCGGTGGCGGTCAGCAGGCGGGCACCCATGTAAGTACCAAAGATGCCGAACTGTGCAGCAGCGCCCAGCAGCAGGCTCTTGGGGTTGGAGATCAGGGGGGCAAAGTCGGTCATGGTGCCGATGCCCAGGAAGATCAGCGGCGGGTAGATGCCCAGCTTAACGCCCATGTAGAGCATATCGGCCAGGCCGCCGTTGTTCAGGATCTCCACCCACATGGGGTGTTCCAGGCCGTCACCTACGAAATACTGCATATGGATGATGCCGCTGCCGGGCAGGTTTGCCAGGATCATGCCGAATGCCATGGGCAGCAGGATCAGCGGCTCAAACTCTTTGACGATGGCCAGGTACAGCAAAAAGCAGCCCACGCAGATCATGATCGCGTACAGGTAGCCGCCCGGCTCACCGAACTGCGCAAAGCCGGAACTTTGGAAAATACCGACCAGAGTATCAATAAACTGTGTCATGCTCTTCCTCCTCTGTTAAAACGGTGCGGTGGTGTCATTCACGCCCGCATTGCCCCAGCCGTTCTTGCTGCGGCGCACGGCCCTGAGGGTGTACTTGCCGTTGCCCATTGCGTGGATAGCAGCCATAATAGCGGCAACCACATCACCGGGAATGCCCTCTTCCACCTGAGGAGCGGGAGCAGCTGCAGCCTGCTGCACAGGTGCGGCGGGCTTTGCAGCGGGAGCCTTGGCGGCTTCCTTTGCGGCCTTCTTCTTGGCGTTCATCGAATCGAAGATCTTGCCTTCCAGCGTAATGATCGCCATCAGCAGGACAAGGATCAAGAACACCAGTACGATGCCGGTAATGGTAACGACCACGTCAAAACCTAAATCCATGGTTTTCCTCCTGTTTGTTGGATACTGCGTCCGATACAGGCTTTCGTGCAAGTTCGTCAGCAGAAAATCAATTTGGAAACATTATACCTTATTTTCCAATTTATTTCAATAAAAATAGACACATTTTCTTTTTGCCGCTTTTGTTCAGCCGCATGGATAAATGGTGCACGCCATATCAAGAGCCCGCTCAGCGGCGGCCGATGCGGGGTGTTGCGTCCACAAAGCCGGTCTCCAGCTTATCAAAAATATTCAGGCTCTGGGCCGTGCCAAGGGCCACACAGTTCACAGGGTCGGGCGAGACGGTCACATCCACCTTGAGTTCCTCGCTGAGGTACTCGGTAAGGCCGTGCAGCTGTGCGCCGCCGCCGGTGAGCATGACGCCATTGCGGAAGATGTCACCTGCCAGCTCCGGCGGGGTCTTTTCCAGCACCTGATGGGCAGCGGTGCCGATCTGCTCGCTGAGCATCATGACCGGGTCGTACAGATCGTCGGTGGAAACATTCACACGCACCGGCAGACCGGTGAGCAGACTGCGGCCCTTGATCTCCATGGTCTCGTGGAAATCGGTCTTCTGGGGGCAGCATGCCACGTTCTTCTTGAGCTCTTCGGCGGTGCGCTGGCCGATGGCCACGCTGTACTTGTTGCGCACGAATTTCAGGATCTCTTCATCGTAGTGGTTGCCGGCCACACGCACACTGGTGGCCTTGACCTTGCCGCCCAGGCTCAGCACGGCAATATCGGTGGTACCGCCGCCGATATCAATGATCATGCGGCCTTCCGGCTGGGTGATGTCGATGCCGGAGCCAAGGGCTGCGGCAATGGGCTCGTCGATCAGGTACACCTGACGGGCACCGGCGGCCACAACGGCTTCCACCACGGCGTCGCTCTCGATGCCGGTGATGGCAGCGGGCACGCAGACGGCCACGCGGGGCTTGACCATATGAGAGCTGTACACCTGCTTGACAAAGCGGCAGATCAGCTCCCGGGTCATAGTGTGGTCGCTGATGACGCCATCCTTCAGCGGGAAGATGGCAGAAATGTAGTTGGGCGTACGGCCCACCATGGCAAGTGCCTTATCACCGGCTTCCAGCACGGTATTCTTGCGGGTGTCCATTGCCACAACGCTGGGCTGGTTGAGCACAACGCCCTGCCCTGCCTGCGCAATAATAATCGTAGTGGTACCAAGATCGATACCAATATCATTCTGTGCCATAAAAATCTCTGTTCCTTTCTCTGCTTCCTCTATCGAAATAACAGCCTGCTTGCACAGGCCGGAAATCATACTATTTTACAGTATAGCATAGTTGCGGCAAAAAGTATACGGGTTTGGGGCAGGATAGCAGATAGCTTTCCACGCAAATGCAACGGGCCATTCCATCGCCCGCCCTATTGCCCTGCGGGCAACAGGGTCCCACCCCAGCGGATCATTTGCTTAGGAAACTATCTGCCGTCCCGCACTCACCCACTTGTTCCGGCGGCAGCGCTTCCTGCAAAAGGTGTGCAAGGCCGCTGTAGCGCAGGTTCTGGCGGATGTTGCCCATCATGCGGTTCACAACGTCCCGCCGGCCCGCCACGATGCACAGCTTGCGTGCACGGGTAACGCCGGTGTAGAACAGGTTGCGGTAGCAAAGGCGCGGCGGCACCTGCGCCACCGGCAAAATCACCGCCGGGAACTCGCTGCCTTGGCTCTTGTGCACTGTGATGGCATAGGCGATCTCCAGCTCGTTGAGGTTTTCCGCCGGGTAGATGAGCCTTTTGTCGTCCATGCGCACCACCATGGAGCGATCCCGCGTGTTGATGCTCTCCACAATGCCGATATCGCCGTTGTAGGCACCCACACCCTGTTCCCCGCCGATGCGGTTCCAGACGATTTCATAATTATTGCGCACCTGCATCACCTTGTCGCCCACCCGGAACACCCGGGAGGCGCTCTGCAGCTGGGGTTTGCCCTTCTGCTCCGGATTCAGCAGGTTCTGCAGTTCCACATTCAAAGCCTGGGTTCCGGTGGGGCCGAGCTTGGTCGGGCACAGCACTTGAATGTCCCGGATGGGGTCAAAACCATAGCTGCGGGGCAGACGCGTGGTGACAAGGTCACATACCAGCTTCTGGGCCGCTTCGCCGTCTGTTTCCAGAAAGAAGAAATCGTCCGTCTTGCCGCCTTTTTGCAGCGGCTCGCTGCTGATGATGTGGTGGGCGTTCTCCACGATCAGGCTGCGGGCCGCCTGCCGGAAGATCTCGTTCAGGCAGACCGTAGGCACCCGTCCGGAGCGGATCACCTCGCCCAGGATATTGCCCGGGCCCACGCTGGGCAGCTGGTCGGCATCGCCCACCATAATGATGCGGCAGCTGTACCGCAGAGCCGCAATGAGGGCTTGAAACAGCTTGACGTCCACCATGCTCATCTCGTCCAGAATGACCACATCGCACTTGAGCAGGTTCTTATCGTTGTGGATGAAGCTGACCACACCGCCTGTATAATCCACTTCCAGCAGGCGGTGGATGGTGCTGGCCTTGCGGCCGGTCAGCTCGCTCAGGCGCTTGGCTGCACGGCCGGTGGGCGCACACAGGGCCACCCGCTCGGCCTGGTCTTCCAGCAATTGCAAAATGGCGTTGACGGTGGTGGTCTTGCCGGTTCCAGGGCCGCCGGTGAGCACAAGGCAGTTTTCGGTCATGGCCTTGCGGATGGCTTCCTTCTGCAGAGGCGCATAGGCAAAGCCCTGCGTCAGCTCTAATATCTGAATATTTTTGTCCAGCCCGTGGGCAGTGTTTTTGCCGCGCTGCGCCAGCATGGCCAGCCGGTCGGCGATGTCCTGTTCCGCCGCCAGCAGGTCAGGCAGATAAATATACGGCACACCGTCGAACATTTTCACACAGAGTTCTTCGGTGCGAATGCATTCGTCCAGTGCGGCGGCCAGCTTTTCCGGCGGCTGGTGGATGAAATTGGACGCCGTTTCCAGCAGCTGGGCCCGCGGCAGGCAGGTGTGGCCGTTGCCCGCGTTGTGACGCAATGTGCGCAGCAACGCCGCCTCCAGCCGCTGGGCGCAGTCCCCTTCCATGTGGTAATACTGGGCGATGCTGTCCGCATGGCGGAAATCCAGCTGCAGCGGCTCGCCGCAGAGCAGATACGGGTTCGCCGCAATGGCCTGCATGGCCGAAGGCCCAAAGGTGCGGAACACTTCCATTGCCTTGCGGGGGCTGATCTCAAACTGGGCCAGATAGGCGATCAGCTCCCGCATGCCAAACATCCGCTTGAACTCCTGCTGGATACGGTCGGCTTTATCGGCAGAGATGCCGGGCACCTGGGTGAGCCGGGCGGGATCGTTGGCGATGACTTCCAGTGCCTCGGCACCGAACAGGTCAATGATCTTATCTGCCGTCTTGGCCCCGATGTAAGGCAGTGACCGACTGGCCAGAAAGGCGTACACCGCTTCCAGATCCCTGGGCATATCGGTCTCGCACTCCTGCGCGTGGAACTGCCGGCCATAGGTGGCATGGTTCTCGTACCGGCCGCGGCAGACGACGCTCTCGCCTGCGTGCAGTTCGCCCACCGTGCCGCACACCACCGTGATCACACCGCCGCCGGACACCTCGAACACCGTATAACCGTTGTCCTCGTTTTCATAAATGATGTCTTCCACCGTGCCCTCGATCTGTTCCAGCTCTGCCATGCGCTCACCTCCTGCCAAATACACAATCATATGTAGTATAACGCTTTTGACCGGATTTGTAAATGCGAAAAGGAATATGCTTCCCATGCAGAGCGTTTTCGCGTAGGGCAGGTTTATATGACTTTTATAAAACTCTTCTCCGCCGAGTATGTACTCTTTTGCGCGCACAAAAGAGTACCAGAAAGGACTGCGATGCCCGCAGGGCATGAAAGCCCCGGTGGGGCTTTTAAGCCGCAGACCGGTTTGCAAAGCAAATGCCGCGTGTTCAGCGCGGCAAGGTCGCCGCTACTTTCGAGGCGCGGGAGGCGACGAGTTGCGGCTCCCTGCGTCTGCTTCGTGCCTTGGGCGGCACTCGCATCCTGCAGGCCGCGGCCCCAACAGCTCCTCCCTGTTCCCGCCGCTGGCGGCGGTCGTCGCCGTTGCAAACTAGGGGCTACTCGCCCCTAATAACCCCAAAGAAGAAAGGCTCCATACGAAAAATCCAAGTCGCTACGCTAAAGGATTTTTTGTGTTACGCCAATTTTGAGTCGCTGCGCGACGGCCATTAGCCGACAGCAGCATATACCGTTTGCCGTTACGACCCTTCCTGTGAAAAAGTAAATCCGAAACGACCGCAGTCGTTTCGGATTTACAAACTATAAAATAATATTTCCTCTAAATATGGCCAGAGCGCACGCGGCGGTCATTTTCAATTGTCAAGCTTTTGCCGCCTGTGCATCGTGCTCTTTCTCAACATCCTTTTCCTTCTGCAGATGCTTGCGCACCACAAAATAGGCCGGGATCAGGAAGAAGCAGGCAAAGAACCATGCCACTGGGTTTGCGATGCAGGCCGCAAAATAGCCCCACAGCGGCACGAACCAGAAGCCCACCATGGCGCGGGCCACCATCTCGGCCACACCGGCAAACATGGCAAGGCCGGAGTAGCCCAGGCCCTGAATGGTGTAGCGGTAAACGATGAGCACCGCCAGCGGAATGTAGAACACGCTGTTCCAGAAGATAAAGCTCTGGGCGTTGGCCATGATGGCGGTCTCGCTGGCATCCAGGAACAGGCCGATGAGCAGTTTATCCGTTACGCGCAGGATGAGGAAGGACGCAATGCTGTACACACAGCCAATGCCAAGGGCGGTGTTCACACCGCGGTCCACGCGGCCAAGGTCTTTTGCGCCCATGTTCTGGCTGGCGTAGGTGGTCATGGCAGTGCCGATGCTCTCCAGCGGTACGCTGAGGAACTGCGCCGCCTTGCTGCCGGCGGTCTGGGCAGCCACGATGTCGCTGCCAAGGCCGTTCACGGCACCCTGCAGCACCACACTGCCAATGGCGGTGATGCTGCACTGCAGACCCATGGGGATGCCCATGTTGCACAGCTTTGCGCAGTGGGTCAGGCTGAAACGGCCCTCTTCCCTGCTCCAGCGCAGCTCCGGATAGTGCCGCAGGATGTACAAAAGGCTGCCGATGCCCGCCACGGCCTGACTGAACACAGTGGCGAAGGCCGCGCCGAACGCGCCCATCTTGAACACGATGATGCAAACCAAATCAAGGCCGATGTTCAGAAAGCTTGCCACCAGCAAAAAATACAGCGGACGCTTGCTGTCGCCCAGGGCACGCATCAGGGCACTGGTAACATTATAAAGCAGGGTGAACGGGATGCCCCAGAAGATGGTGCGGATGTAGATATCCGCAAGGTCGATGATGTTTGCCGGGGTGTTCGTCCACACCAGCACCGAGCGGGTCAGCGCCACAGTGACAAGGGTAAGCACCACCGCAAAGAATACCGACAGCCACACGGTATTGGCGGTGTAGCGGCGCATTTCCTTATAATCCTTCGCACCGAAGGTCCAGGAAATAGGGATGGAAAAGCCGCAGGCGATGCCGTTTACAAAGCCCAGCACCAGATAGTTCAGGCCGCCCACACTGCCCACAGCCGCCAGTGCTTCCACACCCACAAAGCGGCCCACGATGATGGTGTCGGCAAGGTTATAGAACTGCTGGAATAAGCTGCCCAGCATCAGCGGCACCGCGAAGGCAAGGATCAGCTTGAGCGGGCTGCCCTGGGTCATATCCTTTGTCATAGTGTAAAATCCTCCTACCCGCAGGAAAAACGGGAATCCATCCGCATGCAGAATGCGTAGTTTCGTAATTTTGGCCGTGAAAAACGCCCTGCCGGAAAAGGCAGGACGTTGGTTTCATTCATGAATGGTATTATAACGGACGGACGCCGGATTTACAAGATTTGCATTGCATCAACATTTACGAATTTTTGCAGAAAGAATTGGTGATTTTGCGAAGAAAAGCCGACGAGTCGGAAGTTTCTCCGAGGACCGTCCGCTGGGGTGGGACTCTGCTGCCGCAGGCAGTAGGGCGGGCGATGGAATGGCCCGATTCGTGTCCGAGGAGAAAGCTTCCGACCCGTCGGGGGTAAATCATCACTCAGAATAATGCGCCAGGAACTGTTTGGTGCGCTCCTCCTGCGGATGCTCAATGAGCTGCCTGGCGGGGCCTTCCTCCACCACCACGCCGCCGTCCATGAACATGATACGGTCGGCCACATCGCGGGCAAAATGCATCTCGTGGGTAACGATGATCATGGTGGTCTTGCGGTCTGCAAGGTCGCGCAGAACTTTCAGCACTTCGCCGGTCAGCTCCGGGTCAAGGGCCGATGTCGGCTCGTCGAAACAGAGGATGTCCGGGTGCAGGGCCAGTGCGCGGGCAATGGCCACGCGCTGCTGCTGGCCGCCGGAAAGCTGGTGCGGATAGTGGCCCGCCCGGGCGGACAGGCCCATCTGAGCTAAAAGCTCCTGCGCCTGCTGTTCCAGCTGGGCGTGGATGGCCTTTTTGTTGGCCTTGTAGTCCGGGCGCTCCTTTGCCAGCAGCTCACCGGCCAGCATCACATTCTGTAGGGCGGTGTACTGCGGAAAGAGGTTGAAGTTCTGGAACACCAGACCAAAGTGCAGGCGCTTTTTGCGGATCTCATTTTCCCGCTGAGTGGCTGGGTCGGCGGCATCCCACATGGTCTCGCCGTTCACCCTGATGATGCCGGTGTCCGGCCGCTCCAGAAAGTTCAGGCAGCGCAGCAGGGTGGTCTTGCCGGAGCCGGACGAGCCAATAATCGCCAGCGCCTCGCCCTGTTCCAAATTCAGAGAAATGTCCTTCAATACTTTGGTCTCACCAAAGTTTTTGCCGATGCCGGAGGCTTCAAGCAATGCCATGATGTTGTTTCCTCCCTTTCATCAGCGGAAATAATCCAGTTTCTTTTCGGCCCAGCCGAAAAGCAGGGTGAGCGCGCCCACAAACACCAGGAAGAAGATCGCGGTGGAGAACAGCGGCCAGATCAGGCCCTTTGCGCTGTACTCCTTGGCCATCATGATGATCTCCTTGTTGGCGATGGTGTTTGCCAGCGAGGTATCCTTGACAAGGGTGATGACCTCATTGCCCATGGGGGCCAGAATGCGCTTGACCACCTGCAGCAGGGTCACCTTGAAGAAGATCTGCGTCTTGGTCATGCCCAGCACCTGACCGGCCTCAGTCTGGCCTTTGGGGACGGCTTCAATGCCGCCGCGGTAGATCTCGGAGAAGTAGCAGGCGTAGTTGATGGCAAAGGCCACCACCGCCGCCACCATGCGTCCGCTGGAACCGGAGGGCCAGGGGTTGTTCATACCCAGCAGGCCGGGGCCAAGGTAAATGACGATGATCTGCAGCATCAGCGGCGTACCGCGGATGACCCACACGAAGGTCTTTACCGCACCGGAAAGCGGCTTGCATTTGCTCATGGAGCCAAAAGCCACCACAAGGCCCAGCGGCAGTGCAAACAGCAGGGTCAGAGCGAACAGCTCACAGTTGAGCAGAAACGCGCCGGAAAGGCGCCCCAGAATCACAGACACAAGAACACACCCATCAATCCAATTTTTTGACAAAGGGAACGCCCCATTCAAGGGGCGTTCCGCTCATTTTAAATGTAAGAAGCTCAGTCGGCCAGAGCCAGATCGTACTTGTCGGCCAGTGCCTGCATGGTGCCATCTGCGGTCAGCTCATCAAAAGCGGCGTCCACAGCGGCGGCGGCATCACTGCCCTTGCGGAAGGCCACGCCGTACTCCTCGGCGTTCAGCTCGTCCACGATCTTCAGGTTTGCGTAGTCGGTGCCCTCACCGATCATGGCATTTGCCAGGGTCAGGTCCAACACAGCGGCATCTGCGGTGCCGGCGGCAACTTCCATCAAGCAGTCGGTCTGCACGCTCTTGGAAACATAATCGGCCTGTGCGAGGTTCTCATCGCCCTCAATGGCGGCTTCACCGGCGGAACCGGCCTCAGCCACCACAGTTTTGCCTACCAGATCGGCGGTAGAGGTGTAATCGGTGCCGTCCTTCACCACGACGACCTGCGCATTCTTAGCGTAAGCCTTGGTGGTGGCGGTGTTGGCCATGATGTCGTCGGTCAGGGTCATGCCGTTCCAGATGCAGTCAATGCTCTTTGCGTCCAGCTCCACCACCTTGGTGTCCCAGTTGATCTCCACGAACTCCGGCTCCACGCCCAGCTTTTCGGCCACGGCGGTGGCAAGCTCGGTGTCAAAGCCGGTAAAGTTGCCGTCGGCATCGGTGTAGTTCATAGGCTCGTAGACGGTATAGCCAATGACCATCTTACCCTTGCCCTTGATGTAATCCAGATCGCTGGCGGCAGTTTCGGATGCGGCTGCGCTGCCGGAAGCAGAGGCAGAAGCGGCCGTGGAAGTGGATGCGGCACCGCCGCAGGCGGCAAGGCTGAGTGCCATGGCACCGGCCAGAAATGCAGATACGATACGCTTCATAAAAGGTTCCTCCCCTTTTGTTTTCCCAATGTATTTCCCTCGCGGTTTAGCATTTTATCATGCTAAAGTGTTAAACCGTGACTATAGAATAACGCGTTTGATGCCGTTTGGCAAGAGGAAAACAAGAATTTTTGCAGTTTGACTTTTAAATCATTTGTTTTCGCCCTGTGTTTAGCACAGTTGCACAAACAATTTATCTCATGCGCCGTGCAGACGCTCTCACAGGGAACCTGCACTGATAAATGCCGTTTCCCGTTACGGCCTTTTTCCCATGAAAAAAGCAAAACTGGAAAATCCGCGGATTTTCCAGTTTTGCAAACACAAAGATGTTTTCCGCTAAAAATGCTCAGAGCAACGCGGAGAGCATTCTAAATCGTCACTCTTCCGCAAAGGCCGCCAGTGCCGCCTTCTGCAGTTCTGTCACCGAAATAGTGCACAGCGCCGCGAGGTCGGCGTCCGAACCATCATCCGGGATGGAAGCCACTTCGGCGCGGGTCTTGCCCTTGAGGTAATCGCACCAGCCCTCGCTGTGCTCATACCACTCTTTATCCAGGCTGGAGGCACCGCGCATCCCATAGCTGTCGCCCATTTCCAGCTTGGTTTTGACCATTTCCGGTGCCGACACCGTGCCGTCCGCACTCACGGTGAGAGCGGGCTCTGCCACATCGGCCACCGCACCGGTCACACGGCCATCCGCATCCAGCGTCAGGGCTGTCACTGTGATGTCCGCCTGCGCAGTCACATCGTGGTCGTCGTCTGCCGTCAGGTCTTTGGTGTCGTTGCGCACCGCCACGCCCAGCATAATACGGTCACCGTGGGCCGAACCTACCGCCTTTGCACTCTCACAGGCGCGCACCACGGCATCCCGGTAGCCGTCCACCGCAATGGTGCAGGTAGAAAGCAGATCGGCATCCTTCGGTTTGCCATCGTCATCGGTGGCAAGCTTTTTCACCTCGTCCGGTGTTTTGCCGGTGAGGTAATTGCCAAAGGCGTCCGCCTGCTCCGTCCAGCCCTTTTCCAGCGAGGACACCGCCGCCAGCGGGTAGTCGTCGCCTTTCTGGCGTTTGGTGCGATAATCGGCGGGCATGGTCACTTTGCCGGTGCTGTCCCCTGTTACCGAGATCTCCACCTCGTCCAGCATCACGTCCGCCACCCTGCCTTCGGCGTCCAGCAGCACAGCGGCCGTAATGGTGTTAATCTTGCCGGCTCGATCCTCTCCGGCAGCTTCGGTCAGCACACCCAGACCGGTGTGCCATGCGGCGTTCTGGCCCGTTTGCGATGAACTGCCGCCGGTGCCCATGCTCATGCTGCCGGAACTGCTGCCCGAGCCGGAATCGCTTCTGCCGCAGGCGGTAAGTGTCAGCGCTGCCGCCAGCGTACAGCCCAAAATTGTGCGGGATATTTTGTTCATTGTAATAAAAACGCTCCCTTTCCTGCCCCATCATAAAGGGGCTTTTAGGCTAGTTTGCCCGGAAAAGAAGCGTTTTATTTAGGCTACGACCATTAGAATGCCCTCCGTTTCACTCTGGGCATCTTCAGCGGAAATTTTATTTTCAATTTTGTAATTCTGAAAAGCCTGCGGGCTTTTCAGAATTACTTTTTCACGAATGGGGCCGTAAAGGCAGTCGGCATCTTGCTGCTGTCAGCCTGCGGCTGTCGCACAGCGGATAACGTTGTTTCGCCGCACGGATGTTCCCGCAGGGAACCAGCGCGGGCAGATGCATTGGCCCGCTGCGACCCTTCCCGTGAAAATGTGTTTGTCGCGGCCCGCAGGCCGCGACAAACACGAAATATAAAAATATTATTTCCGCTGATATTGCCAAAGCGAACGCGGCGGCAATTTCAAATCGTTCCGTCACGAAAGAGCGCCGTGCCGCATAGGATGGCCCACGAGCAGGCAAAGGGGGATGCGGCATGGAAGCGAGAAAACTTTTTGCGGTGGTGGGCACCGACGCCCGGCAGGCGGCGGCTGGCCGGGCACTGGCACGGGCCGGCTATGCGGTGGGCGGTGCCGAGCAGGTGGCGCTGGCTGATTACATCCTGCTGCCTTTGCCGCTGGATGCGGCCCGCACCCCGCTGGCAGAGCTTCTGCGGGCTGCAAAACCCGGCGCACTGGCACTGGGCGGCCGCCTTTCGGCGGAAGCAAAAGCCATCGCGCAGGAGGCAGGTGTGGAACTGGTAGATTACTTTGCCCGCCCGGAGCTTGCGGTGTACAATGCCATCCCCACCGCTGAGGGCTGCATCGGCATCCTGCTGCGCCAGCGCACCCGCACCCTGTGGGGCACGAATATCCTGCTGCCGGGTTTCGGCCCGGTGGGGCAGGCACTGGGGGTGCGGCTGGCCGCGCTGGGTGCGAACGTGACTGTCTGCGCCCGCCGTCCGGCGCAGCGTGCGCTGGCTGAAAGCCTTGGCCTGCGTGCAGCCCCGCTGCGGAGTCTTGCGGCGCTGGCACCGGCCTTTGATACGGTGGTGAACACCATCCCGGCGGCAGTGCTCACAGCACCGGTGCTGGCGCAGCTGCGGCCCGGCAGCCTGATCGTGGACCTTGCCTCCAAGCCCGGCGGCACCGATTTTGCTGCGGCGCAAAGCTGTGGGCACCGGGCCATCCATGCGCTCAGCCTGCCCGCTGTCTGTGCACCGGACACGGCAGGTGAGGCGGTGGCACGCACGGTGCAGGCCATTTTGCAGGAACGGGAGGAACGCGCATGAATACACAGGAAAAGGGGAGCATCGCATTTGCGGTATGCGGCAGCTTCTGCACGTTGGGCACCGCGCTGGAAGCAGCAAAGGCTCTGACCGCGCAGGGCTGGACGCTTTTGCCCATCATGAGCTTTGCCGCGCAGCAGGACACCCGCTTCGGCACCGGAAAATACTGGAAAGACCGGCTGGAAGCCCTTGCCGGGCATCCGGTGCTGGACACCCTGCAGGCGGTAGAGCCGCTGGGCCCGAAGCATCTGGCCCGGGCGCTGGTGGTCGCGCCCTGCACCGGGGCTACGCTGGCAAGGCTTTCGGCGGGCCTTTCCGATACGCCGGTGACGCTGGCGGCAAAAAGCCTGCTGCGGGTGGGGTGCCCTGTGGTGGTGGGCATTTCGACCAACGACGGGCTGGGTGCATCCGGCGAGAACATTGCCCGGCTCTACCAGCGCAAGCACTTTTACTTTGTGCCCTACGGGCAGGATGACCCCGCAGCCAAGCCCAACAGCCTCAAGGCGGATTTTGCCCGCCTGCCTGCGGCACTGGAAACAGCACTGCAGGGTGAGCAGCTGCAGCCGGTGCTGCTGGGCAAAACCTGCGCGTGACTGTCTTTTCAGCGGGGGCAAAGTGTGGTATACTATTCATTGATGCTTTGCCGGTGCGGCGCGGTGGGCAGAAAAAGTTTTGATGGAGAAAAACCAGATGAAAAAACTGACAGCGGCGCTGTGCGCTGTGCTGCTTGTGCTTTGTGTGCTGGTGCCGGGTGCATCGGCGGCGGGGCCTGCCCTTGCGGCCACCCGGGCTTACTGCGTCATCGATGCAGACACCGGCCTTGTGCTGGCCCAGCAGAATATGAACGAAGAGCTGCACCCGGCGTCCATCACTAAGGTGATGACGCTGGGTCTTGCCTGCGAAAAGGCGCAGGGCAATTGGGATGATGTAAAGCTGACTGTGACCCATGAGGATGTGTATTCGCTGGCGGGCACCGATTCCAGCCACATTGCCCTGCTTGAGGGGGAAGAAGTGCCCCTGACCGATGCACTGTATGCCACCCAGATGGCCAGCGCCAACGACGGCGCAAACCTGCTGGCCGAGTATGTGGGCGGCGGCATTATTGCGGACGGCGTGGCCAGGATGAACGCGCAGGTAAAAGAGCTGGGCCTTGCCCACACCCATTTTGCCAACCCCCACGGCATCAGCGATGAGGACCACTACACAAGCTGCTACGATATGGCGCAGATCCTGCGCTGGGCACTGCAGCAGCCGGGCTTTGAGCAGGTGTTCACCCGCAGCGAGCTGTACACCATGCAGCCCACCAATGTGCAGCCCGTGACCCGCTACTTTTCCCAGCAGGACAAAATGCGCATCGGCTCCAGCCGGTACCACATTGCGTCCATCAAGGGCTCCAAGATCGGCTATACCAACACGGCCCGCTACAGCTACGCCTGCCTTGCGGAGCAGAACGGCATCCGGCTCATCTGCGTTACCATGCAGAGTGAGATGAGCACCGATAAATACAACGACGTGCGCACCCTGCTGGACGATGCGTTCAGCACCTTTACCGGCTATACGGAGTTGCCCGCCCAGGGCATCACGGCACAGCTGCCGGTAACGGGCGGCGGCGAGAGCCTTGGCACCGTGACCGTCACCGACCCCGGCGTGAAGCTGCTGCTGGCCGACGGCCTGACGGCACAGGATGTGGATGTTTCGCTGGAACTGCCGGAGGTCTACGTTCTGGGCACCGAGCCGGAGGTGTATGCTGTGTACACCATTCAGGGCGGCACAAAACAGGAGAACACCAGCGTGCGGGTGGAAGCGGAAATTTCCGGCCTGACCGAGCTGCTGCAAAACAGCGCCGGCGCAGAGCTGGAAGCGGCAAAAGACGTAAAGCCCAAAAGCCGGACGCTCTGGCTGATGGGTGTCTCGCTGGGTTCCACGGCAGCGGCAGCGGCGGTGACCTTTTTGGTGGTGCGGCTGCTGGCAAAGCGCAAAAAGCGCCGCGCAGGCCGCAGATAACGATGCGCAAAAGCCTGAAAACAGGCTTTTCCAGATAAAATAAAATTGCTTCACAAAAGAGAGGTACAAAAATATGGGCAAGTTTACGTTTACCGAGACCGAGATCCCCGGCGTGGTGGTCATTGAGCCGCAGGTGTTCGGTGATGACCGCGGCTATTTCATGGAGACCTATCAGAAGGATCAGTTTGCCGCAGCTGGCATCGATAAGGAATTTGTGCAGGACAACCAGAGCCGCTCCACCCGCGGCGTGCTGCGCGGCCTGCACTTCCAGAAGAACCACACCCAGGGCAAGCTGGTGCGCGTGACCAAGGGCGAAGTGTTCGATGTGGCCGTGGACTGCCGTCCCCACAGCGCCACCTTTGGCAAGTGGGTGGGCGTGACCCTGTCCGAGGACAATAAAAAGATGTTCTATATCCCGGAGGGCTTTGCCCACGGCTTCCTCGTGCTGAGCGATGTGGCCGAGTTCTGCTACAAGTGCACCGATGTCTACGACCCCACCAGCGAGGGCGGCATCCCCTACGACGACCCCACCGTGAACGTGCAGTGGCCGGACTGCGGCTGCGAGCACAAGACCAGCGCAAAGGACAAGCTGCATGAGCCCTTTGCCGCACAGAAGTTTGAATATTTTGAAAAGTGGTGATCGCCCGTGGCAAAATTCAAAGCAATGTGGAACGGCTTCTGGCGCTACCGCTATCTGCTGTGGAACCTCGTGAGCCGTGATTTCAAGCTCAAGTACCGCCGCAGCTTTCTGGGCGTGGTGTGGAGCGTTTTGAACCCGCTGCTCATGTGCCTTGTGTACTGGGCGGTATTCAGCAGCCTGATGGATATGCGCGGCAGCGGCATCGACAACTTTGCCGTCTTTCTGATGTGCGGCCAGCTGCTGTTCAACTTCTTTAACGAGGCCACATCCACCAGCATGAGCAGTGTGCTCAGTGCCGCACCCCTGCTGAAAAAGGTGTATATCCCCAAGTATATCTTCCCGCTGGAAAAGTGCTGCTTTGCCATGGTGAACTGTGTGTTCAGTTTTGTGGCTCTGCTGCTGGTGATGATCTTCACCGGCGCACCGTTCCACCTCACCCTCATCGAGGCCGTGTACCCGCTGGTGACATTGTTCTTCTTCAGTTTGGGTGTGGGCCTGTTTCTGGCGGCGGCTACGGTGTTCTTCCGGGATATCATGCATATCTGGAGCGTGTTCATCACCGCACTGCTGTATTTCTCTGCCATCTTCTACGACCCCACCCAGATGACCTTTTCCATCGGTGGGTTCAACATGCAGCAGATCATCAAGCTGAACCCCATGTACTGGTATATCACGGGCTTCCGCCGCACGGTGATGTGGGGCATCCCGCTGGATTTCAACATGTTTGCGGTGTGCGGCATCTGCGCGGTGCTTTCCATGCTGGTAGGCGTGAGCGTGTTCCGCAAAACGCAGGACCGCTTTGTGCTGCATATTTAAGGAGGGCGAACAATGGAACCGATCATCAAAGTGGACAATGTTTCCATGTGCTTCAACCTCTCTACCGAAAAGCATGAGAGCCTGAAAGAGTATTTCCTTGCCATGGTGCAGGGCCGCCTGCAGTACGACGAGTTCTACGCCCTCAAGGACGTGAGCCTGGACATCATGCCCGGCGATTTTTACGGCCTTGTGGGCCTGAACGGCTCGGGCAAATCCACCCTGCTCAAGACCATTGCGGGCGTGTACAAGCCCAGCAAGGGCAAGGTGACCGTCAACGGCACCATTGCACCGCTCATTGAACTGGGCGCCGGTTTTGACATGGATCTGACCGCCCGGGAGAACATTTACCTCAACGGCACGGTGCTGGGCTTCTCGCCCAAGTATCTGGACGAAAAGTTTGACGAGATCGTGGAGTTCAGCGAGCTGCAGAACTTTCTGGATGTGCCGCTCAAAAACTACTCCTCCGGCATGGTGGCCCGCATCGGATTTGCCATTGCCACCATCACAAAGCCGGATATCCTCATTGCGGACGAAGTGCTTTCGGTGGGCGATTTTTTGTTCCAGCAGAAATGCGAAAAGCGGATGCAGGAGCTGATGGCGGGCGGCACCACGGTCATTCTGGTGTCCCACTCCATCGAGCAGATCGAGCGCATGTGCACCAAGGTGGCATGGCTGAGCCACGGCCATCTGAAAATGAACGGAGATACCGCAACAGTCTGCGCGGCCTACAAGGCAACGCAGCGCGGCGAGGCGTAATATGAATTTACGACTGAAACGTGCCAAAGAGCTGGCGGGCTATGCCGTGCAGCTGACCAAAGACGAGGGCCTGCCCACCATGCTCAAACGGGGCGAGGGCTTTGTCAAGCGCCGCTGCTTTGGCAAAAAAGCCCGCTATCTGCCCGGCAAAAAGGTGCTGGAAGCCCAAAGGGCTGAGATGGCCGGGAAAACGGCAGAGGACTGCGGTCTGCCCACCATCTCTATTCTCACCCCGCTGTATAATACACCTGAAAAATACCTGCGGGAATTTCTGGATTCCTTCATACACCAGACGGCCCCCAACGGCCAGCTCTGCCTTTCCGATGCCTCCGACGCGGAACATGCCGATGTACAGCGCATCGTAGAGGAATATCGGGCAAAGAATCAACGCATCGTATACAAAAAGATCGAAAACAAGGGCATTGCGGCCAATACCAATGCCGCCGCAGCTCTTGCCACAGGCGAGTATCTGGCCCTTGCCGACCATGACGACATCCTTGCGCCCCACGCCATGTACACCATGGGCAAAGCCATCCTGCAGCTGCGGGCGCAGGGCAAGCCGGACGGCTTCCTCTACAGCGACGAAGCATTGTTTGCCAAGAGCATCCAGCGGCCCACCGTGGCACACTTCAAGCCGGACTACGCGCCGGATTACCTGCTGTGCTGCAACTACATCTGTCATCTGGCGGTGTTCCCAAAAACACTGTGGGACGAAATTGGCGGCGAGCGGCCGGAGTGCGACGGCAGTCAGGATCACGACCTGTTCCTGCGCCTGGTCGAAAAGACCGGCGGTGCGGCTCATGTGCCGCAGGTGCTCTACTATTGGCGTGTGCACGCAGGCTCTACATCCGGCGGCACCGACGCCAAGCCCTACGTGGCGGCGGCGGCAAAAAAGGCGCTGGCCGACCATCTGGCCCGCACCGGCCGCACCGGCACCGTGGAGGACGGTCTGTTTCCCAGCACCTACCGGGTCAAATGGGATATCGCGGGGGACCCGAAGGTGAGTATCCTCATCCCCAACAAGGACCACACCGATGATCTGGAAAAGTGCCTGCACAGCATCTGGACAAAGACCAGCTGGGATAACTTTGAGGTCATCGTCATTGAGAACAACTCCACCGACCCGGCCACCTTTGCTTACTATGAGCAGGCAAAGCAGCGTTACGACGGCCTGCAGGTGGTCAATTACCCGCAGACGGGCTTCAATTTTTCCGGCATCAATAATTTTGGCCGCAAGTACGCCAGCGGAGATTACCTGCTGCTGCTGAACAACGATGTGGAAGTGCGCAATGCCGACTGGCTGACCGAGCTTTTGCGGCAGTGTGCCCACCCCGGCGGCGCGGCCATCTGCGGCGCAGAGCTGCTCTACCCGGACGAGACCCTGCAGCACGCAGGCGTCGTGACCGGTCTTGGCGGCTACGCGGGCCACAGCCACAAATACCGCAAGGCAGGCGGCAGCGGCTACATGTTCCGCGCCGCCACTGTGCAGGATTTTTCTGCGGTCACCGGTGCCTGCCTGCTGGTAAAAGCCAGCGTGTGGGACGAAGTGGGCGGCCTGGACGAAGCCTTTGCCGTGGCTTTCAACGATGTGGACTTCTGCCTGCGGGTGCGGGATGCGGGGTACCGCATCGTCTGGACGCCCTACGCCCGGCTGACCCACTACGAGAGCAAGAGCCGCGGCGGCGACGAGAAAGATCCGGTCAAGGCCCGGCGCTTTGCCGCCGAACAGCAGCGGCTGTACACCGTGCATGGGAAGGAAAACATTCTGGACGACCCCTATTACAGCCCCAGCCTCACCCGTGACCGGGAGGATTTTTCTGAGAGCAGCGACCTGCGGAACCTGAAAGAGGGCCGGGTCACGGTGCGTTACCGGGGAGCATAAAGCCTTCCCCCGGACGGGGGGAGGTGCTGAACGAAGTGAAGCGGATGAGGGCGCAGCTTCGATGAAGTTCCCAAACACCCTCATCAGTCACCTGCGGTGACAGCTTCCCCCGGCTGGGGGAAGCCTTTGCAGAAGCGGAGGAACAGCAAATGAACATCAAGGGCCATTTTGAGACCATCACCCGGCACAAACTGCTGGTGATGAAATACTGCTTTGCCTGCGGGCTCTACGAGCAGGGCCTTGCCCACGACCTGAGCAAGTACAGCCCCACCGAGTTCATCCCCGGGTGCATCTACTATCAGGGCGACCACAGCCCCAACGAGGCAGAGCGTGCCGCGCGGGGCTATTCCTCCGCGTGGCTGCACCACAAGGGCCGCAACAAGCACCATCTGGAATACTGGATCGATTACAGTATCCAGAAGGCGGGCCTTGCGGGTATGAAGATGCCGCTGCGTTATGTGTGCGAGATGGTGTGCGACCGTGTGGCCGCAAGCCAGATCTATCTGGGCGACAAGTACACCGACGCATCCCCGTGGGAATACTACGAGCACAGCAAAGATCATTACCTGCTGCACCCGGAGACCCGCGCCCTGCTGGAAAAGCTGCTGCTGATGGTCAAGGAGCTTGGCCATGACCGCACGTTCCAGTACATGCGCTTTCTGCTGGGGTGCGAAAAAGATTACTGAGGCTCCATTGCAGCAAAAATGCCGCTGACGAACGGTCAGCGGCATTTTTTGCTGCAGAAAGCCCCATAAAACCACAAATCCCCCAGCCCGGACGGTGTGCCCGCTCAGGCTGGGGGATGCTTTTTATTCCAAACGGATGTTACTGTTCGTTCTCGTAGATCTGGATATAGCGCGGGGCGTTTTTGTCCTGCACGAACAGCAGTGCGGCGGTAAGGCCGACAGCCAGTGTGGTGAGTACGGCAAGCAGTGCTTTGAGAACTTTCATGGTATAAAGCCTCCTTGGAAAGTCTTGCGCGGAGCGGGGGACGTTCCGCAAGTGAATGTTGACAATAGTATACCATATTCCGCACGCAAAGGCAAACGCCGTGTGCTGGATGCGGAAAAAGGAAAAAATACGCTGGTTAGTTAAATCTAACTACGAAAAAATGAGAAGAAAGTTCAGGAAAATGCATCATTTCCGCGCCATTGTCGTTGACTTCCCACGCCAAAATGATACAATAAATATGTTAAGCAGCTGCTGTCCCTGTACCAGTGCGCCTGCATAGGCGCGGGGGCGGCAATTCAAGCAGAATGGGGGATTTGAATTCCATGTTGAACAAGCTGAAACGTGCGGCGCTTGGCGCGCATACGCCGCATGACAAGGCAACTGCTGCAAGCAAACCGATCCCGATGCCTCTGCCCGCGCAGGTACGCATCCTCATGAGCCAGCACATCGGCGCACCCGCAAAAGCTCTGGTCAAGAAGGGCGACGAGGTGTTTGTTGGCACCAAGATCGGTGAGGCAGGCGGCTTCGTCTCCGCCAACATTCACTCCAGCGTTTCCGGCACCGTTGCGGCTGTGGAGCCGTTCCGTCTGTCCAACGGCCGTATGTGCGATTCTGTGGTCATCAAGACCGATGGCAAGCAGACCGTGGACCCGGCTGTCAAGGCACCTGTTGTCACCGATAAGGCAAGCTTCCTGGCTGCCGTGCGTGAGTGCGGCCTGGTTGGTCTGGGCGGCGCAGGCTTCCCGACCGATGTCAAGCTGCAGCCCAAGCAGCAGGTGGACACCCTGCTGATCAACGCTTCCGAGTGCGAAGTGTGGCTGACCAGCGATACGCAGGAAATGCTGAACTGCAGCGATGATATCATCCGCGGCATCAAGGCCGTGCTGCAGTACACCGGCATCCCGAAGTGCGTCATCGGCATTGAGAACAACAAGCCCGAGTGCATCGACCTGCTGTGCAAAAAGACCAATGGCGACAGCACCATTGAGGTCAAGCCTCTGCCCAGTGTTTACGGCACCGGTGCTGAGCTGATCCTGATCGAGAAGTGCCTGGGCCGCGAGGTGCCCCACGGCGGTCTGCCCGCCGATGCAGGCGCTATCGTCATGAACGTGACCAGCGTTTCCACTCTGGGCAAGTATCTGGCTACCGGTATGCCGGTGGTCGAGCGCACCATCACCGTGGACGGTGATGCCTGTGTACATCCCCAGAACATCGTGGTGCCTGTGGGTACTGCCTATCAGGACATCATCGATTATGCAGGCGTCAAGGGCGAGCTGGGCAAGGTGGTTGCCGGCGGTGCCATGATGGGCCCCGCTGTGGAGAACCTGAGCTACCCCACCACCAAGACCACTTCCGGCCTGATCTTCCTGAGCAAGGCCGCTGCAGAGCCTGCACCCGTCAATCCCTGCATCCGCTGCGGCCGCTGCGTGGAGTACTGCCCCATGGGTCTGGAGCCTGTGGAAGTCAACCAGGCTTACGCTGCACGCGATGTGCAGGAGCTGGGCAAGCTGCATGCTGATTACTGCTTCAACTGCGGCAGCTGCTCCTTCGTCTGCCCGGCAAAGCGCCCTGTCACCCAGATGATGAGTCTGGCAAAGGCGTTCTACCTTGGTGAAATCAAAAAAGGAGGCAATAAGTAATGGATACGAAGCTTATTGTTTCGGCTTCCCCGCATGTACGCAGCAGCGAGACCACCCAGAGCCTGATGGCCAACGTGATCGTCGCCCTGTGCCCCTGCGTGGTGGCCTCTGCCATCATTTTTGGTATGCGTGCACTGCTGGTCACTGCAGTGTCCGTGGTGGCCTGCGTAGCTTTTGAATGGCTGTACTGCAAGCTGCTGAAAAAGGCAAACCCCATCAGCGACCTGTCCGCTGTGGTCACCGGCATCATCCTGGCCATGAACGTGCCCGTGGGCATGCCCATCGGCCAGCTCATCACCGGTGATCTGGTTGCCATCGTCATCGTCAAGCAGCTGTTCGGCGGCATCGGCATGAACTTTGCAAACCCCGCTCTGGTGGGCCGCATCGTGCTGTTCATCAGCTTTGCCGGTTCCATGAACAAGTGGGTGTTCCCGGATGCAGCCGTGGATCAGCTGTCCAGCGCTACCCCGCTGGCTGTGGCCGATAAGTCCAAGCTGAGCCTGCTGGATCTGTTCATGGGCATCCATGGCGGCGTGCTGGGCGAGACCTGCGCTCTGGCCATCGTGCTGGGCCTGATCTATCTGGTTGCCACCAAGACCATCAGCATTGCCATCCCCGCTTCCTACGTGGGCAGCATGTTCGTGTTCTACCTCATCGCCACCCACAGCCTGCATGAGGCTCTGGTGGCTGTGCTGAGCGGCGGCCTGCTGTTCGGTGCCGTGTTCATGGCTACCGACTACGTCACCAGCCCGTTCACCCTCAAGGGCAAGCTGGTGTACGGCGTAGCCTTGGGCATCGTCACCTTCGCCATCCGCTACTGGGGCAGCTACACCGAGGGCGTGTCCTTCGCACTGCTGTTCATGAACCTGTGGGTCCCCTACATCAATGATCTGACCCGTCAGACCCCGTATGGCTACATCAAGCCTGCAAAGAAAGCAAAGGAGGGTGCTGGCAAATGAGTAAGTCTTCCAACTGGGAGAGCACCATCAAGCCCATCGTTGTGCTGAGCGTTATCTCCCTGATCGTCAGCCTGCTGCTGGCTCTGGTGAACAGCATGACCGCCCCGGTCATTGCCGAAAACACCAAGCGCACCACTCTGGCCGCTTATGTCGGCGTGCTGCCTTCCGTTTCGGATGCCAGCGAGCTGGAAGAAGTGACCGACTATACCACCGCCGGCGTTACCGGTGTGGTCAAGGCCCCGGATGGCAGCATGGCCATCAAGGCTGAGGAGTCCGGCTTCGACGGCGGCATCGTCACTGTCATCGTCGGCATGGACGCCAACGGCACCGAGACCGGCATCTGGGTGGATGCTTCTACCCAGACCAAGGGCATCGGCAGTGCCGTTGCCGAGGATGATTTCCTGAAGCAGTTCGATGGTCTGGATTGCACCCAGAGCGTTGTGATGGGCGAGAACGGTGTGGACGGCAAGACCGGCGCTACCTTCTCCTCCAAGGCACTGTTCGCTGCCCTCAACGACTGTGTCAACTGCTACAACGAGCTGGCATAAAGGAGGTTGGTAAGAAATGGCACAAGAGAAAAAGTCCAAGGTAAGCATCCTTACCAACGGCATTATCAAAGAAAACCCTGTTCTGCGTCTGGTTCTGGGTACCTGCTCCACGCTGGCCGTTACCACCGCAGTGTCCAGTGCTCTGGGCATGGGCGCCGCCTTTACCTTCGTGCTGGTGT
The DNA here is from genome assembly GCA_050873025.1 of Faecalibacterium sp. Classification (GTDB taxonomy): domain Bacteria; phylum Bacillota; class Clostridia; order Oscillospirales; family Ruminococcaceae; genus Faecalibacterium. Next base: position 6,367 of record JBNMHZ010000020.1, on the reverse strand, counting down.
GCGCAAACGTTATGATCTCCCTGCTGCGCAAGGTGATCCCCGGCAAGGTGCATCTGCCCTGCTACATCGTCATCATTGCAGGCTTCGTGACCATCGTGCAGATGTTCATGCAGGCCTACATGGAAAGCCTGTACAACGCGCTGGGCGTGTTCCTGCCCCTGATCGTTGTCAACTGCATCATCCTGGGCCGTGCCGAGATGTTCGCCTGCAAGAACAGCGTGGTGGACAGCGCACTGGACGGCATCGGTATGGGCATCGGCTACACACTCACCGTTGTGCTGATGGCTACCATCCGTGAGATCCTGGGCAGCGGCACCTGGCTGGGCTTCAAGGTCCTGCCGGACAGCATGGCCAAGATCGGCATCATGACGCAGGCTCCCGGCGCATTCTTCTGCTTTGGTGTTCTGATGGCAGGCTGTGTGTGGCTGGAAGGCAAGCTGGACGCCCGCATTGAGCGCAAGAGCTGCTGCGACATCGACAATCTGAAGAAGGAGGCGTAATCATGCTCGTCAAACTCGCTGCTATCTTCTTCAGCATGATCCTTGTCAACAACTACGTGCTGGTGAAGTTCTATGGCATCTGCCCGTTCCTGGGCGTTTCCAAGAAGCTGGACTCCTCCGTTGGTATGTCCGGCGCTGTTATCTTCGTTATGTTCATGGCCACGGCCGTGACCTTCCCCATCCAGATCTTCATCCTGGACCCGGCTGGCCTGGGCTACCTGCAGACCATCGTGTTCATTCTGGTCATTGCCGTTCTGGTGCAGTTCATCGAGATCTTCCTCAAGAAGTATGTCGTTGCCCTGTATAACTCGCTGGGCGTTTACCTGCCTCTGATCACCACCAACTGCTGCGTGCTGGCCGTGACCATTCTGGTCGTGGACGACTACGGTGCAGATGTGGCTGCTCTGGGCTTTGGCGCTGCCTACATTGAGGCTCTGGTCTGCTCCATCGGTGCAGGCGTTGGCTTCATGCTGGCCATGGTCATGTTCAGCGGCGTGCGCAAGCGCGTGGAAGCCTGCGATCCCCCGGCACCCTTCAAGGGCCTGCCCATCACCCTGATCGCAGCCGCAATCACCAGCCTGTCCTTCATGGGCTTCGGCGGCATCGTCGAAAACCTGTTCAATGTTACGCTGTAAGGGAGGAACAGGAAAATGAGTATTGTATCTGCTGTTATCCTGTGTACTGTCGTGGGCGCCATCGGTGCGATCATTCTGGTTGCTGCCGCTAAGTTCATGGCCGTCGAGGAAGACCCCCGCATTGAAGAAGTTGCCGGCTGTCTGGCCGGTGCAAACTGCGGCGGCTGCGGCTACGCAGGCTGTGCCGACTACGCAAAGGCCGTTGTTATGGACGGCGTCCCCTGCGATAAGTGTGCACCCGGCGGCCCCAAGGCTGCCGCTGCCATCGCCAAGATCATGGGCGGTGAGGCAAGCGCTGTGGAAAAGAAGGCTGTGGTCCAGTGCCAGGGCAACTCCGAGCACTGCAAGCCCGCTTACGATTACAAGGGTATCCAGACCTGTGCAGCAGCAGCTGCCCTGTACGGCGGCCCCAAGACCTGCTCCTTCGCCTGCGTCGGCCTGGGCGACTGCACCAAGGTGTGTAAGTTCGATGCCATCCACATCGTGGACGGCGTAGCCAAGGTGGACAAGGACAAGTGCACCGGCTGTGGTGCCTGCGCAAACATCTGCCCCAAGAAGGTCATCATGATCGACGTGGGCGGCCCGCGCAAGCCCGTTGTCATGTGCTCCAATCAGGATAAGGGTCCTGTGGCCATGAAGGCCTGCACCACCTCCTGCATTGCCTGCGGCATGTGCGAGCGCACCTGTAAGTTCGACGCCATCCACGTTGTGGACGGTGTGGCCCGTGTGGACTACGACAAGTGCAAGGGCTGCGGCATGTGCGCCCAGAAGTGCCCGAAGAAGATCATCCTCTTCCCGCTGAAGGACGATCCGTATCCCCCGAAGCCGGTGGTGAAGCCCGCTGCTCCTGCAGCTGCCAAGCCCGCCGCAGCACCGGCTGCAAAGCCTGCTGCTGCTCCCGCACCTGCTGCCCCCGCAGCAAAGCCGGAAGCTAAGGCCGAGGAAGCAAAGCCTGATACTAAGGCTGAATAAGCAAACAAAAAAGAAGGGATGGACGCTTTGTCCATCCCTTCTTTTTACGTTTTAAAAAGCCGCTTTCCGTTACGACCCTTTTGGTGAAAAACAATTTTGAAAAAGTTTCCGCTATTTGCGCCCGAAGCTGTGCGGAGGGCATTCAAATCGTTCTTTTTTATAAGAAAATCCGGTTGAAATAACGTAAAAATATGGTTAAATAAAAAGAGGATATTTTTATAAAAAAGGGGAACATCATGGAACAGCAACCGAACACCCGCCTGCGTAATGCAGGCTTTCTGACCTTTTCCTTCAGCGGCATCTGCGCCATCAGCGCAGGCGTTGTGGTCAGCCTTTTGCAGGAAGAATACGGCTTTGCCTATGGCATGACCGGAACCCTGCTCTCACTCATGAGCATCGGCAACCTGATCGCCGGTTTTCTGGTGGGCGTGCTGCCCGGTGCACTGGGCATGAAGCGCAGTGTGCTGCTGCTTACCATCGGCTATGCGGTGGGTTACAGCCTGATGGGCCTGACCGGTGCCGTAGCGGTGCTGGCACTGGCATTCTTCCTGGTGGGCATTGCCAAGGGCAGCGCTATGAACACCTGCACCATTCTTGTCAGCGATAACTCAGCCAGCCGCACCCGCGGCATGAACCTGATGCACAGCTGCTATGCCTGCGGCGCGCTGCTGTGCCCCTTCCTCATTGCGGCGGCTGCAAGGGTGAGCACTGCGCTGGCGGTGTTCCTGCTGGCAGCGCTGGGCCTTGTGCTGTGGCTGGTGTATGTGTTCACCCCGCTGGGCGGCGGTGCGGCCAAAACCGCCAAGACCAAAGAGGTGATCGACTGGAGCTTCCTGCACTCGCCGCGCTTCTGGCTGCTGACCGGCCTTTTGTTCTGCCAGAACGCTGCCGAACAGAGCGTCACCGGCTGGATGGTGACCTATTTCAAGGGCAGCGGCATCATTGCCGGTTCGCTGGCGGCCTACACCGTCACCGTGATGTGGGGGGCCACGCTGGTGGCCCGCCTGCTCATTGCCTTCGTGTTCCCCTTCAAGAACCCGCGCAAGGCCATGGTGGGCATGAGCGTGCTGTGCACCTTCTTCTATGTGCTGCTGGTGCGGGCTGACACCCAGGGCATGGCCATCGTGCTGCTGTTTGCCTTTGCCTTCTCGATGGCGGGCCTGAACCCCACCGCCGTTGCCAGTGCAGGCCGCATGACCAGCGTCACCAGCATGGGCATCATGCTGCCGGCAGCATCCAGCGGTGCGATCATTATGCCGTGGATCATCGGCATCGTGGCTGAAAAGGCCGGCCTTGCCGCCGGTATGGCGTCCAACATCGTGCCCTGTGTGGGCTTGATTATTTTCACACTGCTGGTGGCCAGATTGCCGGAAGAGTAAAAGTGAGCGGAAGGAGGACAGGAGAATGAAAAACGATACGAGCCAGAGAACAAAGAAAGAAGAAAAAGCAGAGAATAAATTAAAAAATGCTTTAGCTGCACCCCAAAAGGCTATAGTGCAGGCAATTGATGTAAATGGAAACGGTGAAATTGACATTGAAGACATTATTGCACTTGGAATGCGGGTTCCGGGGATACGTGTTAATAGAGAGGATTTTTTAAGAAGAGAATTTATGAAAAATCATCCGGAGAATGTTGTTGACAAAATCGTCCAACTGAATCCGGCACAGGCGAAAATCAATCCGTGGGAAGTTGATAAACTGGCAGATGAAGTTATAAAATTTGAGCGCAATTGTGTTTCAGGAATTTCAGCGGCGCTTGGTATGCCAGGCGGCATAGCGATGGTAGGAACAATTCCTGCTGATTTGGCACAGTATTATGGATATCTGCTTCGTGCCACACAGAAACTAATGTATCTTTACGGTTTTCAACAGATAGACACAGGAAATGAAAAGGCAATGATGGATTCCGAAACGATGAATATCCTGATCCTTTGCATGGGTGTTATGTCTGGTGTGCAAGGTGCAAATACTGCATTGAAGACAATGGCAAATGCACTGGGACGTGGAGTGGAACAGAGATTGTTGCGGTTTTCGTTGACGAAAGGGACAATCTATCCAATTGTAAAATCAGTTTCCAAATGGTTTGGAGTCAAAATGTCGAAGCAAATCTATGCAGGCTTCTTCAGAAAAGCAATTCCTGTAGTGGGCGGTGCACTTGGTGGCGGAATTACATTTTTCACGTTTAAACCATGCTGTGACCGGTTGAAAGATGCGCTGAAAGATACATATCTTAGTAATCCACTTTATCATGAAACCGAAGAAGAAAAAGAATTGAACAAAAAAATCGAGGTAGAATATAAAGAAATAGACTAAAAAGCTTATTATTCGATCCCTCTTGCCTTCGCACTGAATTCGCACCCACAGTAATCCTGCCGGTACAGACCGTATTCTTCCGAGAGCTGCAGGCTGCGCAGGTAGCCGTTGTGCTTTTTGAAGTCCGAGGGCAGATGCCTCACGCCAAACTCCGCTTCCAGTTCCTGCCCGATGGCATTGATGCGCTTGGCGTCCTTGTGCGGGCTGATGGAGAGGGTGGTGGTGAACCAGTCAAAGCCGTTGTCCTTGGCGTACTGGGCTGCCCGGCGCATCCGCAGCCGGTAGCAGACCGTGCAGCGGCTGCCGCGCTCCGGCTCATTCTCAAGGCCGGTGACAGCAGAGTAGAACTCCTGCGGGTCGTAGTGGTCTTCAATGACCGTCACGCCCAGCGGGTGGGCGGCGGCAACGAACTTTTTCAGCTCTTCACCGCGGCGGTGGTATTCTTCTGCAGGCCAGGTGTTGGGGTTGTAATACAGCACCGTGATGTCGAAGTACTGGCACAGCTGTTCCAGCACAGCACTGGAGCAGGGCCCGCAGCAGGCGTGCAGCAAAAGGCGGGGCCGGGTGCCGCTCAGCGTTTTAAGCACAGCATCCATCTGCTGGGCATAGTTCAATTGAGTTGCCATTTTTATCATCCTTTGTTATACTGCTTGTGCAGAAAAAATCATTTTACCTATTATAACATATTCTGATCGAAAATACAGGAGGCCCCATGACCCAGGAAAAGATCGCCCGCATCAACGAGCTGGCAAAAAAGAGTAAGACCACCGGCCTGACCGAGGCCGAAAAGGCAGAGCAGCAGGCACTGCGCCGGGAGTACATCGACGATATGAAAGCCAGCCTGCGTGCACAGCTGGACAAAACGTCCATTCAGGAGCCGGACGGCACCATCCACAAGGTGACCCGCCGCACCGACATCCGGAAGCCCCGCAGCTGAACGCACAATTTTATCCCTGCAAATTTGGAGGAAACCGCAGCCGAAAGCCGCGTTTTCCTCTTTTTTTGTGCCGCAAACTGTGCTATACTATACTCGCATTGGTATGTGCTTTGTGTATGCCTGCCGGTGCGTTTTCCCAAGGTGGCGTATCCCGGGCAAGGTGCACGGAAAAGGCTGTCTTTTGAAAAAAGGATAAAGAGGTCATTTATTATGCTTACTGCAATTACGGGTATCAACTGGGGCGATGAAGGCAAGGGCCGCATGGTCGACCTCATCAGCCAGGAGTATGACATCGTTGCACGCTATCAGGGCGGCAACAACGCCGGTCACACGGTCAAGAACGAGCGCGGCAAGTTCGTGCTGAATCTGCTGCCCTCCGGCATCCTGCGTCCGAACGTGGTCTGCGTTATGGGCAACGGCATGGTCATCGACCCGCATCATCTGGATGGCGAGATCAATAAGCTGCGCGAGCAGGGCATTGAGATCAGCCCCAAGAATCTGAAGATCTCCGACCGTGCAACCATCACCATGCCGTACCATGTGGATCAGGACGGTCTGGAAGAAGCCCGTCTGTCCAAGACCGGCGCACAGTTCGGCTCCACCAAGCGCGGCATCGCCTACGCTTACGGCGACAAATACATGAAAAAGACCCTGCGCATGGGCGACCTGCTGCACCTGGACGACGCCGTCAAGAAGCGTCTGATCACCATGGTGGACTCCAAGAATCTGGTGATGGAAGGCAGCTATGGCGCCAAGCCCATTAGCGTGGACGAGATGTGGAATTGGCTCGAAAAGTATGCCGCCATCTTCAAGGATTATATCTGCGATGTGGGCCAGTATCTGGCCGATGCAGACGCCGCCGGCAAAAAGGTGCTGTTTGAGGCACAGCTGGGCGCTCTGCGTGACATCGACTTTGGCATCTACCCCTATACCACTTCCTCCAACGTCATCGGTGCTTACGCCCCCATCGGTGCAGGCATCCCGGGCCACAAGCTGCACAATTCCATCGG
>JBNMHZ010000019.1:0-58837 GCA_050873025.1 Faecalibacterium sp. | reverse complement strand
TGCAGCCTTGGCGCTGTTCAAAAACTCGTCCAGATTCTCCACGCTGCCGGCCTTGCTGAACTTCTCCAGCAGGTAGTTCAGCTCGTTCTCTTCCAGATTGGAGCTGTTCTTCTTGCCGGTGCTGCCCATGGCGTTCAGCTCATCCAAGACCTTCTTGGCAGAAAGGTTCAGGTCCTTTGCAAAATCACTCACTTTATATTTTACGATCATTCGCTCATATCCTCCTCATTTTTGATTACTCCACAGTCCGCAAGGCGGTCAAAGCAGAGCTTTGCGAGGTTGCGGTCGGTCACCGCATAAACAGCCACAGGCTTGCGGCTGATGTCGGCCAGCTTATCCTGGGTCAGCGGCATGGTGATCACATCCACCAGATCGCCCACAGAATAGTTCAGGCGCTGCACGGTCTTGGCGCTGGCGTCGGATGCAACCATCACCAGCCATGCCTTGCTCTTGACGCAGGCATCTTCCACGGCGTCAAAGCCCATGGTCAGTGCGCCCGCCTTGCGGCACAGGCTCAGCGCCTGAAACAGCGCTTCCTCCGGCGGCAGCTTGGGCTTTGCGGGGGCGTTATTCTTCTTTGCCATCGGCTGCCTCCTTTGCGGCTTCGGCCAGCTGTGCGGCCAATGCCTCGTACACTTCGGCGGGAACCGGCTGCTCAAAGCAGCGCTCCAGCGCCTTTTTCTTTTTTGCCTTGGTCAGGCAGTCAGGGTTCGGGCAGAGATATGCGCCGCGGCCCGGCTTTTTGCCGACCAGATCAATGCTGATCTCTCCGCTGGGTGCACGCACCACACGCACCAGTTCCTTTTTGGGGCGGCTGGTCATGCATCCGATGCACTGGCGGGAAGGGATCTTTTTCTGTGCCATCCGGTTTCCCTCCTTTGGCCATCTGCGCCGCAATTACTCGGCGTCGGTTTCGGCTTCCTTCTTGGGTTCTTCCTCACCGTAGTAGCCGCTCTCGGGGCGGATATCGATGTTGTAACCGGTCAGGCGTGCGCACAGGCGCGCGTTCTGGCCCTTGTTGCCAATAGCCAGGCTCAGCTGCTGGTCGGGCACGGTGACGCGGCAGGAGCGGGTCTCGCCGGGCAGCAGCTCCACCTTGACCACTTTAGCGGGGCTCAGGGCTGCGGAGATGAACTCGGAGATGTCCTCGCTCCACTTGACGATGTCGATCTTCTCGCCGCCCAGCTTCTCCACCACGGCAGCCACACGGGCACCGTGCTCACCGATGCAGGCGGAAACAGGGTTCACATTGGGGTCCTTGCTCCACACAGCCATCTTGGTGCGGGCACCGGCCTCGCGGCTGATGGCCTTGACCTCAACGGTGCCGTCAAAGATCTCCGGCACTTCCAGCTCGAACAGGCGCTTGACAAGGCCGGGATGGGTGCGGCTGATCATAACGCGGGGGCCGCGCTCGGTGCTGACCACGTCCACAACGTAGACCTGCAGGGTCTGGCCCTCGGTGTACACCTCGCCGGGCACCTGCTCGTTGTGGGGCAGGATGGCTTCGCCGCCCTTGCCCAGATCCAGGGCCACGATGCCCTTCTCGGGGTCAACGCGGGTGACAGTTGCCTGCACGATGTCGTGTGCGCGGGACTGGATCTCACTGAGCTGCTGGCTGCGCTCGGCCTCACGGATGCCCTGACGGATCACATGCTTTGCGGTCTGGGCGGCGATACGGCCAAAGTCCTTGGTCTTGAGCGGGGTGATGATGCGGTCGCCCACCTCGTAGGTCTTGCGGATCTTCTGGGCCTCGGTGATGCCGATCTCAGAGTGTTCGTCGTACCAGTCCTCGTCGGCCACGACGTCCTGGATCAGGGCCACGTCAAAGCGGCCTGCGGCGGGGTCGATGTCCACCTTCACGTGGTCCTCTTCCACCTCATAGTTCTTCTTGACGGCAATGATGATAGCCGCCTTAATCTTCTCGATCAGGTATTCTGCGGTGATGCCGCGCTCATGCTCCAGCATGGAGAGAGCTTCAAAAAATTCATTGTTCGCTGCTGCCATTTTTCGGGTTCCTCCTGTAATTTACTCTCTTATCTATGTTAATCAAACAGGTCTTCGTCGTCGCACAGGTTCACGCTGGATGCGGCATTCACCTCAAAGGTGACAGGGCCGTTCTCAGTCTCCACCGTGACGGTGCTGCCCTCGCGGCCTGCCAGGATGCCGGCAAACTCACGTACGCCGTCGGCGTTCGGGCGGATGAGCTTTGCACGGATCTTCTGTCCCTTGAGGGCTTCGTAGTGCTCCGGGCGGGTCAGCCTGCGGCCAAGGCCGGGGCTGCCCACTTCCAGATAATAGCTCTGGTCGATGGGGTCTGCTTCATCCAGAATGGGGTCCAGCGCATGGGAGACATCCGCGCAGGTGTCGGTATCCATGGTGCCGTCCTTGTCGATGAGCACGCGAAGATACCAGTCCGGACCTTCCTTTTCAAAAACGACATCCCACAGGCGCAGGCCCATGCCCTCCACGGTGGGGCGGACAAGCGCTTCGACTCTCTGGGCGGTGTTGCCGCCAGACTGCTTCGCCATAAAAAACCTCCAGACAAACAAGAAACGCGGACCTTGCGGCCCACGTTTCAGGTTAAACTATATCGTACTACTAGAATATACCATACAATCCGCAATTATGCAAGCTTTTTCAAAGATTTTTTCGTCGCAGGGCAATTTACAGCACCCACACGCCGTCTTTGAACAGCTCCACGGTGCGGCCGTCGCGGCATTTGCCGGTGATGCGGCTGTCCTCGGCACCGATCATCACATCCTCGTGCAGGCGGGACTGATTCATGCCGCGGGCCAGCAGCTGATCTTTTGTGAGTGCTGTGCCGCCCTTTGTGGTGCCGGGATAGCTGGCACCGAAAGCGATGTGGCAGGCGGCATTCTCGTCAAACAGGGTGCTGTAGAACAGCTTGCCGCTGCGGTTGATGGGGCTGGAAGCAGGCACCAGCGCCACCTCGCCGATGCTGCGGGCGCCTTCGTCACTGTCCAGCAGCTGGCCCAGCAGGTCGGTGCCCTCAGCAGCACCGTGCTCCACTACGCGGCCATTTTTAAAGGTAACATGGAAGTCCTTGATGAGCTGACCGTTGAACACATAGGGTTTTGTGCCGTAGACGACACCCTCCACCTTATCCTTATGAGGCGCGGTGAACACCTCTTCGGTGGGAATGTTGGGCAGGAACACCACGCTTTTTTCGCTTTTGCTGGCGGCACTCTCCCACACAGCCTGATCGGCAAGGCCCACGGTCAGGTCGGTGCCATTGCTGCTTTCAAAGTGCACGCTTTCCAGATCCAGGGCGTTCATTTTATCCCGCAGGGTGGAAAGGCGCTCCATGTGGGCCTGCCACTCGTGCACCGGGTCACCGCCGGTCACGCGGCACACATCGAAAATGAGCTTCCACAGTGCTTCCATGGCGGCATCTGCGTCCAGCTCCGGGAAGATTTTCTTCGCCCAGGGCACACTGGGCAGGGCCGCAATGGACCACTGCACCCGGTCGTTCATGGTGTACTCCTGCCACTGCTCCATAAAAGCGCGGCGGGCGGCATTCACCCGGCTGATCTTGCCGCCGTCAAGGCCCGCGTACAGCTCCGGGTCGTCCGCGATGAGGTGCAGCACGCACACGCCGCCCTCGCTTTCGGCGTAATCCAGATACCGGCGCAGCTGCCAGGGTTTCAGATCGGTCAGGGCTTCCTCACTGCCCAGCTCCATGCGGGCGCGGGCCACAGCGTCGTCGTTCCAGTTCACCTGCACATCGCGGGCACCGGCTGCGTAGGCGCCGCGCACGCACAGCCGCGCCAGCGGAGCTCCTTCCAATGGGCAGTTGATGATGAGCGTCTGGCCCGGCTGCGGGTTCACGCCCACCCGGACGATGAAATCGGCATATTTTTTCAGCAGTTCGTCAAAGTTTTCCACGGGTTAAACCTCCTGCGGTGCAAAATAGATTATTTTTGTTTCAGTATACCCTCTGTGGGCGGTTCTGTCCAGTAAAAAGGAAACAGACGTCTCTGCTGTTGAAAAAGCAGGAAACGTCTGTTATACTGTCTTTTGAGAGTGCTGTCTACATACGGCAGGCGGTCTATACCTTTCCGGCCCTGCGTCGGGAATGCGAATTTTTTGTCGTACCCCGACGCTTTGCAGCGGAGGGGGTGATGCTTCATGACGCTTTTAGGGACTCTGGCTCTGCTCACGCTCCTTGCGACCGTGAGTTTTGGCATTTTCGATATCGCGTGGAAGATCTTCAACAACAAAAAATGACCGCCCTCAGCGTCCAAACCTGAGCGGTCATCTTTTGATTATCGCGCCGGAAAGGTACTGACCGTTTGCCAGACAGCACTTTCTTTAGTTGTATTATAGCACAGCCCCGCCGAAATTGCAACGGCGGGGCTGTTTTTTATCGCTTAAAAGCCAGTTTTTCTCAGAACTCGATCTTGCTCTCGATGTAAGCTTTCAGCTCGCTGATGGGCATACGCACCTGCTCCATGGTGTCGCGGTCACGCACGGTGACGCAGTTATCAGCCACGATGCCCTTGGCCTCGTCACCCACGGTGTCGAAGTCCACAGTGATGCAGTATGGGGTGCCGATCTCGTCCTCACGGCGGTAGCGCTTGCCGATGGAACCGGTATCGTCGTAATCCACCATGAAGTACTTGCTCAGCTCGTTGCGGATCTCCATGGCCTTGTCGCCCAGCTTCTTGCTCAGGGGCAGCACGGCGCACTTGTAGGGAGCCAGAGCCGGATGCAGGTGCAGCACGGTGCGGATGTCTTCCTTGCCCTTGCTGTCGGTCAGGTGCTCTTCGTCGTAAGCCTCGCACAGGAAGGCCAGAGCCACACGGTCACAGCCCAGAGACGGCTCGATGACGTAGGGGATGTAGTGCTCGTTGGTCTCGCTGTCAAAGTACTCCAGGCTCTTGCCGGAAGCTTCCTGATGGCGGGTCAGGTCGTAGTTGGTACGGTCTGCAATGCCCCACAGCTCGCCCCAGTCGGTGAACGGGAATGCGTACTCGATATCGGTGGTGGCGCGGCTGTAGAAGGCCAGCTCTGCAGGCTCGTGGTCACGCAGACGCAGGTGCTCCTTCTTGATGCCCAGGCTCAGCAGCCAGTTCTCGCAGTAGTCCTTCCAGTAAGCGAACCAGTCCAGATCGGTGCCGGGCTTGCAGAAGAACTCGCACTCCATCTGCTCAAACTCGCGGGTGCGGAAGGTGAAGTTGCCCGGGGTGATCTCGTTGCGGAAAGCCTTGCCCACCTGGCACACACCGAAGGGCAGCTTGCGGCGGGTGGTGCGCTGGATGTTGGCAAAGTTGACGAAGATGCCCTGTGCGGTCTCGGGGCGCAGGTAGCAGGTGGAAGAGCTGTCCTCGGTAACGCCGATGGCGGTCTTGAACATCAGGTTGAACTTACGGATGGGGGTGAAATCGTGCTTGCCGCAGACGGGGCAGACGATGTCCTCGTGCTCTGCGATGAAAGCATCCATCTCGTCAAAGCTCATGGCATCCACGTTCACTTCCGGATGCTCCTCGCCGATCAGCTTGTCGGCGCGGTGGCGTGCCTTGCAGGCGCGGCAGTCCAGCAGGGGGTCCGAGAAGCTGGAAACGTGGCCGGTGGTCACCCAGGTCTGGGGGTTCATGATGATGGCTGCATCCAGGCCCACATTGTAGGGGCTCTCCTGCACGAACTTCTTCAGCCATGCCTTCTTGACGTTGTTCTTGAACTCAACGCCCAGGGGGCCGTAATCCCAGCTGTTGGCCAGGCCGCCGTAGATCTCGGAACCGGGGAACACATAACCACGGTTCTTGCAGAGATTGACGATCATATCAAGGGTCTTTTCGCTCTGTTCCATTGTAAGTACATCCTTTCCGTCCGCGGCTGGTTTGCCGTGTCGTGTTGTGTTGTCGGCCCTCTATCAAGGGCACAGTATCTTTACTTTATCATGTTTTGGCCCGGTTGTAAAGCCGCAGCGCACTTATCCGTGGTTTTGTCCGCGCCCGGCACACGCTTTTGCCAGCGCCTGCAGCACCGCAGCAGAATCCAGCGGCTTTGTGAGGTGGTCATTCATACCGGCTTCCAGCGCCTTGCGGCGATCCTCTGCAAAAGCGTTGGCCGTCATGGCAAAAATGGGCACTGTTTTTGCATCGGGCCTTGCCATAGCACGGATGGCCCGGGCGGCGGCATGGCCATCCATCACCGGCATCATCACATCCATGAGGATGGCGTCGTAAAAGCCCACCGGCGACGCCGCAAAGGCTTCCACTGCCTGTCGGCCGTCTGCAGCCCTGGTCACGCAGATGCCTGCTTCCCGCAGCAGGAACTCGGCAATTTCAAGGTTCAGCTCGTTATCTTCCGCCAGAAGGACCTGTGCTCCCCGCAGCACGCCAAGGTCTGCCGGCCGTGCCGGGCCGTCCTGCTCCGGCGCAGCCGTACGGTCGATGGCAAGGGGCAGCGTGATGGTATAGGTGGTGCCCACACCTTTCCGGCTTTCAAAGGCAATGGTGCCGCCCATGCGGTCCACAAGGCTTTTGGTGATGGCCATACCGAGGCCGGTGCCGCCGTAGGTGGAGCGGGCCCCGCTGTTCTCCTGCGTGAAGGGCTCGTACATCCGCTTCTGGAACTCCTCACTCATGCCGATGCCGGTATCGGCGCAGACAAAGCAGATGTTCACGGTGTCCCCTTCACCGGGCAGCTCGGTGCATTCCAGCGTGACGCTGCCGTTTTCTTTATTATACTTGACCGCATTGCTGATAATATTCATCAGCAGGCGTTTAACGTGCAGCGGGCTGCCAATGAGCCGGAAATGCTCCACCTGCATGGGTCTGCGGTAAATGCGGATGCCGCGTTCCGCAGCCTGCTTTTCCACCACAGCACAGATTTCCTGCAGCATCTGCCGCAAGTCAAAGGGCACCTTTTCCAGCACGATCTCGCCGGATTCCAGTTTGCCCATGTCCAGCACCTCGTTCACCAGTTCCAGCAGCAGGGTGGATGCATCCCAAATCTTGCGGCGGCAGTCTGCCTGTCTGTCGGCATCTTCCGGGTAGCGGTCAGCGATCTCTACCATGCCGCGGATACCATTGATGGGCGTGCGGATATCGTGGCTCATGCGCTGCAAAAATTCCGTCTTGGCTACATTGGCGGCTTCGGCTTTCACTGCTTCGGCCTTGAGCTGCTTCTGATACTCCTGCTCCCGCAGCAGCTGCTGTTCCCGGTAGCGCTGGGCAGTTTTCCAGCGCAGGGTCTGCACAAGGAACAGGATCAGCGCATAGGCAAACACCGCAAACAGCATATTGCGCGGCGTAGAACTGAACACATCCGCTTCCGGCCGGAACACATACACATAAAAATTCCGCCCACGCTCGATCATGCCAAAACTGCAGGCAGGCCCGGTAAGGCCGGTGTGGATGTGCACCATCTCACCGTTGCGGGCCCTTTCGCGGATGGCGGCAAGGATGGGCATCTCGTCGATGGTGGTTCCGGTAAGGTCCGGGTCGTTGGAAGCCACGATTTTTTCGCCCCGGGCCACCACGATGGTGCCGTCGTACTCCTGATTGTAGCTCTGCACGATGTTCCGGTAGGAAAGATTGTAGTTGCGCACGTATTCTTCCGATGTGTGGTAATACACCACCAGTACGCCCGGTGCATCCGGACGGCCGCAGGCGGCAAGGTCGATGTAAGAGCTGTCCTCGTGCTCAATGCGGCAGGCATAGACCTTTTCCGGGTAGTCGGCAGTATCCATCAGCGCATCGCGGGCCAGCTCCTTGGGCAGATTCTGCGCTTCCAGCGGTTCGTCCGTCAGCCCATCGGTGTCGGCCCGGCACAGCACATGGCCCTGCGTGTCCAGCAGCAGCACTCCGGAAAGGGTGTGCTGGCCAAGGTATTCCCGCAGGGCAGCTTCGTCCAGCAGATAGTCCGCATCCAGTTCTGCATCCCGCACGATATCCCGGCGCAGCTGCTGTACATTTTCGATCACCCGCATCAGGCTCTTTGTTTCCGACGCCAGGTTCAGGTTGTCGTAGCCGGAGCACTGCTCCTTGATGTAGCTGATGGTCTCCAGAAAGCGGCTGCGGGCTGCGGCGTGGTCTGCCTGCACCGACACCGTAAAAATGCCGCCCATCACCACCAGACCGATCAGCAGCGCAATGCCCCAGAAATGCAGCTGCAGCCTTCTGGCACGTACATTTTCAGTCATGGGCACTCACCTCCTGCGGCTGCAGATAGTGCTCCGGGTCATCCAGATACTTTGCCAGTATTTCCCGCATCGTACCGTCCGCCTGCAGCTGTTCAAAGACGCAGGTAAGCTGTGCGGCAATGCCGCGGTCATCCGTTTTAGCAAACGCTACGCCCAGGCCCACTGCCTCCAGCGGCTCTTCCAGAATGCGGTACTGCACGCTGTAATCGGCCATGAACTGCTGGATGGCTGTATCGTGAGCCGCCAGTGCATCGGCATAGCCCTTGATAAGGGCCGTATAGATCAGGTCGCGGTCCTGCAGGGAATACAATGCCCGCAGCTGCGGCAGGCGCGGGTCCGCGTGTTCCAGAAACAGCGCTTCCGGCTTTGTGGTGGACTGTACCACAAGGGTCTTGCCCGCAAGGTCCTGCAGGGTGTAAATATCGCTGTCCGTCCGCACGGCCACCACCTGATAGCTTGCCATGTAGGGGCCGGCCCAGTTGTATTCCTCTTCACGGCCCGTCATGGTAAAGCTGCTCCAGATGCAGTCGATCTCGTTTTTCTCAAGCAGTGTCTTTTTATCCTCCCACGCGATGTTCTGGAACTGCGGCTCATACCCCATGCGGTGAAATGCCTCCTCGGCAAGCTCAATATCGATGCCGGTAGGCGTCCCGTCCGAATTTGTATAGCTGAAAGGCGGGTAGTTATCCACTCCCACCACAATGGGCGGCAGCGCCGCCGTGCTGTCGGCTTTCGGTGCTGTCGTGTGCCCGCAGCCGCTCAACAAAGCGGCACAAAGAGTGGCTGCGGCCGCAAGCAGGCCCACACGCTGCAGGATCTTTGTTTGCTTTTTCATATTCCTTCCTCTGAGCTCTCTTTAAACTGCACTTTTATGGTGTTTTTGTAAAAAGATGGCAATATTATACCGAAAACAGGCTCAAAAGAAAAGCCGCAATTTGTGTCGCCGTGGCAAAGAACCGGCAAAGGCAGCCAGCCCGTTCAAACAAAAAAGTCCGCCTTGTGCCGGGAGAGCATTTCTTTTCGGCAACAAAGCGGACTATTTTATAGTGTTTTTACTTATGGTATTTCATTCCCGCATTGATGGTGCAGGCACGATAAATTTGTTCGGTGAGCACAAGGCGGGCCAGCTGGTGCGGCATCGTGATGCGTCCCATGCTGAATTTGAGGGCAGCGGCCTTCTTTACCTCGTCGGCAAGGCCGTGGGATGAGCCGATCACAAAGGCCACATCTCCCGCCCCGCTGTTTGCGCGGTCGGCAAGGAACTGGGCCAGCTCGTCAGAAGATATCTGCTTACCCTCAATGCACATGGCCACGATGGCCGCGCCCTTGCGCACATTGGAAAGGATAGATTTGCCCTCCTTTTCCAGTGCCTTTTTCACCACGGCATCGGAGGCGTTTTTCTCTTCAATTTTTTCTTCCGGCAGCTCAATGATGCGGAAGGATGAGAACGCGGCCAGCCGCTTCTGGTATTCGGCCACGCCCTCGGCGAAGTATTTTGCATTGAGCTTGCCCACACAGATCAGGTCGATGTTTTGCATTGATGGTTCCTCTTTTCAGGGTGGACGATTTAAAATTGTCTCCGCTTCGCTCTGACAATTATAGCGGAAATTACATTTTTATTTTCGTGTTTGTCCTCGATTTGCGGTTCCCAGCATCTGCTTCGCATTCGCTCGCATCTTGCTGACCGCTGCCCCAACAGCTCCTCCCTGTATCCGCCACAGGCGGCAGTCGTCGCTGTTGCAGCCTGCGGGCCGCTCCAAACACATTTTCACGGGTGGAGCGTAACGGAAATTGCATTTTTTCTGCTGCGCGACAGCTGCAAGCCGACAGCAACAAGATACCGTTTACCGTTACGGCCTTTCTTGTGAAAATTCAAATCAGAAAAGCCTGCAGGCTTTTCTGATTTGATAATTATAAATAATTTTTCCGCTGAGAATGGCAGAGCGAAGCGGAGCCATTTTTCAATAAAATTATTTTACAGCAGTGTCAACTGCTCCCCTTCATCCTCGGCGCGGATCAGCGCACCGGTGGCGGGCAGGCTGCGCACGCGGTAGCGGTGCGGGTTTGCCAGTTCCAGCGTATCCGCCGGCACCACCGACGCGATGGTCTGGTTCTTTTTCAGGGTCACCACCGCCACGCCCTGACTGTCGCGGGTGGTCTTGGCGGCGATCTGCGCCGTGCCCACCAGCAGCATCCGGCTGGCACTGGTGCGGATGGCAAGCTCGGTCTCCTCCGGCAGGAACAGCAGTTTTGCCAGCGGTTCTTTATCGCAGTAGGCTTTGAGCAGCTTGCGGCGGTTCTGCTTGGTGGCGTAGGAGCTCAAGGGTATCTTTGCGCACTTGCCGCTGGCAAAGAAGAACAGCATATGCCCGCTGTAGTCACTGGTGATGACCATAGCCAGCACATTCTCGCCCTCGTCCATGCCCAGACGGCCCGGAATGAATATGCCCATCTGGGCCACCTTGCCGTCCTCCAGCTCTGCCAGACGCACCTTGTACACCTGCTGTTTATCGGTAAAGAACAGTGCTTCCACGTTGTTCCGCGTCTCGATTTGCTGCACGATCTCGTCGCCCTCTTTCAGCTTGTGGGCACCGGCGGTACGCAGGCCCTGCGGCGGGATCTTTTTGAAGTAGCCCTCGCGGGTGAAGAACACGGTGACGGGATAATCCGGCACTTCCTCTTCCTCGGAGCCGCCCTCTTCCTCGGGCAGATCGTACAGGATCTCGCTGCGGCGGGGCTGGCCGTACTTCTTAGCTACATCGTTCAGCTCGTTGATGATGATGCGGCGGATACGGGCGGGCTTGGCAAGGATGTCGTTCAGGTCGGCGATGTCCTTTTCCAGCTGTTCAATTTCGCTGGTACGCTTGAGGATATACTCCCGGTTCAGGTGGCGCAGCTTGATCTCGGCTACGTAGTCCGCCTGCACCTCGTCGATGCCAAAGCCGATCATCAGGTTGGGCACCACTTCGGTCTCTTCCTCGGTGGTGCGGATGATCTTTATCGCCTTGTCGATATCCAGCAGGATGGCGGCAAGGCCTTGCAGCAGATGCAGGCGCTTTTCCTTGCCGTGCAGGTCGTAGTAGGTGCGGCGGCGCACGCATTCCACGCGGAAGGCCGTCCACTCCTTCAGAATTTCCCGCACGCCCATCACGCGGGGCTGGCCGGACACCAGAATGTTAAAGTTGGCGCTGAAGCTGTCTTCCAGCGGCGTTGCCTTGAACAGCTTTGCCATCAGCTTGTCGGCGTCCACGCCGCGCTTGAGGTCCAGCGTCAGCTTCAGACCGTTCAGGTCGGTCTCGTCGCGCATGTCGCTGATCTCTTTCACCTTACCGGCCTTGACCAGCTCGGCGATCTTATCCATGATGGCTTCCACGGTGGTGGTGGGCGGGATCTGGGTAACCTCGATCATGTTCTCGCCCGGCACCACATTGTAGCGGGCACGCACCTTTACGCTGCCGCGGCCATTCTCGTAAATTTCACGCATCTGCGCTTCATCGTACAAAATCTGGCCACCGCCCACAAAGTCCGGGGCCGGCATGGTGGTGGAGATATCGTGGTGTTCATCCTTCATCAGGGCCACGGTGGTGGCGCACAGCTCTGCCAGATTGAAGGAGCAGATGTTGCAGGCCATGCCCACGGCGATGCCCAGCGTGTTGTTTGCCAGAATGGTGGGGAAGGTCACCGGCAGCAGGGTGGGCTCGGTGGTGGTGCTGTCATAGTTGGGCACAAAGTCCACGGTTTCCTTGTCGATATCCCGGAACAGCTCTTCGCACACGCCTTCCAGCTTTGCCTCGGTATAACGGGCGGCAGCGCAGGACATATCCCGGCTGTACGCCTTGCCGAAGTTGCCCTTGCTGTCCACAAAGGGCACCAGCAGGCTTTCGTTGCCGCGGCCCATACGCACCATGGTGTCGTAGATGGCGGCGTCGCCGTGGGGGTTCAGGTGCATGGTGCTGCCCACAATGTTGGCGGACTTGGTGCGGGCCCCTTTCAGCAGGCCCATCTCGTACATGGTGTACAGCAGTTTGCGGTGGGCCGGCTTGAAGCCGTCGATTTCCGGCAGTGCACGGCTGACGATAACGCTCATGGCGTAGGGCATATAGTTGGTCTCCAGCGTGCGGGTGATGGGGTCCTCCAGCACGCTGCCTGCGTTCAAAATTTCAACGCCGTCGCCCAGCTGCGGGCGCACCGGCTTGAGAGTTTTCTTGGTTGATTTTTTTGCCATACTGTATCCTCTTACTTTTAAGCCTTCCCCCTCGGGGGAAGGTGGCGCGTCAGCGCCGGATGAGGGGTAGTCATCTCTCGATTTCGTCCCCAAAATGCGGCATCTGAACATTGCATCCCCTCATCAGTCATGCCGCTTCGCGTCCTGACAGCTTCCCCCGAGGGGGAAGCCTATTTTTCAGCTCACATCCAGATCATCCAGATATTCTGCGCCGTGCTGGGCAATGTGCTCCTTGCGGCCTGCAAGGTTGTCGCCCAGCAGGATGTCGAACACCTGCGCCGTCTGCACCACATCGGTGGGCATCACCTTAATAAGTCGGCGGCTCTCCGGGTTCATGGTGGTCAGCCACATCATCTCAGGGTCGTTCTCGCCCAAGCCTTTGGAGCGCTGGATGGTGTATTTCTTGTCGCCAATCTCTTCCAGGAAGGCCGCCTTTTCCGGCTCGGTGTAGGCAAAATAGGTGCGGTCTTTCGTGGTAATTTCGTACAGCGGCGACTCTGCGATATACACATAGCCCTTCTCAATGAGGGTAGGCGTGAGACGGTAGAGCATGGTGAGCACCAGCGTGCGGATCTGGTAGCCGTCCACGTCGGCATCGGTACAGATGACGATTTTGTTGAACCGCAGGTTTTCCAGATTGAAGGTGGCCAGCTCCTTGTTGTGCTTGCCGCCCAACTCCACGCCGCAGCCCATCACCTTGATGAGGTCCACAATAACATCCGATTTAAAGATGCGGGCGTAGTCAGCTTTCAGGCAGTTCAGAATTTTGCCGCGGATGGGCATGATGGCCTGATATTCACTGTCGCGGCTGGATTTGACCGCGCCCATAGCGGAATCGCCCTCCACGATGTAGAGCTCACGGCGGGAGGCATCCTTGGTGCGGCAGTCCACGAACTTCTGCACACGGTTGGCAAGGTCAATTTGCGTAGAAAGCGTTTTTTTGATGCTCTGGCGCGTTTTTTCCGCGTGCTCACGGCTCTGCTTGTTTACCAGCACCTGCTGGCAGATCTTCTGTGCTTCCTCAGGCTTTTCCAGAAAGTACACTTCCAGATAGTGCTTGAGGAAGTCGGTCATCGCCTGGGAGACGAACTTGTTGGTGATGGCCTTTTTGGTCTGGTTCTCGTAGCTTGTGCGGGTGGAGAAGCTGGAGGACACATACACCAGACAGTCCTGCACGTCCTGAAAGCTGATGGCGCTTTCGCCTTTTTTATAAAGGTTTTTGTCCTTCAGGTATTTGTTGATCTGGTACACAAAGGCGGTGCGCACCGCGTGCTCCGGGCTGCCGCCGTGCTCCAGCCAGGAAGAGTTGTGATAGTATTCCAGCATCTGCACCTTGTTAGAGAAGCAGAATGCCGCGCTCATGCGCACCTTGTAATCCGGCTGATCCTCGCGGTCGCGGCCGGTGGCTTCGCTCTCGCAGCTGAACACCGGGGTCAGGGTCTCTTCGCCTGCCACCTCGGCCACATAGTCCGCAATGCCGTGCTCATAGCACCAGCTCTCGTGCCAGGGCTTGCCGGTGGCGGGGTCTTTCTCACGCTCATCGGTAAAGTTCAGGGTCAGGCCCGCGTTGACCACCGCCTGACGGCGCAGGGTATCCTTATAATAGCTGGCGGGCACATCGATGTCGGTGAATACCTCATCGTCCGGCTTCCAGTGGATGATGCTGCCGGTGCGGCGGCCCTTGTAAGGCTCCTTCTGCAGGCCGCCCACGTTCTCGCCTTTTTTGAAATCCAGGTGGTAGTGGGTGCCGTCGCGGTAGATGTCGGCGGTCATCCAGGCGGAAGCGTACTGGGTGGCGCACAGGCCCAAGCCGTTCAGGCCAAGGCTGAACTCGTAGTTGTCCTCGCCTTCGCCGTACTTGCCGCCGGCGTACATCTCGCAGAACAGCAGTTCCCAGTTGTAGCGGCCTTCGCCGTTGTTCCAGTCCACGGGCATACCGCGGCCAAAGTCCTCCACGATCACACTGCCGTCCTTGCAGCGGGTGACGTTGATGGTGTCGCCGTGGCCGTCGCGTGCTTCGTCGATGGAGTTGGAGACGATCTCAAAAATGGAGTGGGCACAGCCCTCCACACCGTCCGAGCCAAAGATAACGGCCGGGCGCTTGCGCACACGGTCGGCACCTTTTAAGGAAGTGATACTCTCGTTGCCATATTCCTGTTTTTTTGCCATGCTGATCCTCCCGGCCCGGTTCCTGCAGAAAAGCAGGCGGGCCGTCTGTAGTCAAATCAAAGCGCCTTTGCCCTTTTCTTATATAATAAGTATAAGCAAAATAAAAGGACAAAAGCGCCTGTGTTCTTTTTTATTATTAAACCATAGGTTGTGAATCTTGTCAATTCTTCTTTGGTGTCTTTCTTCCTGCCGAAGCTGCTAAAAAAGTCATTCTTATTTTACGCGTTGGAGCGACCAAATTCAAGAAACTTTCAATTTTATCAAAAAAATTTTGATTTACCCCTTTACAAAATCTAAATTTCAGGTATAATAATCATCGTCCGGTGCGCCTCTGTAGCTCAGTCGGTAGAGCAGGGGACTGAAAATCCCCGTGTCATTGGTTCGATTCCGATCGGAGGCACCAGTCAAGGAAACCCAGCAGGGTTTCCAATATGCGGCCGTAGCTCATCTGGTAGAGCGCCACCTTGCCAAGGTGGAGGTAGCGAGTTCGAGCCTCGTCGGCCGCTCCATAACGGAGCAGCAAAAGTTGTTCCAATATGGCCCGGTAGCTCAGTTGGTTAGAGCACCAGCCTGTCACGCTGGGGGTCGTCGGTTCGAGCCCGATCCGGGTCGCCACCAAGAAAGCGTAAGCTTTCACCTACTTTGAAACTTGTTTTCAGGGCGTCAGAAATGACGGGTGCAAGGTCAAATGCACCGAATATGCGGCCGTAGCTCATCTGGTAGAGCGCCACCTTGCCAAGGTGGAGGTAGCGAGTTCGAGCCTCGTCGGCCGCTCCAACAGGAGTGGAAATTCACTCCTAAATATGGTGACGTGGCCAAGTGGTAAGGCAAGGGTCTGCAAAACCCTCATCCACCAGTTCAAATCTGGTCGTCACCTCCATTTAGACCTTAAAAAGTACCGTTCTTACGGTGTTTTTAAGGTCTTTTCTTTTTTGTCTGTAAATGCTAGAATCTAATATAATACCTCTTTTCCAGACCTATAAGGCGACTTGTAAGGCTACCAGAGGTAACTTCATGAGGTGATAGCATGGCTGATACAGCAAAGAAGAAAAGAAATGCTAAAGGCGACGGGAGTCTAAAGTTTGACGAGAAAAAACAGAAGTGGGTTGCCAGAATCACAGCTCATAAGGCAGACGGTACAGCTTACCGAAAAACCTTTGAAGGCAAAACGCAAGGTGAAGCAAGAAAGAAACGTGATGAATGGAAGAATCTGCACTATGATATTCCAGAGGGCAAACATGAAAAGGCTTATCTGTCAGATTATATCATGGACTGGTTACAGACTGTCAAAAAAGGCTCCATTAAGCCTACCAGCTATGAACGCTATCTCAGAGCCATCAACAAGCATATTCTCCCCTACATCGGCCATATACGGCTTATCAACCTAGACACACTTACCATTCAGCGTGAAATCATAAACCGTATGAGGGATGAAAAGGACAAAGACGGAAAGCCGTCGCAGTCATATAGTAATATCAAAAAAGTATATAACCCTTTGAACAGCTGCTTAAAGTATGCTGTTAAAGTCGGGGACA
The DNA here is from genome assembly GCA_050873025.1 of Faecalibacterium sp. Lineage (GTDB taxonomy): Bacteria > Bacillota > Clostridia > Oscillospirales > Ruminococcaceae > Faecalibacterium. The sequence continues at coordinate 42,738 of JBNMHZ010000019.1, read as the reverse complement.
TTGCATCAAATCCCTGTGATAATATCACGCTTCCCAAAGAACGCAAGGCTACCGCTAAAAAGATTCATCCATTATCGGATGAAGAAGCACGGCGTTTTCTTTCTGTCTGCACAGAAGATGTATCTAAGCACTGGTGGTCTTATTGTATCATGCTCTATACCGGACTTCGTGAAGGTGAAATCTGTGCTTTGCGCCCTGCTGATATTCACTTAGATAGCAATTACATTGATGTACACGCTACCATTGTAGCCAATATAGACCCCGAAACCGGAAAACGTGCATCAGGCTTTGTCTATCAGAACAGCACTAAGACCAGCAAAGATAGACGTGCATATTTTGGAGAAGCGGCAAAGGTTCTTTTGACTGAGCGTCTTAAATCCTGCCCGGAGGATTGTTACCTTGCCAATCAGAGCCGGACACCCGTCAATCTAGTGTATCTGGGAAGAGCCTTCAAAAAGGTTTTGACATACGCTGATATTGAAAATGACTGCACTTTACACGACTTGCGCCACACCTGTGCTACAAGGCTTATCCGTCAGGGTACAGATGTTAAGTCTGTTTCTTTGCAGCTAGGACACGCTAACATTCAAACCACGTTAAATATCTATGTACATCCTTCGGAAGAAGATAGAGCTAGAGCAATGTTAAATCTGAACTGGTAAAGATATTGATTTTTCGCCGTTGGTGGTTCATGCTGCCAACGGCTTTTTAATACCCTGCATTCAATTACAGGGGATGAAATTTTACTTTTATTCCTTTTTCGTTAGATTTTCCAATCGGTACTATATCGTTTATCGTTTTGCATTTTCGTGTTTTGTGAACGTTGAATAGATATCTTGTTGAAGATGTCAAAATACTTCTTTGCCTAATCTAACAAAGAAAAGTCCTGCATTGTCTGGCTCTTGTTGCTCTGGTATATCTTTCCACCAACACAGCACGATATGGGACAATGTCAAATAATGGTATATCGTTATTCGTTTTTCTGATACAGATTTCCATAGCGGCTATGGGGTCATTTCTGAAAAGTCAAAATGCAAAATTTGGAAATTCATGCGATAAGATTTTTGAGCATCAAAAAAGCACCCTTTCGGGTGCTATGGTTTACTGCTGTTCTTTCAATTCACGTTTGTACTTGAAGTAGGTGTTGCGGGAAACCCCTGCCAGCTGCATACACTCTTTGTCACTGAGCGTACCGCCGAAATCTGCGCAATGCTTCAAGATAGCCGCTTTTGCGGGGGCTGCTTTCTTCACAGTGAGCTTTGCGCCCTCTCGCTGTCCAATCTGCTTTCCGGCAAGTCTGGCCGTCTGAATGCCCTCTCTGGTGCGTTCGTGAAGGTCGTCCACTTCTTTTTGCGACTGCTCAAAGGCTTGCTTAATCTGCTTTCGGGTAAGGCTGTTGATGTAGTTGTTCAGAAGGTTCATTAACCCGCCTACAAAGGCCGCTGTGTCCTCATCGCTGCACTTGTTGGCCTGTGCTGCTGCTTGCGCTGCATCTTCCTGTTGCTTCACGCTGCTGCGATACGTTGCCGTGTTGATGTATGGCTCTTTCAGGAACACAAGCTCAATTCCCATGTTATACAGCTCTTGATACTGCTTGTAGCCATCATCGGCGTTACGGCTCATTCTTGATACACTGTCGAACACGATGGTAACATCTTCGCCCTTGTTCCGGGCTTTCTTTGCAGAATCCAAAAGTTTCTTAAACTCTGGCCTGTCCAGCTTTGTTCCGGTAAATGCTTCCTTGTAGAGCTTTGCTTTGGGGTACTCTGCAAGGATGTTCCGCACTTGCCGTTCAATGCTCTGCTGTTTGGTACTGATTCTGCAATAGCCGTAAACCATCATCATTTACCCTTCTTTTGTCAATTCTAACGTTCCTTTGATTTGCAATTCAATTATTGCACAAACACCCCTTATATTCAAGAACTTTTGGTACTTTTATCAAATATGTTAAATTTGAACAATCTTTGCTAAAGTATATCACATCGTCACAGTTTGACTACAGCTTGCACAAACTATAAAAGCCCCCGGCATACCGCCGGGAGCCTAGCACAATCTAACAGAAAATTATTCTCTTTTACGAAACAGTACAAAGTGCAACAGAGTATGTATCTTTGCTTGCAAAAGTGAAGGTTACAACAAAGTTTGCTCTCACCGTTGCACCATAGCCGTTTTGTGCATCAACCCAGCCTTTGACTGTCCATGTGTTGTCATTGCGTCCAATCGTTGCTTCTGTCGTGGTGCAGAACTGCGCCGTTGAAGGTGATTTTAATTTTTCCTTCACGGCCTTTTCAGCAATCACAAAAGCGTCAAATTTATCATGTCCGTAATTATCTTTACCGTTTCCATTTTCGATAACGTCCGAATGTGTAGCACCTGTATCTTTCTTTGAACTGCTAACTGTGGAATCTGTTCGGGTGTTCTGGTTTTCGTTTTGTTTTTGGCTTTCTTGCTTCTCAGAATCTGCACGAATCATAACATCATTTTCAAGATTCTTGCTTATGCTCTCGCCTAAAAATATACTATACCATTTTCCATTGCAATAAATATCCCCTAGAATGAACTCAGAGCCTTTTGTTACTGTTTGGAATGTTTTTCTAAATTCTTTATATATCTCAATAATCTTTTCTTTTGATAATTTTTCAAAGTTCTGTCCTTTATAAGAATCACATTTGATGTAAATGTAATAGAATCCATTATGAACTTCTTCTATTGCCGTTGATGGATTGTCAAATCCGTTTTCTTCTGCCAACTTTTTCGTTACCTGCAACGGGATAGTTTCAATTCCTTCTTTATCTTCGCGCAAAGAATACCCTTCTGTATTCTTTGCAATGGCTTCTTTATACTGTCCTTGTCTTAGCTGTTCTCCTGCTTCCGTAATCAAAGCGTCCGATTCAACAATTTTACTTCGTTTCTCTTCTTTGTTTTCCTCTTCAATCTGCTTCATTAGATTTTGGGCTGCTTCATAGTTCGCGTCGCTTTCACTTACCATTTTGCAAAGGTCATAGGCCGTGATATTGTTTCCTTTGTCGTGATATTCCTTTGCAGAGCTAAAAAGAAATTTTGAACTTTTCAATTCGTTCAGTTTCTTTTCTGCGTTCGAGTACACGCTACTAGAGCCTATCATTTCTTTATAAGTGCCGAACCGTTCATCAACTTCTTCTTCGTTGATTTCACCACTGTTGTATTGTTCTATCAAGCTATCTAAAGCAACTTTAGCCTTTTTTACAAGCTGGTCTTTCTTTCCTTCTTTGCCTGAAATCTTTTCAGCATATATCTGTTGCGCCTGTGAAATGTTTCCATCATTCACCGCTTCAATCACATTGTCTACTGGACTACCGCATCCTGTGAGCAATGCTGCACACAAGGCCGTTGTACATATCACGCCTATGATTTTCCGCATTTTGACCTCTCCTTCTTGTTCAAGTGGATGTTCTTGTCCTCATTATACACGAGTAGACTACATTTGTATACACTATGATGAAACAAATTATTATTGTAGTCTACATTTTTGTGCTTCATAAGGTTACACTTGTAGTAAACAAGAGGTGTATTATGGAAAATAGTGCCAACAAGAAGTTAATCATTCGCCCCCGGCGGGCTGCATTAGGCAAGACTTCCGTTGTATCAGTGCGCCTTTCGGATGACATGATAAAAAGACTGGATAATATTACCAAAGAAACCGGACACAGCCGAAATGAGTTGATTCAAATGTGTGTGGAGTTTGGTTTGGACAATCTTGAAATCAAAAAAGACTGATTTTTAATCTAACGAGAAATAGCACAATAAGGGGCTGTTGCAGTTTACTTCATTGCAGCAGTCCCTTATTATATTATTTAGTCAAAAGATTTAGTTATCATTTTTTGACCTCTTGCAGAAATCGGGGACACTTTTATATAAGAAAAGTGCGCTCATTTTCTGCACTCAATGATTTCCCAATAGATTCTCCGTTTACCACCATATTCACATTTCTTTTCAATTTCATAACTAAGTTGATTATCCTGTAAGAACTGATTTAGCATTCCAAGACTTTTTTGCAACTTTCTACGGTGTTTAATATCAAAGATTCTTACAAGTTCTTCTCTATCTTGCTTAAAATATTTTCTTCCGATATTCTTTGAAAGATATGAAGCAACCTCATAACCTCTGGCTACATCTTCATATTTTTTAACACTTTGTCCAAGTCTTTCACTTACCACTTTAACGAAAGAAGTCTTACCATTTAGAACCAGTCGATAAAACTCATAATCGTTTTTGGCTTTGAAATAAGTTGGATAGATAAGTTCAGAGCGATTATCAAAGAAGTTGGGGAGTTCATCCTTTAGGTATTTCTGCTTGAACTCCTCAATATCTATATTTTCTTTCAAATCGTAATAGTCATTTGCAATCTTCATATCATCTTGAAGTTTTTTATAGCGCCTTTTTATTCTCCCTACATTATTCAAAAAGTATAGTGTCACCGTATCATTTTCATCTTGGACGCGTTTTCTGCCCAAACATTGAATGAACTCAACTATATCTGCCATTTCAATGATGATATGCTTGATGCCTTTATCTTTTAGATTTACGCCATTATCAAGAACTTTTGTAGTAAACAGAATTCTACAACTAAACTGTTCTTGCTTTGTGATTTCATCAAAAATAGGACTGTATGCTTTATTATCGCTGCTAAGATACGCACTGTTTTCATACTTCCGTTGAAGTTCCTGTAACCTTTGCTTGTTATCACCAAACATCAAAATCTTTTCATCCGCCGGGACATCATCAATAATCTTATTAACAGTTTCTTTCTTATTGTAGAAGTAAACGTTTTTGATGTAACTATAATCTGGTTCTGCCGTATATTCTTTCTTTATCTTCTGAGCAAAATGTTTTCTTAACAGTTCTGGTGTTGCCGAAAGCATGATAACCTTTTTGGTTATTCTAAGTTCTTCAACCATGTCCAAAATGGTTTGCGTATTACGATTGAAACTAGCATCCTGAAACAGATAGTGCGCTTCATCCAGCACAATATAATCAAACGTCCGAACTATATTCATCAGATTATCAATATAGGTCGTTATAATCAATCCGTTCATATAGTCATCAAATTCAAGCCTTTGATATGTCATAAAGCGAATATCTGTTCCTGCACCTTGAATCTCTTGCTGCTTCTTTAATGCAAGACGGTTTGAGAATATAAGCATACTCTTTCCGTTTTCGTGTGCATAAGGGTATAACGTATTAAAAATGAATGAGCTTTTACCCATTCCACAGCCTGCATCAATCAGATACAGACCTTCCGTCCAACTCTGATAATCTGTAATGTCCAAATATTTTTTCTCTGACAATTTTACTACCTCATCTTTGTTAGATTAACATTCGTCCCTTTTCATCATGATAAAAAGCCGTAGTATTGCACCGACACACAGATAACAAAAAATCCCCTGCCCGATAAGGCAGAGGATATATAGATAACTGAAATAGCCGTGCTACCCTACATCCAGTAGTCTAGCACAGTTAAATCGCCATGTCAATAGTTTTTTCAAAACTCTTCCGAGGGTTATTTTAACACACAATCAATCAAAAATCAAGTATTTATTTACGTCTTTTTTGAAATTTCAAAAGTTCGTCAAATTGCACACATACTATTGTTTTTACGCTAGAGCAGTTCTTACACATTCACAACAAATTTCTTTGCATCTGAAATCCAATCCAGCTTTTCATGGAAATTATAAGGTTATTTATAAGGCTATCTTATTAGATTAAGCAGCATTTTTGTTCGTATTAACGTAAAATAAAAGTGGTAAGGCAAGGGTCTGCAAAACCCTCATCCACCAGTTCAAATCTGGTCGTCACCTCCAAAAGATTCCCGGAAGCTTCGGCTTCCGGGATTTTTTTGCTTCCTGTGCAGAAGCACAACCGCGTAAGGATTTTTGTTCCGCCGATTTAAAGTCGCTGCGCGACAGCTGCAGGCTGACAGCAGCATATGCCGTTGTCCACAACGCCCCTTTCCCGTGAAAAGGCAAAGCCGGAATGACCGCAGTCATTCCGGCTTTGCAAATTTAAAAATAATTTTTCCGCTATTTATGCCCAGAGTGAAACGGAGGGCATTTTCAATCGTCCCGCTCAAAAGGTCAGCCGCATCTGATACCACGTCACATTGCCGTGTGTGGAGCCGGAAACACCCTCATTCACAAAACCCAGCTTTGCGTAATAGTGCACGAGCCGGTCTTTGCAGGTCAGCACCAGACCTTTGCGGCCCTGTACCCGGGCATCTGCAATGGCACGCCGCAGAAGCATTTCCGCATAGCCGCGGCGGCGGCAGCGCGGGAGGGTGTTCACCCCGAAGATCATCTGCCAGGCACCGGCTTCGTTGTGCAGAGAAGCATCCGCGTACATTTCATCGGTCAGGTCGGGCATATCCGTACAGAAGCCGTCCACAAAAGCGGCCAGCTCCCCTTCCTCAAACAGCAGCCAGAAATGGTTTGCATAGTGGGCCAGCCGTCCGGCAAATTCCTCTGCCGTGGCTGCTTCTGCCGCCGGGAAGCACTCGGCTTCCACCGCCGCGATGGCGGGCAGATCTTTCAACGTTGCATTGCGGATTTCCATATTTTTTCTCCTGTTATGTTATGGGCTGCGGGCTGGAAATTTCTCTGAGGACCTTCTGGGGCGGGGCCCAGCCTGCGTCCGAAGAGAAAGCTTCCAGCTCGTGGCCGCTATTTATTCAGCGGCCTTTTGTAACAGTTTTTTGTATGTCGCATCCATGCCGATGGCCCCCAGCGGCGCGGTGATGAGGATTGCCAGCACAGCCACCGAGAGCACGATCTGCCCGCAGGGCAGGCCCATGGCCAGCGGCACCGAGCCAATGGCCGCCTGCACCGTTGCCTTGGGCAGGTAGGCGATCACGCAGAACAGCTGTTCCTTCTTGTTCAGCGCCGTGCCCGCCATGCACAGGGTCACGCCTACCGCACGGAACACCAGCGCCAGCAGGATCATTACCACGGCCGGGATACCCGCCGCCAGCGTGTAGCGGATATCCACCGCAGCGCCCACCAGCACGAACAGGATCACTTCTGCCGCCAGCCACAGCTTGCCGAATTTCTCCGCAAGCCGCCCCGACACACTGGGCACACAGCGCATTTTCAGCACGCAGGCCATGCTCACCACTGCCAGCAGTCCGGACACCGACACGATTCCCTTGAGCCATGTTTCAATGGACATGAGCAGGAACGCCGTGCCCAGCACGATGATAACCTTCATGCTGTTGCGCACGGTGTGGGCGCGGGCGTAGGCCGTCTCAAAGAACCAGCTCAGTACAAACCCCACAACCGCACCCAGCACAATGCCCAGCAGGATGGATACCGGGATGTTCACAAAATCCATCAGATGGGCGCTGCCGCCCTGTGCCATGCTGGTAAAGGTAGAAAACAGCACAATGACGAAAATATCATCACAGGATGCACCCGCCATGATGAGCTGCGGGATGCTCTTTTCGGTGCCGTAGTGTTCGTCCATCAGCTGCACCATGCGCGGAATGACCACCGCCGGGGACACGGCCCCCAGCACAGCACCCATGACCGCGGCTTCGATGCGGGTGATGCCCAGAACGGCGGGTGCAAACAGGATAAAAGCCAGAATTTCACAGCTGGCCGGCACGCAGGCCATCATCACCGCCGGACGGCCCACCTTTTTCAGGTCCGCAAGGTTCAGCGAAAGGCCGGCCTTTATCAGGATGATGATAAGCGCCATCTGCCGCAGCTCTGCTGAGATGGACAGAATGGATGCATCCAGCCAGTTCAGCACGCATGGCCCCAGCAGAATGCCGGTGACCAGCATCCCGATGATGCGCGGCAGGCGCAGCTGCTGGCAGAGAGCCGCCATGGCAAGCCCCACCAGAAACACAAGTGCAAGAGATGTTAACATCGTTCCTCCGTTTCTTCGCAAAGGGGCAAGCGCCAAACAAAAAAGCTGGTGCCCCTGCGATTCCAAAAATCACAGAAGTCATCAGCTTGAAAAATCAGCGGTTCAGGGGCTATCCCCTTGGGAGAACTTCATTCCCGGAATGATTATAGCAGGTTTGGAGAAATTTGCAAGAGTACGGTCAAGAATTGTCTCCGCTTCGCGCTGACAATATCAGCGGAACTATTATTTTTCTATTTGCATTTGTCGCGCTCTGCGGAGCGTTCCAAACGCATTTTTTCACAAAAGAGGACGTAATTCAAAGCGGTTTCTTTTCGTAAAATGCCGCTATCCATCACGCCACACCCGTGAAAAAGTAACTCCGAAACGATCGCAGTCGTTTCGGAGTTACAAATTAAAAATAATATTACCTTAAATTATGGCCAAAGCGCACGCGGCGGCCATTCTAATCTGTTTGCATCCTCCCCTCCTCCGTGCTACAATGGCTATACTACACTGCAAAGGAGCTGACGCCATGCCTGCCGAACACCACACCACCCTCACGCCGGACACCCCGGTGCGCTACCTGAAGGGCGTCGGCCCCAAAACCGCTGAAAAATTTGAGAAGCTGGGCATCGTGACGCTGGCAGACCTTTTGTGCCATTACCCCCGCCGGTATATCGACTTCACAAAGCCCTACTCCATTGCGGAAGCACCCACGGATGTGGAGTGTGTGGTCAAAGCCGAGGTATTCGCAAAACCCGGCGGGCGCATCCTGCCGGGCGGGCGGCGGATGGAGCGCATTACCGCCGGAGACGATGTATCCAGCCTGGAGATCACATGGTTCAATAACCCCTATGCCGCCCAAAAGCTGCAGCTGGGGCAGGAATACTATTTCCAGGGCATCGTCACGGGCGGGATGCTGCGCCGTCAGATGGTGAACCCGCAGGTGCGCACCGCCGAGCAGATCCAGGCCGCACCGTTTGAAGCGGTCTACCCCCAGACCGAGGGCCTGACCAGCAATGCCATTGCCAAGTGCGTGCGCCAGTTGCTGCCCCATGCAGAGCTTCTGCCCGACCCGCTGCCGCCGGAGATGCTCAAAAAATACCGTCTGCTCTCCAAGGCGGATGCTGTGCGGGCCATCCACTGCCCTGCCACCGAGGACGAGGCCTATGCGGCCCGGCGGCGGCTCATCTACGAAGAGCTGCTGGTTCTGCAGCTGGGCATCGGCCGCATGAAGAACCGGGGCGCTGCCGCCACCGGGGCCCCCATGCAGCTGGCCGACCCGGAACCTTTCTGGGCCAGCCTTCCCTTCTCCCCTACCGGCGCCCAGCGCCGGGCCGTGAACGAGATTCTGGCCGACATGGCAGGCGAAACTTCCATGAACCGCCTGCTGCAGGGCGATGTGGGCAGCGGCAAAACGCTGGTGGCCGCTGCCGCCATCTGGGCCTGCATCCGGGCCGGGTATCAGGCCGCTCTGCTGGCCCCGACCGAAATTCTGGCTGCCCAGCACGCCGAGGGCCTGAACAAACTGCTGGCTCCCTTTGGGATGCGGGTGGCCCTGCTCACCGGCGGCATGAAAGCCGCTGCCAAGCGCACCACGCTGGCCGCTATCCGGAACGATGAAGCCGACCTTGTGGTAGGCACTCACGCCATCCTCAGCGAGGGTGTGGAGTTTGCCCGGCTGGGCCTTGCCGTCATCGACGAACAGCATCGCTTTGGCGTGCGCCAGCGCGGGATGCTGGCCGAAAAGGCCGCAAACCCGCATCTGCTGGTGATGAGCGCCACCCCCATTCCCCGCACGCTGGGCCTGCTCATCTACGGCGACCTCGACATCTCCATCCTCGACGAATTGCCGCCGGGCCGTACCCCGGTCAAGACCCGGTGCATCACCGGCAAAAAGCGGCATGATCTCTATCATTTTCTCGATCAGGAGATCGGAAGAGGGCGGCAGGTGTATCTGGTGTGCCCGGCCATCGAAGATGTGCCGGACGGCGGGCTGAACGCCGTCAAGACCTACTACGAAGACATTGCCAAGGCCCTGCTGCCGGAACGCCGGGTGGGACTGATGCACGGCAGGCTGAAGCCCAAGGAAAAAGCTGCCGTGATGGAGGATTTCAAGGCCGGGCGGCTGGATGCACTGGTGTCCACCACCGTCATCGAGGTGGGCGTGGACGTGCCCAACGCCAGCGTGATGGTGATCGAGAACGCCGAACGCTACGGCCTGAGTGCCCTGCACCAGCTGCGCGGCCGGGTGGGGCGCGGCGCAGCGGAGAGCTGGTGTTTCCTCGTCAGCGACAACCAGAGCGAAAACGTACAAAAACGGCTCAAATTTTTGTGCAGCACCACCGACGGCTTTGCGGTAGCACAGTATGACCTGGAGACGCGCGGCCCCGGCGACTTTTTCGGCAGCCGCCAGCACGGCCTGCCCACTTTGCAGATCGCCGACCTGATGAACGACACCCGCACCCTGCACGCAGCCCAGGCCGAAGCCGCTGCCATGCTGGCGGAGGACCCGCTGCTGGCTGCGCCCGAACACGCGCTGCTGGAACAGCAGGTGCAGCAGATGTTTGATAAAGCCGGAGCAATGAACTGATTACGATTTGAATGCCTTCCGCTTCGCTCTAGGCATTTTCAGCGGAATTTTTCTTTTTAATTTTGACCTTCAAAAATCTGCGGATTTTTTGAAGGTCTTTTTCACGAGAAAGGTTGTACCTCAAAATGCAAAAAAGCTCCCCCTTTCGGGACCGACTTCCCCCGGCCGGGAGAAGATGGCGGAGCCAAAAGGGGGAACAGCTGGCATTGCGCAGCAATGACTGAGAGGGTTTGCCTTGCAAGCCCGCCTTCCTTTGTATCAGCGATGCAGAAGTTTTGCGTGCTTTTCGCCCATATTCACCACATCGCAGAACACGCAGCGGCTCTTGGTGGAAAGCTGCACATCCTTGTGGTAGCAGCCGAAGAACCACTTTTCATAGGTGAGCTTCAACAAAATTTTATCCAGAAAACTGTGCAGCTGGTTGGTCTCACCGCAGGCAAGGGACGTAAAATCCAGAAATCTGCTTGGGGCGTCGTGGGTCAGCACATAATCCACCTTGTAATCGTTCGCTGCAAGGTTTTCTTCGCAGAATGCGTATTCTTCGTCGGAAGGCATCTCTTCCTTCCACCAGTTCACGCCGGGTTCCCGGTCCTCTTTGTCCGGGCTCTCGGCCCCGCCAAAGCACAGATATTTTTTCCCTTCCAGTTCCAGCACGCTGCCGCGGCACACATGGTACACATTGCCGCCCAGCGCCTGCACCTTTCCGCCGAACATTTCTTCGGTGGGATATTGTTTCAAAAGGTCGTAGTTCTCATGGCTTCCGTCCAGAAACAGCAGGGTGTACGGGCGTTTGCGCAGCCAGTCCAGCTTTTTCTGTTCTTCTTTGCTGCCGTCCCACACAAAGCCGAAGTCACCCAGCACCACCACCGTATCTTTTTTGCCCAGCCAGCGCAGCCGGCCGTGCTTGAAGCGGTCAATGTCGCCATGGGTGTCGCCTGTCAGATATACCATTCCGAACCTCCCTGCCCGGGTGTGAAAGCTGCGCACATTCGGCGCAAAAAGCCTTGCCACGCCCCTGCAAACCTGTTATTATAAAGAATACAGCACTCTGCTGTGACCGTTGTTTTCTCCGGTATGCACCTGCAAACGGTGCTGCCTGTTGTTTTATATTATCGCTTTTTAAAGGAATTGTCCACATGAAACGTATTTTTGCGCTGGTTTTGTCGTTTGCTGTTCTGTTCAGCTGCTTCGTGCTGCCCGCCGGGGCCATGTTTGACCCCACACCGGTATATGCCGTGCAGGCCAAAAGTGCCTACATCGTCAACACCGATACCAACATCATCGTCTACGATAAGGACAGCACAAAGCAGGTGTCTGCCGGCGGTCTGACCAAATATATGACCATCGCCCTTGTGCTGACCAACTACGCCGACCACCTGGACGATACCTTCCAGATGCCCTTTGCCATCTCGGATTACGTCTACAACTCAAACAACGCGGATATGCGCTCCAACGAGACCTTCACCTACCGTGAAGCCATTTATGCCATGGTGACCCGCAACGCCAACGAAGCTGCCATGGGTCTGGCCTATGCCCTCTCCGGCGGAGACCTTGCCGGGTGGGTGAGCCAGATGAACACTCTTTCCCAGCGCATCGGCACCACCCACAGCACCTGGACCGACGCCTGCGGCATCGACAGCGGCAACGTTACCTGCGCTGTGGATATGTACCTGATCCTGCGCTATCTGACCAGCTTTGACGCCTTTGTGGAGATCTCTGCTGCGCCCACCTTCACCATGCCCGCCAAGGAAAAGCACCGTTCCTCCTCCATTCTGGTCAGCCAGAACGCGGCGCTGAGCAAATCCAGCGGCGGCAAATACTACCGCAGTGCCATGCAGGGCGGCATGTGCGACGTGACCGCCTTTAAAAACGACAGCGGCAGTCAGAGCTATGTTTCCTGGGCCAACAAGAATGGTGCTACCTATATCTTCTGTGTCATGGAAAGCCCCGACACCTGCGATGACTTTGGCTATGCCAACCGCCGCCCTGCCCTTTATGAGACCGTGAAGCTCATGGACTGGGTATTCGACAGCTTTTCCATCCAGGCCGCACTGGACACTGACCTTGCACTGGCTGAGGTTCCGGTAAAATATTCTTCGGATGCCAGTTCCCTGCAGCTGTACCCCGCTGACAGCATGATGACCCTGCTGCCTTCCACCGGCGACGGCAGCGTGACCCAGAAATACTTCCATCTGCCGGACTACGTGTGCGCCCCCATCCAGCAGGGCGATGTGGTGGGCACCGTGGAGCTGAAGCTGGCCGGTGAGACCATCGGCGTGGTGGATCTGATTGCCGGACAGGATATCAGCCGCAACCCGCTGCTGTTCACGGTGGCACGCTTCCGGGAGTTTTTGGGCAGCCTGTATCTCAAGGTGGTGATCCGGCTCAGCCTGCTGTGCGCCGCCGTCTATGCGGCGTGGCTGCTGCTGAACAACTGGAATCGCCGCAAGCCCACCAAAAAGATCCACCGCCGCTGAGCTTTGCACAGTTCCGCTGCATTTTGTGGAAAAGTAATGCAAAAAGCCCCGTCAGCCTGAAAACTGACGGGGCTTTTGGTTGCGCCAGCAGGAGTCGAACCTACGATGGGGGAGTCAAAGTCCCCTGCCTTACCGCTTGGCGATGGCGCATCATGCAAGGTATTATAGCATATTTTCCGTTTTTCCACAAGAGGAATCGCTTTCTTTCCCGGTCTGCCGCCGGGCAGACCCCCGCTTTGGAGCCGTGAATTTTGTGAAAAACTGATATTTTTCATTCTGACAACAAAATCAGCCCGATTTGTTACGCTTTTGTTGCACTGCATGTGGTAAAAATAAAGCTGAATAAACCTCCTCTGCCCTGCCTTTTCGGTTTGCTGCACCGCTGTGGAGACGATCGAGGTCTGTTCAGGTGTTTCCGTTCACCGGATGCCCCTTCCATTCTGTCAGGAAAGTGAGGAGTTCTATGAAAAAATTCCTGAAAACGCTGGTGCTTGGTCTGCTCAGTGCGGCTCTGCTGTGCTGCACGCTGCCCGCAGCCTTTGCGGCGGAGTCCCAAAGTTATATCATCGATCTGGATTCTATGGGCGGCAGCAGCTCTGATATGGTAGTCACCACCGGCAGCACCGGCAAGCTCAGCGCATTGCCCGCATCGCCCACGCTGGACGGCTACACCTTTGATGGCTGGTATACCGATCCGGTCGGCGGCTCAAAGGTCAGCACTTCCACCGTGTTTACCAGCGATTCCACCATATATGCACACTGGACCGTGAAGAATCCTTCCAGCAGCAGCACCGCTTCCGCCACTCCTGCCCCGACCCTGCAGCTCAAGCCGGTCAGCAGCCGTACCCTGAGCATTCTGGTTGTAGCCGGTGCATTTCTTACCACTGTGGCAGTGGCTTCCTTCATGTAAAAAACACTTGAGTTCAATTTATCAATAGAAAGGAAAATCTCCATGTCTACTATGAAACTGCCTGCAAATTATTCCACCATCAGCGAAGAGGAAATGGTCTATCTGGACGGCGGTGTCAGCGAAGCCTACAACAACTTCCTGAATGTCGGCAAGGTGTTCAACGCCATTGCCCGTATCTTCTCCGGCGCAAGTTCTATCATCAACAACGTCAACGTGATCTACCAGTCCTTCCTGACCCTGAGCGACCTGCTGAAGGGTTTCTAAGGCGCATTTGCTGTTACTATTCCAGAGCCGTTCCCGTTTGGGAGCGGCTCTTTTTTGTCCGCAGTGCCCTTCCGAGTTACTGTTTTTCGTCGCTTGTACTGATATTTTACTTCAAAACTCATTTTTTTGTAATTTTTCGACATAAAAATGTTGCAAAGACGCATATTTGTTACGCATTTGTTGCAGTCCGTGTGCTAATATAATTGGTGAAGATTGTTATTTTAAATCTGCGCAGCCACGTTCAAAACTGATATATCAAATGTGGCTGCTGCCGCGAAAATTTTCGTGTTTTTCGAAATTTTTCGCCGATAGATCGATCTACCAATTTCCGGGAGAGCGAAACACTTATGCCAGACCGTGAATTGCGGCGGATGAGCCGCACTGAATTAGTCGAGATCATATTTGCACTCAAGCAGAGCGAAGACCAGCTCCGGGCAGAAAACGCCGCCCTGACTGCACAGCTGCAGCAGCGGCAGCTCCACATCGAGAACGCCGGTTCCATTGCACAGGCTGCATTGGAGCTGAACAGGGTTTTCGAGGCCGCACAGGCCGCTGCCGACGATTATGCCGCTTCGGTACGCGCAAAAGCGGACGCCGAAGCCGCACAGATCATTGCCCGGGCCAAAGCCGAAGCCGCCGCGTTAAAGGCGCAGGAGGGTGCAGCCCAATGAAAAATGCCGATATCAAGTTCACCGCCATCCCCTCTACCGAGGAGGTGGCGGCAGAGCGCGCCCGTCTTGCCTACCGCAGCCGCTATGCGCGGGTGCTGCGCAGCACGGTGTATGCGCTGGTGGTGGTGGCAGCCATTGCGGTGCTGCTGGCCACGCTGTTTCTGCCGGTGCTTCAGGTATCCGGCGACAGTATGAACCCCACCCTGCAGGACAGGGACATCATTCTGCTGGTAAAGTCCGGTGACATGAAAACCGGCGACCTGTGCGGTTTTTACTGGCAGAACAAGCTTCTGCTCAAGCGCATCATCGGCCTGCCCGGTGATGTGATCGAACTGGACGAGGACGGTGTGGTAACCGTGAACGGCCAGACGCTGGACGAACCTTATGTGGACGAGCTCGCACTGGGTGAATGCGACATCAAGTTTCCCTATCAGGTTCCGGAGAACCGGTATTTTGTACTGGGTGACCACCGGTCAACGTCCATCGACAGCCGCAGCAGCGTGATCGGCTGCGTTGAAAAGAGCCAAATCGTGGGCAAGGTCTTTTTGAGGGTATGGCCCTTGCCGCGTTTCTCATTGATCCACTAAGGTCGGGAGGTTTTGGGAACAATGAAAGACATCGTGAGAGAGTATCAGGAAAATTTCCGCCGAAGCCGGAAGCAGCTGCGGCGCTATACGGCCCTGCTGCTGGCACTGGCATTGACGACCACCTTGTTCGTCAACTGGCAGCTGCACAGCGTGGGCATCGCCAAGACCGCCGATTATCAGTGCGGGCTGGAAGAACACGATCATACCGCCGCCTGCTACACCAAGGTGCTGGTGTGCGGTTATGAGGAAGGCGAGCCGGAATACAGTGCTGCTGTGCCGGACGAAAGCTTTGACAGCAGTTCTGCTGTGACTGCCGACGACAGCTACGGCATCAGCACCTATGAAGCAGAGCCGGAACCGGAGTTCATTTTTGTGCCCCATGAGCACACCGACGACTGCTGGCAGGAAGTGCGCACCCTGACCTGCCACGAGGAAGAGCACGTCCACACCGATGACTGCTTTGATGAAGACGGCGTCACCTTCATCTGCGATAAATTCGAGCATGTGCACGACGACAGCTGCTATGACATTGAGTACGAGCTGGTGTGCGGCCTGGAAGAGGGCGAGCTTGTGGAAGAGCCCAACCCGGACTACGTTCCGGCCGACGAGGACGCCTTTGCCGTGTTCGACAGCGGCATCTCGGTGCTGCCTGCAGCCGACCTGCAGCCGGTGGTGGACGACAGCAGCCTGGATGTGCCGCTGCATCACCACACCGATGCCTGCTATGAGGAAGAGCTGACCTGTGGTCTGGAAGAGCACCACCACACCGTAAACTGCCTGATCGACCCGCTGGACGGCGTGGATGACGAGAGCGACTGGCTGAGCCAGACCGGTGCTTCTCTCACCGGCCTGTGGACGGACGACCTGCTCACCGTGGCCCAAAGCCAGCTGGGCTATGAGCAGAGCGAGAAAAACTTTGAGCTGGACGCCGCTGACGGCGTGACCGTGCGCCACTACACCCGCTACGGTGCATGGTACGGCAGCGCCTACGGCCCCTGGGATGTCACCTTCCTTTCCTACTGCCTGAACTACGCCGGCATCCCGCAGAGCGCTGTTCCGCAGGTATCCAGCGTGCAGTCCCTGCACAGCCAGCTGCGCAGCGTCCTGTACGATGAAGTGACCGGCAGCGGCTATGCAATGGATTTTGACGGTGATATGCCGTTTGATGCCGCAATGCCCGGTGATATCGTCATTTATAACGGTACTGTGACCAAGGCTGTGGCCGTGGAAAGCCAGCCGCAGGACACCCTTCAGGTGCAGGATGATTCCGCTGATGCAGACATCGCTCTGCTTTCCATGGATGCCCCCGCAGCTGCCGAAACGGAACCCTACATCGAGGAATACACCGTGACCGACAAAACCGTCGGCATCGTGAGCGGCGTGGACGAAACTTCCGGCACGTTGACCGTGATCTCCGGCGATGTGGACGGCAAGGTGGACGAGGTCAGCCTGAGTGCTGCGCAGGTGACCACGCTGGTGTCTGTGGCAAGTGCGCAGGCGGCAGCCATGCAGGGCAGCGACACGCTGGATACACCTTACATTGAAGGTTTCAATTTCAACGAGGTCCGTGACTCAAGCAAGGGCGGTTTCACTGCCATCACCATCCGTGACGGCAATGGCACCCCTATCACCGGAAGCGATTTCACGTTGAGTGACGGCGACAGCATCAACCTTACGTATGATTTTTCCTTCCCGGAAAACGGGCTGGCCGGGATGGCGGCTCCTGTTAAGCTTACCTTCCGGCTTCCGGAGGGTATTGTACTGGATGAAGATTCTACATTCCCATTAACTCTGAAGAACGTCAGCGGCGATTCCATTCCTGCCGGTGAATTTACTGTCTCGAAGGACGGCCTTGTTACGGTTTCCTTTGACGAAAGCTTCAAAACCTCCGATCCTTTTACCGGCACGCTCCAATTCAATGTAAAGGCCTCGGCCGGCAGTGACAGCAGCTCGGACGAGAAAAAGATCTCCTTCCCCACCGGCACGGAGATCACCGTGAAAAAGCCTACTGACATTGACTTTAATAAGACGATTGGCAGCGGGCCTTACATGGATGGCGACGGTAATATCTATATCGATTATGCGCTTACGGTCTCTTCGGTCACCGGCTGGAAGGGCAAGATCATTCTAACAGACCAGCTGAACAACAGCGCCGACGCGAACGGTGCCACCGGCGAATATGTGGCAGGCAGTTTTTCACTCAGCAAAGTAGACGCCAACGGCACCAGCACCCCCGTGTCAAACTTTAACCAGCCCACTGTTAACGGCACGGAGTTCACTACCGATAATCTGGCTGAAAAATATGGCACGCTCAGTTCCAATGAAAAATACGTACTTACCTATAAGGTAAAAATCACCAATGTTGCCAATGCCGATGGTTCCGCCTATTTCAACAACTCTGCAGAGCTGAACGGTGGTTCCGTCAAAAAGGCCTATTCCACGCTGCCCGGCCGTGTGGACAAAAGCGGCAGCTACAACCCTGACACCGGTACGGTGAAATGGACCGTCACCGTCCGGAACCCCTACGGCAAAGACCTGAGCGGCGTTACCGTCACCGATACGGTGCAGACGGCCGGAGCCACGATTCAGGGCAATGTCACTTTAAAGGAAAAAGCCAGCGATCAGAATGGGTGGCAGGAGAAAGTCATTGACAGTGCAATTTCTCCTTCCGAAAATAGCACCGGTTTCACCTATGCCTTTAAAGCTGGTTCCACCGGCAAAGAGTATGAGTTCACCTATGTGACCACGGTGCCCACCGATGAGAATGGTAAGGCCGCACCGGTAGAAAACAAGGCCGAAGTCAAAGAAAACGGCCATACTTACACCGACACTGGTACTGCATGGCCCACCGACCGCAGCTGGAGCGTGAACAAGAGCACTGCAAAAAGTGATCTGAAATCCACCGACAATTCCAACGAATATCTTGCCTACTGGAAGCTTTCTTCTGATGTGCCCAACAACTGGGTTTCCTATCAGTATCTGGACCACATCAAGTCTCCTTCTAACGGCAAGCACTACGGCATTGCTGCAGAGCTGGATAAGGCGATCCGGGAAAACCTGCTTTTCACCTGTGTAGACGGCAGCACCACACTCACCGCTGAGCAGGCCGGCATCACCGTAGACATTCAGTATTACAGCAATGAATTTGACGATATCGGGAGTGCACCTGCATCTGCCGATATCCGCGCAGACGATTCCACAACTCCGGTAAAAACCTTTATCATCACCTTTAAAAAGGGTGATAAAACCCTTGCTTCTCCGGTCAAGAGCATGTCCGTCAGCCAGTATTACACCCATGTGGACACCTCCAATGTTCCGGAGGGCGCTACGGTGCAGTTCTACAACAACTACTCCTATTACAACTATGAGCACAAGGCCCCGAAGAAAAATCTGATCAAGAACGTGTCTTCTCACGGAAGTTTCGGCGGTGATGGTAATTATTCCTATACTTCACCTACTTCTGACGAAAACTTGTACACCGGGCATAACCAGGAGATTAACTATCAGCTGATCCTGGATGTTACCAGCTTTGACAATATCGGCTTTTCTAATGATGAGCTCACTGTTACAGACACGCTTCCGGAAGGTCTGAAGTATAAGGACGGAAGCGCTGCATCCTACATCGGCTGGAGCGGTTACTGCCACTATCATTCTTCGGATGCCGGGTATGACTTTACAGATCCGGAAAACTTTGTGGTCACCTGTACCGATGGCAGACATATCACCTTTACCTTCAAAAATATTCGCAAGCTCAATATTGAGTTAACAAAGGCCTCCGGTGGTCATATGACCGATCTCATCATTCGCTACACGGCCAATGTACCGGACGAAAGCTGGGACCGCCCGCAGCAAACCCAAAACACTTACGTGAACGAAGCCGCCTGGGGCGAAAAGAAGGCCCAGGCCACCCTTACCCTCAAGAGGGATACCAAGCCGCTGGTCAAGAGCGCTGAGGCTGTCATCAACGATACCAGCAAAGAGAGCCTTGTGCACTACACGCTGGATATCAACCCCACCTACAGTGATCTGCTGACCGGCAGCGACACCCTGACCCTGACCGATGTGCTTACCATTGAAAACTCCAATGTTACCGCGCACCTGGATATGGACTCGGTCAAGCTGTATGATTATCCCTATCAGGAGGGTATTTCGCAACCGCTGCCCACCACCAGCTACCAGATGTCCTACACGACAGATAGAAACAGCAGCGGCCAGCAGACCCATACCATGAAGTTCACGCTGGACGATTCCCACGGTTATGTACTCAAGTACGATTATGTACTGGATACGAACCAGTTTGAGGTAAAGCTCAGCAACAATGCAGAGCTCATGGGCGTTACAGACGGCAAGGCCAACAGCCCGACCTATTCGAAAACGCTCAGCGGTTCCGGCGGTTTGTCGCAGAGCCAGATTGTCCTGTATAAGGTGGACAGCCTGAACGAACTCACCCGCCTGCAGGGTGCAAAGTTTGTGCTTTCGTCCTTTGCCAACAGCACTTGGACCGAAACCGACAAGCAGTTTCATGCCACGGATGAAAACGGCCGCATTCTGATCAAGCTGGGCAAAAATGATTTGAATCAAAACGGCTCTGAATATCTGGAGATCCAGCCCGGCATCCTTTACAGAATGGAGGAGACCGAGGCTCCCGCAGGCTATGCCATCCAGAAAGATGCCTCCACCTTCTACTTTGCTTTTGGTACGAGCGGCCAGACTGCGGATACTATCTGGAACACGGTAAAAGACGCTGCAGCAAAGGCAGGCCTCACCCAAAATCAGGTACTGCTCTGCGGCAACGGCCAGCAGATGAATTACACCATGCAGAACACCCGTATCTGGCTGACCATCCAGAAGTTCTGGCAGGACGAATACGGCAACACGCTCACCGGCAGCAATGTTGCAAAAGATTCCATCGTTGTCAATCTTTACCGCTACCCTGAAGGCGGCACAAAGGATCCGTCCAGTCAGACAAATGCGCTCGTTCAGTCTATTACCCTTAAAAAGAATCCTACGCTCGAAGAGGACGGCACCACAACACCCTGGACCTATGTTTTCACACACACCGAGTCCGGCTACCGCTATTACATTGTGGAAGCCAACTCCGACAGCCTGCACGATGTGACCTATAGCGCCAGCAATACGGAAGGTGTGGCAGGCGGCGGCCTGCTTACCCTGACCAACCGTCTGCACAAGGAATACGAGAAGCCCGGCAAGCTGACCATCAACAAGCATTGGCTGGATTCCACCGGAGCCGACATTACCAACACCGACAATCTCTCGGCCGAGTTCACTCTCACCAGGCACACCAAGCACACCGGCGGTTACACGGTCACCATCGTACCTTCGGAAGGCTCCGGCGTTGCCGACTATGGCCCGCAGGTCTTTGCCAAAAAGGTACCGCAGGGTGCTTACCTCTACTTCATTTCCAACCAGGGTACCTCCTGGGCTGATGCTGCCACAAAATGTGGTTTGACGTTAACCTATAACGTCGATAAAGATGAAGTCAGCGGGCAGCATGTTTACTGCCTCGGCCCCATCACAAGCGACCTGCGCATTGTCAGCACCAGCCTTTACACTGCAGACAACGAACTGCTGAAAATTGAGGGCGGCACGGAGGTCACGGACACAGTGGATAAAGTCATTGGCACGGTGACGCTGGACACTTCCAACGGTTTCTCCCATACATGGACCGGCCTTGACACCGGTGACGATATCACCTACACCCTCACCGAGACAAACGCTGACGGTTACACCGTCAGCTACCAGCTCAACGGCAACAAGCTTGAGGGTGACACCTTCACCCTTAAACCTGACGGCAGCGACACGCTGGATGTTACCAACCAGACCTCCAGCGGCGGCTACGAGCTGCCCTCTACCGGCGGGGCCGGTACCAAACTGTATACAGCAGGCGGCGGGGCACTGATGCTGGCCGCTCTGGTGTGTGGGTTCTGCACAAAGCGCAGACGCGAAAGGAGGGCAGACCGATAAGCTGCACTCTCTTTGCGGCGGCAAAAATCGTTCTGCGCCGCATGCAGAAAACAGGAATAGGAATCAGAAATTGAAAGGAGACTTTCACAGATGATGAAGAAAGCAATCAAAAAACTGATGGCCGCTGCACTGGCCATCGCCATGCTGTGCGCCATGGCAGTGCCCGCGTTTGCGGCAGACAGCAATCCCGGCAAAATCATAATCGATAACGCTGTTTCCGGCCAGACCTACACGATCTATCGTATTCTGGATTTGGAGTATAATGAAGTCACTCAGGCATACCGTTATACAATGGCTGAAAAGTGGAAAGCTTTTTCTTCCACTGATTTGGCTATTGATGCTAAAACCGGCACTGTTACTTGGGCAAATGCCGATACAAACAACGGCACTTCCGCTGCCATTCAGGCTTTTGCCAATGCAGCCGGTTCTTGGGCAAAAGATAATTCAATTGTAAGCGATGGTCAACAGAAAGCCACTAGCAGTACTGTCACTTTTAATAGCCTGCCTCTCGGCTGGTATCTGGTAATTTCTGACCTGAGCAATGGTGTCATCTGCTCCATTGACACGACCGATAAAGAAGCAACCATTAAAGAAAAGAACGGTCAGCCCACTGTGGAAAAGGAAGTCCTTGAGAACAGTACGAATACCTACGGTAAAGGCAATGACGGTAACGTTGGTGATACTGTGACCTTCCACGCTACGATCAAAGTTACAGACGGCGACCCCCAAAATTACGTCCTGCACGATACGATGTCTGCTGGCCTGACTTTCACAGGTATCACCAGTGTGACCCGTGCCAACGGAACCGAAACCTTGAATGATACTACTTATGTACTGACGCAGGGTGATGAAGTCACTGATAACTGCACTTTCGAGCTTGCATTCAACAATGGTGTTCTGCATCCGAATGACGAAGTGGTTGTTGAGTATACCGCCGTCATCAATGAAAATGCAGTGATTGGTTCCACTGGTAACACCAATGAAGTTATTCTGAAGTATAAGGATGGCACCTCTTCTCAGCCCAGCACCACCAAAACCTATACTTGGGAGATCAATATTTATAAGTTCTTCAAGGACAGCAATGGTGACAAGAAGCCCTTGGAAGGTGCAACCTTCGTCCTGTATCGTCAAAACGCTTCCAATGAAAAGGAATACGCAAAAATCTCTGCAACTAAAATCGAATGGTTTTCTGAGAAAGATCAGGCCACTTCTTTGACTTCGAATGAACAGGGCACAATCGCCATTAACCGTCTTGATGCTGGTACTTACTATCTGGAAGAGACTCAGGCTCCTACCGGTTATAATCCTCTGACCAGCCCCATTGAGATCACAATTGCTCACAGCACTCTGAATGATACCAACACAACGGCAACCATCACCTACAAGCAGAGCGCAGATTCTGATGCTACCGATATTGCCAACACCAGTAATCGCGTCGAAGTTGAAAACAAGACCGGCGCTACCCTGCCCTCCACCGGCGGCATCGGCACCACCATCTTCTATGTTGTTGGCGGCGGCCTGATGGTGGCAGCCATCGTCCTGCTGGTCACCAAAAAGCGCATGGAGAACAAGTAATCTCCGTTTTCCCCCAGCACCGGAGCACAGGGGCCGCAAGGCCCCGGCTCCCATCCTTATCCTATAACGTTAGGGAGTAGCCCATGAAAAAGAACAAAAGCACAATCATCCTGATCCTCGTCTTTTTCGTGGGTCTATCCGTGATGTTATACCCCACCATCAGCGATTATATCAACCAGCTGCACCAGTCCCGTGCCGTGGCCACCTACGCCGAGGACGTGGACAAGCTTTCCGATGCCGATTACACCGCCTACTTTGACGCGGCAGACGCCTTCAATGCACAGATCGCTGCCGACCCGGACGCCCTGTACTTCCCGGACCGCTTCCCTGCCTACGAAAGCACACTGGACGTTACCGGAACCGGCATTATGGGCTACATCACCATTGAAAAGATCGGCGTGGAGCTGCCCATCTACCACGGTACCAGCGACGCCGTGCTGCAGGTGGCCGCAGGCCATCTGGAAGGCACCAGCCTGCCGGTGGGCGGCGAGAGCACCCACGCAGTCATCTCGGCCCACCGCGGCCTGCCCAGCGCCAAGCTGTTCACGAACCTCGACCAGCTGGAAGTGGGCGACACCTTTACCATCACCGTATTGGACCGTGTGCTCACCTACGAGGTGGACAACATCTCCATCGTGCTGCCCACCGAGACCGACAACCTCAAAGTGGTGGACGGCAAGGACTATGTCACCCTGATGACCTGCACCCCCTACGGCATCAACACGCACCGCCTGCTGGTGCGCGGCCGCCGCATCACCACGCCGGACAAGCTCAAGCACATCCGCGTGACCAGCGATGCCGTTAAGATCGAACCTATCATCACAGCGCCGATCATGGCACTGCCGCTGCTGCTGGCACTGCTGCTCTGGCTGCTGTTCTCCACACGCAAACGCAAAACTACAAGAGGTGAAAAACATGAAAAGCACTGATTTTAAAAAGCACCTTGCGGCTCTGTTTACGGTGCTGTGCCTTCTGGCTGCCAGTGCACTGCCCGCCTTTGCCACCAGCGCAAACATCAAGCTGGTGGACAGCAGCGGCAACCCCGCCAAGGGCTCCATCCACATCACGCTGTACGATAACGCCAACGGCAAGGCCCTGAGCGGCGGCCAGCTGACCGTGTACCGCGTGGCTGAGGTGAAGCGCAAAAACGGCGATCTTGTCTATGAATACTGCGGCGATTTTTACGGCTGCGGCATTGCGCTGGGCGACCTGACCGACAGCACCCTTGCTTCGCAGCTGCAGGATTTTCTGCCTGCCGGTGCCGAGGGCACGGTGCAGACCGTGGACAAGGACGGCAATGTGACCTTTGCCGATCTGGAGCTGGGCCTGTATCTGGTGGTGCAGACCAAGGCTTCCGAGGGCTACGAGCCGATCAATTCCTTCCTGGTATCGCTGCCCATGGCAGAGGACGGCAAGTGGAATTACGAGGTAGATGCCACCCCCAAGGTGGGCGCATACGTACCGGAGACCCCGCCGGACACGCCCGATAAGCCCACTCCCCCGCCGACACCTCCGGATAATCCCGACACGCCTACCCCGCCGGATAACCCGGACAATCCTGTTTCTCCCGGCACCCCGGACAACCCCGTTGCACCGGGACACCCCGATAACCCGGTGGCACCCGGCCACCCGGATAATCCTGTCATGCCGGGCCACCCGGACAACCCCGTGATGAGCGGCCTGCCCCAGACCGGTCAGCTGAACTGGCCCGTGCCCGTGCTGGCCATCAGCGGCATTGTGCTGTTTGCCTTCGGCTGGACGCTGGACCGCAAGTACCGCACAGTATAATTTCAGTCCGATACAACAAAGAGGACCCGATGCATCGTCTGCATCGGGTCCTCTTTTTGGGTTTCTTATTTTATGTGGGGCTTACTGCTGCTGTGCCTGCTCAGCGCGCTTGGCTTCCAGAGCCAGAATTGCGTCGCGGCGGCTCAGGTTGATACGGCCCTGCTGGTCGATATCGGTCACCTTGACCACGATGGCGTCGCCCACAGCGACCACATCCTCCACGCGCTCCACACGCTTGGTGTCCAGCTTGGAGATGTGCACCAGACCTTCCTTGCCCGGTGCGATCTCAACGAAGGCACCAAACGGCATCAGGCGGGTGACCTTGCCCTTGTAGATGGCACCGATCTCCGGGTCCTCCACAATGGTCTTGATGGTAAAGATGGCGCGCTTTGCGTCCTCCTGATCCACAGCGGAGACGAACACATGGCCGTCCTCCTGCACGTCGATCTTGCAGTTGCAGGTAGCGCAGATGTCCTGAATGACCTTGCCGCCCTTGCCGATGACGTCCTTGATCTTATCGGTGGGGATCATCATGCTGAACATCTTGGGTGCGTAGCGGCTCAGCTCGTGGCGGGGCTCTGCGATGACCGGCTTGATGATCTCATCCAGGATATACAGGCGGCCCTTGCGGCACTTCTCAAAGGCCTCGGCAATGATGTCGTAGGTCAGGCCGTCGATCTTGATGTCCATCTGGATGGCGGTGATGCCTTTGCGGGTACCGCCCACCTTGAAGTCCATATCGCCGTGGAAGTCCTCCACGCCCTGAATGTCCAGCATGGTCATCCAACGGTCGCCCTCGGTGATGAGGCCGCAGGAGATGCCGGCAACGGGTGCCTTGATGGGCACGCCTGCGTCCATCAGAGCCAGCGTAGAGCCGCAGATGGAAGCCTGAGAGGTAGAGCCGTTGGAGGAGAGCACCTCAGACACGCAGCGGATGGTGTAGGGGAACTCTTCCAGAGAGGGCAGCACGGGAACCAGAGCACGCTCTGCCAGTGCGCCGTGGCCGATCTCGCGGCGGCCGGGGCTGCGGGGTGCGCGGGC
Organism: Faecalibacterium sp.; assembly: GCA_050873025.1. Lineage (GTDB taxonomy): Bacteria > Bacillota > Clostridia > Oscillospirales > Ruminococcaceae > Faecalibacterium. Next base: position 16,966 of record JBNMHZ010000019.1, on the reverse strand, counting down.
CTCGCCGACGGAGTACGGCGGGAAGTTATAGTGATGGATGTAGCGCTTGGTCTGCTCGTCGGTCAAATCGTCCATCAGCTGGTTGTCCTTGGTGCCGCCCAGGGTGCAGGTAGTGAGCACCTGGGTCTGGCCGCGGGTGAACATGCCGGAGCCGTGCACGCGGGGCAGGATGCCAACCTCAGCGGCCAGCGGACGGATCTCGTTGATGCCGCGGCCATCCACGCGCTTGCCTTCGTCCAGCAGCCAGCGGCGCACCACGAACTTCTGCATCTTGTAGCTGACGAGGTCGAGGTCCGCAGCGGTCAGGTCGGGGTACTCCTCGGCGATCTTGTCCATGATGGGCAGCAGAGCGGCATCACGCACATTCTTGTCGTCGGTATCCATGGCGGCCTTGAAGTCGTCCAGATACTTGTTCTGGATGGCGTGGAACACGTCCATATCCAGACCCACGACCTGGAAATCGATCTTCGGCTTGCCGCGCTCGGCAACGATCTTGTTGATGAACTCGATGGTCTTTTTGATCTCCACGTGAGCGGCCTTGATGGCGTTCAGCATGGTGTCCTCGTCCACCTCGTTGGCACCGGCCTCGATCATGACGATCTTATCCATGGTGGCGGCAACGGTCAGGGCCATGTCGCTCACCTTGCGCTGCTCCTGGGTGGGGTTCAGCACGATCTCGCCGTCCACCAGGCCCACCTGCACGCCGCCGATGGGGCCGTTCCAGGGGATGTCGGACACAGCAGTGACCAGAGAAGCACCGATCATGCCGGCGATCTCAGGGCTGCAGTCCGGGTCCAGGCTCATGACGGTCATGGTGATGCACACGTCGTTGCGCATCTCCTTGGGGAACAGCGGGCGCATGGGGCGGTCCACCACGCGGCTGGTGAGGATGGCGCGCTCACCGGGGCGTCCCTCACGGCGCATAAAGCTGCCGGGGATGCGGCCTGCGGCGTAGAGCTTTTCCTCATACTCCACGTTCAGGGGGAAGAAATCCACGCCCTCGCGGGGCTTGGGGCTCATGACCACGTTGCACATGACACAGGTCTCGCCATAACGGATCAGCGCGCTGGCGTTGGACAGACCGCACATCTTGCCCATTTCCACCTTGAACGGGCGGCCTGCCAGCATGGTCTCGTAGACCTTGTAGTTTTCAAAGGTCTCTCTGCGGGAACCAAATTCAATTGCCATTGTTTTTGCCTCCTTGTTTTTCGGATTTTTTCTATCCAAAAAGGCCGTGGCGCGCGCATTATAGCAATAAATCCAACGTCTGTACCATGGAAGGCTTCCCCGGTCGGGGGAAGCTGTCACCGAAGGTGACTGATGAGGGCGCTGGAAAACCAGCATTTTACACTCTATGTCCCTCATTCGGCGCTTCTCACCACCTGCCCCCAAGGGGTGAAGGCTTCCGCACCAGAGCGGACTTTTTTCTGCCGCCCGGCACAGGCGCTCGATTTACTGCTGCAATACGCTGCCGCCGCCATTTTTGTATACTTGTATACAAAAAGCAAAGGGCAGGCACCTTTGCGGTACCTGCCCTCTGTTTAAATTACTTACGCAGACCCAGAGTTGCGATCAGAGCACGGTAACGCTCGATGTCCTTCTTCTGGAGATAAGCCAGCAGATTGCGGCGGCGGCCAACCATCTTCATCAGGCCGCGGCGGCTGTGGTGATCGTTAGGGTTCTTCTTCAGGTGCTCGTTCAGCTCGTTGATGTGAGCGGTCAGCAGAGCGACCTGGACTTCGGGAGAGCCAGTGTCCTTCTCGGTCAGAGCGACTTTGGCCATAACTTCCTGCTTGTTCATAGTTACATACCTCTTTATAAAATTTTTATGTGCCAATGGAACAGCGGCGGGAAACGGCACTCCCAAAAAGCGGGCATACTCCCAGCCCCGTACCACGGTAACAGATATAGTATACCAGAATCCCATGCAAAATGCAAGGACATTTTTTCCTTCTGCCTTTATTTTTTGGCGTACTGGTGCCAGTACAGATGCACCTCATGCAGCTTCTTTTTGCGCAGCAGGAACGCCGTGGGGATCAGGTACAGCAGCACTGAGAGCAGCATGGAAGCATCATAGCCGCTCACCGCTTCGGCCACAGTGGTGGTGCCATACAGCCCGCCGATGAGCATGGACGTAATGTCCATGGCACCGTGCAGGAACACCGTCACCCAGATGTTGCCGGTGCGGAAGTAGACCGCCGCAAACAGGGTGCCCAGCGAGGCGGCAAACACACACTGCATCAGCACGCCGAATGCTGCTGAGCCAAAGATATTGGTCAGATGCGCCGCGCCAAACAGCACACCGGACAGAAGGCAGGCTTTCCACACACCGGCGCGGCTGGTGCCAAAGTGCTCCAGCAATGTCTCGGCAATGACGCCGCGGAAGAGAAATTCCTCTGCCACGCCCACCATGGCCATGCTGACGAGGAAGGTGCAGATGCGCGCGGCAGGCTGCAGCGTGCCGTTCTCCGGCCGGCCAAACACCAGTGCGCCAAACGTGTTATACCCGATGAACACCAGCGGGTACATTCCCACCAGCAGGCCATTGAAAAAGCCGCTGCCGCGGCGGCGCAGCAGCCCGGTGCGGTTTGTCCTCACCAGAAACAGCACCGCCACCAGCACGCCCACCAGTTCCTGCAGGGTGCTGTAAAGATATGTATCAAGGGTGGAAAAATCCGCCCGCAGAAGCACCAGCACAATGGTAAAGATCAGGTCTGTTGCAAACAGGCTTGCCAGAAAAGCCACCTCGGCCAGAATGCAGAACAAGATCGGGTGCGCCGTGCGCAGTCGTTTGAGCATGGGAAATCCTCCTGAAACGTTGATACTGTTATTCTAACACATTTTGACGCAAAACGATAGAGAAGGAGAGAAAAAGAGGGGCAGGGTCGCCCTGTTCAAATCCCGCTGCTCCTGGCAGCAGTCACCCCGGTAGACATTCCTAGCCGTTGGGACCCTCGCACTAATCAAAGCCCCACTGGGGCTTTGATTGCCCCGCCTACGGCGTGGCCCGTGCTCCTTCAAATCCCGCTGCTCCGACCCAAACAAAAAGACCAGCACACGAATGTGTACTGGTCTTTTTTGGTCGGAGCAGCGGGATTTGAACCCACGGCCTCCTCGTCCCGAACGAGGCGCGCTACCAACTGCGCTATGCCCCGAAAATACCGCAGCCAGTTGAGACTGCGGTTTTCTGGTTGGGGATGAGAGAATCGAACTCCCACAAGTAGAGTCAGAGTCTACCGCACTACCACTATGCAAATCCCCATTATTCAATTCGTCTGAAGCGCTCATGCGCTGCTGACAAGGGATATTATACCCGAAAGGATCTTTCTTGTCAACCATTTTTTTATTTTTTCTGCAAAACTTTTCCCTCTGCCGCTCCGGCTGCAGAAATGAGCCGTGGAGCCGTGTAAATTTTTTTGCACTTCTCTTGACAGCGGCCCCCGCAGGGCATAATCTTATACTATAAATAGGTAGGTTCCCGGGCAGACTGACTTTGCAGGCCAGAACGCGCGGCGCTGAAATACTAAATGAAAGAGGGCTTTTGAATGAAAAAACGTGTTGGAATCCTGACCTCCGGCGGCGACTGTCCGGGTCTGAACGCCACCATCCGCGGCGTAGCAAAAGCACTGTATGCCCGCATGGGCGATAACGTGGAGATCGTTGGCATCCTGAACGGTTACAGCGGCCTCATCAACGGCGACTACAAGGAAATGTGCGAGGACGACTTCCGCGGCATCCTGACGCTGGGCGGCACCATTCTGGGCACCAAGCGCACCCCCTTTAAAATGATGCGCGTGGTGGAGGACGACAACATTGACAAAGTTGCCGCCATGAAAAAGACCTACAAGGAGGCAAAGCTGGACTGCCTGCTGTGCCTGGGCGGCAACGGCACCCACAAAACGGCCAATCTGCTCTCGCAGGAGGGGCTCAACATCATCGGCCTGCCCAAGACCATTGACAACGACATTTACGGCACCGATGTGACCTTCGGCTTCCACACTGCCGTGGACATTGCCACCGACGTCATCGACCGTATCCACACCACCGCAGGCAGCCACAGCCGCGTGATGTGCATTGAGATCATGGGCAACAAGGCCGGCTGGCTGACCCTGTATTCCGGCATTGCCGGCGGTGCCGACATCATCCTGCTGCCGGAGCAGCCCTACGATATCGACCGTGTGTGCGCCGCCGTGGAGCGCCGCGCCAAGAAGGGCTCCAACTTCTCCATCATTGCGGTGGCCGAAGGTGCCATCAACTGCGAGGAAGCCCGCATGAAGCGCAAGGAGTGGATGGCAAAGCGTGCCGAAGAAGGTTTTGGTACCACCGCCACCAACCGCATTGCACAGGCCGTGCAGAAAAAGACCGGCATGGAGACCCGCGTGTGCATCCCGGGCCACATGCAGCGCGGCGGCAGCCCCAGCGCCTACGACCGTGTGCTGGCTACCCAGTTCGGCAGCTATGCGGCAAAGCTGGTGGAGATCGAGCGCTACGGCGTGACCGTTGCCATGGTAAACCGCCATGTCACCGAGAACCGTCTGGCGGACATTGCCGGCAAGACCCGCAATGTGCCGGAAGGCTGCGAGCTGCTCACCGTTGCCCGCCGCATGGGCATCAGCTTGGGTTAATTTTTATTTAAAATGGCCTCCGTTGTACTCTGGCCATATTCAGCGGAAATATTCTTTTTGATAGCGCAAATCCCGGCAGACTGCGGTCTGCCGGGATTTGTATTTTCACTGGAAAGGTCGCAATGAAAAACGGCATTTTGTTCTTGAAGCATCTGCCGGTTTGGGCCCTTCCCGTGAAAAAGTAATTCCAGAAAATCCGCAGATTTTCTGGAATTACAAATAAAAATATAAATTTCCGCTAAAAATGCTCAGAGCGAAGCGGCGGCCATTCAAAATCATCCACCTGTCAAATCAAAGATTTGTCACATCGTGCCGGGTGGGCTGGCCGTTTTCAAAAGCCACAGCGCTTTCCAGCACACCGCGCACCATGCTCTCCACATCCTCGTGGGTGTAAAAAGCCGTGTGATCGGTCAGGATCACGTTGGGCATGCTGCGCAGCAATGCCAGCTCCGGGTTCGGGATCACATCGCCCATACGGTTGTAGTAGTACAGGCCGTTCTCGTTTTCCAGCACGTCCAGGCCCGCCGCGCCGATCTTGCCGCTTTCCAGCCCGGCGATCAGGGCATCGCTGTCGATCAGCTTGCCGCGGGCGGTGTTGATGATGGTCACACCCGGCTTCATCTGCTCAATGGCCCTGGCGTCCAGCAGATGGTGGTTCTCCTCGGTGGCGTTGGTGTGCAGGGTGATGACATCGCACTCTTTCAGCAGCGTTTCCAGCGGCACATACTCGGCAATTTTCTTCACGTCCTCATTGGGGTACAGGTCGTAGGCCAGCAGACGGCAGCCGAAACCGGACAGATGCTGCAGCACCGTGCGGCCAATGCGGCCGGTGCCGATGACGCCCACGGTGCAGCCCGAGATATCCCGGCCGATCTTGCCCTGCAGCGAGTAGTCCTGCACCTCGCCGCGCTTGAGGATGTGCCCTGCTTTGCGCAGGCTCATCAGCATCAGCATGATGGCAAAGTTTGCCACACCATTTGGCGGATAATCCACATTTGCCACCTTCATGCCAAGCTCCCGGGCCATCTCGCGGTCTACGTGGTCATAGCCGATGGAACGGCAGCAGATGCTTTTCACGCCCAGCTCATGGAAGCGCTTGACCATGGGTGCGCTCATATCGCAGGGCGTCACCGACACAGCGTCATAGCCCTTTGCCAGTTCCGCATTTTCCAGTGTGGGATATTCCTGCGTGTAACCAAACTCCACATCCAGCTGCGGTGCCAGCCGCTGCGCAATGCCCAGTTCATCATACGGGCGCAGGGTGTAGAAAAAGACTTTTGTTGCCATAATACTTCCCTCCCAGCTTATTTTGTACTTATTGTAGCACGTTCTGCACGGATGGGCGCATTTTCGCGAGTGAATTTTGTTCACCTTCTGCATGAGGGAGCATATTTCCATACAGATGCTGCAAAAAGAGTTGTAAAAAATCGGAAAAGAGGGTATGATAGAAGCATTGGGAAGTATACATCAATGAATCATAAAAAGGAGTGTGCCTTATGCGCGCTTACGAACGTCTTTTGAATTATGTCCGGGTGCACACCACCTCGGACGAAACCTCCGGCACCCATCCCTCTGCTGAGCGGGAGTTCGACCTTGCCCGCCAGCTGGTGGAGGAAATGAAGGGCCTTGGCATGGAGGACGCCCATGTGGACGAGCACTGCTACGTCTACGGCACCCTGCCCGCTACACCCGGCTGTGAGGACAAGCACGCCCTGGGCCTGATTGCCCACATGGACACTGCCGACGATGCCAGCGGCGAAAATGTACAGCCCGTGGTCTGGGAGAACTACAACGGCGGCGACGTGACCCTGCCCGCCACCGGCATGGTGATGAAGCCCTCCATCTTCCCCTTCCTGAGCAGCATGAAGGGCGAGACCCTTATCACCTCGGACGGCACCACCCTGCTGGGTGCCGACGATAAGGCTGGCATCGCGGAGATCCTGACCGCCGTGGAGACCCTGCAGGAAAAGTGCCTGCCCCACGGCAAGCTGTGTGTGGCCTTTACGCCGGATGAAGAGATCGGCGAGGGCGCAGAGCTGTTCGACATCCCGGGCTTTGGTGCCGACTTTGCCTACACCGTGGACGGCGGCGATGCCGGTTCCATCGAGTATGAGAACTTCAACGCCGCTTCTGCCACCGTGACCATCCGGGGCTTCTCGGTGCACCCGGGCACTGCCAAGGGCACCATGATCAACGCTTCCAATGTGGCCATGGAATTCCATGCGGCCCTGCCCGTCACCGCCCGGCCGGAAACCACCGAGGGCCGTCAGGGCTTCTACCACCTGTGCCAGATGTACGGCGACGTGACCACCGCAAAGCTGGGCTACATCCTGCGCGACCATGACGCCGCCAAGCTGCAGTTCAAGAAGGACAACATGCTGGACATTGCCGAATTCCTGAACGGCAAGTATGGCGATGGCACCGTGACTGTGGAGATCAAGGACAGTTACCGCAACATGCTGGAAAAAATCAAGCCGCATTTCCACTTAGTAGAAACCGCTCGCAAGGCCACCCGTATGGCCGGGCTGGAACCGGAGGAGATCCCGGTGCGCGGCGGCACCGACGGTGCCATGCTGAGCTGGAAGGGCCTGCCCTGCCCGAACCTGGGCACCGGCGGCTTCAACTTCCACGGCGTGTGCGAGTGCATCACCGCCGAGCGCATGGACCGCTGCACGGAGATCCTGCTGAATATCATCAAGCTGTACGAAGAGTAAATTTTACCTTTAATATACAAAAAAGTGGGTGTCATTTTCGGATAGCACCCACTTTTGTTATACGATGACGTTCGTCTTTACGACCTCACTCGTGAAAATGCAAATCAGGGCAGACCGCAGTCTGCCCTGATTTGCTCTATTAAAAAATAATATTTCCTCTATTCATGCCCAGAGCATTCAAAGTCGTTTAACCAACATTGATATGCCCCACCGGCATGATCTTCCGCTTGTTGTCGTCCGGCTTTGCCGTCAGGCTCATAGCCAGCGACACCGGGCCCACACGGCCCATAAACATGACGACCATATACAAGATTTTTGCGCCCCGGTTCAACTGTGCGGTCACGCCCACCGAAAGGCCCACCGTGCCAAAGGCCGAGCAAGACTCAAAGATCGCATCGATCACCGACACAGCATCCGAGGTGTTATAGAACACCACTACCGCCGAGCCAAACGCCGCCAGTGCACCAATGACGATAATGGTCAGGGCGCGGTAGACGGTTTTGGATTCGATGTGATGCTCTGCGATCACGCAGTCGTCGCGGCCCTGTGCCACGCTGCGGATGGTCAGGATGATAACGGCAAAGGTGGTCACCTTCACACCGCCGCCGGTGGAGCCGGGTGCCGCACCGATAAACTGCAGCACACTCATGAGCAGTTTGGTGATGGGCCCGCAGGCGGCAAGATCAATGGTGTTCATGCCGGCAGTACGGGTGGACACCGACTGGAACAGTGCCGCCATCAGCTTGCCGGGCACACTCAGGGTTCCCATGCTGGCGGGGTTGTTCCACTCCATCAGCGCAATGAGAGCTGCGCCACCAAACCACAAGATCACCGAGAAGCTCAGCACCACCTTAGCCTGCAGGGACAGCCGGTGCTTTTTGCGGTATTGGCCGATCTCCACCCACACCATGAAGCCCAGACCGCCGGAGACGATCATAAACATGATGACGGCCTGCACGTAGTAGTTGTTCACATAGGGCACCAGCGAAGAATATTGTCCAAACCGGCCAAACAGATCAAAGCCCGCATTGCAGAAAGCCGAAATCGCCGTGAATACGCTCACCCAGATGCCCTCGAGCCCGAACTGCGGCACAAAGGCGAACAGCAGCAGCAGGATGCCGATGCCCTCGAACAAGCCTGCCAGACCCACTACGATCTTCAGCACATCCTTGGCCTGCGCATAGCCGTCTGCGGAGACGCTCTCGCCCAGCAGCCGCAGGTCGCGGAAGCCCATGCGCCGCCGCATGGCCAGTGCAAAGAAGCTGGTCAGCGTGACCAGGCCCAGACCACCCACCTGAATGAGCAGCAGGATCACAGCCTGGCCGAAGTACGAGAACTGCGTCCAGGTATCCCGCACGATCAGGCCGGTAACGCAGGTGGCGCTGGTGGCTGTGAACATGGCGTCCAGCACATCCAGCCGCCCGTGCTTGCTGGCAATCGGCAGACTGAGCAGAAAAGTGCCCAGCGCAATGACGATAACAAAGCTCACACAGATGATCTGAGTGGGCGTCTGCAGTCCCCCGTGCTTACCCGCCGGGCGGTGAAACAGCTTTTTCCTCTTTGCTTTTTCCATAAGCTCCTCCGCACGCAGCAAAGCTTTGCCGCGGCTACATTTCTTTACTATTATAGAATACACCATTTTGCCTGCCGGTTCAACTTGATTTTATCCGCCAGATGCGGTATTATAATAAAGTATCCGTCTCAGTAGCTCAGTTGGATAGAGCGTCCCCCTCCTAAGAATTCGGTCAACCTGATACCTTGGGTGCAGAAGTGATTGCTCTAATCAAAAGCAAGACCGGAAATACGGATTCTCTCGACAAATTTTGATGCAACAAGTTTAACACCGTTTCGGTTGTAAATCAATCGGCCAATCCGTTGTGAAAAGCATTCCACACATTCGTTTCCAAGCGCGTTGAATCAAAAAATTCAACGATAATACATACGTCTCCGTAGCTCAGCTGGATAGAGCGCAAGCCTCCTAAGCCTGAGGCCCCCGGTTCGAATCCGGGCGGGGACGCCATTTTAAGAAAATGCGAAGGTCATTTTTCCATGTGAAAGACGATCTTCGCATTTTTCATTTTGAACCTAACGCCAAAATTAGCCAGCTAATGCTATTAGCATGATTTTCGGTTCCAGCTAATAAAATCGGCTTTTCAGCTAATCGAGGCCAAAATCGCTGATTTCTCTGCTTCCTGCTAAAATTGGCGAACGCTTCGCTATAAGCCTGTGTCAATATAAGAAAATCCAAGATAATTTGAGAAAATTATTTTTCCACACTTCTTCTGGAAACCGTGTAAAACACTTTTCTCCATACATAGCGCGTTCACTCGCTGTTCTTTCCTGAACAGAACGATAAACGCGCTTTTTCTGTTTTCGGGCTGAACTTCCCGAATCCATCAAAGGAGGGTTTACCGATGAAAAAAGTTCCGACCGTTACGATTGACGGTATCCGCTACCATGCTTCCCGTCCGGCAGATTGCCGCGACTGCTTCTTCTGGAAAAATCGAAAGAAGGGCTGCGTTCTCGGCAAAGAGAACTGCTACTATCTGATCGAGCCGCCCAAATGCCCCAGCAAGTGCGAAGGATGTCCCTATAAGCGGGCAAAGCCCTGTGTACTGGTTCCATGCTACAAAGACCTGATGGCACCGCTGGAGAAACGAGGTGATGCCAAATGAGCCACAAGAGAAACGAAGCACTGCGCCACGTCCAGCACTCCATGCACCATGTGATTGCAGCGGGCGAAGGTTCTGACCGCGCCCCGGACAGCTGCAAGCTGTGTCCGTACTATCGGCCCGATTTCAAGTTCCGCACCTGCCTGTACGCGCACTGCCCTTATAAGAAGCAGGTCAATGTGTTCCGTTCCACACCTGAAAAATGGGATATTCTTTATGCCCGAAAAAAAGCCGACAAGAACCGCAGACCTTGATTACTTCTATGGGCAGTCTGGTGAATTATTCTCGTTCTATCGGATTCCCAAAATGCTGTTTCAAGACAGCCGCTTCCAACCGCTTTCCACAGATGCCAAAACGCTGTACGGCATCCTGCTCGACCGCATGAGCCTTTCAGCCCGGAACGGCTGGTTGGACAAGGCCGGGCGGGTGTTCATCATCTATACCGTGCAGGAAGTACAAGATGCACTGGGCTGTGCCGATAAAAAGGCTACCAAGCTGCTGCGCGAACTGGAAGAATACGGCCTGATTGAACGCAAGCGGAGAGGACTGGGCAAGCCCAATCTCATCTATGTGAAGAATTTTTCGTCAGAATCGTCAAAACCGCGCCTTCTGAATCGTGATAATGACGATTCTGGAACCGTCCAAAATACGCTTCAAGACCCGGCCAAACCACGATGTAATAAGACTGAGGAGAATAAGACTGAAAAGAGTGAAACTGATCCTTTCTATTCTGAAGAAGCCGATGGGATGAGCAAGCGCGAACACTTGGAAGAATATTTTTCGCAGTCCTTAGAGATAGACTTGCTGCTTAGGCTCTGCCCGGATGACGAGGACACTATCTATCAAATCGTGGATTTGCTAGTGGACACCTGTGCCACCAACCGCAGGATGCTGCGCATTGCTGGAGACGACAAACCCGCCGAGGTCGTGCGCAGCCGCTTTATGAAGCTGAACGCTGACCACATCCGCTTTGTGCTGAAGTGCCTTGCAGAGAACAGCAGCCCGATCCGAAACATGAAGCAATATCTGCTTGCTTCACTGTACAATGCACCGACCACAATGCAGCTAGTCTATCAAAATCAAACGAACCATGACTTTGCGCACGGTTCCCGGAGGGGGTGATTTTATCGCAAAGAAATGTACCACGATTGCCGTTGTCAATCAGAAAGGCGGCACCGGCAAGACCACGACCTGTGAAAATTTAGGAGTTGGCCTTGCTGCCGAAGGTAAAAAAGTTCTGCTGGTGGACGCTGACCCACAGGGTAGTCTGACCATCAGCATGGGCTGGCAGCAGCCCGATGAACTGCCCACTACCCTTTCTACCCTGATGGCAAAAGCTATGAACGACCAGAGTGTTCCGCCCGGTGAAGGTGTCCTGCACCATACTGAGGGTATTGATCTGATTCCTGCCAACATCGAACTTGCAGGGCTTGAAGTGTCCCTCGTCAACTGCATGAACCGAGAGAAGATGCTGAAGCAGGTATTGGAAAGCGCAAAACGTGAGTATGACTACATTCTGATCGACTGTACGCCTTCCCTCGGTATGCTGACTGTCAATGCTTTGGCCGCAGCAGACACCACGCTGATTCCTGTTCAGGCACAGTATCTTTCCGCAAAAGGTCTGGAACAGCTTTTGCAGACTGTCCAGAAAGTGCGGCGGCAAATCAACCCGAAGCTGAAAATTGAGGGTATTTTGCTGACCATGACGGACAGCCGCACCACCTACGGCAAACAAATCAGCAATCTAATCCGCCAAGCCTACGGTGGAAAAATCAAGGTATTCGAGCCAACCATTCCGCGCTCAGTCCGTGCTGCCGAGATCAGCACGACCGGAGAAAGCATTTTCACCTATGACCCAAAGGGCAAAGTGGCGGAAGCCTATAAATCTTTGACGCGGGAGGTGCTGGCCGATGCCGAAAAACAGCTTAAACGTCAGGCTGAACCCTTACGATGATATTTTCTCTACCGAAGAATCCCGGCAGGAAGAACAACGAGAGCAGGTGCAGCAGGTTCCCATTGCAGAACTGTTTCCGTTCAAGAACCACCCTTTCAAAGTATTGGGTGATGAATCCATGGCCCGGACAGTGGAAAGTGTAAAACAGCTTGGTGTTACAAATCCGCTGATTGCCCGCCCACGCCCGGAAGGTGGTTATGAGATCATCTCCGGCCACCGCCGCCAGCACGCTGCACAGCTTGCCGGGCTGGACACCCTGCCTGTCATTGTCCGAGAAATGGATGATGATGCCGCTATTCTGCTCATGGTAGATAGCAACCTTCAACGTGAGAGCATCCTGCCCAGTGAAAGAGCCTTTGCGTACAAGATGAAACTGGATGCGTTAAAAAGGCAAGGTGCTAGGTCAGATTTAACTTCTCGCCAAGTTGGCGAGAAGTTATGGAGCGTATCACAAGTGAGTGCTGATGCAAACGAAAGCGAACGCCAGATTCACCGGTTTATCCGTCTGACCAACCTTATCCCAGAAATGCTCGACCTCGTAGACCAGAAAAAGATTTCTTTTAATCCCGCTGTTGAACTGTCCTATCTGGACGAAAAACAACAGCGGGATTTTTTAGAAGCCATGAGCGATACACAGAACGCTCCCTCTCTGGCACAAGCACAGCGTCTGAAAAAGCTGGCGCAAGAAGGACACTTTTCCTACGATGTAGCATTTGCCATCATGGGCGAGGAAAAGAAAAGCGAACAGGATACCGTAACCATTAAAAACGACACCCTGCGCAAGTATTTTCCCCGCAGCTATACCCCACGCCAAATGGAAGAAACCATTATCAAGCTGCTGGAGCAATGGCAGCGCAAGCAACAGCGTCAGAACGAACGCTGACATACATTTTTTGAACGTAAGATCCACCGGGTCTTTCTTTTTTGCAAAAATTTGGAGGAAAATCACTATGAACACTACCGTTGATTTCAAGACCGCAAAGTCCATCGACATCATGAGCCAGCAGATTAGCCACATGGACAGTGCTGTGACCGACTTCTTCAACAAGATGAGCGATGTACTGGAACGTCAGCTTGGCGATGAAGAAGTTTACGCCGCCGTGGTCGCCCCGGAGATCGAACTGACCATCACTCCGCTGGCAAGCGTCCGCAGCTATCTGCCGTGCTTCGATGAAGCGGATTCCTGCTACAGCATCAGCGAGGATGTACCGCTGGCCCTCTGCTATGATCCTCGTCAGATCATTACGCTGGCTGGCAAGCGTTATCTTTCCGGTGCCGTTGTCTTTGTCCGTTATGACACCGATGGCAACTTTACTGCTCTCACCACCAGCGATCTGTACTTGATTCAGTGCTATCTGGCCGAGAACAGCGTTCCTCTGATGGCTGGCCGCGAGAAAATGGTCTGCATCTGCATTGACTGAGGTGCTGCCATGTCAACAAGAGAGGAATTTTTCCAGAGTATGTATCCGGGACTGTCCGATGGTGAAGTCATTGATGAACTTATCAAAGCTGGCATACACAGTTTGGAGTGTGGCCCGGAAGTTTTGACCATCAGTGCCGCAGACGGCATCCACTATGTGCCTTTTGATGCCGCAGTGCAAAGGAAGTATCCGTATTTTGAGGGGACTTACGAATCTTTCGATATTCCCTACACGGATTTTCAGATTCGCTACCAGCCGGAGCAGATTCTCAAGGTCAAAGGAAAGCGGATTCTGGAAGATACCGCTTTTCTCTGCCGGAAAGACAACGATCACTTTCTGATCCTGCCGAGCCTTTATGAAAAGCTGGACTTGGATGACTGGCTTCTGGCGCACCTGTTTTTCTATGATAAGAACGGAAAGCGGTATATCGGCGTGGAGCTTTCGGAGGATGTCTGATGCAATTTATCACGGGATTTATGCTCTTTGAAGCCGGTGCCCTCTGCGGATTTTTCATCGCTGCCCTGATGAACGCTGCACACGCCGGGCAGGAGATCACCATCAAATTTGAGGAGGAAGCGAATGGAACAGGAAAAGAATACGCTGACGGTTCTGGAGATTGCACCGGGGCAGTATCCGAAGCAGGTCGTGATCGATAACGACCTGAAAGCCTTGCAGCAGGCGGTCGATGGCCCGATTGCTGCAAGTTATCCTTTTGAAGACCCGGTCGCCATCGTCTACAACGATGAGGGTAAGCTGATGGGACTGCCGCTGAACCGTGCCCTGCGGGATGAGAGCGGTCAAAGTTATGACGTGGTTGCCGGTACTTTTCTGGTGGTCGGTCTGGGCGATGAGGACTTTGCATCGCTCTCCCCGGAACTGGCACAGAAGTACGAAGAGCACTTCCACCAGCCCGAAGCCTTTATTCCGCTGGGGCATCGGATGATGATTATTCCGGTACCGGATGAAGCAGTTCAGTCTGACACGGAAAAGGAAGCGAGCAAGCCTCCAGTGGAACATGACCGCTAAATCGACTTGCTGTGGAGGAGGTGGCAGCAATGCAGGAAGAAATCGAGCATAAGACGGTCAACTTCGCAATCTCGACCACCAAGCTGTCTGCTCGTACCCTGCTGCGGGGGATGCAATTTCTGCTGCGGCAGTACGGCAAACACGCTTCACAAGGAAAGCAGTCCATGAAGCGGCTGGTGCGGCAGAATCGTGGTGTGACCAATGTAGAGATTCAGAAAACAGGTATCAAGGACTTCGACCGCTACGCCAAACGGTACCACATCGACTATGCCATCCAGAAAGACCTGTCCTGCACGCCGCCTCGCTATATGATCTACTTCAAGGCGCAGGATACGGATGCCTTGAGTGCAGCTTTCAAGGAATATTCAGCATCGGTGCTGGATAAAACCAAGCGTCCCTCTGTTCTGGCAAAGCTGCACGATCTGGCGCAGACCATCGCAAACCTACCGGACAAGGTACGGTACAAGCAGGAGGAGCGTGGCCTATGAAGAAAAAGAATCTTTCCAAGCTGCTGGCCCTCTATCTGCCCTATGTGGTGATCGGCTTATTGGCCACCAATCTGGGCGAGGCATGGCGGCTGGCCGAGGGCAAAGAACTGGGCGATAAAATCGTATCGCTGATGGCTACACTCCCGGCTGCATTTGCAAATCCGCTGCCCAGTCTGCACCCGTTTGACCTTGTTATTGGTCTGTGCTGCGGTGCCGGGATGCGGTTGGCGGTCTACCTGAAAAGCAAAAATGCCAAGAAATACCGGCATGGCATGGAGTATGGCTCTGCCCGGTGGGGCAATGCCAAGGACATTGAACCGTTCATGGCTCCAAAATTCGAGGACAACATCATCCTAACGAAAACAGAACGTCTAATGATGAGCAACCGCCCTGCCGACCCGAAAAATGCTCGAAACAAAAATGTACTGGTGGTCGGCGGTTCTGGCAGTGGTAAAACACGCTTTGTCCTGAAGCCGAATCTGCTGCAATGCAGCTCCAAGGATTTTCCGGTATCATTCGTGGTCACTGATCCGAAAGGTAGTATCGGCGTAGAATGTGGAAAAGCCCTGCTGAAGTACGGCTACAAGCTGAAATTTTTCAACACGATCAACTTTTCCAAGAGTATGCACTATAACCCCATGGCGTACATTCATAGCGAAAAGGATGTTCTGAAACTCGTCACCGCACTGATGACCAACACCAAGGGTGAGGGGCAGGGCGGCGACCCATTCTGGGACAAAGTGGAACGGCTTCTTCTCGTTTCGCTTATCGCATACCTCCATTATGAAGCCCCGGTCGAAGAGCAAAACTTCGCTACTCTGTTGGAAATGTTGAATACCATGCAGGTGTCCGAGGATGATGAAACCTATCAGAATCCGGTTGATCTGCTTTTTGAAGATTTGGGCAAGAAAAAGCCCAATTCTTTTGCAGTGCGCCAGTACAAACTCTATAAATTAGCTGCCGGCAAAACGGCTAAGTCGATACTTATTTCCTGCGGTGCCCGGCTCGCTCCCTTCGACATTCAGGAAGTCCGGGATGCCACCATGTACGATGAACTGGAGCTGGACAAGCTGGGCGACCGGAAAACGGCACTGTTCCTGATCATGTCGGATACCGACAGCACGTTCAATTTTCTTATCAGCATGATCTACACTCAGCTTTTCAACCTGCTGTGCGACAAAGCTGATGATGTGTACGGCGGAAAACTTCCCGTCCATGTGCGGTGCCTGATTGATGAGTGTGCCAACATCGGTCAGATTCCGCAGTTGGAAAAGCTGGTGGCCACCATCCGCAGCCGTGAGATTTCCGCCTGTCTTGTCCTGCAGACCCACAGCCAGCTGAAAGCCATCTATAAAGATAATGCCGACACCATTGTCGGCAACATGGATTCGCAGATTTTCTTGGGCGGCAGCGAGCCTACTACCCTGAAAGAATTATCCGAGGCACTAGGGAAAGAAACGATCGACAGCTACAACAATTCTGATACCAGAGGAAACTCACCGTCCTACGGTACAAATTACCAGAAACTTGGTCATGAGTTATTGAGCCGCGATGAAATCGCCGTGCTGGATGGTGGCAAGTGCATCCTACAGCTGCGCGGTGTGCGGCCCTTTCTCTCGGACAAGTACGACTTGACGCAGCACCCGAACTACAAATACACATCCGATTATGACCCCAAGAACGCTCTTGATATCGAGAAGTTCTTGAACCGAAAAGAAAAAATCCACCCGGACGATACCTTCATCATGGTGGATGCCGATTCACTCCCGCCCGCCTGACAAGACGCGCGGTTATTTTTTTGCCCATCGACCCAACGGGTACACCGGAAAATCAGCCTTCGCCGTGGTTTTCGGCTTTTTGTAGACGGATTTCAGGTGTGTGCAGGGTCACTTTTTTCAAAACAAAGGAGATCAAAACTATGGAATTTTTCAACAGCGCAGTGGACGTTCTGAAAACTCTGGTCGTGGCACTGGGTGCCGGTCTGGGCGTGTGGGGTGCCGTGAACCTTATGGAAGGCTACGGCGGCGATAACCCCTCCGCCAAGAGTCAGGGCATGAAGCAGTTGA